>NZ_KB894222.1 GCF_000374405.1 Riemerella columbina DSM 16469
TTTCGACTTTCCTTTAGAAATCCGTAAAATTATTTATACCACTAATTTAATCGAAAATCTTAATGGAAAAATCCGTAAATACACCAAAAACAAGATGTCTTTTCCTACCGATGAGGCGGTTATGAAGTCAGTATATCTCTCTATAAGAGAAGCCACTAAGAAATGGTCGATGCCTATTAGAAATTGGGGGTTGGTTTTAAACCAATTTATGCTTATATTTGACCAAAGACTAAGACTCTAAAAACCTAAGCATCTCTTTTTAACTTACACACTTTAAGGGATAGTGTCGTTCAATATGACCAAATGGACTGTGGACCAGCTTGTCTCGCTATGGTAGCTTCATATTATAACAAAAGTTTTGGCTTACAGTATCTTCGTGATAAAGCTTTTATTACTCGGGAAGGAGTATCTTTATTGGGAATAAGTTTAGCAGCTACTGAGATAGGTTTTAATACTTTTTCTGCAAAGCTAAAAGTGAATGATTTTAGTAAAGACTTTTTACCCTGTATTTTACATTGGAATCAAAATCATTTTGTTGTTTTATATAAAATAACAAAATGTATATTTACGGGGAAAATAATATATAAAATAGCTGATCCTGCTCATGGTTTTATCACACTTTCTGAAGAAAAATTTAAAAATTCTTGGATCTCAGATGGGGAAAAAGGTGTTGCTTTGTTTTTAGAGCCTACTGACAATTTTTTTTCCCAAGAACCACCTAAGGAAGAAAAGGTGTCTATAAAATATCTTTTAAACTATTTGAAACCTTATAAGAAATCAATGGGGTGGATGTTTTTTCTACTCAGTTTAGGAACATTAATAACTTTGATATTTCCTATTCTTACTCAAAAACTAATAGATGATGGGGTTAATCAAAAGAATTTATCTGTTATCACTTATATTTTATTAGCTCAATTGGCTTTTTTCATTGGGAGTATTGTAATCAATATCTTTCGAAATTGGATAATGCTAGTAGTAGGTACTAAGATTAATATACAAATCATTTCAGATTTTCTGAGAAAAATGCTTCGTCTTCCTATTCGGTTTTTTGATACGAAATTAATGGGCGATTTTAACCAGCGCATACAAGATCATGAGCGAATAGAACATTTCTTAACCTCTCAGAGTCTTCTTACAGTATTTTCTGTCATTACTTTTACTGCTTTCTTTGGCATATTATGGTATTATGATTTTAGAATATTATTGACATATATGACGTTAACGGTGACGTCTGTATTGTGGTCGTTCTTTTGGATGAGAAAAAGAAAAGTCCTAGATTATCATCGTTTTCAGCAGAGAAGTGAAAACCAAGAATCTATATATGAAATAATCAATGGTGTATCAGAAATGAAACTTAACCAGTTTGAAGATTTCAAACGTAGAGAATGGGAAAAAATTCAGCAAAAACTTTTTACAATCAATATCCGTATTTTAAAACTTGATCAAGTACAGTTATCTGGCTTTGAGTTTATTAATCAATTTAAAAATATTTTAGTAACTTTTTTGTCCGCTTATTTTGTTGTTCAAGGAAACATGACCCTTGGGGAATTATTAGGGGTATCTTACATCGTAGGGCAAATGAATTCTCCAGTGGGACAGCTAATTTCTTTTTTTCGTTCTCTTCAAGATGCAAAGTTAAGTTTAGCAAGACTTAATGAAGTTCAAAATCATCCAGAGGAAGAAAAAGAAAATCATAAGCCTTTTGATAATCACGAACTGGCTTCAGAAAAAGGAAGTATAATAATAGAAAATGTATCTTTTCAGTATGAAGGCCCTCAATCACCTTATGTTCTTAAAGATATAAATCTGAATATTCCGAAAGGAAAAGTAACAGCTATTGTAGGGGCAAGTGGTAGTGGAAAAACAACGCTTTTAAAGATGCTTTTGAAGTTTTATGAGCCCACAAAAGGAAAAATAAAAGTCAATGGATTAGATATAGAAGATATTTCGCCTATCGAACTGAGAAAAAATTGTGGAGTAGTAATGCAAGATGGATTTATATTTTCAGATACAATAGAAAGAAATATTGCCACTAGTGATGAAAAAATCAATGAAGGTCAGCTAAAAAAAGCATTGAAAATAGCTAATATAAAATCTTTTGTAGAAGAATTACCATTAGGTTTGAATACTAAAATAGGAGCTTCTGGTAATGGTATTTCAGGAGGACAAAAGCAAAGAATTTTAATAGCAAGATCGGTATATAAAAACCCTCAAATGATATTTTTTGATGAAGCAACATCTGCTCTTGATGCAGAAAATGAACGTGTTATTCATGATAATTTACAATCCTTTTTTAAAGGTAAAACTGTGATTATAGTAGCTCATAGACTTTCTACAGTAAAGAACGCTGACCAAATTATAGTCCTTAAAAAAGGACAAATAGTGGAACAAGGTAATCATAACGAATTAGTTTCTAAAAAAGGAGAATATTTCAACTTGGTTAAAAACCAGTTAGAATTAGGGGAATAATTTCATTTTTGTCGATCATATCTAAATTATGTTTAACTTACACAGTTTATGAGACACTACCTGTAGTGCGTTTGTCTTTACCCCAAAGCAGTTTCTGTCGCAAGGTTTCGTAGAAATTAATGCGTTTGGTCATCATTAAAGAAACTTCAAAATTTGCCTTTTTAACGGTAATAGGATCGTCTGTACTCACATTATACAGTCTAGAATCTAAAGACAATAAAAATTCTGGCACTCTACTTTCTACATTCAGTTTTATTTCCACATCGTCTTTTAAAATGATGGGTCTTACATTTAGATTATGCGGTGCAATAGGCGTCAGTACAAAATCGTCTGTCCTTGGCGAAATAATAGGACCACCACAGCTTAGGTTATAAGCCGTAGATCCTGTAGGGGTAGAAATCACCAAGCCATCACCCCAAAATACGGTAAGAAACTCATCATCAATATAAGAATCTATGGTAATCATAGAGGTGGTTTCCTTTCTGGTAATACTGAGGTCGTTTAAGGCATAGGGAAAGTCTATTTTGGAATTGCCCGCAGAAACTTCAATCACCGAACGGCGACTTAAAATGGTTTCCCCTGCTAAAATTTTATCAATATTTTGAAATATTTCCTCCTTAGAAAAACATGCTAAAAAGCCTAAGCGCCCCGTATTAACCCCCACAATAGGAATTTCTAAATCTTGAACGAATATCAAGGCGTTGAGTATAGTTCCATCGCCCCCAAAACTAAAAAATAAATCTACTTCTAGTGCTTTGAGTTCTTCTTTGTCATTAAAGGTTTTAAAATGCTTAGAAAAAGCTAAATCTACCGAAAGCCCTTCATACAATACAGATTCTACCCCTCTTTTTTCTAGTTCCGAAATAAACTTACTTAAATATAAAAAGGTGTCTAAATCTTTTTTTTGTGAATAAATCGCCGCTTTCATAGTGTAATGCTTTGTCTGTATAGAGTTTCAAAAATACAACTTAAATTTTAAACTTATGGCAAAAAATGGCTCCCATTTTTTAGGACACCCATTTTAGACTAAACTTTTCTTGTCTGCATAGTTGAGTTTAAAGAAAATAGCCGTCATCATAGAAAATGCCAATAGCGAACTTCCCCCATAGCTAAAATAAGGCAAAGGAATACCCACCGTAGGAAACAGCCCCATGACCATTCCGATATTAATCCCAAAATGGATTAGCAAAATAGACGCAAAGGAATAGCCAAATACCCTATTGAACACCGTTTTTTGTTTCTCTGCGAGGTAGTAAATTCTACCAATAAAGACGGCATAACATAAAATCAGCAATGCGCTGCCTACAAAGCCCCACTCTTCGCCAACAGTACAAAAAATATAGTCGGTTTGTTGCTCGGGTACAAATTTCCCTTGTGTTACTGAGCCTTGTTTATATCCTTTTCCCGTAAGCCCACCAGAGCCAATCGCTGTTTTCGAGTATAAAAGATTATACCCCGAAGTATCCCTAAACGCTTTTTCCCCTTTGTATAAAACCTCTATTCTTTCGCGCTGGTGCTTAGGTAATTTTTCTAGAATATACATGGAAAATGTAGATAATAATACCACAAATGTAAATGTAAACACCACAGCCAATACACTGAATATACTCCACCTAATTTTGTTCCAATTGAATATTAAGACTACTAAAATTATAGTACCACAAAGCAATGCGACATATATTGGAGATATTTTTAAAGTAATTTCCATATACAAAGCTCCTAAAAACACCGTGGCTAAAATACCTATAACACCAAAAAACCATCCCGATAATCCTTCTCTATAAAGTGCGATCACAAACGCCATAAATACTAATAACGAACCAACATCTGGAATCATCAACACTACGACTCCGGGAATTGCGATAATGGCAAATGCGGTAAGGAAATTCTTTCTGTTCTTAATATCAAAATCAGGGTGTGCCACATAGTTGGCGAGCATTAATGTAGTTCCAATTTTAGCAAACTCAACGGGTTGCATGGTAATGCCTCCAAACTTATACCAGTTTTTCTGTCCTAAAATTTCGGTGCCAAAGGGAAATAATCCAATCAATAATAATACTCCAAAGATATAAACCAACCCCGCTATACCCTCAAAAAATTGGGCTCTCATCGAAAAAATCCCCCCTCCGACCAATAGAGAAATAATGAAAAAAATTAATTGTTTCTGTCCCAATGCTTCATTTACACTATAAATATTAAATATAGCAAAGACACAAATGATGAGGTATAACCCAATGCCAATTTTATCTATGCCCTCTGTCTTATTCATAATCTATTTATTAGCGTTGATTTTAAGCATTATAGAATCTCTATCTTTTTTTATTCTATTAAGAATACTAGGGCTAAGTTTCATTTTTAAACTGTCTTCTAATTTCGCTAAATAGAGCGAATCTTTATTTGCTTTTTTATATAGCCCTTTTCGTTTTAAATCTGCTTCCCATTGTCTTCGATATTCCGATATAAAACTAGCATTCACCATTTTTTTATACAAATGCTCTCTTTTTATTTCACCCGTCAAGTATTTTTCTGCAATAATCGTACACGCTGGTCCTGCCCATGTGGCACCAAAGCCAGCATGCTCCATCACCGCAGCGACTACAATTTTGGGGTCTTCGGCTGGGGCTATCATGGTATAGATAGAGTTGTCCTTACCTTGGGGTACCTGCGCAGTTCCCGTCTTGGCAAGTTGGGTAAATTCATTGGTTTTTAGTGAGCGTCCCGTACCATGCAATACTACTGCTTCCATGCCTTTTAGTACCGCATCGTAATAGGCCTTATCTTTAACTAAAGTATAATGTTTCTTTTTGAACCTCGGGTCTGGATTGGGTTTTCCATCTATTGATTTCACGATATGTGGTGTATAGAACCAGCCTTTGTTTGCTATCGCCGCTGTATAGTTTGCCAATTGCAGCGGGGTTACCAATACATCACCTTGTCCCATTCCATTAAACACAGCTCCCGTAGCCAATGGATCCCATTGTTTAGGGTTTGCCTTACTGCCACTGGCTTTATAAATATTTGCCATTCTTTTTTCATAATATTCTCCACTTGGAATCCTCCCTTTAGCACCTACGGCTAAGTCATTATTTAGATAAACACCGAGCCCAAAGCTATTCATAATCTCCTTCCATTCGTCAACCCCTTTAGATGGATTCCCCGGATATTTGTTCACAATAGCAAGATAAGCGTAAGAAAAATAGCAGTTACTCGATACTTGGATTGATGGGATAAGTGGATCTGCTCCCCCATGTCCTTTAATTCTAAGCCCTCTATAATTAAATCCTCCACCACATGGAAAAATCGTTTGGGGTGTCATCACGCCCATTTGCATAGCTGCTAAAGCGGTCACTAATTTAAAAGTAGAGCCTGGAGGGTATGCGGCTTGAATAGAGCGGTCGAACATCGGCATATTAAACTTATCCGTTTGCAATTGATAAATCTTTTTATTTTTATCCGAACCACTAAAGGTTTCCATAGGGTCTACATCAGGCCCCGAAGCCATCACGAGTATTTCTCCAGTTTTAGGGTCTAATGCCACAATCGCCCCTCTTTTGTTTACCAACATTTCCTCAGCAATTCTTTGAAGGTCGTAATCAATAGTGAGGGTAAGGTCTTTACCTGTAACCACTTCTTTATCCAGTTCTCCATTTTTGTATGGCCCTACACTTCTTAGCTTAATGTCTTTTTGGATATATTGCACGCCTTTTTCGCCTCTCAATTCTTTTTCATAGCCTTTCTCAACCCCTGATTTTCCGATGATATCCCCCGGCAAATAGTAAACCGAATCTTTTTTAATATCGTATTGATTCACTTCATTGGTAAACCCTAAAAGATTTCCCGAAGTACTGACTTCATACTCTCTTTGAGGTCTTTTCACAATATTGAAGGCTGGATATTTAAAAATAATTTCTTGGATTCTTGCCATTTCCTCACGGCTAAGGTTTTTCATAAACGTCATCGGCTGAACCTTAGAATAATATTGGTCGGCTTTTATGGCTTTTATTCTAGAAATAAAATCTTGCTTAGAAATACGCATCAAATTACAAAACCCAAGTGTATCAAAATCTGGTTTCATTAGTACCTGCGTGAATGCAATTTCGTACGCGGGTTTATTTCCTACTAAAATTTTACCGTTCCTATCAAAGATAATCCCCCGCTGTGGAATGATGTATTCTGTTTTGATGGAGGTATTGGCTGCATTAAGTGCATACCTATCGGTAAACAGTTGCAAATACGCCAACCTTGCTATAAAGATTATAGCAATAATCGCCAATACCACATTGATTTTGAAAAACCGTTTCAAACTTTTTGCTTGATTTTGAAAATTAATACATACAGAAGTACAAAAATAAATGATACTACTGAAGTAATCAAAATATTAAGTGAAATTTCAAGCACTCTAGAAAATTTGAAAAACTCAATGAATTGAACTAAAAATTGATGAATGAATAAACTGAAAAATATAAAAAATAAAAACTGGCTCCACCGAATGGATTGAAATGAAAAGCTATCGGTCGCGCCACTGTCCACAGAAGTCCTAAAGATAAGGGTTCTAAAGTAAGCAATAATCGTTGTGGCAAAGGCATTAATCCCCCATGTTCCTAAAAACGCATCTACTCCCAGCCCTAACAAAAAACTAATGCCTAAAAACACATACTGATTTCTATAAAAGGGATAAAACAACACCAATACAGGATAGATGATAGGCGTATAGCCTCCTGCAATTGCAAAACGATTGAATAAAAAAATCTGTAATGCAACCAAGAGTGTTGAAAATACTAAATCTGTAAATATATTTCTACTTATCATCTCTTTTTATCGTAGCACTTAGTGAGTCTTGTACTTGCTCAAGTTCTTTTCTTTTAAGGTTTTGAACCACATATACTTTCTTAATATTTCCCATCTTTTGGCTAAGTTCTACACTAATATCCCAAAACCCAGTTTTAGTATCTACCTGATAGCCAGAAATAGTTCCTAATGGAATATTAGCAGGAAAAATATCCGACTTCCCGTCTGTAATTACCGTATCGCCCACCTTAATAGGAACATATTTTGGAACATCTGCCAAGTGCATTATTCGAGCATCGTCGCCCCGCCAAGTTAAAGTTCCAAAATAACCCGAGTTCTTTAGTGAGGCATTGATACGCATTTTATTAACACTTAAAATAGACTGAACCAAAGCATAATTGTTCATACTATTGATGACAATTCCTGCCACGCCATTGGGAGCAATTACGCCCATTTTTGCTTTAACGCCTTGTCTACTGCCTCTATTTATGGTAAAATAGTTATCTTTTCGAATGATGGTATTATTCATCACTTTAGCGTCAATAATGGTGTAGTTTTGTCCTCCCTTAATAGAATCTGAAACCTTATAAATTTTGGGCTGACTTAGAGATTGCTTCCCATACAATTGCTGCATGAGGTATTTATTTTGAGCCACCAACTCCTCGTTCATTTCCTTTAAATTAAGATAATTCGTCCCTTCATCTATATAGCCCGAAACCCATGAATTAAATCCCGCAACTTGCGCTGCTAAGAATGATCGCTGAACGCTATTTCTCGTAAAAATAAGGCATAAGGCTAACAATTGTAGTCCCAAAAAGAAAACAAATAAGGCATTTTTAGAGAAAAACCTCAGCATAGACCCCATTGGTGCGGCTCTAAATTATTTAATTAAGAAATTGAATTTGTCCATATTTTTTAGTGCAATTCCCGTCCCTCTTACTACAGCTCTTAGCGGGTCTTCGGCAACAAATACGGGTAAACCTGTTTTTTTGCTTAACCTATCTGCAAGCCCTCTAAGCAATGCTCCACCACCCGCTAAATAAATTCCTGTTTTGTAGATATCTGCGGCTAATTCTGGCGGCGTCATAGAAAGGGTTTCCATTACGGCATCTTCGATTCTAATGATAGATTTATCCAAAGCGCGCGCGATTTCCTTATAGCCCACCATAATTTCCTTAGGCTTACCCGTAATTAAATCTCTACCTTGAACCGGAATATCTTCTATATCAATATCCAACTCTTCTACGGCAGAACCAACTTCAATTTTGATTCTTTCTGCAGTACGCTCTCCTACAAACAGATTGTGATGGGTTCTTAGATAATATGCAATATCGTTAGTAAATACATCTCCTGCAATTTTCACCGATTTATCACACACAATTCCGCCTAAAGCCACGACTGCAATTTCGGTGGTTCCTCCACCGATATCGATAATCATATTTCCTTCTGGTTTTTGAACATCAATGCCTACCCCTATTGCGGCTGCCATTGGCTCATAAATCAACCGCACCTCTTTGGCATTCACTTTTTGAGCAGAGTCTCTTACCGCTCTTTTTTCCACTTCTGTAATTCCTGAAGGAATACAAATCACAATTTTAAGGGCTGGTTGAAATAATTTACCTTTAATCCCCGGAATCTTTTTAATAAACTCCTTGATCATATGCTCCGAAGCTTGGAAATCTGCAATAACACCGTCTTTTAATGGACGAATGGTTTTAATATCTTCGTGGGTCTTCCCTTGCATATGTTTGGCTTGTTCCCCTACGGCGATAGGTTTTCCCGTTTGTCTTTCTACCGCCACGATAGAAGGTTGGTCTATTACAATTTTGTTGTTATGTATAATTAGGGTATTGGCAGTCCCTAAGTCTATGGCTATTTCTTGCGTGAATAAATCAAATAATCCCATTTTTTCTGTATAAATTATTTTAGTCTACAAAGATATGAAATTAGACTTATTATAAGATAAATAGTTTTTAAAAAATTGTTAAAATTGAGAAATAAGTTTATAATCTGCCTATTAGATTTATATACATATTTTTCCATAATTTTGTAAATTAATTAATATCAGTTTTATTATAAATGGACAAGCAACTATATTATACAGGAAAAAGAGATCAACCTAAATTTTACTTATTTTTAATTTTGGTTACTTTATTAATCAAGACTCCCTTTTTATTCACACACCATATTCAGGAGGACGCCTTTATTACTTGGAATGTAGCACAAAATTTATTAGATTATGGAGTAATAGGTTTTAACGGAACTGAACCTATTTCAGCATCTACTACGCATTTATATGTGTTCATTTCAGCACTGATTCAATGGCTTTCTGGTGATGCATTCGTGTATACTATACAGCTATTTAATAGTTTAATGTTTGGGCTAGGGAGTTTATTTTTAGCTCAAGTATTTTTCAGCGAGCGTTCAAAAATATTTTTATTTGTAGTTTTATTAAATTTAATACCACCAGCCATTATGGCTTCTGTATTGGGAATGGAATATGGTATATTATTTCTATTGTATTGTATTTTTATAAAATATGCTATAAAAGAAGGAACCAAATTATGTTTTTTCATCTTACCTATATTGTTAATATGGACGCGTTTAGATACAGTTATATTTTTAGGGATTTTTGGACTTTATACGATAATTATCACTAGAAGAATTAACCCATATTTCTTTTTTGGAGGAGTCATTGGGATATTGAGTGTGCTTACATTTAACTATTGGTATTTTGGAGATATTGTAAACCATACCATAGTTGCTAAAAAAATTGCCTATCCTAATAATAAAGGGTTTGATTTTAATGAGTTTATCAATCAGTTAGCGTATTATGGTGGTTATTTAAGAATGTCAGGAACCATTACTATGGTCTTATTTTACACTTATTTTGTATTGACCCTTTGTTTATTATTTTTTGTACTAAACAAGGAGGTCTACAAGAAAAGAATTCATATCATCATTACTATTCTATCATTTGCAACAGCCAAGATCTTAATTTTTGTATTTCTAAGAGCCTATTTTGACTGGTATTATTGGCTTCCGAGAGTCTTTATGGCGAGTATTTGGATCTATGTGTTGATAGAATTTGTCTTAAAAACTAAAACCCTTAAAATATTATCAGTATTTATATTTATAGCCTTTGCAAGTTTTCAATATATTCAGTCTCTAAGTATTGGGTATATGGAAAATACGCAAAGAATGCAGATTGTAAGGGATCTTAAAAGTTTAAATGCTAATAAAAACCAAAGTATCGTCCTAGAGCCTGCAGGAAAAATTCCTTTTTACACCAGACTAAAGACATGGGATGAGGTAGGCTTAGTGGATAAAAAAATGACTAACGAAATGATTGCCAACTTTGATGAAGCTTGGATCAACCTAATTAATCATAACAACCCTACCTATGTACTAACTATTGGTGCTAAAGCAGGAGAAAACAAGTTATATAAAATGACTCCAGCTCAACAAAATGATTTCAATAAAAAGTATAAACTAATTAAAAGTTACCCAATAGACCAAGTACATAAGTCTGCACCCTACCCTATAAATATTGTGTATTCAATTCGGGCTATTGGACAGGACTATTACCTTTATAAAAGAGTAGAACATTAAACTCGTTGTAAAGGTGATTAGAATCATTAATTAAAAAGTTCATACTTTTGCAAAAAACAAATCCGCATGCCAAAGAATTTAGTCATCGTTGAGTCACCAGCGAAAGCCAAAACCATCCAGAAATATTTAGGTAAAGATTATGAAGTGAAATCCAGTTTTGGACACATCAGAGACTTACCCAAAAAAGAAATGGGTATTAATTTGGAAACCTTTACGCCAGATTATGAAGTTTCTAGCGATAAAAAGAAAATAGTATCCGAGTTAAAAGCAGCGGTAAAAAAGGCAGATACCATTTGGCTCGCTTCCGATGAAGACCGCGAAGGAGAAGCTATTGCATGGCACTTATCCGAAGAACTAAAACTAAAAAAAGAACAAACCAAGCGTATTGTATTTCACGAAATTACAAAAAACGCAATTCTAAAGGCTATAGAAAACCCCAGAGATATTGACAAAAACTTAGTGAATGCCCAACAAGCCAGAAGAGTGCTAGACCGTATTGTAGGTTTTGAGATGTCACCTGTACTTTGGAAAAAAATAAGACCAGGACTTTCGGCAGGTAGGGTTCAGTCGGTAGCGGTAAGGCTAATTGTAGAAAGGGAAAAAGAAATTCAAGCCTTTGAACCGCAATCTAACTTCAAAATTGAAGGTATATTTTCTACCAGCCATTCCCAAGAAATTTCAGCAAAACTAAAAAAAGAGTTTAAGAAAGAACAAGACGCGGAGCAATTTTTAAAATTAGCACAATCTGTCAACTTTAAAGTTTTAAATGTAGAAAAGAAGCCAGGCAAAAAAACTGCTTCAGCACCGTTTACCACATCTACTTTGCAGCAGGAGGCCTCTAACCGACTCGGCTATGGTGTAGCAACCACTATGAGAATAGCGCAAAGGCTCTATGAAGAAGGTTATATCACTTATATGAGAACCGACTCTGTCAATTTATCCAAAGAAGCAATTGATGGGGCAAAATCTCAAATTATAAAAGAATTTGGCGACGATTATTCCAAGCCGAGAAATTATACTACAAAATCTTCTTCTGCCCAAGAAGCCCACGAGGCCATTCGACCAACAGATTTTGGGGTTAAAACAGTAAGCGACAGTCAGCTTAATAGTCTTTATAAATTGATTTATAAAAGAACTTTAGCCAGTCAGATGGCGGATGCCAAGATAGAAAAAACAATAATTGAAATTGGCGATAAAACACTACCTCAACATTTTGAAGCTCAAGGTGAAGTTATCATATTTGATGGATTTTTAAAAGCCTATGGTATCCATACAATTGAAGACGAGGACACAGAAGACAATAGCAAACTCCTTCCTAAAGTATCAGTAGGTGAGGCTCTAGACTATAAAACTATTACCGCTACCGAAAAATTTAGTAAGCACCCTTCTAGATTTACAGAAGCGGGGTTAGTTAAAAAATTAGAAGAATTAGGTATTGGTAGACCATCTACCTATGCCCCTACAATTCAAACTATACAAAACAGAGAATATGTAGACAAACGGGAGATTCTACCTCAGGAGCGGGAAATTATGAAAATGACTTTAACACCTAAAACACTAGACAAAGCCATTTTAAAAGAAAACTACGGTGGTGATAAAAACAAGTTTGTCCCTACAGATATTGGTATTGTCGTAAATGATTTCTTAACAGAAAACTTTGCCGAAATATTAGACTATGGCTTTACCGCAAAAGTAGAACAAGATTTTGATGATATTGCTCACGGTGATGAAAAATGGAAAGAAATGATGTCTGGCTTCTACGGAAAATTCCATACGAATATAAAAGATGTAGAAGAAAATGCCGATAGAGCTTCAGGTGAGCGAATCTTAGGGAAAGACCCTAAAACTGGAAAAGTCATTTTGGTGCGTATAGGGCGCTATGGTCCTATGGCACAAATTGGAGATAGTGAAGATGAAAATCAAGTCTTTGCATCACTAATGGCGCATCAAAATATCAACACCATTACTTTAGAGGAGGCTTTAGACTTATTTAAAGTGCCTTTCGACCTCAAAGCGGTAGATGGGAAACCTGTATCTGTTGCCGTAGGTAGATTTGGACCTTATGTTAAATGGGGAGATACTTTCATTAGTATTCCTAAAGGCGAAGACCCATTAAGCGTTAACCAAGAAAGAGCAGAAGAGCTTATCAAGGAAAAAAAATTAGCCGATGCTCCAATTGCAAGTTTTAAAGGAGAGCCTGTAACTAAAGGTGTGGGAAGGTTTGGACCATTCTTAAAGTATAAAAATATCTTTGTGAATGTCCCTAAAAAATACGATTTCGATAATCTTTCCAATGAGGATATTCACGAATTAATAGAAGCAAAACTTGAAAAAGAGGCCAATCGCTACATCAAACAATGGGATGAGGAGGGCATTTCTATTGAAAACGGTAGATGGGGACCATTCATTAAGTTTAAAAAGAAAAACTTCAAAATACCGAAAACAAAATCAGACGAAAAATATACGGCTGAGGAGCTGAAAGACATTGCTTTAGATAAGGTAAAAAAATGGATTACCGCACAAGACTCCTCTGCTTTTTCGGCAAAGAAAACAACAACCAAAAGAAAAACAACTAAAAAGAAATAATAACTTTCTTCACATTAGTATATGAATTTAGATGATGTTTTAGTTGAACCTGATCGTCCTAAAGTTAAAGCTTGGCAATTAGGGCATATCATTTCCAAAGATATTGCAAAAGGCGGCGTGACGCTGATGTTCTGCTCGGACGAACGGGGCTATGGTGGTGATGCCAAAATGAATGATTTTAGCAGTATTAGAAGTCAGTTGTACCAATTGTCTCAACATGACTTGCAGATTACTATTGGGGATTTGGGCGACATCATTACGGGGCGTACTTTAGAAGATACGCATTGTATTATTGAAGAATTGGTTTTAAAATGTTTAGAAGAAGATAGTATTCCCGTTATTATTGGAAGTGGGAAAGATATGGCTTACCCTATGTACAAAGCTGTGGGTAAGACTAATAATACCGTAAACTATACCCACATTGATGCGTTTATCCATCTAGGTAATGCTGAAAAACCACTTTCCGAAAAGAATGTATTGAGTAAAATACTAACTTCTAATGAAGCCCAACTCAAAACTTACTATCATTTAGGCTATCAGAGACATCTCAATGAAAAACCTTCGGTAGAATTACTTAATAATATAGATGCCGAAGCCCTGAGCCTATCCGCTATGATGCAGCATATTAATAATGCGGAACCTTTTTTAAGACGCTCTAATTTAGTAACTTTAAGTTGTGATGCTATACAAAGTATTGGAGGGAGTTTTTCTCAGAATCCTCAAGTTAATGGACTCAACTCTAGGGAGGCTTGTGGATTAGCCAAAGAAATTGGAATGGGGCAAGAATTTGCTGCACTAGGGATATTTAATTACAACTTTAGTACAGATGATGATAAGCAAAGAGCCTTACTATCTCAAATGCTATGGTATTTATTTGAAGGGATAAGCATCCAAAAATCACATCCCAAAGAGCAACAATTAGAGCGTTATGTTGTGCTGATAGATTCAAAATCACTGGAATTTAAACGCGAAGCATTTACCAATCTCTGGTATTTTGGAGAAAGCGATTCTGTAAATCAATGTCTGCCATGTACAGAACAAGATTATAAAAATGCTAAAAAAGGATATTTATCCAAAAGACTCGCTAAATTTTTAAGTCGATGAAAATAAAACAAATTGTCTACATATTTGTATTAATTGGGATAATCTTTGGTAGTTATAGAATTTTCAATAAGTATTCTTATTCTAAAAAAGAAAAATATAAAACCGCAATGTCAACTACTAAAAATAGAATAATCGCTATTATTGGAGATAGTTGGGCAAGTAGGTTTCCCGCCGAAAAATTAGCTTTAAAAATGAAAAAAGATTCATTTGAGGTTAATAATTTGGGGCATCCAGGAGCAACTACAAAAGAAATTTATTCTGATTTTTTCAATAAAAATGACGACACATTTTCTTTTCAAAATATTTTTGATAAAAATCCTCAATATTGTATTGTTTTAGCAGGAGTAAATGATTCTGCAAGACATACTGGGAAAAAATTTTATGCCTATCATATGACACTGATCATTGATTACCTGCTCAATAAAAATATCACTCCAATTATATTGGAACTACCTAAAGTAGGCTTAAAGGAAAATAATGACCAAAAAAATATTATCAGCAAATCTGCAAATATAATTTTTGAAGAGCTTGATGACAATGGCAATATTTATAATACTATTTCTTATAGAAACGAACTAAATCAGTATTTAAAAAATCAGCATTTAGATAAAAAAATTATCTTTATTGATTATGAAAAAGTATCCGAAGGATATAACGAATCAAAGAAGCTATATACCGACCCTCTTCATTTAAACGACGAAGGCTACGATAGGTTGATAGAAGAGATAGCCAATGTAATACATAATGACTTGAAACAGCATCAACAATGAAGAAAGTATCCATCATAGTTCCTGTTTATAATGTAGAGCAGTACCTTTCAAAATGCTTGGATTCTTTAGTAGCACAGACTTTAGAGGAGATAGAAATATTGGTTATAGATGACGGTAGCACAGATGGTTCCAAATCTATTATGGAGCTGTATCAGAAAAATTATCCAGAAAAAATTGTAATCTATTCAAAAAGCAATGGTGGACTGAGTGATGCTAGGAATTACGGGCTGGATAGAGCACAAGGTGAGTATATAGGTTTTGTAGATAGTGATGATTTTGTTACGCCAACCATGTTTGAAGAAATGTACACCTTAGCTAAAAAAAATGTCGCTCAAATGGTTATTTGTAATTTACAAAAGGTAAATGAGCATGGTGAAGTTACTCAAAAATTAACTCAAATTCCACATTTACCAGAGAACATAATTTTAAAAGAACATTTTTCAGTATTTTCGGACATCAGTTATTTTGCGTGTAATAAATTATTTCATAAAGATTTATTTAGGAGTAAAAGATTTAAAAAAGGAATTCATTTTGAAGATATTGAATTGATTCCTAGGTTATTATTAGAATGTGATACTATTGCCCAAACCCAAAATTACCATTATCAATATTTGGAACGCTCGGATTCTATTACCAAAACACATACAGAGCGGGGGCTAGATATTTTAAATGCGGTAGAATCCGTAGAAAAGCAATTTTATAACTCCAAATATAAGTCCTTTAAAAAAGAACTTAATGGGTTTCAGATTTTAGAAGGCGTCTATACGTTTTTAGCTTATTTAGCCTTTGTAAAAGACGAGTCCACTTACAATATGATGTCCAATAGACTCGAAAGGTTTATAAGCGATAGAAAAATTAGTTTTAAAGAAATTCTTATGTATAGAAGATTTAATAAGAATTATCTTTTATCTTTGCCTTTGAAAAAAAGAATCTACTATATGATTTATTTTTTAGGTTTGGGTAAAATTATTAGGAAATTTATGTAAGTAAATCATATGATTACATTTCTACATCCTGTTTTCACAATAGTTACTATTGTTCTTATTTTTTTTAGCTTTATGGAAGTTAATAATTATAAGAATTATAAGGCTGTATGGGTGATAGTATTTGTAATGATTCTTTTAGTGGGTTTTAGAGAATGGGTGGGCGCCGATTATCCCCAGTATTTTAGGATGTACCAATACTTTGGAAAAAAAACCGAATATTCTACTATATTTAATAAAGCAATATTTGGGAAAAAAACTTTAGAGATTGAATGGCTGTATGTATTAATTGGTAAATTATTTTATCAAGCTCAATTTCCATTTTTTTTATTCACATTCTTTATCGCCTGTTTATCAATTCTGCCTAAATATTTTACTTTTGAAAATTCTGTAGTATACCCTTCATTGAGTTTATTGCTATATATGTTCCCTTCTTATTTTTCTGCAGACGGAGGTCATATGAGGCAAGCGGTAGCCATGTCTATTTTGATATTTTCTTTCTATTTTATAAAAAAGAGAAAACTTCTTCCTTTTTTATTGATGATATATTTGGCTATGGGGTTTCATAAGTCCGCTTTTGTATTTATATTTGCATACTGGGTTGCCATTATCCCTATAAATAGGACACATATGATCGTATTGTTAATCATTTGTATAATATTATCTCCTTTTCAAATCTATAATTACATTTCATTACTAGACAGTATCGCTCCCGCTGAAGTTTATGAAGGTTTTTCAAATTACGAAATGATAGAAGGAAATACCAATAAAATAAGTTTTTCGGATTTAATATGTTTGATGTATTCTTATTTTTTAATTTCTTATAATAAAGAAGCCTGTGAAAAAATCCCCTATTATGAATATATGCGAAATATAGGTTTTATAGGGATTTGTTTATATTTCATTTTTAGAGGGAGTCCTATATTTTCTTCAAGATTAGCAATGATTTTTATGATTTTTATGGTAATGGTTATTCCTAATATCATAGCATCAATAAGAAGTATTAAACTAAGAGGATTTTTGCATATTTTTTTGATTGGATATATAATTTTTTATTATTTTGTATATGCTGTAATGCAATCTAAGGTGGGGTATACATTTGAAAGATATCATAATTTTCTTTGGTAATAAATATTAAATCTAATGCAGTTTATTGACTCTATCATAATGAATTTTGGTGTTCCTTTATTTTATATAAAGGCCATTTTATCATTGGTTTTATCATTAGGCCTATCGTTTTATGCTATTCCTACCATTTTAAAAATTTCTAAACGAAAAAATTTAATGGATGAACCCGGAATTAGAAGCTCTCATCAAAGGAAAGTTCCTAATCTAGGAGGTATCGCTTTATTTTATTCTATTGGTATCTGTACCCCTATATTTGCCTATGAACTCTTTGACACTTACAAATTTTTATTTCCTACATTAGTCATTTTGTTTTACATCGGAGTGATGGATGATATTATCATTATGAGAGCCTATAAAAAACTCTTTGCACAAATATTAGTTGCGGCTCTTATGGTTATAGGTTCCGATTTAAGGATTAGAAGCTTATTTGGACTATTTGGGATATATGAACTTCATTATTTAATAAGTGTAGTATTTAGTATTGTTACTATTATTATTATAGTTAATGCTTTTAACCTAATTGATGGGATTGATGGGCTTGCCGCCTCCTATGCCATAGCTTGTTGTACAATTTTTGGAATCAGTTATTATCGATTAGGTGCACCAAACTATCCAATGGTTGTATTATGTATGATTATTATTGGAGCATTACTTGGCTTTTTATATTATAATCTATCGGATAAAAACAAAAAAATTTTTATGGGGGATACAGGCTCTATGCTAATTGGTTTTTTACTCAGTTTTACTGCCATATATTTTATTGATTTATTTATAGAAAATGATTATCATGCTTCTAACATCCATTATCATCTTAAAACGACCCCTGTAATTGCATTTAGTATACTAATACTACCAATGGTGGATACATTAAAGGTTATTGTTCAAAGGATAATTAATAAAAGATCTCCATTAGAGGCAGATAAAAACCATATCCATCATCAATTACTTAAACTTGGACTTACCCATAAAAGAGCCACCTTATATATATTATTATATTATTTTTTTATTATTATGGTTGTCTACTACCTGAGACATATCAATATAAATCTTTTATTATTTGTTTCTCTTTTATTAGGTTTCTTAGGTACTTTTATCCCAACCATTATATTGTATTTGAAACAAAATAAATAAACCGTACTTTTGCAAAAAGACTTTTTATGAAAAATTTAAAATTATATTTTCTATTCATATTACTTGCTATTATTAATGTCAGTTGTTTAACAACTAAGGAGGTAAGGTATCTACAACCCAATGAACATTTAGCCATAAACGAATATGGTTTGATTCCTTATAGTGATCAACCTTATAAAATCAATAAAACCGATATGCTTTCTCTTAGTATAGTTACAACACCCAAAGGTGATGCAGCACAGTTTTATTCCTCTTTATATGGCTCTTCAGAAGGTCAAAGTGCAAACCAGAATGTAGTAACTAATAGTGGAAACAATGGCATTAGGACAGGTGGTGGAAATGCTACTATTTACTTCAATGGATTAAAAATCAATTCAAATGGTAATATAGATATCTTTGGTATTGGTGAAATTCCAGCAGTGGATAGAACGATAGAAGACATTCAAAAAGATATTCAAGATAAAGTTAATGAAAATTTTTTAGTGGGTAAATCACAGGTTAGATTAAACTTGGATGGGTTAACCTACTATATGCTAACCGATGTAGAAACTGGAGGCAACTTATCTGGTGAAAAAAAATCTTATACCCCCATGCTAAGCATCACAGAAGCTATTGCTCAAAATGGAGGATTGGATAGAACCATTGATAGAAAAAATATTATTCTCCAAAGAAAATATCCAGAAGGTATTAAGCGGGTCAAGTTAGATTTAACCAGAGACGACATTATGAACTCTCCTTATTTTTGGCTACAAAATGGTGATATGATTTACCTTAGTACTAGATCTAAGAGTCTTTACGGATTCGGTAAAGAACCAATACAAACTTTAACCACTGGAGTATCTTTAATTACAACGGCGCTATCTGTATATTTATTAATTTCAAGATTTTAAACTCAATGATTCCAGAAAAGATAAATAATAGTAAAAAAGATTCTCAAGAAAAGAGTGAGGTAGGTAATTTTAGCCTTTTCAATATAGAGTTTTTTCTTAGAAGACTAATTAGAAATTGGTATTGGTTTGCCCTATTGGGTATTATAGGATACGCCATTAATTATTATTACCAAAAATATTATATTCAGTATATATACCAATCAGAGCTTACATTGAGTATTTCTAGTAATTCTGCCAATTATTTGGCTCCTACACAGCAGTCTATTAACTTTATATGGGGGCAGTCTGGTAACCAACAAGGTTTATATCTTAAAAAATTAATTCTCTCAAGAACGCATAACGAGTTTTTGGCTAAAAAACTAGATCTATATATAAATTATACTACCAAGGGTAAAATTAAAGAAACAATCTTAGATAAGGAAGATGTACCATTTTATATAGAAATTGATAAATCTCATCTACAAGCTACGAATAGCCCTATAACAATTATTCCAAAAAAAGGGGATTTATATGAAATTCAACTTCAAGAAATGCTACCTAGCAAATTGTATAACTATCAATCTGAAGCATTTTTTGATGTTCCTACCCCCCATTCGCCATCGAAAAAAACACTAAAAGTAGGAGAATGGTTTGTTTCACCTTATTTTAAATTTAGATTGGTGAAAAATCCAAATCCAATTTCTATAGATTATGATAATATCATCATCACACTCAAAAGTATAGACCAAACAGTAAAAGAAAATACCCGAAATATAGATGTTTCTTTTGACAATGAATTAGAGTCTATTATGATGATTGCGAAAAAGGATTATAACCTTAAATCTACGATTAATTTTCTTAATAATAGTGTAAAAGCTTTGATTGAAAAAAGAAAAGAAGACCAAGGGATGGTGGATAGAAATACCATTGCTTTTATTAAGAAAAACTTAGACAGTGCAAAGGTTAAGCTAGACTCCTCTGCCACAGGTCTAAACAATATTAAAATTAATGAAAATATTGTACAGACAGATGGTGATATAAGTGGAATGCTTCAAAAAATTAAAGATCTAGAAACTAAAAAAGCAGAACTCTTAACACAAATTAATGCGCTTAACAATATTCGTTCTTCAATGAATAAAGATATTGAAAGTGTAATTAATATCAATGCTGCGGGGATAGAGGATGGAAATTTTATGGCCTCCGTATCAGAACTAAAACTCCTTATAGAAAAAAGAGAACTCTATAAAACCATATATACGCCTCAGTCTGAGCCGATGAAAGAAATCAATCGCTTAATTAGGGAAGCTAGAGGGAAATCATCAGGAACTTTGGGTAACTACTATTCAATCTATGCTGACGAGATTAATAAAATCAACTCACAACTCGGCCAATTAGAATCTGAACTCAGAAAATTCCCTATCAAGCAACAAAAACTTATTGATGCTGAACGAGGTTATACAATCAACGAAACAACCTATAATACATTATTAGCAGAGCAAGCCAAAGCGGAAATGAGATTGGCTGTAGGACAATCTGAAATTAATGTAATTGACTGGGCAAAAGACCTGGGACAAGGTCCAGTAGGCCCTAATACTTCTATGTTTAAAATGACAGTGATGGGAGGACTACTATCTATTCCATTATTAATTATTTTGCTTAGTACCTTATTAGATAGTAAAGTAAGAAATATTAAAGAAGTAATTAATGCTACTAAAATACCTTTATTGGGAGTTATTGGTAAAAATACCAATGAAAATAACTTAACGGTTATAGATCAACCAAAATCCTCTGTATCAGAGGCATTTAGAGGGGTTAGGGCCAATCTTAGATTTCTCTACAAAGATGAAAATGATGGTATCGGAAAAGTTATTCTTACTACCTCTTCTATTAGTGGGGAAGGAAAAACTTACGCTTCCATTAATATTGCTTCTGTATTGGCTTTAAGTGGTAAAAAAACAATTCTTCTTGGAATGGACTTAAGAAAGCCTAAGATTTTTGGTGATTTTAAAATCAATAATCAATATGGTATTTCTAATTTTTTAACTGGAGAAATATCCATGGAGCAAATGATTAATAAAACGCAAATTCCAACTTTAGATGTGGCAACGTCAGGACCTATTCCTCCTAACCCGTCCGAATTGTTAATGAGTGATAAAAACATCCAATTTATTGAAGACTTAAAAAGCATCTACGACTTCATTATTATAGACTCACCCCCTGTAGGACTTGTAGCAGATTCGTTTGAATTGATGAAACATACAGATGCCAATATCTATGTCGTAAGACACGAATACACTGAAAAGTACATGCTGAAAATGCTAATTGATAAATATCATAACCATGAAGTAAAAAATTTAGGACTTATCTACAATGACTATAGCCAAGAAAAAGGTTATGGTTATGGTTATGGTTATGGTTATGGTTATGGTTATGGCTATGGCTATGGCTATGGCTATTTCGATGAAGATAAAAACTATAAAGAACCTCTAATCATTAAGATTAGAAATAAAATTCAAAGTTTATTTAATAAAAACTAACCCTACATAACCCTTCTTTTCAAAACAGAGAAGGGTTATTCATTTTTATAAGCCACTAGGTTTTAGTATTTTTGCTCATTCAATTAATTCCTTATGGCAAAAGCAAAGAAAACCACACCTCTAATGCAACAATACAACAGTATAAAAGCTAAATATGCTGATGCTATTTTGCTATTTAGAGTAGGAGATTTCTACGAAACCTTTGGTAATGATGCTATTAGAACAGCTCAGATTCTAGGCATCGTACTTACAAAAAGAAATAATGGCGGCGATGGGCAGAGCATTGAACTTGCAGGATTCCCCCATCATTCTCTAGATTCTTATTTGCCAAAACTGGTTCGTGCTGGACTTCGCGTTGCCATATGTGACCAATTAGAAGACCCTAAAGCGGTAAAAGGGATTGTAAAAAGAGGCGTTACAGAATTGGTAACACCTGGGGTAACCTTCAATGACCAAGTTCTTAATTCTAAAAAAAACAACTTTCTTCTTGCCTTGCATCGCGAAAAGGAAAAGTACGGAATGGCTTTGGTGGATGTTTCAACAGGAGAATTTTTGGTTGCAGAAGGCAATTTAGAGAAACTTTACCATGTCATCAATTCATTTGAGCCAAGCGAAATTATCCATCAACGCACGCAGAATTTTCCAGAGAAAATAAAGGCTAAAAATGTCTTTAAAATGGAAGATTGGGCATTTCAATATCATTTTGCCTACGAAAAACTAACCCAACACTTTAACACCAATTCTTTAAAGGGCTTTGGTATAGAAAATCAAAAGTTAGCCATTACCGCTGCGGGGGCTATATTTGCCTATTTAGTGGAGGATACGCACCATAACTTGCTGAACCATATTACCAAAATACAGCCGATTCCTCAGGAAGATTATTTGATGATGGATCAGTTTACGCTCAGGAATTTAGAAGTGGTATTTCCGTCACATCCTGACGGTAAAAGCTTACTTAATATTATAGATAGAACTTCTACACCAATGGGTAGCAGACTATTGAGACGCCGACTGATCCTTCCGCTTAAATCCGTTAATGATATCAACAGAAGATTATCATTAATAGAGTTCTTGAATAAAGAAGAATTGCTAAAGTTTGAAATTCAATCTCGATTAAAAGGAATTTCCGACTTAGATCGATTGATGGGTAAACTAGCGGCAGATAAAATCTCACCGAAAGAATTAGGTTATCTTCGACAGAGTTTAATTTATATTGATGAAATTAAAGCACTATTGCATCAACATCCCGAAGTATTAGCATGGCTGAATCCATTAAATAATTTAGAAGATGCCATTCAAGATCTTTTACAAAGTCTAAATGAAGAGCTTCCCGTAAGTTTGGCAAAGGGCAATGTGATAAAAAATGGAATTTCTGAAGAGCTAGATCGTTTAAGAAATCTACAAAGTAAAGGCAAAGACTTTTTGGATGAGATGTGCCAAAGAGAAATAGAACGCACGGGAATTTCTAGTCTGAAAATTAACTTTAATAATGTCTTTGGTTACTACATAGAAGTGCGAAACACGCATAAAGATAAAGTGCCACCCGAGTGGGTAAGGAAACAAACGCTGGTAAGTGCCGAGCGCTATATCACCGAAGAACTTAAGGAATACGAAGAACAAATTTTTGGTGCGGAAGAGCGAATTGCTATTTTGGAACAGACCCTCTACCGTGAGGTATGCCAAAGAACCATGGTGTACATCGACCAAATCCAAGAAAACGCTCAACTCATTGCTCAATTAGATGTCGCAGTAGGACTTTCGGAACTGTCTATTTCGGAAGGCTATACCAAACCTATCCTTAATGAAGGCTACGGTATTGATTTAAAGGAGGCAAGACATCCCATTATAGAAGAGGCTTTACCTTTAGGCGAGAAATATATTCCCAATGATATTTTCCTAGACCGAGACAGTCAGCAAATTATTATGGTAACTGGTCCAAATATGTCGGGTAAGTCGGCTGTGCTAAGGCAAACGGCAGTGGTGTGTCTCTTAGCTCAGATTGGAAGTTTTGTACCTGCTAAATATGCCGAAATAGGTATTTTAGATAAAATATTTACACGCGTAGGAGCTACGGACAACCTTTCTGCAGGGGAATCTACTTTTATGGTAGAAATGAATGAAGCGGCGAATATCCTTAACAATATTTCGGATAGAAGTTTAATTTTATTAGACGAAATTGGGCGAGGAACTTCCACTTATGATGGGGTGTCTATCGCTTGGGCAATTGCGGAGTATTTACATCAGCACCCTACACAGCCTAAAACTTTATTTGCCACCCACTACCATGAGCTGAACGAAATGGCAATGAATTTTGAACGCATTAAAAATTTCCATATCTCTATCAAAGAGCATAAAAACAACATTATTTTTCTTAGAAAATTGGTATCTGGAGGGAGCGAACACAGTTTTGGTATCCATGTAGCAAAATTAGCAGGTATGCCATCCAAAGTGGTAAATCGTGCAAGTACTATTCTTAAAACTTTAGAAAACAACCGTACCCAAAACGATAGCAAAGAAGCGATAAAAAAAGTAACAGAAGAAAGCCTTCAACTCTCGTTTTTTCAGTTAGACGACCCTGTTTTGGAAAGCATTCGAGATGAGCTAACAAAAATAGACATTAATACTTTAACTCCTATTGAAGCGATGATGAAACTCAACGCTATTAAAAGTATGATTGGTAAATAACATGCAAAAACTTCAATTTCATAAACGATATTTTATCATTGCTTTAGCCTTGTTTCTGGTTGAGGTACTGATTGCTACGGTATTTAAGGATTGGTTTATTCTTAGAGCCTATATCGGCGATGTTTTAGTGGTAATATTGCTGTATTATTTGATAAAAGCTTTTATTAAAATTAATAACAATGGGCTATTAATTTTAGGAGTTTTTATATTTTCTATAATCGTAGAGGTTTTGCAACTATTGCATATTGCAGAGTGGCTGGGCTTTCAAAAAGGTAGCGTTGCCTATATTGTAATTGGCAATTCTTTTTCTTGGGTAGATATTGCGTGCTATGCTGTGGGGTGTCTTGTACTCTTAATCATAAATAGATTCCCAAAGCTTTGTTAATTATTCAAAATTCTGAAGTTCTACCAGTTTTTTGTACACGCCATCTTTAGCCATTAATTCTTGGTGGTTGCCTTGTTCTACAATTTGTCCTTGCTCCATTACGAGAATCGTATCGGCTTTTTGTATGGTTGAAAGTCGGTGGGCGATAATCAGAGAAGTTCTATTTTCCATCATCTTATCTAAAGCATCTTGTACGAACTTTTCACTTTCGGTATCTAGGGCAGAAGTCGCCTCATCTAAAATCATAATCGGTGGATTTTTGAGTACCGCTCGGGCAATAGAAACCCTTTGTTTTTGTCCTCCAGATAGTTTGCCTCCATCATCACCAATATTCGTGTCATAGCCTTCTGGCAAACCTTCTATAAATTGATGGGCATTGGCAATTTTAGCCGCTTCAATCACTTCCTCCCTCGTGGCATCAGGTTTTCCCATTAGAATATTATGATAAACGCTATCGTTAAAAAGTACCGACTCCTGAGTGACCATACCCAATAGCGTACGATAATCTTTTATATTTAAGTCTTTAATATTAATGCCATCTACTTTGATGCTACCTTCATTAACATCATAAAATCGGGCTAGAAGATTGGCAACCGTTGTTTTACCACTTCCTGATTGTCCTACCAATGCCACAGTTTTTCCTTTTGGAAGCACCATAGAGAAGTTGTTGATAATCTTATTATCGGTATCGTAATAGAAACTGATATTTTCAAAACGAATACTTTCGTTTAGTCCTTTGATACTAATCGGATGCTCTACCTCTTGAACTTTTAAATCGTAATCCAAAACTTCCGAAACTCGTTCTAAACTTGCCATACCCCCCTGGATAGAAGATATTGCGCTAGACAATTGCTTGGCAGGGTTTAATATTTGGTAGAAAATACCTAAAAACCCTAAGAAAGTAATAGGGTCATTATTCGTTCCATTGATAACGGCGACGCCCGAAAACCAAGCGATCAAAAGCATGGTAACCGAGCCTAAAAACTCACTCATAGGCGACGCCAACTCTCGTCTACGGCTCATCGCAATAGAATGTTTTTGCCATAGATTGGTGGTTTGTTCAAAACGCTGACTCAAAATTTTATCGGCATTAAAGATTTTAATCACCTTAGAAGATTTTAAGGTTTCATCAACCAAAGAAAATAAATTCCCAAGTTCTGCCTGAGCGTAATGCGCTTGTCTTTTAAGGCTTTTACCCACCCAAGAGATAATCCAGCCCATCAAAGGAAATACGATGAGGGAAAACAAAGTCAACTGGGCATCAAGTAAAAACAACATAATCAGCGAGAAGATAATCATAAACGGTGCATTGATAATATCCACCAAAGCGCCCATAATACCGCCCTCTACGGCACCCACATCATTAGAAATTCTGGACATCATATCGCCACGGCGTTGTTCAGTAAAGAAGGAAACGGGTAATTTTAAAAACTTATGGTATATTGCCGTACGCAGGTCTTTAGTAATCCCTACCCTATAATTTACCAAAAGGTAAGACCCTAGATATCTAAATAAATTCCTTAGGAAAAATGCCAAAGCTGTAATCACACACAGCCATGCCAATACAGTAGTCCCTCCATAAATATCATTATAAACTTGTATTTTATAATACAATAAATCTTTAGCATAGCTGAAAGAACTACTTATATACCCATCATACATGGGGTGAGTAGTGGTATCTACCTTGTCCAAATTAAGAATAATCCTTAGTACAGGTAGCATAGACAACACCGAAAATATTTGAAGTAAAGAATATAAAATATTAAAAATCATACTACCCCAAAGGTATTTTTGGTGAGGTTTAGCAAAATTAATGATCCTTCTAAGTGGTTTCATAAACTGAAATTAAGGCACAAAGATAGAGAATTTTATAGAGATTAGAATTTGTGATGTACTAATGTATGAATGTATGAATGTACCAATGTAAAAAGTATTAATGTAAAGGTATAAAGATGTACTGATGTAAAACCAGTGATTTAGAGATTAGAGGCTAGAAATTAGAATTTAGACAAGAACAGCAATAGGCAGTAGGCTTTAAGCAATAAGCTACTCAAAACTCTTAACTCTTCACTTTTAATTTATAATTTATAATTTAGCATTTATAATTCTTCTAAAATCTAATTTCTAAATCCTCTTGCACAATAAAAAAATTATTGTACCTTTGTCGCCGTTATGACACGCAATACCAGCAACATAAAAATTTCTCAAAAAAACTACCCCAATAATTTGGTGGTTTCAGAAAATTGTGTAAACACACACACACACACACACACACACACACACACACACACACACACAAGTTAAATCCCGCGTAACGCGCGTATTATACAACCTTTTTTCTAAAAAAACAAACAGAAGTCTTTTAGATTTTACGGCTATATGCCGTAGGCTAAAGGCTTCAGGCAATCACTCAATATTTGCTTTAGGCAATAAGCAGAAGGCAACAAGCCACTCAAAACTTAAAATTTATCACTCCTTACTCGCTTTAGGCAGTAAGCCGAATGCAGGAAGCCACTTATCACTTAACTCTTTTCACTTTTACCTTGCTGAAGGCAGTAAGCCGAAGGCTATAAGCCACTCAAACCTCGTCGTAGGCCATAAGTTGAAAGCCACAAGTTACTCAAAACTCATCACTCAAAATTCAAACCTTGCCTTAGGCTTAAAGCCTACGGCTTACAGCCAAAATATTGCAGCCCTTTCTTTGGCATTCCTTGCCATGGGCTGTAGCCCTGTCCTCATTTTCTTTAAGTTGTGTGTTATATATCTGGGGGCAGGGCGTTTTTTCTATGCTTTAAGCCGTAAGCCGAAGGCGGTAGGCAAAAGTANAGAACTTAGAGATGAGAACTTAGAAATTAGCTTTTTGAGTGTAAGTTACTCACCATTTAAAACCTATTAAACATACTCAACTTTTTAAATTTTATAAATTATGAAAAAACACATTTTTATTCTATCTATGCTAGCAATGGGCAGTAGCCTCTATGCACAGCAAGACAAGGGGCGTGTAGGGATTAACACCACGGCGCCGAAAGCTACACTAGATATTTCTAGGAAAGACGGGCTGCCTGCTACGCAGGTGCAGGGTGCTATCTTGCCCCACATTAGNTCNGAAGAGCGNAACNAATTTACTAATGTAGAAAAAGGNACGATGATTTANAANACNACCAAAAANTGTATTGATTGGTTNGATGGNACCACTTGGCNGTGNNTNGATGGNANNCNAANAGATNNGNCNCCATTGGAAATACCAACAAGCCTTAAGATATTGGAAGATAAAACCTTTATAGCCTCTGCCTATGATACTAATTATAGACCTTATACCAATCCCACTAGCGTTGCAACTTGGGACACCAATGTAAATCCTGACACAACAGGAGAGGATGTAATAAATTATCAAGGAAAGATCACCACCGAGGGCTTCTGGGTGCGGATTCCTGTAGAGGCTACCGCCAGTGGCNACCTGCCAGCCTATGCTACCAGCACAAAGGTAGATGCAAGTAAAACCCAAGATGGGCAAAGTAGGATGCTTGAGTTGTCTTGGTCGGCGCAGTCCTATGATACGACTACAAAATATATTTTAGCTCACATTAAATCTGTAGGAGGAGATTTGTTGGTAAAGAAATTAGATACCAATGCAGGTATAGGTGTAGACGCTCAGGGGGTTTCTTTAGCAGATTTTGCGATTAACATAAAAGACAATAGCGCTATTGCTTATCATATAAGAGCCATAGGCGTAATCCCAGACCGATGCTATGGGAAAACCACGCTAGAATGCGTAGGCTATGGAGCGGCGGTGAAAGAACACCAGTTTTTATATGTTCCAATACAAGGTCCAGATGGTGCAATCTGGCTCAACAACTATCTGGGAGCTGACTACACTAAAATAGAAAATAGTTATTTTAACCCTATCTATACGAGTGGAGCATTGGATGAAGAGGATCAACCTATAATAGACCCTAATACCATACAAATATACGATGATCCACATGCTTACGGATCCGTTTTCCAGTGGCAGCGTCAACCTGATGGTCACGAACTTGTCCGTAAAGTATCGGGAAGTTTCCGTCTGAAATATACGGGGAAGGGAGCTATTTCTAGTTCATGGGAAAATGCCGCAACAAATAGGAATATTCGTCCAAGTAACAATGGGGCTTGGGTTCATTCTAGCTTAGCAGATCAAACTTCCGGAAAAAATTTATGGCAGGCTAAAGGTTCGACGAACCCATGTCCGACTGGTTTTCATGTGCCAACAGGATCAGAATTCGATGTACATTATATTAAATTGCGAAAAGCGGGCTTAATCAAGTACGAGGCTTACCCATTTATATCGCGTAACGTCTCCTTGCGAGTGTCTTCTGATAATGGAGACCTGACTAGGGAAAAGGTAGCTAGTGTTACGGCTTGGACGAGTACCGAAACGTTTGACACCGTCGCCGGTACACGAAAGTATATGGCGCGAGCGTTTGGGGAAAAATATTTGAACAGCCATGAAGTGAGCCTGTGGCCGTATTTACAGACGACCGGGAATAATGTGTTATGCATCAAAGATTAAGCGTGCGTTCACAGCGGTTTGCCGCCAGCAAGCCTAAGCTTGTAAGTAAAAAACAGGTGGGTAAGGCTAAGTATGGCGGTACCCCTATAGGGTAACATAATGTAACCCTATGGGTTCGCTAAAAAAGGTACAAACTAACCACCATATTCCCAAAAGCCTGCAAAGGCTTATCCACAAAGACTTTGTAGGCTTTTATAATTAATAAAATAACCTAACTAATATTTTAAAAATAGTAAAAAAACTAAGACATTATGCCTAAAATCTTCCGCAAACCCGCTCCCTATATGGTGTTGCAAGATTTCTACCCTACTAAAATGTACTAATGTAAAATGTACTATTGTAGAATGTACTAATGTAGATATAAGCCTAAAGCCTCCTGCCTACGGCTTACACTTACAGCCAACTAATCTCTAACTTCTAAAATCTAAAAAATATGAACAACTTAAAAGCATGNAGCCCTTTCTTTGGCATTCCTTGCCATGGGCTGTAGCCCTGTCCTCATTTTCTTTAAGTTGTGTGTTATATATCTGGGGGCAGGGCGTTTTTTCTATGCTTTAAGCCGTAAGCCGAAGGCGGTAGGCAAAAGTACAGAACTTAGAGATGAGAACTTAGAAATTAGCTTTTTGAGTGTAAGTTACTCACCACTTAAAACCTATTAAACATACTCAACTTTTTAAATTTTATAAATTATGAAAAAACACATTTTTATTCTATCTATGCTAGCAATGGGCAGTAGCCTCTATGCACAGCAAGACAAGGGGCGTGTAGGGATTAACACCACGGCGCCGAAAGCTACACTAGATATTTCTAGGAAAGACGGACTGCCTGCTACCCAAGTGCAGGGGGCTATCTTGCCCCACATTAGNTCNGAAGAGCGNAACNAATTTACTAATGTAGAAAAAGGNACGATGATTTANAANACNACCAAAAANTGTATTGATTGGTTNGATGGNACCACTTGGCNGTGNNTNGATGGNANNCNAANAGATNNGNCNCCATTGGAAATACCAACAAGCCTTAAGATATTGGAAGATAAAACCTTTATAGCCTCTGCCTATGATACTAATTATAGACCTTATACCAATCCCACTAGCGTTGCAACTTGGGACACCAATGTAAATCCTGACACAACAGGAGAGGATGTAATAAATTATCAAGGAAAGATCACCACCGAGGGCTTCTGGGTGCGGATTCCTGTAGAGGCTACCGCCAGTGGCAACCTGCCAGCCTATGCTACCAGCGTAAAGGTAGACGCAAGTAAAACCCAAGATGGGCAAAGTAGGATGCTTGAGTTGTCTTGGTCGGCGCAGTCCTATGATACGACTACAAAATATATTTTAGCTCACATTAAATCTGTAGGAGGAGATTTGNTGGTAAAGAAATTAGATACCAATGCAGGTATAGGTGTAGACGCTCAGGGGGTTTCTTTAGCAGATTTTGCGATTAACATAAAAGACAATAGCGCTATTGCTTATCATATAAGAGCCATAGGCGTAATCCCAGACCGATGCTATGGGAAAACCACGCTAGAATGCGTAGGCTATGGAGAGGCGGTGAAAGAACACCAGTTTTTATATGTTCCAATGCAAGGTCCAGATGGTGCAATCTGGCTTAATAACAACTTAGGCGCAGGCTATGCCAAGGTAGATGAAAATTATTTTAACCCTATCCATCAGGGTGGAGCGTTAGACGCTGGGGGAAGTCCTTTAATGGATCCTACGGCAGACCAGATTAAACAAGACTGGCGTGCTTATGGTTCACTTTTCCAGTGGCAGCGTAATCCAGATGGTCATGAACTCATCAATTGGTCTAACGCAACTAGTGGTACACCGAAATATAATAGCCCTACATCAACTTTATCCAGCTCTTGGACAAATCCAAATACTAACCAGTTTATCCAGGGTACTTATTCGTCTTACTATAGTTGGGTAAATAGCACCATAAACACTGCTTCTACAAATAAGGATTTATGGCAGACTAATGGTTCCACCAATCCTTGTCCGTCTGGTTATCATGTTCCTACGCATACGGAGCAGATGGCTTTGCATGATGCTATTACAGGTAAGTCTAATGGTAGAAATTTCACATATAGCTCTGCAATGTGGAATGAGCGAGTGCTTCGTCTGCCTGCTAGTGGTAACCGTGGATCCGATGATGCGGAGCGAAAACTTCAGACATTGAGCGGCGAGTTCTGGAGCAGTGAAGATTGGCATGATCGATCATCACGGTGGCTGTGGTTCAGCGACATCGGTAGCGATGCGGGCCGCGTCTACGGTCGTGCAACCGGCTTTAGCGTCCGCTGCCTCAAGGATTAACCATGCGTTCACAGCGGTTTGCCGCCAGCCCGCCTAAGCTTGTAAGTAAAAAACAGGTGGGTAAGGCTAAGTATGGCGGTAACCCCATAGGGTAACATAATGTAACCCTATGGGTTCGCTAAAAAAGGTACAAACTAACCACCATACCCCCAAAAGCCTGCAAAGGCTTATCCACAAAGACTTTGTAGGCTTTTATAATTAATAAAATAACCTAACTAATATTTTAAAAATAGTAAAAAAAACTAAGACATTATGCCTAAAATCTTCCGCAAACCCGCTCCCTATATGGTGTTGCCCCACGGAGACCCTATAAAAGAGGGCGGTAAGCGGTGTTTATTCCCCTCTTGTAGAGCATAGGTGTCTACACAGCAAAAAGAGCATTATGAATATGAATTATAAATAAGAATTAAAAGAAAAAACAAAAACAATATGAAATACAAATTAGTACAAAAAGCTAATCCGCAAGATAAGAGCAAAAAATGGTATGCCAATGCGGTAAATGCCGGCACCGTTAGCCAGCGTGCGGTAGCAAAAAACATTGCCGAAAAATCCTCGCTCACAGTAGGAGATATCGCCAATGTAATCGAAAACTTATTAGAAGAAATGCCCAAAGAGCTTATCGAAGGTAAGAGTGTAAAGTTAGGCGATTTTGGTACTTTTCGCCTTTCGCTAAGCAGTGAAGGTGTAGGCAATGAGAAAGACTTTAATGCCACTAAAATTAAAGGTGCTAAAGTCATCTTTACCCCAGGGATGGCGCTTAAAAAGGCGTTAAGCGACATTAAATATGAGCGAGAATAAGCCGAAGTTTATTCATTATTTCATCTCCAAAACAGAGGCTATGAGCCTCTGTTTTTTTATGTTTTTAAGCCCCAAAACATATCTATTGTAACTTATTGATAATAAGCGCCCTGCAAGGGCATAAATTTCTGTACGCATCCAGCAAAATTTCTGTGCGCATCGCGATAGATTTCTGTGCGTATGGAATTTTTTTTCTACCATTGGGATTTTTTTTACTGGGCATTCACTATATTATAACGAGGTGAAACTTTACAGTTTAGTTATTTTTAGAAACTTTTTCATATACTTGATGAATCACTCCATCAGCAACAGAAATTTTTGGAACAAATATTTTAGAAATTTTAGACCATTGCAATACATTATTAAAAATTTGTAACGCAGGGACAATTACATCAGCTCTATCCTCTCGAATTTTATATTTCACCACGCGTTCTGCCACCGAAAGACTGGAAAATTCTTTATAATATTTTTTTAGCACAGAACTCGGTAACGCCCTACCCTCTTTACTTTTACTCATAGAAAACACCTTATTGATGTTCCCCCCAGAACCAATCGCCACAATAGGTTTATCACTTACCACATTCGCTTTTATGACGTCTTTCATTTCTTTCCATTGCTTATCAGTCACCAAGTGATTAAGTAAACGAATTGTTCCGATATTAAATGAATGCTCGTATTTCGTTTTTCCATTTTCGTAGAAAGTTAATTCCGTAGAACCACCTCCCACATCTATATACAGGTAGTCGTATTCGTTATCCAAGCCCTCGGCGATATGGTTTTCGTACACCAAATTGGCTTCTTCATTTCCAGAAATAATATCGATTGTAATGCCTGAAGTTTTCTTTACTTTTTTGATGAGTTCCTTTCCGTTTTTAGCATCGCGCATGGCACTTGTGGCACATGCCCGATAATGCTCCACCTTATAAACCTTCATTAAATCGCTAAAAATCTTCATGGAGTCTAATACCATTTTGCTTCGCTCCTCCCCTATTTCCCCTTTGGTAAATACATCCATCCCTAGCCTTAGCGGAATCCTTAATAAATTAAGTTTTGTAAAATGAGGCTGACCATCGCTATTGACAATCACCTCGTTAATAAGTAGCCTAGCGGCATTACTTCCAATATCTATTGCTGCAATTCTCATAGTTCGTAAGTTTTATTTTTAAGGTAATGATAAATCTCTATTTGAGACCTCATCTTTTTTTTCTTAGAGCCTTTTACATAATGATTATTCAAATTCTTATCTAAAATTCTGGCTTTCATATTATCTTTCAGTTGGATATTCAGTAAATCCAAAACCTCTTGTTTCAAATGAGGCGGTGTAATTTTAACCGCCGCTTCTACACGATAATCCAAATTTCGCGTCATCCAATCGGCAGACGAAATATAAATATCTTCGCTGCCTTTATTATAAAAATACATTACGCGGGCATGCTCCAAATACTCATCTACAATACTGATGGCATGAATGGGAACTTTAAATTTCTTCTGCTGTACCGCACAATAAATCCCTCTTACAATCGCCTGAACTTCAACGCCAGCCTCGGCAGCTTGATAGAGTTTTTTAATCAATCCTCTATCACTTAACGAATTGACTTTTAGAATAATTTGGGCTTTTCGTCCTGCTTTGGCTTCTTCTATCTCTCGGTCGATGTGGTGTTCTATTTTTTCGCGCATATAGTGTGGGCAAACCATTAAGGTTTTACAACTTTTCAGCACCGAAACAGGATCTTGATTAGGCTTCTTAAAGAGGTTAAAAATTTTATTAATATCTGCCATTACCGCTCTATTGCTCGTCATCAATAAATGATCCCCATAAACCTTCGCTGTTTTTTCATTGAAATTCCCTGTACTGATAAAGCCATATTGAAGCGTTTTATTATCTACTCTTTTTTTAATGATACACAGCTTCGCATGCACTTTTTTATCTGGAATACCGAGTAAAATTTTTATCCCTTCTAATTCTAAGCGCTCTTTCCATTTCAGGTTGGCCTCTTCATCGAATCTTGCCCTTAGTTCAATCATTACCGTTACTTCCTTGCCATTTCTCGCCGCATTGATTAAAGCATTGGCAATTTTAGAATTTGACGCCAAACGATACGCCGTAATCTGGATTGACTTTACATCGGGATCCATAGCCGCCTCCCGAAGCAAATCGATTACGGGCATATAACTGTGGTAAGGAAAGGTAAGCAAGACCTCTTTTTGTGTAATCACATCGGTAATCCTCTGCTGTCCCACAAATTCAGGATGCAAGAATGAGGTTCGCTCAATCGGTTTTTGATAGTCTTTAAACACATCTGGAAAATCCATAAAATGCTTAAAATTATGAATCTTCTGCCCTGGGATGATGCTATCTCGCTTGGAAAGGTTGAGTTTTCTAATCAGTAATTCTAGCAAGGCTTTATCCATATCTGCATCAAATACGAAGCGGGTAGGTTTACCTTTTCTACGGCTTTTAACGCCTTTTTTTATTTTCTCTGCTAATGTGGTATTGATGTCATTATCCAAATCAAACTCCGCATCTTTAGTTACTTTGAAGGCGTGAGCTTCAAATGAATCATACCCAAAATACGAAAAGATATGAGGTAAATTATAGGCGATCACATCCTCCAAAAGCATCACACTGGTTTCCTCTTTTTCCGAAGGCAGAATCACAAAACGCCCATTAATTCTGGACGGCACTTCAATAATCGCATATTTACTTTCGTATTCCCAAGATTTTTTACGCATGGCTATCCCAAGGTACAAACTTTTATCCCGAAGATAAGGCATGGAGGTTTCCTCACGAAGCAATATCGGGATAACATTCGCTTCTACTTCTTCATCAAAATAGTTTTCTACAAATTGCTTTTGATTTTCAGAAAGGTCTTTGGCTGTTTTTATAAAGATTTGCTCCTCCCCCATTTCCTTCTGAATGTTTTCCCACGCTATATTAAACTGGTTTTGTTGTTTAATAACAATGGTATTGATTTTATCTAAAATCTTCTGTGGGTCTTCAAAAAAAGAATTGGCTCTATGCTTGGCTTTAAAGTCTAATGCGCGCTTTAAACCTGCCACACGCACTCTAAAAAACTCATCTAAATTATTAGAAAAAATACCTAAAAATTTTATTCTCAAATGTAGTGGTACACTGGGATCCATTGCCTCTTGCATGACTCTTTCATTAAAGGCTAGCCAAGTGATATCTCTAGGGTTAAATTGTGGCATACTAAAATTTTGTTTTACAAAAGTAGAAAATATATCTAACAAAAAGTTTCGTTGACCATTAAAAAATAATTAAACATCCATATTTTTAATAAAAATAAAGACTGCCCTGCTGAACAGTCTTTATGGTTTTAGTTCTTTTTATAAATTTCTTTTCCGTCTTTGATGGTGGTGAGCTCCTCAATATCCTTGAGGGGCTACTTTTAATGGATTTTTATCTAAGATGACGAAATCGGCAATTTTACCTTTTTCGAGTATGCCTTTGGAATTTTCTTCAAAATATTCGTAGGCGGTATTCAAGGTAATAACTTTCAGGACTTGGTAAGGGGTGCCTTTGAGGATCCCTAAGATTTTGCCTCATCGAATTGGAGACGGTACCAAAAGGCTATACGGATCGATAAACCCTTGTAGTAATTGTATATCCGTATAAATCTTCTTTTGTGGCATTGGGGGAATTTTCTTCAGATTTTTTAGTCAGCCTACTAATACAATTTTGCTCTCTTGCTCTATTAAGGCTTCTACACATTAGGGGTGTCGTCTTTCAGGGTGAAAATTTCGCCATCTTAGTACAAAGTACTTGAGGTTTGGATTACATGGTTTTTGCAACCTATTATTAATGTGGCTGCTAAAAGTCCTATTAGTTTTTTCATTTGGTTTTAATTTTAAGATTATGGATGCTTTAAACTCTAAAATAATCGCCTTGCCAATCGTGAATACTTTTCTTTATGGCATCCGCCGATAAATTTTCATTAATGGCTCCATTCAGCAATGACTTAAATTCTTCATCATTAGCAAATCGTAATGCCGCAATTTGAGCAAACGAAAGTTGGCGTTCTACTTCTTGGGATGAATAACCAAATAACTGATAGTACCTTAAACGAAACTCTAAACGAACAATACGATTTTGATTGCCCAATGCATAGTACTGAAGCAACATTAAAGCAATATACAATAAGAAAAAAATACAAATACTGAATAAAATCCATACTAAAGCGCCATTAGAACTCCAACTTTTCCATTACCCTACCCCAAAAGCCACTCCAAGTAATGGCAATAGAACAAAATGATGCAGTGGATAATATTTGATGTGATTTTGATAATTTTGTTTTTCCATAATTCAAATTTTATTGAAAGTGATGCTGATAAAGAATGTAAATATAAGATTTTATCACCTATAAAATAAAAAAGATTGCCTATTTAGACAATCTTTAGTGTAATACTAGTTACTAGCAGATTATTTCACTGCTTTCAAATTATAAGTTTTACCTCCTTCTGTAAGTTCTGCAATATTTTCTTGTTTTTCAGCATCTCTTTTAGAAGTAAATTTAATGGTTTTAGCCTCGTTTTCGTACTCGGCACCTTTAGCCCAAGCAGTAGTTTGAAGTAAAGTTTCAGTTTTACCATCATAACTTAAAATCACTTTAGATTCTGTTTCACCTGGTTGATAAGTAGCGATCACTTCTTTACCATCACCAACAAATTTCAAGATATTATCGTTGTTTTCTACTACCAAATGTGTGTCATCTGCTAGAGTATCTGCAGGCTGATTGATGGTGTCTACGGAAACAGCTTCCACTGTTGCTGGCTCAGCAGGTTTTTCTTTTTTACAACTTACTAAACCTAATGTTCCTGTTAGAACTAATGCTAAAAAAATGTTTTTTTTCATGTTTTAATTATTATTAATTATTTGTCTACCCGCAGTAGTTACAAAAAGTATTCCGATTTTATTTAGACGCCATAAACTCCATGAGATCCATATAATTTTTTTGATTAACGCTATGCCCACTCATGTACTCTCTAAAAGTAAAATAAGCCCCTAAATCATATAGAAAATCCGCTGCTTTTCTGCCCCATTCTAGTGGAATAATGGCATCATCTGTCCCGTGAGAAATAAAAAATCTAAGCGCTTCAATCTCGGATTTTTTTGGTTTTTCTAAAATCAATTGCTCTTCTGGGTAAGTACTTAAGCAGGCTATTTTTTCAAATAATTGAGGTTTGTTTAAAGATAGTGTATAGCATAAAATCCCACCCTGACTAAAGCCACACAAATGTGTTCTGCCCGATAGTTGATATTGTTGTTTTATCGCTTCTATTTCTCTGGCAACCATATTCGCTGCTTCTTTGGATTGAGGAATATCAATGAAATTTTCGGCATCCATTGGATTAATATCAAACCAAGAATAGCCACCATAAGGAACTTCTTTCGGCGCTCTAAAACTTACAATCAACCAATCTTTTGGTAGTGTAGGCACAAAGGAAAATAAATCTTCTTCGTTGCTTCCATAGCCATGTAACAAAACCAATAAAGGGGTTTTAGTGATCAATTGCTCGGGTTCTCTCACTAAATAATGCAAACTCATTAGACTGCTTTTACAATGAAATAATTCTTTTTCCCTTTCTGAAGTAATACAAAACTTTGGTCTATTAAATCCTTATCGGAAACTTCAAAGCTTTCGTCTACTTTGGTTTTATTTACAGATATGGCATTACCTTTCAACTCTCTTTTGGCTTCACCTTTAGATTTTAAAAACCCCGACTCCGCTAATAAATCGGTGATGTTCATTCCAATTAATGAAGATTTGTCAATCTCTTGTTGTGGTACACCATCAAAAACTTCAAGAAACGTGGCTTCATCCAACGCTACTAAATCTTCCGCTGTGGACCGTCCGAATAATATTTCTGAGGCTTTTACCGCTTTTTGGTATTCTTCTGCACCATGTACAAGCGTGGTTACTTCTTCAGCTAATTTCTTTTGTAATAATCTTTGGTGTGGTACTTTTTGATGTTCAGCAATCATTTCTTCAATCTCCTCTTTACCTAAGAAAGTGTAGAATTTAATGAAGCGTTCGGCATCTTCGTCAGAAGCATTAAGCCAAAACTGATAAAATTTATAGGGCGATGTTTTCTTTGCATCTAACCATATATTTTCGCCAGCTTCAGATTTGCCAAACTTAGAACCATCTGCTTTGGTAATTAATGGCACGGTTAGAGCAAAGGCTTCGCCTTGTGCTTTTCTACGAATCAATTCCGTTCCTGTTGTGATATTGCCCCATTGGTCAGAACCGCCCATTTGAAGTTTTACACCTTCGTTTTGATAAAGATGTAAGAAATCATAGCCTTGTAACAATTGGTAAGTAAATTCTGTAAAACTCATCCCTTCAGTACCGGCTTCGCCAGAGAATCTTTTCTTTACAGAATCTTTTGCCATCATATAGTTTACGGTGATATGCTTTCCAATATCTCTAGCAAAATCTAGAAAAGAAATAGGTTTCATCCAATCGTAATTATTGACTAATTCAGCTTTGTTAGCTTGGTCGCTTTCAAAATCTAAAAAACGAGAGAGTTGCTCTTTAATACACTGAACATAATGGTTAAGAGTCGCCTCGTCTAACAAATTTCTTTCCGCAGACTTCCCCGATGGATCGCCAATCATTCCCGTAGCCCCACCTACAAGAGCGTAAGGCTTATGCCCATGTCTTTGGAAGTGGGCTAATACAAGAATTGGAATAAGGCTTCCGATATGCAAAGAATCCGCCGTAGGGTCAAAACCGATATAGGCTTTCGTCATTTCTTTATTAAGTAAATCTTCTGTACCCGGCATAGCATCATGAATAAGCCCACGCCACTGAAGTTCTTCTATAAAACTATTCATTATTTTTTATTTAATAGTGCAAAGGTAAGAATTTAAAATCTTAATCAAATTGATTTGGATATCGGGTTTTAACCTCGTCTACCGTGTTTAAAACTTTATCTTTTAATTGTTGCTGATAATCTTCTAATTTTTTAGAAACTTCAGTATCAGAAGCTCCTACAATTTTCGCCGCTAAAATCCCTGCATTCGTCGCCCCATTTAAGGCTACCGTCGCCACAGGAATCCCAGACGGCATTTGCAAAATAGATAAAATGGAATCCCAGCCATCAATAGAATTACTACTTAAAATAGGCACGCCAATAACGGGTAATGTGGTACAACTTGCCACCATCCCTGGTAAATGTGCAGCACCGCCTGCTCCTGCTATAATGGCTTTTAGCCCTCTTTCTTTTGCCGTTTTGGCATACTCAAACATACGCTCTGGCGTTCTATGTGCCGAAACAATGGTTAGTTCATAAGGAATTTTTAGCATATCTAAAAAATCAGCGGCTTGTTGCATAACGGGCAAATCGCTTTGGCTTCCCATGATGATTCCTATCATAATCAACTATTTTTTATAATTAAAGTTAAGATTTAGCGGTTACTTTTACCATATTTTTGACCTCCACCAATTGCTTCAAAAGCTCTGCTCTATCCTCCGCTACAATATTAATGTGTCCCATCTTCCTTCCAGGCTTGGTATCGGCTTTACCATACAGATGAATATAAGTATTTGGGCGTTCTAAAACTGCTTCGATGCCTTGATATTCTACTGCACCAGAAGCCCCTTCTTCACCAACAAGATTAAGCATTCCTGAGTAACCTTTAGCATCAGTATTGGCAAGAGGTAAATTTTTTAACACTCTATAAAACTGCTCAAATTGCGAATTATAATTCCCTTCCTGACTTTGGTGACCGCTATTGTGAAGGCGTGGCGCGGTTTCATTCACCCAAACTTTTCCTTCTTTATCTAAGAATAATTCAATCGCAAATAAACCTGCTGAGTCCGCCGCTTTAATAAATTTTTCAACAATCTTATCAATTTGTTTTTGAACCTCTGCATTAATATTAGCAGGACAAATATTGAAATCTAAAAGGTTGAGTTTTGGGTCGGCAACCATTTCGGTAACGGGAAAAGTTTTAACCTCACCGCTTTCATTTTTAGCAATTATGACAGATAATTCTTTATCAATATCTACTAAGGATTCCAATACTGAAGGTGCATCCCATAAGTTTTTAAGGTCGTCTTGGGTTTTAATGACTTGTACCCCTTTGCCATCATAGCCACCAGTGTCCAGTTTTTGTACAAAAGGTAAAGGAAAGTTCGCCTCTGAGGCTTTAGAAATAATTTGAAAATCAGGGGATGGAATTTGATATTTTTTATAAAATTCTTTTTGAACCGTTTTTTGCTGAATGGTTTTAATAATCTTAGCATTAGGAATTACCTTTATGCCTTGCTGCTCTAAGGCTTCTAAAGCATCGGCATTGATGTGTTCTATCTCTATGCTGACCACATCTTTGTCTTTTCCAAAATCTAAAACCGTTTGATAATCATTAAAATCACCTTGGGTAAAGTGGGAAATCGTGGCACACGAACATTGGTCGTTTGGGTCTAAAGTATAAAATTGGTCGTCGTATTTTAAAGCTTCCTGTATCAACATTCTACCTAATTGTCCGCCTCCTAAAATTGCTATTTTCATTATGTTATTTAAAATTAAAACTCCATTTTATCTTTTACAACACCTCCATTTTGGCTATGGGGCAATAATTCACGCTCGATGAAGTCGGTAATCATTGAGGTTTGTTCATATTCTGGAAATAAAAGATGGACATTGGCACCAGCATCTAAGGTGAAGAATAATGGTAAATCTGTTTCTTTTCTAAACGCCCAAATTTTATTGATGACTTCCAAGGTTCCTGTTTTCATGAGGATAAAAGCAGGTTCACTCATCATCATCATTGCGTGTAGTGTAAGGGCTTCGTGTTCCACTAAAGTGATAAATCGTGATAAATCACCCGTTTTTAAAATCTCTTTTAAAGGAACAAAATTTTCTCTAGCCTCTTGAAAACGCCTTTCTGCATAAGGGTTGGTATTCATTAAGCCATGTCCAACCGACGAGGAAACTGTTTTTTGTCCTTCGTGAATTAGCAATACCCAATCGTTAAAGTGTTTAAAAACCTCATGGACTTCATTATCTGGATATTTTACGGCGTAATAATCCGAACTACCCGCAACTTCTGGGGTTTCGCCCCATACCACTAATCCGTTGTACAAACTTCTACACGCACTGCCACTTCCCAATCGGGCTAGGAAACTGGCTTTTTTTACTTTGAAATGTTCCGTTAATGGTTCTTCGCTAAAGGTATCCTCTAATTCCATCAAACATTTGGCAATCGCTCCAAACCCCGAGGCTGAACTGGCAATCCCCGAACTATGTGGAAAAGTATTTTCAGTCCTGATTTCGTAACTGCCTTCTAAAATCCACGGAAGATAAGTTTCTATTATTTCAAAATAGCGTTCTATTTTTTCAGAAAATTTCGGTTCGTATTTATCTGCTAAATAAGTTTTCACTCTAAAATCCTCCCCTAGATTAAACTTTAGTGTCGTTGTGGTTTTAGCATGGTTAAGGGTATAACTAATGCTTGGATTCGCAGGGATTTGTTGGTCATATTTGCCCCAATATTTTATCAATGCAATATTAGAAGGACAAGTTTGGGATACTTCTTTTGGGATTAGATTATATGCTGTTTTACCTACAAAATGATTTGTCATAAGGTTGTATTAACTTAATTGATTTTAATTAATAAGCGTACATTTCCTCGATAAGGTCGTGGTATTTGGAAAGCACTACATTTCTCTTAATTTTGAGCGTTGGCGTAATTTCGCCCGATTGAATTTCAAATTCCGTTGGGAGCAACACAAATTTCTTTACCTTCTCAAAACCAGATAGTTCTTTCTGAACATCTTGTAAAATATCGTTGTAGAAGTTTTTAATTTTTTCAGAAGAAATAATCTCTTTCCAATCCTCCGTAGAAGGAAGAGACATATTCTTAATTTTCTCTGTAAGCGCCTCAAAATTAGGGACAATCACTGCCGTAACGAAAGGTTTACCCTCTGCCACCACCATCGCCTGCTGGATATAATTACTATTGGTCAAAATATTTTCTATGGCTTGTGGGGTGATGTATTTCCCGTTAGATGTTTTCATTAAATCTTTAATCCTATCGGTAATTCTTAAAGCTCCATTTTCAATAATCCCCGCATCGCCAGTACGGAACCAGCCATCTTTAGTAAAGACTTTTTCGTTTTCTTCAGGCAGATTGTAATAGCCCTTCATTACCCCAGCTCCCTTGACGAGGATTTCGTCATTTTCGCCAATTTTCACTTGGGTATTTCCAATAGGCACTCCTGCCGTAGCATATTGGTAATGCGTTAATGGGAAACAAGTGAGCGTTGCCGTAGTTTCTGTAAGTCCATAGCCCACGGTTATGTGTATGCCCATAGCATCAAAAAACTTGAGGATATCAGGGGATATAGACGCCCCTCCACATGGCATAAACCAAAGATTACCGCCTAGTTTATTTTTTATCTTTTTGAATATTAATTGATGGGCAATTTGATTTTTCAATTTTAGCATCATCGGCACCGAATGCCCTTGGCGTTTATATTCTGAAACTTTAGTCCCTACTTCTAGCGCCCAATTGAAGATTTTTTTCTTAATCGATGAACTCTTCGCTACCATATCCTGAAGCGCCCCATAAATCTTCTGATAGAATCTTGGCACAGCACACATCATCGTAGGTTTTACTTCTTTTAAGGCATGGGCAATGAGTTTCGTATTTTCTAAAAATGTAACCTTTACCCCTTCACTCAAGCAATACAGCGTCCAACTGCGTTCAAAAATATGGCTTAATGGTAAAAAGGCTAAAGAATGTTCCTCGTTAAAGTTTTTAAACTTGAAAAAATCTGTATGCGCTTTAAAAGATTCTGTAAAATTACCATGGGTAATCATCACACCTTTTGGTGTCCCAGAAGTTCCAGAAGTATAGAGTATCGTTGCGACATCATCTTTGTCTTTAGGACAAATCTCTAAGGTTTCCTTATTGGCTTTTATTAAATCTTCCAAATGTGTACTACACGATTTATCTTTTAAGATAATCGATTTTTTAGCCGCTATGATATACCTCAGCGTAGGCACTTCTTTTTTTATGTCTAAGCAGGCATCGTATTGCTCTTGGTTCCCCACCAAAACAATTTCAGCACCAGAATTTTCAATACAATATTGGGCTTGGTTAGCACCATTGGTTCCATAAATTGGCACCGTAATCCCACCAATGGCAAGTACAGCCAAATCAAAAATAATCCACTCCGCAGAGTTATCCGAGTAAATCGCCACTTTTGAATCTGGATTTACATCTAGCGTTTTAAGCCCATTGGCGGCTTTATAAATCGTTCTTCGGAACATAGACCAACTAATAGAGGTCCACTCATCGTATTTTTTAAAACCAATCGCTGGCTTAGAAAGGTATTTATCAGCATTAATTGGTAAAAAGTGGGCAACATTCATTGTGCTATAACATTTTTAGATTTAAAGTATAAAAGTATAACATTTTTTCTAGATAAAGAAATGTTTTTTCTAGAACGCCTTCCAATATTTATGTATCTATTAGAAAGACAACACTTTAGATACAAAACAAAGGAATTACCTCACGCTGGCGTAAGCGTCACACTTGTGACTATATTTCCAAATTGATAACGACCCAACATACCGATGTTGTATTGTAATTGGTTCTCGGCGTAACCACTCAAAATTCATCACTCAAAACTTCCACCCTTTCAAATGCTAATTTTTTAATTTCATTTATAGATTGTACTTTTGTATTCACAAAAATTATTGGATTTAGAAAATATAACGCTCTCATGATAGACTACTTAAAAGGCTTAAACGACGCACAGTACGAAGCGGTAACCACCATAGAAGGACCACTTATGGTGCTAGCTGGAGCAGGCTCTGGTAAAACCCGCGTACTCACCATGCGTATCGCCCACCTGATAACCAACGGTGTAGACCCTTTTAACATCTTAGCCCTTACCTTTACCAACAAAGCGGCTAGAGAAATGAAAGAAAGAATCGCCAAAGTGGTAGGTGAAAGCGATGCCAAAAGTCTATGGATGGGAACTTTTCACTCGGTGTTTGCTAGGATTTTAAGAAGCGAAGCCCATTATTTAGGGTTTCCCTCTAATTTTACCATTTACGATTCTCAAGATTCTTTAAATATCCTTAAAAAAGTCATTAAAGACCTCAATATAGATTCCGATTTATATAAACCTAAAAAAGTACAATCGAGAATTTCTCAGTATAAAAATAACCTCATCACGGTAAGGGCATATTATAATAATCCAGAACTGATGGAGCACGATGCCAAAGCTAATATGAAATTGCTCGGACAAATCTACCAAAAATATGTAGAAACTTGTTTCAAAAATGGGGCTATGGATTTTGATGATTTACTTTTGAGAACCAACGAATTGCTTACCCGTTTTCCAGAAGTTTTGGCTAAATATCAAGACCGTTTTCGCTATATTTTGGTGGATGAGTACCAAGATACCAATCATTCACAATACCTTATTGTAAAGGCGTTGGCTTCAAAATTTGAGAATATCTGTGTAGTAGGCGATGATGCTCAATCTATTTATTCCTTTAGAGGGGCTAATATTTATAATATTCTTAACTTTAAAAAAGACTATCCCGATGCTGTTTCGGTATCTTTGGAACAAAATTATCGTTCGACCCAGAATATTGTAAATGCGGCTAATGTAGTCATTGCTAAAAACCTTCAACAATTTAAAAAGAATGTCTTTAGTAAAAATGAAGAAGGGGAAAAGCTAAAAGTTTACCGCGCTTTATCCGATGCCGACGAGGCTAGTTTTGTAGCGAGTAATATTTGGGAGCAACACCATACACAACAGCGAAATTTCGATGAATTTGCAATTCTGTATCGTACCAACTCTCAAACGCGTGCCTTTGAAGATGCGTTGAGAAGAAAAGGCATTCCCTATAAAGTCTACGGTGGTTTATCTTTCTACCAAAGAAAAGAGGTGAAAGATTTGGTGGCTTACCTTCGTCTTTTGGTAAATGAAAATGACGGCGAAGCCTTAATGCGAATCATCAACTATCCAGCCAGAGGGATTGGGGAAACCACACAAAATAAACTGATGGTCTATGCCGATAAACAAGGCTTACCCATTGCTAAAGTTTTAGACCAATTGCCCAACCATAGCCAAGGGTTAGGACTAAACAACTCCGCATTAAACAAACTGAATGATTTTTGGCAAATGATAAAAGCCTTCCAAGTGATGCTAAAAACCGAAGATGCCTACACAGTGGGGATGGAAGTGGCAAAACGAAGTGGTTTTATCAAATTGCTTAAAAATGACCAAACCCCAGAGGGGATTTCTCGTGTAGAAAATGTTCAGGAATTAATGAACTCTATGCAAGGATTTATAGAAGAACAACAGCAGTTGGAAGATGGCGACCCTAGCCTTTCTAACTTCTTAGAAAATATTGCTTTGTCTGCTGACACTCAGGATAAGGCTAACGAGAACGAGAAGCAAGTGTCCCTAATGACCATCCATCTATCCAAAGGTTTGGAATTTCCCGTAGTGCATTTGGTAGGTTTAGAGGAAAATTTATTTCCTAGTTTTATGAGCAGTAGCTCTCGTGAGGATTTGGAAGAAGAGCGTCGTTTGTTTTATGTTGCCCTTACAAGAGCCGAAAAACAAGCCTTTTTGACTTATGCCGTATCCAGATTTCAATGGGGAAAAATTACCGATGCTGAACCTAGCCGTTTCCTTAGCGAAATAGATGGCGAATATATTGAGTTTTTAAACTCAGGAATGGAAAAACGATACATCAATACTTCGGGGTTGAAGTCTAATATCTTTGACGATACACCACCATCACCCGTTTCTTTTAAAAAGAAAGCCCCTAAGAAAACACTTAACAGAGCAGAACCCGTAATTCCAGAGAAAAAGTTAAAACCTTTAGCCTCAGCAAAAATCAGTAATAATTCTGGTATTGTGGAAGATATTCAAGTGGGTGATAAGGTAAGACACGCACGCTTTGGAATGGGGGAAGTGATATTTATTGATGGGACTGATGCCACCAATATTAAAGCCCGAGTGAATTTTGAACACGAAGGGGAAAAGAATTTAATTTTAAAGTTTGCCAAATTAGAGAAATTATAATGGTGGATTAGTGAATATATCTTATTTAAAAGACCATAACCACAGTATAATTATAAAAATGCAAAATGTCATTACATAAAAATGGATATCATACCTTAGTTTTTTGTAATTTTTTTTAACTTTGCATCCGATTTTCGAGATATGAATGATATGGATAATAATGTTTATGACAATATATTAGGATTGATAGCGAACACGCCGCTCATCAAACTGAACAGAATAGTAGAAACTATCCCAGCAACGGTCTATGCTAAATTAGAATCTGCCAATCCAGGTCATTCAACCAAAGATAGGATTGCCCTTCATATTATAGAACAAGCAGAGAAAAAAGGGTTGCTAAAACCTGGTGCTACCATTGTGGAAACCACTTCGGGAAATACGGGATTTTCTATCGCTATGGTCAGTATTATTAAAGGCTATCAATGTATTTTATCGGTAAGTGATAAAACGAAGCCTGAAAAAATTGCCTATCTAAAAGCACTCGGGGCTAAAGTCTATGTTTGCCCTGCTAATGTTCCAGCAGACGACCCGCGTTCTTACTACGAAGTTGCTAAAAGAATTGCTTCTGAAACTCCAAATTCTATCTATATCAACCAATATTTCAACGAATTAAATATTGATGCCCATTACTCCTCTACGGGACCTGAGATTTGGGAACAAACTAAAGGAAAAATCACACATCTTATTGCATGTACTGGAACAGGGGGAACGCTTTCAGGGTCTGCTAAATACCTTAAAGAACAAAATCCAGATATTAAAATCATTGGTGTGGATGCCGATGGTTCTATCTTAAAAACTTACCACGAAACTGGGGAAATCAATAAAGATGAAATCCACTCTTATCAAATTGAAGGCTTAGGTAAAAATCTAATCCCTGGGGCTTTAAGATTTGATTTAGTAGATGAATTTATCCGTGTAAACGACGAAGATAGTGCTTACAGAACTAGAGAAGTTGCCATGAAAGAAGGCATTATGGGAGGCTATACCACAGGTGCAGCAACTCAGGCATTATTACAATATGCAGAGCAACACCCATTTAAAGAAGATGATGTGGTGGTAGTGATTTATCCAGACCATGGTTCTAGATACATCAGCAAAGTTTATAGTGACGAATGGATGGAAAGCCAAGGGTTTAACAATAATGAACTTAAAAGTTATCAAGACCTTAACGAAACAGTTTATATCAAATAAAAAAAACGGATAATCTTAAAAAGGTTATCCGTTTTTAGTTAGTTTTAGTCTTTATTTTTTATACGCATCCGCGTGAACTTTCGCTACGGCTCTACCTGATGGGTCGTTCATATTTCTGAAAGACTCATCCCAAGCCAATGCCGTTGGCGTACTACACGCCACAGAAGGCACAGAAGGTACGGTCAAAGCGGCTGCTTCAGATGGGAAATGCTCTTCGAAAATGCTACGATAGTAGTATTCCTCTTTAGAAGTTGGTGTTTGTTGTGGAAAACGGAACTTCGCATTGGCTAATTGTTCATCACTCACTTTTTCATTCACCAATTCTTTGAGTTTGTCAATCCAACTGTAACCCACTCCATCAGAGAATTGTTCTTTTTGGCGCCACGCTACCGATGCAGGTAATTCATCTTCAAATGCTTTTCTCAATACCCATTTTTCCATTCGTTCGGGTGTAATCATTTTGTCTTTTGGGTTGATACGCATTGCCACATTCATAAACTCTTTGTCTAAGAAAGGCACACGCCCTTCGATTCCCCACGCCATCAAGGATTTGTTAGCTCTAAGGCAGTCGTATTGATACAATTTGTCCAATTTACGAACGGTTTCCTCGTGGAATTCTCGAGCGTTGGGTGCTTTGTGAAAGTACAAATATCCACCAAATAATTCATCAGAACCTTCGCCTGAAAGTACCATTTTGATTCCCATAGACTTGATCACTCTCGCCATTAAGTACATAGGTGTAGAAGCACGAACTGTGGTAATATCATAGGTTTCCAAGTAATAAATGACATCTCTAATCGCATCCAAGCCCTCTTGAATGGTAAATTTTATTTCGTGATGAATGGTTCCGATATGCTTTGCCACTTCTTGAGCCGCTTTTAAGTCAGGCGAACCTTCCAAGCCTACTGAGAATGAGTGCAATTGTGGATACCAAGCCTCAGTAGTATCATCACTTTCTATGCGTTTTGAAGCATATTTTTTAGCAATAGCTGAAGTTATAGAAGAATCCAAACCTCCCGAAAGTAACACTCCATAAGGTACATCGGACATCAATTGACGGTGTACCGCTGCTTCTAAAGCATCTCTAAGTTCTTGAATGTTGGTTTCATTATCTTTTACATTGTCATAATCACGCCATTCACGGTCGTACCATTTTACGAGTTTCCCATCTTTGCCATGTAAATAGTGTCCCGGAGGAAAAATTTCAATTTTTGTACATACTCCTTCTAATGCCTTTAATTCAGAGGCTACATAAAAAGTTCCATCCTTATCCCAACCCATATACAAAGGAATGATTCCCATATGATCACGAGCGATGAAATACTCATCTTTTTCCGTATCGTATAAGGCGAAACCAAAAATCCCGTTGAGGTCATCTACAAAATCAACTCCTTTTTCTTGGTATAACGCTAAAATCACCTCACAGTCGGACTGCGTTTGGAAATCATATTTTCCTTCGAAAGATTTACGGATTTCTCTGTGGTTGTAGATTTCCCCATTTACCGCCAATACTAACTTTTTATCAGGGCTAAACAAAGGTTGTTTTCCTGAAGCGGGATCTACAATGGCTAATCTTTCGTGAGAGATAATCGCTTTCTCATTACTGAATATTCCGCTCCAATCGGGACCGCGGTGTCTTACTTTTTTCGACATTTCCAGTATTTGAGGTCGTAATGCCTCTTCGGGTTGCTTTAAATCAAAAGCACATACAATTCCACACATTTAAATTTGGTTTTAAAGGTTAAAAGTAGTAATTTTTAAAATGTAAAACAATAGCCTTAAGATTTATTCGCTAATTGTCCACAGGCGGCATCAATATCACTTCCACGGCTGCGGCGAATCATCACGGTAATGCCATGGCGTTCCAATTGTTTTACATAATTTTCAGTGGCTTTAGGGTTCGAGCGGTCGTATTTCCCATCACCAATAGAATTGTATTCAATTAAATTGACTTTAGTTGGCACTTGTTTACAAAATCTAATAAGTGCTTTGATGTCTTCATCGGTATCGTTAATCCCTTTCCAAATACAATATTCCAAAGTAATAATACTTCCCGTTTTTTTATACCAATATTGTAAGGATTCTAAAATATCCGTTAATGGAAATTTATCCGAAAAAGGCATAATTTCATTTCGCTTGGCTTCTATCGCCGAATGTAAGGACAATGCCAACTTTACTTTTAGTTCCTCATCGGCTAGCATTTTTATCATTTTAGGAATACCAGAAGTGGATACTGTAATTCGTCTTGGCGACATACCTAAACCTTCGGGCTGTGTGATTTTTCGGATGGCTTCTACAACATTTTTATAGTTCATCATCGGCTCGCCCATTCCCATAAATACGATATTGGACAACGGTCGATTAAAATAAGTTTGGCTTTGCTCATCAATTAGCGCCACTTGATCGATGATTTCTGCAACTTCTAAATTTCTCATTCTCTTCAACCGTGCCGTAGCACAAAATTCACAATTAAGCGAACATCCCACCTGCGAAGATACACAAGCGGTGGTTCTAGTATCAGTAGGAATTAAAACGCTTTCTACCATTAATCCATCGTGAAGTTTTACCCCATTTTTAATGGTGCCGTCCTTGCTTTTTTGGAATACATCTACTTTGGCAGGTTTAATGATAAAATCTTGGGTAATTTTCTCGCGCAAACTTTTAGAAAGATTGGTCATTTCCTCTATGGAATGTCCGTTTTTATTCCACAGCCAGTCATAAACCTGTTTTGCTCTAAACGGTTTTTCCCCTATGGATACAAAATAGTCTTTTAATTGCTCCAGACTAAGCGTACGGATATCTTTCATAATAAAAGTGGATTATTAAAAAAGGTAATGAGTATTTATTAAACGATCCTCATTACCCTAAATATTGTTTTGGATGGCTATGGCTTACAGAATAAGCATCGCGTCACCATAAGAATAGAATTTATATTTTTCTTTTACCGCTTCCTCGTAGGCGTGCATTACAAAATCTTTACCCGCAAACGCTGCTATCATCATAATTAAAGTCGATTTTGGCGTATGGAAATTGGTAATCATACTATTAGCAATACCGAAGTCATATGGTGGGTAGATAAATTTATTCGTCCAACCATGGTAAGGGCTTAGCCTCCTATTAGATGACACCGAAGTTTCAATGGTTCTCATAGTAGTCGTTCCCACGGCACAAATACGGCGATCTTCCTCAATGGCTTTATTAACGATATCTGCATTTTTCTGGTCGATGATGGCTTCCTCACATTCCATTTTATGCTTAGATAAATCTTCTACCTCAATAGGGTTAAAGGTTCCCAACCCCACATGCAAAGTCACCTCAGCGAAATTGATTCCTTTGATTTCCAATCTTTTCATCAAATGTTTAGAAAAGTGTAGCCCTGCGGTTGGAGCCGCTACTGCCCCTTCGTGTTTTGCATAGATGGTTTGGTAACGCTCAGCATCTTCTGGTTCTACTTCTCTTTTAATATATTTAGGAAGTGGGGTTTGCCCTAGTTCATTAAGTTTTTCACGAAATTCTTCATAAGAACCATCGTATAAAAATCTAAGGGTTCTACCTCTAGAAGTGGTATTATCAATCACTTCTGCCACTAAAGTTTCTTCTTCGTTAAAGAATAATTTATTCCCGATTCTGATTTTCCTTGCTGGATCTACCAACACATCCCAAACTCTGGTTTCCTTATCCAATTCTCTTAAAAGAAAGACTTCAATTCTGGCACCTGTTTTTTCTTTATTACCGAACAATCGGGCTGGAAATACTTTGGTATTATTAAAAATAAATAAATCATTTTCATCAAAATAATCTACGACATCTTTAAACAATTTATGTTCTATCGTTTGGTCTTTTCTGTTTAATACCATTAATCTAGCCTCATCTCTATGCTCAGAGGGATGCTCTGCTAATAATTCTGGTGGTAAATCAAAGTTAAAATCAGAAGTTTTCATTTTGCTCATATTATTTATAATGTTATATCGAAGATACATATTCCCCGAATTTGCAAATATACGATATTCAAGACCCCTTTGTCAAGTATTTTGTGTTTTAATTAAAAAAAAACAATGACCACTTTATAAAAATAAAAAAAATAGCTGCACAAATTTTGACAAAAAGATAATTTGGCACGATTTTTCTAATAATATTTTATATAAAAATAAAGAACAATTTAAAAAACTAAATTATTATGAGTAAGACAAAAAGAAACGGTGTATTAGCATTATTAGGATTAGGTGCATTGGCATTTTGGAAGTATAAAAAATCTACTCCTGAACAAAAAGAAGCATTGAAAAACAAATTGAATGATGCTAAAGATTCTCTTAACCGTATGGGTTGCGACTTAAAATCTAAAGCTAATGAATTAGCAGAAAAAGCTAGTGATAAAGTGGAAGATTTAAAATCTAAAGCTGGAGGTTTAGTTGATAAAGCGGAAGACAAATTTCAAGATCTAAAATCTGATGCAAAGGATAAAGTAGAAGATCTTAAAGATGGTGCTAAAGATTTAGCCGACAAAGCAGAAGATAAAGCACAAGATTTAAAATCTAAAGCAGAAAGCAAAGCAGAGGATTTAAAAGAAGATGCCAAAGATCTAGCTGATAAAGCGGAAGACAAAGCAAAAGAACTTAAAAATAAGACTGAAAGAAAATTCTAATTCTTAAGTTTTATTGAAAAATCCCTCGATATCTGATTATCGAGGGATTTTTAATGTATTGTATTAGAATTGTTATGCCAATACTTCTTTTACTTTGTTTGCTGCTTCTTCTAATGTAATCGCAGAATGTACTGGAAGACCAGAATCGTCGATTAATTTTTTAGCTTCTTCAGCATTAGTTCCTTGCAATCTTACGATTAATGGCACTGGCAGTTCACCGAAGCTCTTATAAGCATCTACTACCCCTTGTGCTACTCTATCACATCTTACAATTCCACCGAAAATGTTAATCAAAATCGCTTTTACATTCGGGTCTTTTAAGATAATACCAAACGCTTTTTCTACTCTTTCTGCATCAGCAGTACCACCTACATCTAGGAAGTTTGCAGGGTTACCACCAGATAATTTGATGATATCCATAGTTGCCATTGCCAAACCAGCTCCATTTACCATACATCCTACATTACCGTCTAGTTTTACGAAGTTTAATCCTGCTTCACCCGCTTCTACTTCTGTTGGATCTTCCTCTCTCTTATCTCTTAATTCTGCTAAGTCTTTGTGACGGAATAAAGCATTGTCATCTAAAGTTACTTTAGCATCTACGGCTGCAATTTTGTTATCCGAAGTTTTAAGCACTGGGTTAATTTCAAATAGAGACGCATCAATTCCTACATACGCATTGTATAATGAAGTGATGAACTTAACAAAATCTTTAAATGCAGCACCTTCTAATCCTAAATTGAACGCAATTTTTCTTGCTTGGAAAGGCTGAAGTCCTATGGCAGGATCTACCTCTTCGTTGTGGATTAAATGTGGTGTTTCTTCTGCTACTTGCTCGATGTCCATTCCACCTTCCGTAGAATAAACAATCATATTTTTACCTTTAGCTCTATCAAGAAGTACAGAAACATAATATTCTTTTGGTTCAGTTTCACCTTCGTAGTACATATCTTCTGCTACTAGTACAGAATGTACTTTTTTACCTTCTGCTGAAGTTTGAGGAGTAACTAATTGCATCCCGATGATGTTCTTAGCATTTTCCTCTAATTTTTCCATATTTGGCGAGAATTTAACACCACCGCCTTTACCTCTACCACCGGCGTGTACTTGGGCTTTTACAACCCATGCTTTAGTTCCAGTTTCCTGAGATAGTTTTTCGGCTGCCGCTTTGGCTTCTTCTACCGTGTTTGCTACGATGCCGCGTTGTACTCTAACACCGTATTTTGCTAAAATCTCTTTTGATTGATATTCGTGAAGATTCATAATATAGATTTGTATTTAATTTTAAAATTTAAGTTCCACAAATTTAAACAAAAAGTTTGAAAGATAGAAATATATAGGCATTCATTTTTAACAAAGCCCTAAAACCCCCAGTTTCCTTTAACAAATACCATAATTAATAACGCCCAACTAATAATCATTAAAAGTCCTCCCAACGGCGTAATAGGTCCTAAAAATTTTAAACTGGTACCCCAAACTTCTTGAAATGATAAGAAATAAATACTCACAGAAAAAAAGAAAGTACCCACCATCATCATTATAGAAGTCCACTTTTCTAAAGAAGTATCAAATTTTAAAACTGCACCAATTAAAATTAAAAATAATGCCGAGTACATTTGATATTTTACGCCTGTTTCAAAACTGGCTAACTTTTCTACGGATAGTACCTTTTTCAATGCATGAGCACCAAATGCGCCTAAAATAACCGAAGTGAGTCCATACACTCCACCTACAACTAATGTTAATGTTTTCATTTGTATTGTTTTATGATTTTGATGTTCTTAATTTTTCTAACTCTGCAATAACTTCGTGGTGGCTTACCGTTTTATCTTTAAAGTGTTCTACAAAATATTGTTTTTCTTCCTCAGTAGCATTAAACTGATTTAAAATATTAAATAAGTGCATTTTCATATGTCCTTTTTGGATACCCGTAGTAACCAAAGAACGCAAAGCTGCAAAATTTTGTGCTAAGCCAGACACCGCTAAAATACTCATCAACTCTTGGGCAGAAGGTTTACCCAATAGCGCTAAGGAAAATTTAACTAAAGGATGTAAATTCGTTAGTCCACCAACAACGCCTACCGAAATCGGCAAATCTATCCAAAATCTAAACATTCCATTATCCGTAGTACAATGCGTTAATGACGAATAAGAGCCATCTTTAGCCGCATATGCATGGGCACAAGCCTCAGTCGCTCTAAAATCATTTCCAGTCGCTATCACCACCGCATCTACACCATTCATAATACCTTTGTTATGTGTGGTTGCTCGGTAAGGCTCTATCTCAGCAATGGCTACCGCTTGTTTAAACTTCCATGCAAACTCTTCTGGGTCAATACCGCTATCGTCTTTTAAATCTTCTATTTTGCAAGATACCTCCGCCCGAACAATACAGTCTGGTGTAAAGTTGGACAAGATATTCATCACCACTTGAAGCGAATATTTTTCCTCATTAGAAAATTCGTTATAAGCCTCTACTTCGGATTTTAGGGTTTTGCCAAATTGCTCTAAACACGAATTGATAAAATTAGCCCCCATAGAATCTTGGGTATCAAAACTAGCTCTTAATTGGTAATAATTTGGGATTTGTTTTGTTTTATCTATCAATTCTATTTCTAAAATCCCTCCTCCCCTACGACGCATATTATGGGTAATGGCTTCCGTATCTTGAAACAACTTTTTCTTTAAATAAAAATTAAAAAAGTGTTTAATCTTATGAGGTTCGGCATTAAGGATAAAGTGGGTATGCCCTAATTTTTTAGTATCGATAATAGTCGTTTTAAATCCACCTTTGTTGAGCCAAAACTTCGCTGCCTTAGAAGCTGCTGCCACCACCGAACTTTCCTCTACCGCCATAGGCAATGCCAACAATTTTCCGTCAATAAGGAAGTTGGGGGCTATACCATACGGCATATAAAAATTAGAAATGGTATTTTCTGAAAATTCTTCGTGTAGCTTTTGTAACTCTGGATTCTCGTTCCAATATTGGGTTAAAATCCCTTCGTAATCTCTATTATCCTCTAAGTATTCCTTAATAATCCAATTGATTTTCTCTTGTTTGGATAATTTTGAAAAGCCTTCAATAGGTTGGTGCATCATAGCATGATTCATTTTAAATCTCAAAGATACAACAAGCCGATAAAAAGACCAAAACAAAAATAGCGACTAAAAAAAATAATTCTGAAAATCAGTTTTTTGCAATTTATGATATAAATTAATGTTATTTTTTTTTGCTTAAACAAAAAAAAGTTTTACCTTTGCACCACTCAAAAACGAGAGAATTACACAAAAGTGTTTAGACCCATGGTGTAATTGGCAACACAGCAGATTTTGGTTCTGTTATTCGGGGTTCGAGTCCCTGTGGGTCTACATATTAAGCAAAATAGAATCTATTAAGTATTTGATTTTCAGTCATTTATGGATTCTATTTTTTTTATTTGTACCCATAATTGTACCCATATTTTATTTTTACTCTTTATTGACAATCTTTATTTCTTATTAATAGTCAAGAATAAATCTATTAATTTAACTACTGTCAAAATAAAACACCGCTACAATAAAAACACATTTCAAATAAATTTTATTATGAAGTCATTTAAACTTTTTAAGGGCTATGACTATAAATGCTAAATAATTAAATCCTAGCCAACTAGCCACTGTTGTGTCAAATCTATTGAGTAAAGACCTATAACTATCCAACCAACCATTGGTTCTTTCTATTTTGTACCTTTCTTCGTAGAGAAGAGGGTCAAAATATTCATCCCTATCAGAAGTATCGTTGTTTCTTTTATTAAAGCAAATATTACCTTGTATATCTTTCTTGTTACAAGAACAACGAAACTCTTTAGAGTCAAAA
>NZ_KB894223.1 GCF_000374405.1 Riemerella columbina DSM 16469
TGTTAAGTATTATGTGTTTTTTAATATAAAAAGTATAATATTCATTTTTTTATCTAATTTCTTATTGTAAACTCCAATATTTTTTTATTAAATAAAAATTTGTATTTGTTAATAAAATTTAACATCTTTGCATGGTATAATATTAAATTTTGTTAATATGAATGTTAAATTACAAGTGCTAACTGCTGGAGCGGTTTTCTTTATGGGAGCTCAAGGCGTTATGGCACAAAAAACTAAAAATGACACTGTCAAAACCAGAGAAATTGAAGAGGTGGTGATGGTGGGATTTGGACAGAAGAAAGCAGTTAAAGAATTAACCGGTTCTGTGGGGAAAATTGGCAAAGACATTGCCGATTCCAATTCTGGATCTATTGATAAAGCAATGGCTGGTAAGGTAGCTGGTGTTCAGATGGGTATGTCAACAGGACAGCCTGGTGGAGCTGCTAATATTAGAATTAGGGGTATGGCTTCGATTAATGGTCGTAATAATCCAATTATAATTATTGATGGTGTTAGAGTGGCTCAAGGAGATCTTACGATAAATTCAACAACAAGTAATATTTTAGCTAATCTTAATGATGCTGATATTGAAAGTGTAACTGTACTTAAAGATGCGGTGTCTACAGCTGTATATGGTGCCGATGCTGGTGCGGGTGTAGTAATAATCACAACAAAATCCGGTAAAAGAGGAGCGGCTAGATTTAATTTAACTTCTGAAACTGGTGTAGCTTATAGAGCTATAAATGGTCATGAAGGGCTTTCTACCTCAGAGATGCAAACTCTTTTATCTCATGGTATAGCTAATCGTTATAGAATGTCTGTTGAAGAAGCTAGAAAAGCGGCTGAAAATGGTAAATTAGGGGGTAGTTTAAAAAATATTTTTAACTCTACTGTTAGTACTAATTGGAGAAATGAAACTGAAAGAACAGGGGGAGCTTTGCTTCAGAAAAATAACCTGTCTGTTTCTGGAGGTAATGATAGACTAACTTATTATACATCCTTAGGATATTTTAATCAAGATGGTGTTACTAAGGGATCATCATTTCAAAGAATTTCAGGTACTACTAGAGTAAATTTTAAAGCGACTGATAAATTAACATTATCGACTGACATTCAAACTTCATATGGTAAAACTAAAACTCTAAGCCAAGGTGGTACATTTGCCAATCCTATTTTAGGACAATATTTCTTAAGACCAACAGATCCTGTTAGAAATGCCGATGGATCGTATTATCTTGGTGGTGCAAACGGAAAAATGTCTAATAATTTATTTAATGTTGCTGCACTTCAAGATTTAAATTATAAAAATGCAGGTACTGCAAGAGTTTTTGCTAATTTACAAGCTGAATATAAAATTGCTAAAAATCTAACATATAGATTTGTTTTTGCTCCAGAGTTAATTAATATTGAAGAAGATTCATATGCATCACCATTACATGGAGACGGTTACAATTTAGGAGGAGCAATGTATAGTTATGCAACAAGATACTTTAATTTTAATGTCCAAAATATTTTGTCTTATGATTTAAAATTTGGAGATAGAAATAATTTCTCTGCAAGTTTAATACAAGAAGCTTATAGAGAGGATCGAAGACTAGTTGGAGGTGAAGCTAACGTGGTGGGGTCACCAAATTTACAAACATTAGATAATTTCATTATTCCTAGAGCTGCTGTAGGTAGTAAAAGAATTATTTCAAGAGGTGGTTATGCTGCAACAGTTCATTATGATTATGATAAATTATTTTTGTTAGATTTATCAGGTAGACAAGATAGAGTTTCGAACTTCTGGGATGATAACAAATCTGGATACTTCTGGTCTGCGGGTGTGGGTGTTGACTTAGCTAGGCTAGAGTCTATTAAAAATGTAGAATCAATATCTCAATTGAAATTCTCAGCGTCTTATGGTACGGTAGGTAATTTACCATCTGTTGATGTGTCACCTTTCTATACCTATTTTTATGGTGCAAATTATGGAGACAAAGCCGGTGCATATCCAATAGGTGTAGACAATAGAGATTTAAAATGGGAAACATTAAAGCCATTGAATATTGGGTTTGATTTGGGCTTATTTAGAAATAGGTTAACTTTAGGTTTTGCTTATTATAATAAGGTTACTTCCGATATGATATTTGACATACCTTTATCTATGTCTCAAGGAGGATACAACGTTATATCTGGAAATGCATATGCTAGCAAGTATGTAAATGTTGGTTCAATGAGAAATTCTGGTTTAGAATTTACATTGGGTGCACAAATTATTAAGAGCAAAGATTTAAAATGGTCACTTAATGCGAACTTCAGTACCTTAGATAATAAAGTTTTAACTTTAGCTGAAGGTAAGGATGTTATTTCGGGATCAAGAATCTTAAGAGAAGGTGAAACGGCTAATGCATTTTATTTAAGAAAATGGGCAGGAGTTGACAGTTCAAATGGTAAACCTCTATGGTATAAGAATGGTATAGACGGAGAGACTACCTCAAACTATAACGAAGCTAAACAAGAGGTACAAGGATCACCATATGCTAAAATATTTGGGGGAGTTGATACACAATTTTCATATAAGAATTTTGATATTGAGGCACAATTTAGTTATGGTTTCGGTAATAAAATATATGATTCTTGGGCTATATACTTATTTAGTGATGGACAATATACTGCAACCTATCCTGGATATAAGGCGCAGTTAGATTTTTGGACACCTGACAATAGAGACGCATTAAATCCAGCACCTATTTATGGTAATGGTAATAATAATGCAAATGCAGCATCTACTAGATTCTTATATAAAGGAGATTATGTAAGATTAAGAACTTTAAAATTAGCTTATAATTTTGATAAAAACTTTTTAGGGATTAATGGTGTTTCGGGTGTACAGTTGTATGTGTTGGGTAATAATTTATGGACTCATACATTTGATAAAAACTTAAACTTTGACCCTGATTTACAACTTGGTGGTAACGCGAACTTAACATTACCTCCGATGAAATCATACAGTTTAGGTGTTAATTTTAACTTTTAAATGAAAAAAAATGAAAAAAATAGTATATAACTTATCAATATTGTTAGCTACAAGTGGTCTTGTACTAACTTCATGTAGTCGAGACTTCACTGAAACACAGTTTTTTCAATCTGAAGTAGCTATACCTATTACTTCGGTAGAGCAATTGAACTCTTTTGTGAATGGTATGTATGTTAAAATGCGTTCTAGACATTATTTAGGTAAATCTCTTAAAGCATATGCACAAATACATACTGATGAAACTTATTGTACTCTGTATAGTGGTAGAAATGTTCAATTCGCAACATATACGATGACCTCACAAAGTGCTGATGCTAAAGATACTTGGTATGGAATTTACCAAGTGGTCGCTAATGCTAATATTATCATTAATGCTTCAGATAATCTTACATATAGAGGTAGCGCTTTAGATGCTAGTGGTAAAAATGAACTTAAATATCTTAAAGGGCAAGCATATGCTGTTAGAGCTCAAGCATTTTTTGACTTATTAAGACTTTATGGTCAAGAGTATTCTTCTGGAAATTTAGGTATTGTGCTTCCGTTAGAATATAACCCTAGCGCTAAAATGCCAAGAGCAAGTGTTGATGAAACAAGGGCTCAAATTGAATCTGATTTTGCCAAAGCTTTGGATTATATTGGTGATTCAGGTGCTTTAAGTGATAAAACTTATATTAATAAATATGCTGTAAAGGCATTGATGTCTAGATATTATCTTTATAAAAAAGATTATAATAAGGCTTTAAAATATGCTGACGATGTAATTAATTCAAAAGCATATTCCGTTGCTAAAGCGAGTGATCTGAAACTTTCCTTTTCTAAGGAAAATCCTGAAAACAGTATTTTTGAACTTGCTGTAGGAATAAATGGTGCTAATGGTACAAACTCTTACGATTACATTATGAATTCCAATGGTTATGCTAACATAGCAGTATTGCCTTCTTTATTAAATAGTTACGATAATGATGATGTAAGACTTAGTTTAATTACTGTTGATGATGGCAAATATTTTCTGAATGGTAAATTTTCTAGTCTTCAGGGATCCAATAATGTTAAAGTCATAAGATATGAAGAGGTGCTATTAAATGCTGCTGAAGCAGCTTTCATGACAGGCAATACAGCAAAAGCTTTGGATTATGTTAATGATATTAGAGTTAATAGAGGGTTAACAGCATCTACTTCAATAACATTAGATGGTATTAAAGTTGAGCGATCTAAAGAATTACTTGGTGAAGGATTTAGATATTGGGATTTACTTAGATGGAACTCTGTAATTCCTTTTTATACGAATACTGGAGCAAGAGATACTAAATTTGATAAGAATATTGGAGATTATCTATTAGCTTTCCCTATACCTAGAGATGAAACTAATGTTACAGGAAGCAAAATTGTTGCTAACCCTGGTTATGATAACTAATATTTAAATAATCAATTTAAAATCCCTAAATTTGTACCTCATATTTTTATTATGAGGTACATTTTTTTTATGCTATTTATTGTAGCTAGTGTTAAGGGACAAATTCTTAAAGCTGGAGGTGATTTGAGTGAAATTAACAAGGACTCTCTAGTGGTAGATAATGGAAGTAAAGATTCGTTGGCAGTTTTTGTGCCTACAATGCAAGACTATCAATTTAAAACCCAATTTGGAGCCTACCAATCTTTCGATACGGTTTTTACTATTGATAAATATTATCAGTTTACCCAATATAATAATGCCGATGGTGTCGGTAAGATTCCATTTTCTAATATAGGAGCGGGGTATCAAGATTTGGTGTTTAAGGTAAATCCTCAACAAAACTTAACTTTGCTGCCTACTAATAAAACTTACAAGATTAAAGGAATAGAAGACATTAACTACTATAATGTAAAAACACCAACTACGGCTTTTGTCTACCATAATGGTGTAAATAATGGAGGTGCTTTACAATCAACCTATACTCAAAATATAGGCAAAGATTTTAATTTCGCGGTGGAATATTCTGGTTTGCGCTCCAAAGGATTTTATAGAAGGAGTCTAGCGGCGAACAATCGTTTTACCGTATCGGCACACTATCAATCTCCGAATCACAAATATGAAGCCTATGCCCATTATTCCCATCAAAACATCAATAATGAGGAGAATGGCGGGATTACCAATTTAGACAATTTCCTTAACGATTCTCGTTTTAAAACAAGAGAAAACTTAGAGGTTAATCTATCTAATGCCGATAGCCGTTTATATTATAGGAGGTATTATTATAGCCATCAGTTTAGACCATTTTCGTCTGAAAAATTTCCGTTTAAAGTTCGACATACAATTTTCCATCAAGGGAATAAATATTATTTTAATACATCGACTTCGGATGCCTATTGGAAAAATAATGGAGGCGGAGATTTAGTAAAGGGGATGCCTACGGGAAGTAAAAAATACGCTAATAATTTAAGCAATACAATCAGTTTGCTTTGGGATGATACTCGGTTTAAACTAGATGCTGGTGTACGCTATCAAAATATAGAATTAGGAACGAATAATCCAATCAAGCCATACAAAGAAAAAGAAAATAGAATAGGAGCCATAGGGCATTTAAAAATGAACTTGTGGGACAAGTTGGATTTAGATGCGGCTTTGGAATTATCTAGAGGGAATGTTTTTGGAACTTATATAAGGTCTGCCAATCAGCTAAGATTTGAACCGATTGAAAATTATTTTATTGATGCGGAGGTTAATTTCCAGTCAGCAGCTCCGAGTTTTAACGCGCTAGTCAATAGTTCGCCTTTTGAGAATTTTAATTATAATTTTCAAGATTTTAAAAATCAAAATGTATTGGAAATTGGTGGAACAATGGGACTAAAATGGTTCGATGCTCAGCTTAAAGCTAAATATTTTAGATTAGACCATTACACTTATTTTACCTCATGGGGACAGCCAAAGCAGAGTAGTAATGCTCTTAACATGGCTCAAATTGGAGGAACATTTAATCTAAACTATCGTAAATTTCATTTTAAACCAGAAGTTTTATTCCAGACAGCGTTATCCAATGGGGATTTATATCCCATGCCAAAACTCATAGGGCGGCTTAACCTCTACTACCAAACCGATGCTTTTAAAAAAGCAGCAGAAATTCAAACGGGGTTGAATCTCTATTATTTCTCTAAATTTAAATCCCGAGTGTATTTGCCTATGCTGAATGAATTTGGTCTGCCGTCTCCTAATGGTTATAGTATTGGAGGACAGCCAATTGCTAATGCTTATTTTAATTTAAAAGTAAAACGGATGTTGATTTATATTGAGGGACAGCATTTTAATACTACTTTTATGAAAAATCAATCCTATACTGCACCGTATTATCCTATCGCCGATTTTAGGCTAAATTTGGGAATTGTATGGTATTTGTTTTACTAGATTTATGTGAGAGATTATTCTTACATTTGTAAAAAATAAGATATGGATACTGCTGCACTAAAGTTGAATCTCATCAATAAAATTACCGAAATTAAAGAAGCTCGGTTGATTGAAGACCTACAATATTGGTTAGAGTTTGAAACTAATTCTCAGGTCTATACACTTACCGATGAGCAATACCAAGCCATTATAAAAGCCCAAAAAGATAATACCTTATCAGAAGATGAAGCCAATAATGCGATAGAACAATGGCTAAAAGAAAAATAATTTGGACAGAAAAAGCCAATATCGAAAGAAAAGAGATTTTAGAGTATTGGATTTCTAGAAATCAGTCTAAAGTTTATAGCATAAAACTAAACCGATTATTTGTAGAAACCGCAAGAAGAGTGGCGACACACCCAACTATTGGAAGACCTACCAGTATCGCATCTGTTCGCGTTACCATTGTAAGGTCTTATCTTATGTTTTATGAATACCATTCTACACATATCAAAATATTAACGGTTTGGGATGGCAGAAGACATCAGAGCCAATTGAGTTTAAAATAATACATTAATGGTCACAACAATTCCATTTCAAAATATAGATTCTATTCCTCAAATCATCAAAGATTTTTTAGATGAAAAATTTGAGGATTTTCAACCCTACACCTTTAGCTTGGAACATATACAGTCCAAAGTTAAACACAAACAACAGGTATTTACTAAAGCCCAGCGAAAGCAACTGCACCAAGTCATGGCTAAGCAGTACCAAGGTTTTGATTTATCTAATGCACAACAAGCTAACCTTGATTTGTTGTTAGAAGACCACACTTTTACGGTAACTACGGGACATCAGTTAAATCTATTTACGGGCCCCGTATTTTTTATTTATAAAATTTTGCAAACCATTAAAACTTGCGAATATCTCAAGAAAAAAATGCCTCAATATCAGTTTGTCCCTATATTTTGGATGGCAACAGAAGACCATGATTTTGAGGAAATTAATCATTTTAGAACCGAAGCAAATTATTACGAATTAAATGCAAAAAAAGGCGGTGCAGTAGGAAGAATAAAAGTGGAAAACCCAGATTTTATCCATGTGTTTGCTCAAGATTTTAAGGAAGAATTATATGGTGAAACGCTAATCTGTTGGATGAAAGAAGCCTATCGCGTAGAAAATACTTTGGCGAAAGCCATCCGAATTTTAGCCCAAAAGTTATTTGCAGACTATGGTTTATTATTACTAGATGGCGATGATAAAACACTGAAATCTCAAATGATTCCCTTATTTAAAGAGGAATTAAAATCTCAAAAACTATACCATACCACAGCAGAAAAAGTCCATATGTTATCTGAGCAATATGGCAAAGTTCAGGTGAATCCAAGAGAAATCAATTTGTTTTACCTTTCAGAGACGAGGGATAGAATTGAAAATATCTCAGAAGGTTATCATGTGGTGGACACCAAAATACAATTTACAGAGAACGAAATTATAGAAGAATTAGAGCAACATCCCGAACGCTTTAGCCCAAATGCTCTTTTGCGTCCCGTTTACCAAGAAACGGTTTTGCCCAATATCGCTTATATAGGAGGCAATGCCGAAGTGGCGTATTGGCTGGAGTTGGTAGATTATTTTAAAAGTATTGGTTTGGAATTTCCTATTTTAATTCCCAGAAATTCTATGGCGTTTATCACTGAAAAGACGGCGCAAAAAATAGAACAATCGGGACTAGAAATAGAAGATTTTTTTAATGATTATCAAAAAAAATTTAATGATAAACTCCTCAAAGAGCATCCTTTATTAGAACTGATTAATGAAAAACAACACCTTTTAGAACAAGGGTTTGATGAATTAAAAGTAAAAGCCTCGCTTACCGAAAAAACATTTTACAATTTAGTAGACGCCGAGCAAACCCGCCAACTCAAGTCGTATGACAAAATGAAAAAACGCTTGCTAAAAGCCGAACGCATCAAGCATACGGAACAGTTAGAATATTTAATGCGGTTGAACGAAAAGCTATCGCCCAATAAAAAATGGCAGGAACGACAGTACAATTTTAGTGTGTTCTATAAAACGCTAGGCGGCCAATGGCTGAAGACATGCTATGATGAAATAAGTGTAGAGAATTCTATGATGATTGTTTGTGGGATTTAATTAGAAAGATGTATTTTTGTAACCGACTTTATCAAGATAAAAAATGAAAAAATTACTTATAGTTCCGTTATTTGTTATGGGATGGTGGATGCAAGCACAAACGCATAAGGTAACACCTAAAGAAACCCCATACTCTATTTCGAGACAATATGGATTAACCCTTAAGGAGTTGTATGAACTCAATCCAGAACTTAAAAATGGGACGCTACAAATTGGGCAAATCGTAAAAGTAGGGAAAAAGAATAGTTCTCAACAGAATACAGCCAGTGCAAAATATGGGAAGATAATTTTGCAACCCAAGCAGACCCTCTATGGCATTACCAAACAATACCATATCACAGAAAAAGAACTAAGAGCTTTAAATCCCAACCTAGAAATGAAAATAGGTGAGGAAGTGCTATTGCCATTGGGTAAACTCAATAAGTATGCAGATAAAAATGCATCTGCTAAAGTAGAAACTACGGTGGCTAAACCAGTAGAAGAAGTAAAAGAAGCGGTAGCAAATACTTCAGCAAAAGTTTTATCGGCGGATGAATATGAAGTACAACCTAAAGATAACTACTATAAAATCAGTAGGAAATTTAAAATCAGTAAGAAGGATTTGTTTGCAATAAACCCAGGGTTGGAGGAAAGAGGCTTGAAGGTAGGAGATGTGATTAAAATAAAATATACCGAAACACCTAAAGACGCCGTAGAAATCACAGAAAAAGTAGTGGAAGAACAGCCACAGCGGACATATACCGCCACTACGGTAAAAGACGATTATTTAACCTATAAGGTGCAGGCAGGGGATACCGTGTTTGGGATTCTCAACCAATTTAATGTTGATTTAGATGACCTTTTGGAGCTTAATCCAGAATTGTCCAATGGACTAAAAGCAGGTATGGTGCTTAGAATAAAAAAATTGGATGAGGCATACATTAAAAATAATGGGGAGGCACTCAATGTCGTATTAATGTTGCCATTTGGTTTTGATGCGGGGGATTCTAAATATCGCAATCTATCCGCAGATTTCCTCACAGGTGCTAAATTGGCTGTGGAAATGAACGCGGCTAAAGGTCAAAAAATTGACTTTAAAGTGATAGATGCTGGCAACGAAAATGCCTTTAAGAAAAGCCTAATGCAAATCAATAGAGATAATACAGATTTGATTATCGGGCCATTGTTTAAATCTAATGTAGTAGAGGTGTTGGATTATGTAAAGGATAAGAAAATCCCAGTGGTGGCTCCTTTTGCCAATAGTCCAGAGATGTATGGCTATGGCAATCTTATTATTGCCGAAACGGATAAATTAATCTATGCTGATAGAATTGCTCAAGAGGTAAAAGAAGTATTTTCTGACCAAAAAATCTATATTGTATCGGGTAAGGATAGAGAAAATGCTAACTATCTAAAACAAAAGTTAGAAAAGAGCCTTAAAAATCCGAACATTGTTTTGGTCAATGGTGCATCAGAAATCGCATTAGAACAAAATATGATGACGGGACAGAATTTACCTGTAATCGCTATATTGGCTAATGACGACGATAATATTGGGGCTGCATTTTCTTCAAAAATTATTGAATTATCTAAAGAAACTAAAGGTATCAAGGCGTTTAGTATGTTCTATACCCCATCGTTTGATAGAAATATAGATGGACTAAGCCAAGCGAGTTTGGTGTATATTATGGATAGAAAAATCAATACTGAAGGGAGCTTTGAAAAAGAAGTTTTAGTTGCTTATAATAAAAAATATTGTAAAACGCCAACAAAATACGCTGTTATAGGTTTCGATATCGTGAGCGATATGCTCTCAAGAGAAAATACCAAAGGGGAAGTGTTCAAGAGAATGAAAGATGCCCAAACGCAGTTGGCTACAAAATTTGAATTTAAAAAAGTGAAATCTGGCGGGGCTTATGTTAATATAGGTTACCGTGTAGTAAGACTTTTACCATAGAAAAATATAAATAGATATCTGAAAAATATAATATGAAAGCATTAGTATTCCCGGGGCAAGGGTCTCAGTTTGTAGGGATGGGAAAAGAACTCTACGATAGCCGTAAGGATGTAAAAGACTTAATGGAATTTGCCAATGAAATTTTAGGATTTAATATCCTTAAAATGATGTTTTCTGGAACGCCAGAAGATTTAAAACAAACGCAAGTAACACAACCCGCAATTTTTATCCATTCGGTAGCCACAGTAAAAGTAATTGATGCCACAACCGTAGAAATGGTGGCAGGACATTCTTTAGGAGAATTTTCTGCTTTGGTTGCCAGTGGTGTGTTTTCTTTTGAAGATGGTTTAAAACTCGTAGCACAAAGGGCCGATGCGATGCAAAAAGCGTGTGATGCACATCCTTCTTCTATGGCGGCTATTTTAGGCTTAGAAGATGCTAAGGTAGAAGCGATTTGTGCGGAAGTAGATGGTATTGTAGTGCCAGCTAATTATAATTGTCCAGGGCAATTAGTAATTTCTGGAGAAACTGAAGCAGTGGAAGAAGCGTGCGCAAAAATGAAAGAAGCAGGGGCTAAAAGAGCTTTGGTATTACCTGTCAATGGTGCGTTTCACTCACCATTGATGAAGCCAGCACAAGACCAATTGGCAGCGGCCATAGAGCAAACTAAATTTAGAAAAGCTAGTTTTCCTATTTATCAAAATATTGTAACAACTGCGGTGTCAGATGAAGAAGAAATAAAGAAAAATCTTATCGCCCAACTGACAGGGCCAGTAAAGTGGACGCAATCAGTTCAGAATATGATAAAAGACGGCGCTACAAAATTTGTAGAAGTAGGACCTGGAAAAACTTTACAAGGGTTAATCAAAAAAATAGATCCCGAAGTCGCAGTTTCTTCTGCGATGTAACATTAAAAAATCTTGCTTTATTATGAGGCAAGATTTTTTTGTTAAACTATTTTGAGTAAATTATTTTATTAATCCTGTCATAACACCGATATAGCCAACAATAATACCAATAATAAATATGGCTAACATAACTAAAATTATCCAGAAGATATAATTAATGATAATTGCTGAGTTGCCAAATTTTCGTTCAAAATAAATATGTGTTTGATTGTACCAAAGATTTTGTTTAGGTTTTAAAAAATTTCTATCGTATTGAAAGTCATCTGGCTCATCGGTCATTTGATTTACAAGGTCTGAAATTTCTACGACATACTTTCCATAGAGTTGTTGCAACCAATATTTGCCTATTACATGAAGTATATAAGAATAGAGTAGTACTAAAAATATTAAGGTTATAAAATTAAAACATTGGATTTTTTGTAAAACTGTATTTGTTGCATAACAAATATAACATAAATTTTAAAAATAATTTATTTTATTGATTTTCAATTGAAATGAATGAAAGCTATTAAGAATAGTATAAAAACGTATTAAAATTGTTCTATTTTAAAAACTAAAGTGGCTGCTAGTTTTCGTGAGACGAAAGTAAAGGTGAAGGTGGAGAGAAATCTGTCTCAAATACCTAAATAATATACTTCACTACTCCTCTAAGGATCCTACGCTAAAGTATCTGTAAAACTGCGAAAATAGATAAGTTTTCTCAATCTAAAAATAAATCACTTAAAATGGCTTAAACGAAGTTGTTTTTATAATTTTTTTTAGTACGTTTTTTAAAATGCAAAATTTTGTAATTTTTCAAATTCATTTTTAGAAAATTGATTTTCAATTTTACCATCATTTAAAACACCAATTTCATCACATGTATTAAATAATGTTTCAATAATATGTGAACTGATAATGACTATTTTGTTCTTCTTTTTCAATAATTTTATTAAATCGTAAAGCATGATTACTCCTTCAAAATCAACACCATTAAAAGGTTCATCTAATATTAAAATAGGTTTGTCTAATATTAAGTTACCAATTAATGCTATCTTTTTTTTCATTCCACTCGAATAATTTTCAATATATTTTTCTAATGGCAAATTAAATTTTGATACCAAATCTATATAATCATGTTTGCTTTCAGAAAAATAAGACAAATATTCTTTTCCTGTAATATAAGGGTAAAAATAATTTTCTGTTTCTAAATAACTAATTTCTTTGCGTGTAATTTTGCGATCATTTAATAATATTTGTCCAGAATATTTATATGTTTGAAATAGGCACTCAAAAAGTGAAGTTTTCCCAGCACCATTTTTACCTAAAATCCCATAGATTGAAGAGTTGTGGATGCTCAAATTTAAGTTATCTAATACGATTTTTTCATTAAATGAAAGGCTTAAGTTATTAATAGTCAACATATTTTTCAATATTTTTATTTGCTTTTGTAAAATTTTTATAAATCCTTAATACACCAGGAATAATAAGTATTGAAATTATTAAATACTCCATATAAATTCCTGTGTTATATTCATTTTCTTTTTGTAGATGAAAATATTGAACATATTTTCTGATTATTATTAGCGAAAAAAATATATTTACAATTAACAAATAAGCCAAATAAAATTGTATTGGATTATCCATCAAAAAATATAAAAGCGATGTAAATATAAGAATTAAGTTAAAAAATTTTAGGTTATCATATAATTTAGTTTTTAACTTTGAATTTTTGAAAGTCATTATTAATTGCTCTTTACTTTCATTATATTTATAAATCTTTGAAAAGTAGTCTAAAAAAAATATTCCATAGAAAAATAATGTAAATGGATGATAACCTGAAATGACTAACAATATTATGATAGTAATAAAACCGATAGGGTTTCTTCTAAAACTAGAATTGATTTCAAAATGTCTATTGGAAAGAAAAGTTAAATTTATCGATGATATTCTTTTTTTAGAAGTAATTGTAGAAATCAAAATAATAATCATTAAAGGTATTGTAAATGAATAGTTAAATTTGTAATTTAAATTTGTTATACATAAAAACATAAAAAAGATTATATTTTCACAAATTAAAATTAGTTTCGATTTACCTTTAAAAACATGTTTTAAAAATTTTATATCTTTTCTATTAAAGTGAAAAATAAATATTGGGATTAAAAATATATATGGGTAATAATTATTGTTTTCAATTTTAATAAAGACAAATAATAATATTTCAAATATATAAGCAATCCCAATATTTGGAGATAAATTTACAATCCTAAATAATTGCGAAAATCTAAAAAATAGATGCCTAAATAATTTATTCAGAAATAAACTCATTAAAAGTAGGTTCTAAATTAAATATTGGATTTTCATCAATAATTCCCACACCTGCCATCATTGAAATCCCTTGCTCAAAAGGGTTAAGTCCTAATTCATCTTCAATGTTTGAGTGATTTATAGCTGCAGTAAATACTCCTAAATTGAGTTTTGTTGCTATTAGATAAATATTTTGACATAGATGTCCTCCCTCTCGCAATAAAACTGAATAGGCACTTGAATTTTTACGATATTTCCAAAAATTTCTAAAATATCTGTGAGCTAAGAAGAATAGTACAGATGCGTTTGTGCAATATTCTTGACCAACAGTAAACAAATTGGCTTTTTCTATTGCTTCTTCAATTGAATAAGGTTTAATTAAATGCAAACTATCTTCCTGTACATTATAGTGATAAAGTCCTTGTTTAATTCCTTCCACTCTCAATATCAATAAATAAACCTCTGTAGCATGCATCCCTCCTCCTGATGGACTGGTTTTCTTTACAGAAACTATATCAGATTCATATAATGAACGAGTTCCTTGAATTCCAAAAGTATATTTCAGAAGCACAGATAAATCCTCAAATGACATTTTTTTATTAATATCAAAATTTCTCGTTGTTTTTCTTTTCAATAAAATATCAAAAAAAGCATCTTTTTTCTTATCTTCATATGATAAAGCAATTTTATCCAAGCAATTATCAATTTTGTGATAATAGGAGGGCGGGTAACCATTTTGAGCAATTACTTTTTTCATATCATCTTCAGAATCTAACTTGACTGCAGAAGATTTAAAATTAACATTTATATCTTTCCACTTGGTCATAAAATTAAATAAAGCTGCATATATATGCCATTTTTGCTCAATTAACAAATTTTCATTTTCTAAATATTGAATACATTTTTTATTGGTATCTTCATTTGTTAATATAACGCCAATGTTGAGAAATTTTTTTAATAAATCGCTTTCACCAACACTAACCCATTTATTATCATCAATACTTATAATCCAATTAAATTCATCACGAGATACGATTATTTCTTTTCCATACAGAATAGGAATCAAAACAATTTGTTCCTCGAAATTTTGTTCATTTTTTAAAATTTTTTTCCAATTGTAATACTGGGAAATTTCTAAAAAAGAAAAATAAATATTTGGATCTTTTAATATTCATATTTAGTATGCAAAAATTGGAATAAAAATGAAAACTACTGGAAGAATTGGTAATGAAGACATTTCCGCGGGGGATACGAAATCTTCGTAACTGTAAATATACATTAGTCTTTCTTTCAATTCTTCTTGAGATGGCATAGAAAAATCGTTTGGAATGTAGATTTTACTCGTGTCAAACCCATTTTCGCCAAATACTTTAAGTGGGTTCAATGAAAACTCATTATAAAATGAAGTATCATGAACTAACTTATTTACAAATGAATAAGTGTCTCTTGGGGCTTCGTTTGTTACATTTGTTTTTGGAACGAATCCTTTTGTTTGGAAATTAGATGTTAGTAGCATAACTATTTGATTTAGATTTAGTTCCTACTTTTTTTGTGAAATTTACAACAATGTAAATTTAACTTTTCTGAATAATTAGCAGAAGGCAGATTTTTGGAAAGTCCTACCATTATAGATCGTATTCAATATTTATCTTTCAGAATCTTTTACTATTATTTCAAAGCGTTTTCTTCAATTTCCCTTTTGTCAATCATCGTTTTCATCATTTTTCAACCTCATATTCGTTGCAAAAGAAATTTGTTAAGAACATGTCATCAAATAAAATGTTTCACAATCTGTACACAAATATATGTAATTTTTTTTAATATCCAAATATTTAATGGATTTATTATATGGATTGCTATATTGGTCGTGTGAGTAAATCAAAAATTTTATATTATCCTAATGTGCTTAGTTAAAGAATATTCAATGCAACTCTATAGAGCCAAGTAGAAAATTTGCTGTCACCTCTCAAATTGGGGTATGATTTCCATGCTTGGTAGGTAATTTCTTGAAAGAGGTCTTCTTGGTCATGGTAATTGTCCATATACATTTTAGCGATTTTGAACACCACACCTTTATGTTGTTCCAAATGATCCAAAAATTCTTTTTCAAGAGCTGACATGCTGCACTTTTTATTAAGTAAGTATCAAAACTACAAATTTGTTACATACACTGTTGAATAAAAAATAAGATATTATGAGTAAGTATTTTTTATTTAGAATAAATTTATTATATTTGTCTTGTTAATAACTTTTAAAAAAATAATAACATGAAAAAAACAGTATTATTACTAGGTGTAATGGCAATGTCTATCGTGGCATGTAACAAAAAAGACGGTGCTGCAACTAAAACAGAAGGTACAGAAGATACCGTAGTGGTAGTGGAAGGAAAAGGAGAAACTGTAGTAGCTACAGAAGGGACTGCAGATGTGCCTGAGTTTAAAGATCCTGAGATTCAAAAATTTGCTAATGAATTTGCAGCATACTATAAAGATTTAACAGAAGCAGTGAAGTCTTCTGATGCTACTAAAATGGGAGAGTTGCAACAAAAAGGAACTGAGTTAGCACAGAAAGCTCAAGAGCAAATGACAAAAATGTCTCCTGAAGATGCTAAAACTTGGTCTGAGTGGTCTGTAAAAATCGCTCAAGATGCTCAAAAAGCACAACAAGGACAGTAATTAATTCACTAAATAAATGTCATAAAAGCACCATTTTTTAATGGTGCATTTTTTATGCAAAAAATTAACTCGGGCTTGCCAAAGGTAAGCCCGAGTTTTCAATCATTTATTCTAATATGGATAACTAATTATTCCGTAGGTCTAAATACCAAACCACTTTCTTTAAAATAATCTAGTGTAATGCGGTCACCATCATTTACTTTTCCAGCAAGAATCTCTTTAGAAAGTTGGTTAAGAACTTCATGCTGAAGTAAGCGTTTCAATGGTCTTGCACCAAATACAGGATCGTAACCTTTTTCCCCAATATACGCTACAGCATCTTCGGTCGCCGTCATGATGATATTGCGTTTTTCTAGCATACGGTTGAATCCTCTCAACATATATTGTACAATTTTGCCAATATCTTTTTTGCTTAAAGGCTGGAATAATACCACCTCGTCTATACGGTTGATAAACTCTGGACGCAACGATTGCTTAAGTACACCGAAGACTTCCTCTTTAGTTTTAATTAAAATTTCTTCCTCATTAGTATCGTTCAATTGCTCAAAATTTTCTTGAATAATATGAGAACCTAAATTAGAAGTCATGATGATAATGGTATTTTTAAAATTCACCAATCGTCCTTTGTTATCCGTTAGTCGTCCATCATCCAGCACTTGAAGTAAAGTATTAAAGACATCAGGATGGGCTTTTTCTACTTCATCGAGTAGTACAACAGAATAAGGTCTTCTACGAACCGCTTCCGTTAGTTGTCCACCTTCATCATACCCTACATAGCCTGGAGGTGCACCTACCAAACGCGATACCGAATGGCGTTCCTGATATTCACTCATATCAATACGCGTCATATTATTTTCATCATCGAATAGAAATTCTGCTAAGGCTTTTGCGAGCTCTGTTTTACCGACCCCTGTAGTTCCTAAAAATAGGAATGAACCAATCGGTCTTTTTTCATCGTTAAGTCCAGCACGGTTTCTACGGATAGCATCGGATACGGCTTGGATGGCTTCTTCTTGACCTACCACACGCTTATGCAGTTCGCCTTCTAGATGAAGTAATTTTTCGCGTTCAGATTGGATTAATTTTGTCACTGGAATCCCCGTCCATTTAGAAATCACTTCCGAAATATTTTCAGCGGTTACTTCTTCTTTAATTAATTCATTTTGATGGTTTTGCATTTCAAGTTCTAAAGTCTTGAGCGCTTCCTCTTTTTCGCGAAGTTTCCCATATTGGATTTCTGCTACTTTAGCGTAGTCCCCACTTCTTGAGGCTCTTTCTGCTTCTAGTTTAAGCGACTCAATGTCCTTCTTAATCTGAGTTAAATCTTCAGATTTTTGTTTTTCGCTTAGCCATTTAGCATTAATTTTATTACGCTCATCGGTGACTTTAGCGATATCTTCTTTTAGATGGTCAATTTTCACTTGATTGCCTTCGCGAGAAATCGCTGCTAACTCAATTTCCATTTGCATCAATTTTCTATCCAAAACATCCAGTTCTTCTGGTTTAGAATTGATTTCCATTCTTAGTTTAGAAGACGCTTCATCGATTAAGTCGATGGCTTTATCGGGTAAAAATCGGTCCGAAATATAGCGTTGCGATTGTTCTACCGCTGCAATAATGGCTTCATCTTTAATTCTTACTTTATGGTGGGCTTCGTATTTTTCTTTAATTCCTCTAAGGATAGAAATCGCTGACTCTGTATCTGGTTCTTCTACCATCACTTTTTGAAAACGACGCTCTAGGGCTTTATCTTTTTCAAAATACTTTTGGTATTCGTTTAGTGTGGTTGCTCCAATGGCTCTTAACTCGCCTCTTGCTAAGGCTGGTTTTAAAATATTGGCAGCATCCATCGCACCTTCGCCACCGCCAGCACCGACTAAAGTATGGATTTCATCAATGAATAAAATGATTTGTCCATCGGATTTCGTCACCTCATTGACTACGGATTTTAGTCTTTCCTCAAACTCCCCTTTGTATTTTGCTCCAGCAATTAAAGCTCCCATATCTAGTGAGTATAAGGTTTTATCCATTAGGTTTTCTGGCACATCGCCAGAAATTATTCTATGGGCAATACCTTCTGCAATGGCGGTTTTACCAACACCTGGTTCACCAATTAAAATAGGGTTGTTTTTGGTTCTTCTGGATAAAATCTGTAACACGCGGCGGATTTCTTCATCCCTACCGATTACGGGGTCTAGCTTACCTTCTGCGGCTAACTCATTAAAGTTTTTAGCGTATTTGCTTAAACTTTGGTAAGTTTCTTCTGAACTCGCTGAAGTGGCTTTGCTTCCTTTTCTTAATTCTTTAATACCTCCTTCTAAGAGATTTTTGGTCACGCCCATATCTTTTAATAAAGTGCTAACAGGTGAAGATACATCTAATAATGCCAGCCAAATATGCTCAATGGTCACATATTCATCGCCCATTTTTTTAGCGATATTAGGGGCTTCTAGCAATACTTTATTCGCCGATTGTGATAGATAAAGGTTACCACCTTCTACTTTAGGCAGATTTTCAATGCTTTCTCTGTTGCGTTCGCGAACTAAGTGGGCATCGGCTTCTGATTTTTTTAATAGAAAAGTAGAAATGCTATCGTCACTTTGGAAAATACCTTCCAATAAGTGTTGAGGTTCTATACTCTGATTGCCAAATTCCATAGCCACTTGTTGGGCTTTTTGAATGGCTTCTTGTGATTTTACGGTAAATTGATTTAAGTTCATATATGGATTGTGATTTTTATTAATTATTATTTTACAATGTTTTCTAGTCAAAAACCATACAATTGAAAAATATTAAATAAAATAAGACAATATTTCTTAATTTGTAAAAACCAAATCTAAATTATGATGACAATATTTCCGAAGTTAATAAAAAATGAGACTGTTAGCTGGTAACAATCTCATTCGTTTATGATAAAAAGTAATGATTTCTATATTGTAGATAATCTTAGGGTATTAGTCATACCACCATTGTGTACGGGCATGGCATTTAAGTTTACTACAAAATCGCCTTTTTCCACAAAGCCGTAATTGGTGGTGAGCATATTCACTTGAATAACGGTTTCATCGGTATTTTTTTCCATATCGTAGTAGAATGCACGAACGCCCCAAAGCAAATTGAGCATCGTTATGACGCGTTTGTTCGCGCTATAAACAATAATATGCGAACCTGGTCTATGCGATGAAATTTGGAAAGCCGTATATCCCGAATGCGTTAAAGTAATAATAGCTTCTGCGCCTGCACTTTGGGCGATTTTAACCGCTGAAAGGCAGATTTTATCCGTGATAAATCTCTTATCTACACAATTGACTTTATCCTCTAAAATACTGTTTCGTTTGTAGTAATAGTGTGTATTTTCTATACCTTTTACAATTTTCGCCATATTTTTTACCACATCTACGGGGTATTTCCCTACTGAGGTTTCCCCAGAAAGCATCACTGCATCGGCACCGTCTAACACAGAGTTAGCCACATCGTTGACTTCGGCTCTGGTCGGTGTAAGGCTATTAATCATAGTTTCCATCATTTGAGTAGCGATAATGGCAGGCTTAGCATAAATTCTTGCTTTTTTCACCAATGTTTTTTGGATTACGGGAACTTCTTCCATCGGTACTTCTACACCTAAATCGCCTCTTGCTACCATAATTCCGTCGCATTCTTTTAGAATCTCATCGATATTTTTTACCCCTTCTGGTTTTTCAATTTTAGCGATGATGGGTGGTTTAAACTCCGTAGGATGAGCGTTGATAAGTTCCTTTAGATCTTTGATATCTTGAGCGTGTCTTACAAAGGATAGTGCAATCCAATCCAGTTCTAAATCCAAGATAAACCTTGCATCCTGAATATCTTTTTCTGTTAAGGCAGGAAGTGAAACATTAGTGTTGGGAAGGTTAACCCCTTTTTTGGAACTTAGCGGCCCACCTTGTATGGTTTTGGCGCGTACGGTATCCTTAAGGTTGGTTTCTATCACTTCCAGCACCAATTTTCCATCGTCAATTAATATTCTCTCGCCAACTTTTACATCTTGAGGGAATTTTTTATAAGTCATATAGACCCTAGTAGAATCGCCTTCTACATTTTCATTGGTAAAGGTAAGGATATCGCCGGGGTTGAGGTAAGAGCCTTCTTTTACTACACCAACTCTTAGTTTAGGACCTTGTAAGTCGCCTAAAATAGAGACTGCGTAGCCGTATTCTTCATTTATGCTTCGTATTAATTCCACATTTTTTCTTACCAAGTCGTAGTCGGCATGGGAAAAATTAATTCTAAAGACATCTACACCCGCTTTTATAAGATTTACCATCGTCTCTCTATTAGAAGAGGCAGGACCTAGCGTGGCAATAATTTTAGTTTTTTTTGTATGTTTATTCATAGTATTGTAAGGTTTGATAGAACTGATGTTCTGGGCTTAATGTAACTTCCTGTATAGGAAAAGTTAATTTTTCTGGAAGCAAAATTACTGAAAAATCGTTAAAAAATTCCTTTGTTAAGAGAATATAATCTACTTCCGAGTATTTTGGTAAGATTTGCATAGGTTCGTAGAGGTGTGAGAACAAATCATTAAACTCTGCTAAAGGCTTTGCACTATGGGATTTATTAGCAATAAAGGTGTAGGTGCTTTTGGTTACCGTATCGTGGGTTTGGTATCTTCCAAATTGATACATAGACCCATTTTGCTGCATTTCAAAATCTTCAATTCTACTAAATTTAAAGGCATTACATTGATTAACTTTAAAAAAGAATTCGTAATCTGGCATCTGACGCACCAGACGAACCAAGCCTATTTGTAGGGTTTCTTCTTCTATATCAAGTGTTAATTTTATGTTTTTCAATGATTTTCTCTTTTTTATTTAATGAATAGAATGCGCGTTGGGCTACTTTCTCTTCTGCTTTTTTCTTTGAAGTTTCCGAGGCGGACGCTATTTTTTTACCTTTAATGAAAATACAAGATTTAAAAACTTTCTGCTGATTCGGCAATTGCTCCTCTTGGGTTTGGTATTCTATATTGAGTTTATGTTTTTGCCCCCATTCTAGCATCAAGCTTTTATAGCTGATGATTTTATGCTCCAATTTAGCAATTTCAGATTTAGGTAATAAACGGTTGAGTACTATTGTTTGACACATTTCATAGCCTAAATCCATATAAATAGCGCCAATTAAGGCTTCCAATAGATTACCAGATAAGTCTTCTCCAAATTTTATGCCTTTTCGAACTTTTACCAGTTCTGTCAACCTTAAACGATTACCTATTTGATTAAGATTTTTTCGATTGACAATTTTCGATTTCATTTGGGTTAAAAAACCTTCGTTGTCGTTTGGGTATTGCTGGTAAAGATAGTACGAAACAATACTGCCTAATACCGCATCTCCTAGAAACTCTAATCGGTCGTAGTTTTTAGCACAAATAGGACTCTTTAGAGAAAAGGCTTCATCATACCAATGGATATGTTTAGGTTGGGTACCTAATATCTGGTTGAGATGTTGGTTAAGAAGAAGTTCTCTAGAGGTAAAAGTTTTTTTAGATGCGTGTCTTCTTTTTACAGAGAGAATCTTTTGGAGATAGCCTTTAAGCCTCATTATTTTACTTTCTTGAATAGTACACAAGCATTGTGTCCACCAAAACCGAAAGTATTACTCATGGCAATATCGACTTGTTTTTTTACAGGTTCGTTGAATGTAAAGTTGAGACGAGGGTCTATTTTCTCATCATCTGTAAAGTGATTAATGGTTGGTGGAACCATATCATTCATAATGGTACCAATCGTGGCAATGGCTTCTATAACCCCTGCTGCCCCTAGTAAATGCCCAGTCATGGACTTAGTAGAGTTAATTTGAATATCAAAGGCGTGTTCGCCAAGTAATTTTGAAATCGCATTAGATTCTGCAATATCGCCTAATGGGGTAGAAGTACCATGCATATTGATATGGTCAACTTGGTCTGCGGTGATACCTGCGTCCTCAAGGCAATTTTTCATTACCAGATAAGCGCCTAATCCTTCTGGGTGCGGTGCCGTCATATGGTAGGCATCTGCACTCATACCGCCTCCTTTAAGCTCTGCATAGATGGTAGCTCCTCTTTTTACAGCGTGTTCATACTCTTCTAAAATGATACAACCTGCACCTTCCCCAAGGACAAAACCATCACGGTCTTTATCAAATGGTCTCGAAGCCGTTTTAGGATCATCATTTCTTGTAGAAAGCGCCATCATTCCATTAAATCCGCCTACACCACTCGCTGTAATAGCCGCTTCTGAGCCACCACAAACAATAACATCTGCTTTACCTAGTTGGATAAGCATTTTGGAATCTATAATAGCATTAGCCGAAGAGGCACAAGCCGAAACCGTAGTATAGTTAGGGCCATGGAAACCATATTCTATTGAGATATGCCCTGGGGTAATATCTGCAATCATTTTAGGAATAAAAAATGGATTAAAACGAGGAATATCTGTCTTTGCCCAACCTAAAACCTCTGTTTCAAAAGTTTCAAGTCCGCCAATACCAGATCCCCAAATAACCCCCACACGGTTTTTGTCCACATTAGATTCCAAAATCTCAGAGTGGGCTACGGCTTCTCGTGCTGCAACTAGTCCGAATTGGGTATTGCGATCCATTTTCTTAGACTCCTTTTTTTCAAAATGGTCTAATGGATTGAAGTTTTTAACTTCGCAAGCAAATTTTGTTTTAAAATTAGTGGCATCGAAAAGAGTAATCGGAGCAGCACCGCTCTCACCTTTTACAAGGTTTTCCCAATACTCTTTAGCATTATTTCCAATAGGGGTAATAGCACCAAAACCGGTTACAACTACTCTTTTCAATTCCATAATTTTAGTTTTTACAAAAAATGTTGAATTATTTGTTTACCACTTCTTCTACATAGGTAATTGCGTGACCTACTGTAGTGATTTTTTCTGCTTGGTCATCTGGGATTTGAATATTGAATTCTTTTTCAAATTCCATGATGAGTTCTACAGTATCAAGGGAATCTGCCCCTAAGTCGTTAGTGAAACTTGCTTCTGGAGTAACTTCTGTTTCCTCCACATCTAACTTATCAGCGATGATCGCTTTTACTCTTGATGCAATGTCTGACATAATATATAAGATTTAAAAATTATTAATCGGTGCAAATATATAAAATTTCATTTCATTTTCATTATTTTTATTGAAAAATCCAATTCCGTGCCAATCTTGATATCAACTTATGAATTGCAAGTCTTTGGTTTTAAAGTGGTTGTTTTATAAAAATACTAATTTTATGAATTCGTAAAGGCTTTAATTTATGTAGGTTTTTATGTAGGTGGTATTTATTGTTTAGAATTTCTTACTTTTGCTACATAATACTTAGAATAACAATGAGCGATTTTTTTGATAATGACGATGATGTGTTTACTGGTAAAGAGCATACGCCTTTGCGTGAAGATGCCTTCCAAAAGACACCTGAAGAAAAAATAAAAATTATAGAGCAACATTTTGCAGAAATTATGCATACTCTGGGGTTAGATATGACGGATGATTCTCTCAAAGACTCACCAAAGCGTGTCGCCAAAATGTATGTCAACGAAATTTTTGGAGGGTTGCTTCCAGAAAATAAACCGGGAATTTCTACCTTTAGCAATAAATATAAATACCGCCAAATGTTGGTAGAAAAGGATATTACGGTGTATTCTTTTTGTGAGCATCATTTTTTACCCATTATTGGGAAAGCTCATGTGGCGTATATTTCTAATGGTGAAGTGATTGGGCTGTCTAAAATCAATCGTATTGTAGATTATTACGCTAAGCGACCACAAGTTCAAGAACGCTTGACGATGCAGATTGTAGATGCAATGAAGGAAGCGCTTGGAACAAAAGATGTGGCGTGTATTATTGATGCCAAACATTTGTGTGTTAATTGTAGAGGAATTAAGGATACGGCGAGTTCTACCATTACGGCAGAGTTGAGTGGTATTTTCCGAACCAATCCTATTACAAGACAGGAGTTTTTGCATTATGTAGGAAGCCACGCCAGAATCGATTAATTTTAACTAAAAACAAACTTTACATTGGATTTAAAAATATATAATTCTCTCACCAGCGAAAAAGAAGTATTTCAACCGATTACGGAAGGCAAAGTCGGTATGTATGTATGTGGACCTACCGTATATAGCAATGTACATTTAGGGAATGTGCGTACCTTTATGTCGTTTGATTTTATTTATAGAACATTAATGCATCTGGGATATCAGGTTCGTTATGTAAGGAATATTACCGATGCGGGACATTTAACAGACGATGGCGATGTCAATAACGATAGATTTGTAAAACAATCGCGATTGGAAAAGTTGGAGCCTATGGAAATTGTACAGAAATATACTGTGGATTTTCATAAGGTATTAGAGTTATTTAATCTACTCCCTCCAACCATAGAACCTACGGCAACTGGGCATATTGTAGAGCAAATAGAATTAACCCAAGCCTTGCTAGATAAAGGTTTCGCCTATGAAAGCAACGGTTCTGTCTATTTTGATGTGATGGAGTACAACAAAAGAGGACTTAACTATGGCGAACTTTCCAGAAGAAATGTAGAGGAATTATTTGCCAATACCAGAGATTTAGATGGCCAAGGGGAAAAGAAAAATCCTCAAGATTTTGCTTTATGGAAAAAGGCATCACCAGCCCATATTATGCGATGGAATTCCCCATGGGGAGCTGGATTCCCAGGTTGGCACTTAGAATGTACCGCTATGAGTACCAAATATCTAGGCGAAAGATTTGATATTCATGGGGGTGGGATGGATTTAAAATTTCCGCACCACGAATGTGAGGTAGCTCAAGGTAAAGCGTGCAACGGCACCTCGCCTGTTAATTATTGGATGCATGCCAATATGCTGACGATGAACGGACAGCGTATGAGTAAATCTACGGGGAATTATATTCTGCCAATGCAACTCATCTCTGGCGAAAATGATTTTTTTGAAAAGCCATTTGCACCGTCAGTAGTGCGTTTTTGTTTTATGCAGGCACATTATAGAAGTGTACTCGATATTTCTAATGATGCGATGTTGGCAAGTGAAAAAGGCTTTAATCGCTTAATGCAAGCCATCAAAATTTTAGAGGCGTTAGAGGGTGGTTCATCAACTTCGGATGATTTTAACTTAGAGACTTGGAAGGATAAATGCTATATGGCATTGATGGACGATTTTAATTCTCCAATTCTAATTGCCCATTTGTTTGAAGCGGTGAAGTTTATTTTTGCCGTTAAAGATGGTAAAGCCAATATTTCTAAACAAGACCTTGATGCACTCAAACGCCTAATGCATGATTTTGTATTTGAGGTACTGGGATTGCAAGCAGTTGAGGAAAACAACCACGCCAAACTAGACCAAGCAATGCAAATTTTAATCGATTTAAGAAACCAAGCCCGCAAGGCGAAAAATTGGGAGCTCAGCGACCAAATCCGCGACCAATTGCTATCGCATGGGATAGAATTAAAGGACGGAAAAGACGGAACCACTTATTCACTTAATTCATAACGACTCGACTTTTAAAGTTGAAAAAATAATATAGATGCATAACCAATTAGGACACTTTCTATCATTAACAACCTTTGGCGAAAGCCATGGGCTGGCGTATGGTGGTATTATTAATAATTTTCCTGCGGGAGTAGCGGTAGATTTAGAGCAAGTTCAGACTGAATTAGACCGTAGAAAACCAGGGCAATCCGCTATCGTCACCCAAAGGAAAGAAAGCGATACGGTAAAGTTTCTTTCTGGAATTTTTGAGGGTAAAACAACGGGAACACCTATTGGCTTTATCATAGAAAATGAAAACCAGCGCAGTAAGGATTATAGCCATTTGGCAAAAGCGTATCGCCCGAGCCATGCTGATTTTACTTACGACCAAAAATTTGGTCATCGTGATTATAGAGGAGGGGGGAAATCATCTGCCCGAGAAACGATTAATTGGGTGGCAGCAGGGGCTTTAGCCAAATTTATTCTACCCAAAGAAGTGGAAATCAAAGCTTATGTATCTTCGGTGGGGGATATTTTTTGCGAAAAACCTTACCAAGATTTAGACTTAACTGCGATAGACTCTAATATCGTGTGTTGTCCAGACGAGGCAACGGCTAACCGAATGATAGATAAAATAAAAGCCATTAAAAAAGACGGCAATACCATAGGGGGAACGATTACTTGCGTTATCAAAAATCTACCCGTAGGTGTTGGGGAGCCTGTTTTTGGTAAACTTCAAGCAGAATTGGCAAAGGCGATGCTGAATATCAACGCCGCTAAAGGCTTTGAATATGGCTCTGGATTTTGTGGAGCAAAGATGACGGGAAAAGAACACAACGATAAATTCAACGCTGATTTTTCTACTCAAACCAATTTATCTGGAGGTATCCAAGGGGGGATTTCTAACGGGATGGATATCTATTTCCGTGTGGCATTTAAACCAGTGGCAACCATTCTAAGACCGCAAGAAAGCGTAGATAGCGAGGGTAACGCCATAGTGGTAGAAGGCAAAGGACGACATGACCCTTGCGTAGTGCCAAGAGCAGTGCCTATTGTAGAAAATACGGCAGCTTTTGTATTAGCAGATTTATTTTTAATTAATAACATAAGAACATTATCATGAATGTAAAACAATATTGGGACGAAAGTATTTCTTTTGAAACCTATTTAAAAGAGGTGGAACAAACCATCCAAACGCCTAAAACAGACGAGGAAAAGGAAAAACAGCCATTCTATGAGCTGGCAATGCAGCGTATGCAACGCGTACTGAAAACATTTAAAGTAGACGAGGCTACGGCAGAAGCTTTAGCTGCGAAAGATTTTAAGGGAAAAATCCTTGTCATTTCTGAAGGTTGGTGTGGCGATGCCAGTCAGATTGTACCCGTAGTGGCTCAATTATTTGAGGGTAAAAATGAGGTGCAAATTTTTTACCGAGATAAAGACACTGCGCTAATAGATGCGTTTCTAACCAATGGTAGTCGCTCTATTCCTAAGGTATTAATTTTAAACGAAGACTATGAAGTTGTACAAGATTGGGGACCGCGTCCGCAGCATGGTTTAGCGTTGTTTCAAAAGTTTAAAGACAATCCAGAAGCTTATCCTAAAGAGCAATTTTATAACGATATCCAAGTTTACTATGCTAAAAATAAAGGCAAAGATATTGTAGCAGAATTGCTGAATTTATTATAATACCGCTATGGAATTTTTAAAGAAAAATGGCTTGTTTATCGTCCTTACAGCGTTGCTGATAGGTATTTTTGTATTTCCAAAATTCGGGGATTTTGTACGCAGTCAGTTGCTGATGAAACCCGCTATGGAAAAAATGGAAAACGAAATCAAGGTATCTGATGAAGATTTTGATATCGACCTAAAAGGCGTTAATGTACCCAATGCCAACCTTAAAGATTTTAAAGGGAAAGTGTTGTTTCTCAATTTTTGGGGTAGTTGGTGTCCACCATGTAGAGCGGAGTGGGGGTCTATCCAAAAACTATACGATGGTGAGAAGAATAAAGTAGGCTTTGTCCTCATTGCCATGCAAGATGAAGAGGCTAAGGTAAAGCAGTTCCTAAAAGATAATGGCTATACTGCTCCCGTGTATATTGCCCAAAGTCCAATTTCCGAGAAACTACTGCCCAAAGTATTTCCTACCACTTTTATCATCAACCCACAGGGCTATATTGTAAGGAAAGAAGATGTCGCTAACGATTGGAACGCACAAGCGGTACACGATTATCTAAACCGATTAACGAAATAGACTTTGGAATAGAATTTGTAAGTTTGCGCATTAAAAAAATAAATACATTATGGCATCAAAATTAAAATTATTAAGACAGGCGTTTCGTCATAAAGGATTTGTAAGTAAAATTCCTACTTTGTTCGTTATGGTAAAAGCCATCATCAAAAAAGAGTACAAACCAGGCTATAAAAATGTGATTGTACCCGCGTTGGTATTAGCGTATATCATTTCACCGATTGACATCATCCCCGATTGGATTCCATTGATTGGTGCGTTGGACGATTTAGCGCTTATCGCCTTGGCAATGCCGATGCTCATGAAGGAATTAGAAGCCTTTGAAGCATGGCAAGAACAAAAGAAGAATATAAAAACCATTGATGCGGAACCAGTTTAATACACCAGCTAAAGCCCTTTCTAAAAAAGGGCTTTTTTATTTGATGAAAATTATCATCATAACCGTTTAGGAATGAGTCTTGACCACTCATAAATGATATTTTACCACTGAAAAATGGATAATGACCGCTTAGAAATGATATGTTACCTGTAACAAATGGATGATGACCAGTCACAAATCATATTTTACCAGTTACAAATGGATAATGACCGCTTAGAAATGATATGTTACCTGTAACAAATGGATGATGACCAGTCACAAATCATATTTTACCAGTTACAAATGGATAATGACCACTCAGAAATGATATATTACCGCTTAGAAATCAATCCTTACCACTGAGAAATGGATAATGACCATTAATAATATATAATGCTAAAGCATAGAGCGGATATTTTTATTTCTTTAATTAATATTTTTCTATTTTTGTACATTTAAATTGATGAAGGCATGAAATACCTTATTGTAGGACTAGGCAACAAAGGCGATGAGTATGAAAATACCCGCCATAATATCGGTTTTAAAGTGGTGGATAAAATTGCGGAGGTGTTGGAAGTACCTTTTAAATCGAGTAATTTTGGTTGGCTAGCAGAAGGGAAATACAAAGGTAGAAAAGTATTACTCCTAAAGCCAGATACTTATATGAACCTTAGTGGTAATGCCGTGAAGTTTTGGCTTAAAAAAGAAAATATCCCCTTAGACCATTTGATGGTTATTACCGATGATTTGGCACTGCCTTTCGGGACTTTAAGAATGAAGATGAAAGGCTCGGATGCGGGACATAACGGATTAAAAAATATCCAAGATATGCTACAAACTAAAAACTATCCAAGGTTAAGGTTTGGTATCTCTGCCGATTTCTCGGAGGGGCGTCAGGTAGATTATGTGCTAGGTACATGGAACGATGAGGAAACCCAACAACTCCCTGAGCGTATCGAGCAGTTTTCTAAAGCGACTTTAAGTTTTGTGTTTGCAGGCATACAAAATGCCATGACGGGATTCAACGGAAAATAAACTAAACAATGCTAAAAGATTTTAAACCAGTACTCAAAATATTCCTTCGCTTTATCGTGATTTATTTAGTGCTTTTAGGAATTTATCAGCTCTATCTCAATCAGCAGGTGGGTTTAGACTCGTATTCTGTACATGTGTCTAACCAGTGTACTCGGTTGCAAAATGCCATCGGTTATGAGTCCCAAATGGTACCCCAGCCAGAGTATAAAACCTCGTGGTATTATGTAAATGGCGACTATGTGACGAGAATGGTAGAAGGCTGCAATGCCGTTTCCATTATGATTATGTTTGTGGCGTTTATATTTGCCTTTTATAAGGGCGCAAAGACTTTTCTATTTGCAGGGTTGGGGTTGGTTTTGCTTTATGTTTTGAATATCATAAGAATTGCAGGAATCAATATCGCTGCGGTGGAGCACCCAGAGTATCTTAAAACTTTACACGATTATGCTTTTCCTGCCGTTATCTATGGTGGCGTAGTGGTGCTATGGTTGGTTTGGATTAAATTTTTTGTAATTAATGATGAGCAAAGGGCTTAGGATAGTATTCGTTTTACTAAGCATAGCAGGATTGATAAGTATCCGAGTTTTTGAGGGGGTATTATTCTACGACCCTTTTTTGGCATATTTTAAACAAAGCGAATTTCTAGAAACTTTTCCAAGTTTTAATTGGGGACTACTGGTGCTGAACTATGGATTTAGATTTTTATTAAATGTTTTCTGCTCGGCGGTGGTGGTCTATGCTTTATTCTTGAGGAGAGATTGGGTGCTACAGACTGCTATTCTTATGACGATTGTATTCCTTGTAGCGTTAGCCTTATACTTATATTGTATCGCTACAGAGTTTAGTTGGGGGGATTTGTTTGCGTTCTATATGCGCCGTTTTGTTATCCAGCCCGTTATTCTTTTGCTGATTATCCCGATGTTCTACTACCGATACCAAATCCACCGATGAGGGCATATTTACTACCAAGACTGATAAAAAATACTGTATATTTGTTTTATGAATTACAATGATGCGCTAAGCCAACGCTATTCGGTTAAAAAATTTGATAAAGAAAAGACGATTTCTAAAGCCATTTTAGAAAATATTCTAAAGGCAGGACAACTCTCTGCCAGCTCGCTAGGATTGCAACCGTATAAAATTTTTGTCATTGAAAAAGAGGAGGATAAAACCCAACTGACTCCTGCGTTCTATAATCCTTCTCAAATTTCCACCTGCTCCCATCTGATAGCCATTGTGACTAAAAAAACTTTAGAAAAAGACTATCTCGACGGATATATGAAGCACATTACAGAAGTGAGAAAAGTAACTTTGGAAAGCTTACAAATGTTTAGAAAAAGTATAGAAGGCTATGTAGAGCGACACTCGGATGAAGGCTTAGCCACTTGGAACGAAAAGCAAAGCTATATTCTTTTGGGACATCTGATGTTTGCGGCAGCTTTAGAGCAAGTAGATTCTTGCCCTATGGAAGGGTTTAATGCCGAGATGCTATCCGATTACTTAGGATTAGACCAAGATAAAGAGCAGGTTTCTGTCACCTTGGCTTTGGGCTACCGTGCGGAAGACGACCCTTTTCAACATATGAAAAAAGTAAGAAAACCCAACGATAAACTATTCAAATTTCTATAAAGATGGATGCAATTATTTCTGCCAAAGCCTTTTCCAAATTAAACCCCGAACATTATATTTTAATTGATGCTGGGAGTGGTAAAGAAACTTACCAACGCTATTTAAAGCAACACCTTAAAGGCGCGATTTACTTAGACTTAAATCAAGACTTGGCGGAAATACCAGAAGATGCAAAGCAGGGTGGGCGTCATCCATTACCTGTGATTAAAGATTTTCTAAAGACTTTGCAACATAGCGGTGTTGAAAAAGACAGCCATGTCATTATATATGATGATAAGCAAGCATCCAACGCTGCTGCAAGATTGTGGTGGATGCTAAAGGCCGTAGGGGTTGAAACAGTTCAAGTCCTAGATGGTGGATTACAAATGGCGATAGCGGCTGGTATACCAACCGATTCTGGCGTAGAAAAGCCCAATCCTTCTCCCAATATGATTGAAGTACAGGCTTGGCAATTACCAATGGTAATGCTAGAGGATATGAAAAACCATTATCAAAACTCCGACTATCGCATTATAGATGTACGCAGTGCAGAACGCTATGCGGGACTATCGGAACCTATTGATACCGTAGCAGGACATATCCCCAATGCGGTTAATATGCCATTTTCCAATAATCTGAATGAAGATGGAACTTTTAAAACGCCAGAGGAACTAAAAAAGATATATGCTGACCACACCAATGCCTCATCAAAACATACGATTGTGCATTGTGGCTCGGGGGTTACGGCGTGCCATACTTTATTGGCAATGGACTACGCAGGGTTACCACTACCTAGTTTATATGTAGGCTCTTGGAGTGAGTGGAGTAGAAATGATTTACCGATTGAAAAGTAACTTTTAATAATGAAAAATAAATTATTTACCATGATAATAATATTATTATCAGTAGTTGCTAAAGCCTAAGTTGGGAGTATTAGTTTTAATGTTTACGATGAGTTCTCTAAAAAACCAATAAGCGCTTCGGTTATTGGTTTGGCTACTAATGATACCATTAAAGGTAGCGGAAATATAGAGGCTTCTAATGTAATGGCTGGCGACCAAAGTTTTAAGATTATTTCTTCGGGGTATGATGTGGTAGACTTAAATGATATTAGCATTATTCCAAATCAGAATATCACTTATTCGGTAGGACTTACAAAATCTGCTAGAACAATTGATGAGGTGGTCATCCAATCAAGCCGTTACAAATCTAAGGCAGAGAGTCCACTATCGCTTAGAACCATTACTAGTGAGGAAGTGCAGAAAAATGCGGGCGCTAATAGAGATGTATCAAAAACGATTCTATCTCTTCCAGGGGTGGGAAGTACCGCCACTTTTAGAAATGATTTGTTTATAAGAGGTGGGAGTTCTTCGGAAAACAAATTTTATATTGATGGTATAGAAGTTCCTATCATTAATCACTTTCAGACGCAAGGGGCTAGTGGAGGGCCTAGAGGGCTTATCACGATAGATTTTGTAAAAGACGTGGATTTTTATAGTGGGGCTTTTCCTGCTAAAAGGAATGGGGTATTATCTTCTTTATTTGAATTTAATCTTAAAAATGCCCGAAAGGATAAGTTGGGTTATAAAGCGATTGTTGGTTTAGGCGATAGCTTCTTATACCTTGGGGTATTCAAAATTTGGAGATGCTGAAGGTTCATTAATTCCATCTTCTTGGGATAGCAGACATATTTTATCTCTTACAGCAGGGAAATATTTTAGAAAAAATTGGAATATTGGGGCTCGATTTCGTTTACAGAGTGGGCTACCTCATTGAATACACTTAGAGGAAATACCGTGCATCAACTCGATTTAAGAATTGAGAAAAAGTGGATTTTTTCTAAATGGCAACTCACTTTTTATACAGACATTGTAAATGTCTATGGTTCCAAAAATCCCAATAGTCTTCCCATCATAGCTTTGGAAAGAGATGGTAATGATAATGGCGTTATTATAAATCCTACGGTCCCTAAAGACCAACAAAAGTATTTGCTTAATCAAGGCGAGGCAGACCGCTCAAAACCTTTGCCGTATTTTGGATTTATCTTTGAGTTTTAATGTAAGTAGAGTTAAGATGATATAAATCAGTTGATAAAAATTCAAAAATTAACATAAAGTTAAAGTATGTTAATATATAAATAGCGATATTTGCCACCGAAAAACTTATTTTTAGATATAAAAATTATGAAAAGTAATGCTTTAAAAAGGACAGCGCTAACCGCTGTAATTACGCTTTCTACAGCAAGTGTTTATTTCGCTCAAACGACACAAGACTCTATTAAATCTAAAGAGATCGATGGAGTAGTATTGACTGGAGTAGCCGATATTGCTAAGGATAGAAAAACGCCAGTAGCGGTATCTACCATTAAAGAAGCCCAAATTGTTGAGAAATTAGGAAACCAAGAATTTCCTGAAATTTTAAATACAACTCCTTCCGTATATGCTACAAAGAGTGGTGGTGGTTTTGGGGATTCTAGAATCAACATTAGAGGATTTGGACAAGAGAATATCGCGGTACTTATCAATGGGGTGCCAGTAAACGATATGGAAAACGGAAGAGTATACTGGTCTAACTGGGCAGGGCTTTCTGATGTTACTTCTGCAATGCAAGTACAGAGAGGTTTAGGCTCTTCTAAGTTAGCAATTGCTTCAGTTGGAGGAACAATTAATGTTTTAACTAGGTCAGCTGATAAAAAAAGACAAGGTAAAGTAGCGCTTTCGGTAGGTAATGATGGTTATCACAAAGCGCTATTTTCATATAATACAGGTAAATCAGAAGCAGGATGGTCTTCTTCTTTCTTAATGAGTAGAACAGCAGGTTCCACTTATGCTGACGGAACTGAATCTGAAGGATACAACTACTATTTTGCCTTAGGATTCCAACCTAACCGCCAGCATGATTTACAATTTACTATTACGGGAGCACCACAATGGCACAACCAAAGAAGGACTTCTGTAACAATTTACGATGCGATTAAATACGGTGGTTCTGAAGAAACTCCGAATAGAAGATACAACGCTGACTGGGGTTACCTTACTGGGGCTGATGGCGTAGCAAGAGAATATTCTTTAAGAAGAAACTATTATCATAAACCAGTAATGTCCTTAAACTGGGATTGGAAAATAAGTAGAGAGTCTAAATTGTCTACCGTATTGTATGCTTCGTTTGGTAGAGGTGGTGGAACAAGAGATTTAGGTTCTGTTTGGAATGGTAAGTTCAAAGATAATAAGGGGTCTTATAAGCCAGATACAAGATATGTTTCGCAAATTAGAAACGCAGACGGACTTATCAATTTTGATGATGTTATAGCGTATAATATTGGAGCTAAAGGTTTTAACCCAAATCCATATGCAGCAGGAGAGCTTGTAACTATTACAGATCCGAATGGAAAACAGCATACAATAAATAGTGGTGTAGTTAGAGCAGCAGATATCAACTCTCATAACTGGTTTGGAGCATTATCCAGCTTTAATCATAAATTAAATGACAACCTTAATTTTACTTTAGGGGTAGATGCAAGATATTACAAGGGCTATCACCACAGAGTAGTGAACGATTTATTAGGAAATACTAGCTACACAGACAATTCTAATGCTAATGTAGGTCCAAATGTAATAACTAATACTTATTCAGCAAATCCAAATTGGAATCCATTTGGTGGTAAGGAAGATCCAATTCAAGACAAAATTGTTTATTCTAATGATGGTGTAGTAAAATGGATTGGTGGATTTGGTCAGTTAGAATATACCAACGATGTACTCTCTGCGTTTGTTCAAGGATCATTATCCAACCAAGGCTTCCAAAGAATTGATAACTTCTACAAAGAAGGAACTAAAGAATGGAAAGCAACTACTGATACTAAAAACTTATTAGGATATAATGTAAAAGGGGGTGCAAACTTTAATATTGATAACCATAACAATATTTTTGCTAATGTGGGTTACTATGAAAGACAGCCATTCTTTGGTGCAGTATATTTGAATAATACCAATGAACTTAACAAAAACTTGACTAATGAAAAAGTATTTTCTGTTGAGTTAGGTTATGGTTACAGATCTAGAATGTTTAATGCTAACTTAAATGCGTATAGAACCGTTTGGAACGATCAGTTTTCAAGATATAGCTGGACTGATGCTACCACAGGACAGAGATATACGGCTAATTTATTAGGATTAAACGAGCTTCACCAAGGATTGGAATTAGATTTCAATGTGAAACCAATAGATATTCTTCAAGTTAACGGGATGGTGTCAGTTGGAGATTACTACTACAACAATAATCCTAAAGCGACTTTCTTTGATGAACAAACTAACCAAGCGACTAGCGAAACTACGCTTGACATTAAAAATGTAAAAGTAGGTAACACAGCACAGATGACGGCGAGTATTGGGGCAACCCTTAAGCCAACAGAATGGTTCTCATTTAATGTAGACTATAGATATGCGGATAAACTATACTCGGGTTATGACCCAACTAAAGGTGGAGAGCCTATCAAATTACCAAGTTTTGGCTTAGTAGATATGGGGGCAACTTATACATTGAAACTTAATAATTCCCAGACATTTACATTTAGAGGAAATGTAAACAATGTGTTTGATAAAGTTTATATTTCTGATATGTACACCAATTACGAAGCAGACGCTAAAAACCCAGCGAATAACTGGAAAGGTATCAACAAGGCGAATGCGGTTTATTTCGGATTTGGTAGAACTTGGAATGCTTCAGTAAGTTTCACATTCTAATTTAGAATTAACTTAATAATCAAATCCCGGCTTATAGTCGGGATTTTTTATATCTTTGCTAAAAATATAAAATATTATGGATAATATGATGCTTCACGCACACAAAGGATTTGCGTACCTTATTTTAATCGCAGTTGCGGTATTCGTTATCGCTTTATTAGCCACCATGTTTGGCTACTCTGGAAAGATTTCAAAATTATTGAGAAAGTCTATACTCATCACGATGATATTATTTCATATCCAAGCGTTAATAGGTTTAGTGATGTTATTTTTCTTTTCACCAGGATTTAAAGCAACTAAAGACTCAGGTATGTTAATGAAAGATTCGGTGTTAAGAAATACTTATGTAGAACATCCAGTTGCGATGGTTTTAGCAGCAGTATTGCTTACCATCGTTAATAAAAAAGTAAAAGTAAATCAAGAGTTGAACTTCAAAATTGTCATTATGGGACTTGTAGCAGTGGCATTGATGCTCTGGGCATTCCAATGGCAAAGGCTATTTGGAGCTTAATAAAAAGCACACACATTTCATAAAATAATTAAAATATAAAAGACCATGAGAGTTGCAGTAGTTGGTGCTACCGGTATGGTAGGGCAAGTGATGTTAAAAGTATTAGAGGAAAGAAATTTCCCCATTACAGAATTAATACCAGTCGCTTCGGAGCGTTCCGTAGGGAAAATGGTAAAGTATCAAGGTAAAGATTATCCTATTGTTTCTATGCAGGATGCTGTGGATAGTAAACCAGATATCGCCTTGTTTTCTGCGGGTGGTGGGACTTCCCTAGAATGGGCACCCAAGTTTGCTGCAGTAGGGACTTATGTGGTGGATAATTCTTCGGCATGGCGTATGGATAAGGATAAAAAATTGGTTGTGCCAGAAATCAATGCTTCTGTATTAACCAAAGAGGATAAAATTATTGCCAATCCTAATTGCTCTACCATTCAATTGGTAATGGTGTTAAGCCCATTACATCAAAAATATAAAATCAAAAGGGTAGTGGTTTCTACCTATCAATCCGTTACGGGAACGGGAAAAGCGGCGGTAGACCAATTAAATGGAGAGATAGAAGCGTCGGTACATGGCACCGATTCTAAAGCCTCAAAAGTTTACCCTCATGAAATTTTTAAAAATGCATTGCCACATTGTGATGTTTTTGACGAAGGCGACTATACCAAAGAGGAATTAAAACTCATGCGTGAGCCTAAAAAAATCATGGCTGACGATAGTTTTCAATTAACTGCAACGGCGGTAAGAGTTCCCGTACAAGGTGGACATTCCGAAAGTGTCAATATCGAATTTGAAAATGATTTTGATATTGATGAGGTAAAGCGTTTGCTTTCCGAAACTCCAGGGGTAACGCTTCAGGATAATGTTTCACAAAACGAATACCCTATGGCACGCTATTCGGAAGGTAGAGATGATGTGTTTGTAGGAAGAATCAGACGAGACCATTCGCAACCCAATACTTTAAATTGCTGGGTGGTAGCCGATAACTTAAGAAAAGGTGCCGCAACGAATGCCGTACAAATAGCGGAGTATCTGGTAGACCATATTTTAAAGTAAAGTTGTGGCGGCTACAACTAATAAATACAGTTTTCAGAGAACCATTGCCATTATTGGAGTGGTTCTCTTTGTTTGCAAATTAGTAGCGTGGCATCTTACCAATTCCGATGCAGTATTTTCCGATGCTATGGAAAGCATTGTGAATATCATTGCGGCATTTATGGGATTGTACTCATTGTTCCTAGCAGCAAAACCAAGAGATAAAGATCATCCTTACGGGCATGGTAAGGTAGAGTTTATTACCGCAGGTATTGAGGGCGCATTAATTATTATCGCTGGGTTGCTCATCATCATTCAGTCCATCAACTCGTTGTTAGAGGGCAATACTTTGATGCAGCTGGATTGGGGAATGGGGATTATTACTTTAACGGCATTAGCCAACTATGCCATGGGCTATATCTCTTACCAAAAAGGCAAGCGAGAAAATTCCTTAGTGCTGATGAGTTCTGGCAAACACCTGCAAAGCGATACCATAACTACTTTGGGGGTGGTCGTCAGTTTATTATTGGTCTATCTTACGGGGATTAATTGGCTAGATGGGGTAGTGGCACTCTTGTTTGGGGCATATATTATGTGGGTGGGCTACAAAATTATTCGTAAGGCTTTGGTCGGCATTATGGATGAAAAAGATGAGGAATTATATGCCGAAATTGTAAAAGTGCTACAAGACCATAGACGAGAAGTTTGGGTAGATATACATAATATGAAGGTACAGCAGTTTGGTGCGCATTTGCATATAGATGCCCATATCACTTTACCGTATTATTACACCCTAAGGCAAGCCCATGAGGAAATGGAACAAGCCATCAGATTGCTATTAGCACATACAGAAAGAACCGTAGAGTTTAATTTTCATATGGATGATTGTAAGCCTTATTCCTGCGAAATTTGTCAGCTGGATTGTCCATTGCGTTCTAAATCTTTTGTAAAGACCATCGCATGGAACGCCGATACAGCTTCTCAAGTGGATAAGCATAGGTTGAAAGAATTCTAAATTTAATCCCATTGTTTATATATAAAATAGCCGTGCTTTTGTATAAAGTATCGGTGTATTTTAGATTATTTATCAGCAGATATAAATAAAAACCCTTATGGGTTTATAATAAAACCTATGAGGGTTTTTATACTAACCCATAAGGTATTTTATAGAAACCCTTAAGGGTTTTATTCATTATGTACTTAGCATTTATCTAAAATCTACTTATAAATAGCCTAAACAGTGCCTATGAATTACTACAGAATTTGGGAGAATATCAATAAACCTTTACTAATAATTGTTTACCTTTGTTCTATGTTAAATTGGATTAAAAAATCGGTCGCTTTATTTTGGGCGAAGCAACACCGTCAGAAAGTGGTTAAGACTTACCGTCAAGCTATTGAACACCAAGATGCATTGCTTTTGGATTTAGTGCGTACAGCAGAGAAAACTTTGTTTGGGAGAACACATCAGTTTGAGAATATTCATTCTATTGAAGATTTTCAAACGCAAGTTCCCATCGTGGATTATGAAGGTTTAAGACCTTATATTGATAAAGTTAAGAGAGGACAAGCCAATATTCTATGGATAAACACGCCAGAATATTTAGCTAAAACTTCGGGTACAACTTCTGGCGCTAAGTATATTCCTATTTCTAAAGAAGGGATGCCTTACCAAATCAAAGCGGCACAGTCGGCATTATTGCATTATATTGCTAAAAAGAATAATTCAGATTTTGTGAATGGTAAAATGATTTTCCTGCAAGGTTCTCCAGAATTAGAAGAAATCTATGGCATTAAAACGGGGCGGCTCTCTGGGATTGTAGCCCACCATATTCCCAATTATCTTCAAAAGAATAGATTGCCAAGCTTTGCAACCAATTGTATTGAGGATTGGGAAACAAAAATTAATACAATTGCCGATGAAACGGAGCGTGAAAATATGACGCTCATTTCTGGGATACCACCTTGGCTCATGATGTATTTTGAAATTCTGGTAGAACGCCATCATAAAACCATAAAGCAATTATTTCCTAACCTGCAATTGATTGTAACAGGAGGCGTAAATTACGAACCTTATCGTAAAAAAATGGAGGAGTTACTCGGTGGCTCGGTGGATATTGTGCAGACATTCCCTGCCAGTGAAGGATTTTTTGCCTTTCAAGACGATTATACTCAAGAAGGCTTATTATTACTGACCAATCATGGTATTTTCTATGAGTTTGTGCCGTTAGACCAATATGGCAAACCTGATGCCCCAAGGCTAACTTTAAAAGATATAGAACTAGACAAAGACTACGCGATGATTCTAACGACTAATTCTGGACTTTGGGCATATTCTATTGGTGATGTGGTGAGGTTTATATCTAAAGCGCCATACCGCGTGTTAGTAAGTGGTAGAACCAAACATTATACCTCTGCATTTGGAGAGCATGTGATTGCTTATGAAGTAGAAGAAGCCATGAAGGCGACCATAGAAAAACATCCCGCCCAGATTACCGAATTTCACTTAGCACCACAAGTTACGCCTATAGATGGCTCACTGCCTTACCACGAATGGCTGATAGAATTTCAGCAAGAGCCAGAAGATTTAGAGGTATTTGCCCAAACATTAGACCAAGAATTACGACAGCGTAATACTTATTATGATGATTTAATTCAGGGTAAAGTTTTACAGTCTTTAAAGATTTCTAAACTTAAAAAGAATGCATTCAACGACTATGCAAAATCACAAGGAAAGTTAGGCGGACAAAATAAAATTCCTCGTTTAGCGAATGATAGAAAGATAGCAGATTTTTTAGAGGATTATATTGTTTAGCCTCATTACAATTAATAACATATAAAATTAAAAAAGCACTCTTAAAAAAGAGTGCTTTTAATATTGTGTAAAAGGTGGGAATTATTTCAATTCTACTTCTGCACCAGCTTCTTCTAATTGCTTTTTCAAAGCTTCTGCTTCGTCTTTAGAAACACCTTCTTTAATTGGAGCAGGAGCACCATCTACGATATCTTTAGCTTCTTTAAGACCAGCACCAGTTAAGTCTTTAACTAGTTTTACGATCGCTAATTTAGAAGCACCCGCTGATTTAAGAATTACATCGAATTCAGTTTTTTCATCAGCTGCTTCACCAGCACCTCCAGCAGCAGCTACTACAGTTGCAGCAGCAGGTTCGATACCGTATTCCTCTTTAAGGATTTCAGCTAATTCATTTACATCTTTTACAGTTAAGTTTACAAGCGTTTCCGCTAAGTTTTTTAAATCTGACATTGTTTTAATGTTTTTGTTGTTAAACGATTTATATATTTTATTTGAGTGTCTTTTTCAATAGAGAAGGCTTACTCAGCACCTTCTTCTTTCATTTTGTCTTGATTTTGAAGAGCAGAAAGTACATTTCTGATTGGTGACTGAAGTAATCCGATGATATCTCCAATAACCTCTTCTTTAGATTTAAGACTCGCAAGCATTCCTAATTTATCATCGCCGATATAAAATGTTTCATCTAAATAAGCTGATTTAAGTGCTGGGAATTCCGCTGCTTTTCTAAAATCTTTAATCAATTTTGCAGGAGCGTTTGCTGTTTCAGAAATCATCAACACAGAGTTGCCTTTGAATGTATCAAACATTTCTGAATAGTCTACACCTTCCATTTGTTCCATTGCTTTTCTAAGCAAGGTATTTTTTACAACTTTAAGCTTTATTTTGTTTTTGAAAGCTCTTCTTCTAAAATCTGAAGTTGCAGCAGCATTCAGTCCCTCAAGGTTTGCTACATATACATTTTTTGCATCTTGTAGCAAGTCTTTTATTTCTTGTATTACTAATACTTTTTCTTCTTTAGTCATGTTTCTTACAGATTTTAGTTTACAGATTTAGTATCAATTGCAATTCCTGGGCTCATAGTAGAAGATAGATAAACACTCTTCATATATACCCCTTTAGCTGCCGTTGGCTTCAACTTCACTAAAGTTTGGATTAGCTCTTGTGCATTTTCTTTGATTTTTTCAGCATCAAAAGATACTTTTCCAATCGCTGCATGCACGATACCATATTTATCCACTTTAAAGTCGATTTTACCAGCTTTCACTTCAGAAACTGCTTTACCCACTTCCATAGTTACAGTACCAGATTTAGGGTTCGGCATTAAGCCTCTAGGACCTAGGATTCTACCTAATGGACCTAATTTACCCATTACTGCAGGCATTGTAACGATTACATCAACATCGGTCCAGCCGCTCTTGATTTTATCTAAGTATTCATCTAGTCCTACATAGTCTGCACCTGCTTCTTTAGCTTCGGCTTCTTTATCTGGAGTTACTAGTGCTAATACTTTTACATCCTTACCTGTACCATGAGGAAGAGATACCACACCTCTTACCATTTGATTAGCTTTTCTTGGGTCTACGCCTAATCTTACGGCGATATCCACAGAAGCATCAAACTTTGCAGTGTTTACTTCCTTTACCAAAGCCGAAGCTTCGTCTAGGCTGTATAATTTATTTTTTTCTATCTTAGTAGAAACTTCTTTTTGCTTTTTTGTTAATCTAGCCATTTCTTTAGTTTTAAGCGTTAGTAGGTTTGGTTCCTGTTACTTTTAATCCCATAGATCTGGCGGTACCAGCGATCATGCTCATTGCAGAATCCATTGTAAAACAGTTAAGGTCTGCCATTTTATCTTCTGCAATTTTCTTCACTTGTTCCCAAGATACGCTACCTACTTTTTCTCTATTAGGCTGTCCAGAACCTTTTTTTACTTTAGAAGCTTCTAAAAGTTGAACAGCTGCAGGAGGGGTTTTGATAACGAAATCAAATGATTTATCTTCATAAACCGTAATGATTACAGGTAATACCTGTCCTGGCTTATCTTGAGTTCTTCCGTTGAATTGCTTACAAAACTCCATAATGTTTACCCCTGCGGAACCTAATGCTGGTCCTACTGGTGGTGAAGGGTTAGCAGCGCCACCTTTCACTTGGAGTTTCACCATTTTAAAGACTTTCTTTGCCATGTTTGTTTTTTAAATAATTAAAATAATAAAAATGTGGAAGCATTTTATTGATAACCCGAAACTTAGAATAAACACTTCTCACCTGAGTTCATTCTACTTCAGATTACGAGGTGCAAAATTATAACTTTTTTTTGAATTAGCAAACAAATAACGCACTAAAAATCAAAAGTTTTTAAAACTTAGTCGGTTGTTGTATCTTCTAATAAAGTGAAGAAAGGCTACTTCCGAAGAAATAACCTTTCTGTAAAAAATGAAAAAATTAATAATTATTGAAACTTGAAACCCATCCCAAATAGGAAATTGATGCCCGCTTGTGGATAGTAATAAGGGGCTGGAGCGTAGACATAACCATTGTTCACATAGGCTTTGTCAAACAAATTATTCACGAGTAAACTAAAGTCCACTGTGGTTCTATTTAGCCTTAAATGATATTTAGCATTCAAATCTGTAAGGGAGTAATCATTAAGCAAATACTTTTCGTTTTGAGTATTGTCTAAATATTGTTTCCCTACAAATTGCTGAGCGATACCAAAAGTGAAATCTTTAAATGGCTTAAATTGTATGCCTAAATTCCCAATCATATTTGGGGATAGTGCAATGTCTGTATCTTTAAGGACGATAGGTTTGCCATTGTCGTCTAAAGCGTCTAGATTTTTAATTTTATTTTTACTGATGGTGGTGTTTGCTGTCAGTTGAACGCTTTCGAATAATGCTGTGGCAAGTCCTAACTCAATTCCCATTCGGTAACTTTTAGGAACATTTTTTTGGATGAAAGAGCCTACATTATCAATTAATCCAGAATATACCAACTGGTTTTTGTAGTCCATATAATAGGCATTGGCAGTAAAGACGATGGTGTTCCACTGTTTCTCTAAGCCCAGCTCCCAGTCGTAGAGGCGTTCTGCTTGTGCTTGTGCATTGTTTTGAAGCGCTCCTCGGTTGGGTTCTCTATTGGCTACAGCGAACGAGAAAAAGGTTTTTCCACGCGGAATTTTGTAGCTGATACCTGCTTTGGGATTAAAAAACAGCCAGTTTTTGTCTACTTCTATGGCCTCATCATCACCATCTAAAATGATTTTGGTATCGTAGGTAATATTTCTAAGTTGAAAATCGCCAAAGAGTTCCCATTGGTTGAGTTTAACAATGGCTTTTGCAAACCCCGAAATCTCGTTTTTTAGCGAGCGGTTGCGGTAGTATTCGTGTTTGTAGATGTTTTTAAACTGTACCGCAGAAACATTGCCATAATGTCTGCCGTAGTACTGATTGGCTACGAGTCCAAAGTTCAAATCCACTTGCTTAAGGTTACCATAAAGCGTAGAAACCACACCGTAGAAATCGTTATCTAACCATTTTTTTCTGATGAAATCTGCGCGTGTGATGGTAGCGCCATTAACGATGAGATCAGGTAAAAGATAACTTTTGAACTTTTTATTGGCTTTATAGTTTTCAAAATAACCCTTGCCCTTGGTATAGTGTAGGGTGGTTTCTAACTGCCACTTCGGCGAAAGCCCCTGTTGCCATAGAAGTTGATAATGATTTTGGCGGTAGTTGTCCGTTTCGTTGTCATAGAAATGCATTTTTCCATCAGCGGTTTCATAAATACCGCAAGGGTTGAAAGTGCGGTCTGTTGTAAGGGTAGCGACATCTATACCATACCATGCTTGGTAGGTTTTCTCTTTTCCTCCGAATGCCAATATTCTGATTTTGGTGTTTTTCTCCTCAAACAGGGCAGAGATGTTGTAAGAATCTAAATTTGATGTTGCACGGTCTCGATAGCCATCAGAGTGGATTTTGGTGTATCGTCCCATCACGGCAACACGGTTGTTGAGGATTTTCCCAGAGTTGAGCTCGGCAGAATATTTATAGGTGTTAAAAGAACCATAGCTGTTATCGGTTTTAAAATAAAATTGATCGGCAGGCGTTTTGGAAATCACATTCACGCTGGCACCGAAGGCGGAAACACCATTAGAGGAAGTCCCCACACCGCGCTGAATAACAATCTGAGAGGCTGTACTCGCTAAATCTGGCACATCTACAAAGTAAGTCCCCTGCGATTCGGAGTCGTTGTAAGGGACGCCATTCATCATCACATTGATAGAGGTTCCTGCAGACCCCCTAATTCTAAATCCCGTGTAGCCTACGCCATTTCCTGCATCCGAATTTGAGATGACAGACATCTGATTTTTAAGTAAAATAGGCAAGTCCTGTGCAAGGTTTTTAGACCCTAAATCGCGTTCTACATTGATGATTTCCTTAGAAATAGGCAATCTTTTTAAAAGTTGAATTTCGGCAATGTCTGTAGCTTTTACAGAGTCTTGTGGCGTTTGTTGAGCCAAATAAAACGAACTAATGAATAGTCCAGAAAAAATAAATCCTTTCATTCGTGTAAATTTTTTTTAATTTTAAAATTTAGTTGGAATAAAAGGGGTGTAATTATACGATATACCAAACTTGGCGTTTTTCCCTAAACAGCATTACCTGTTCTAGGTTCATTGGGTATAATCTCAGCCTGTTACAGCACCCCTTTAGTTTCGCTGGCAAAGATAAAATTTTTATCTAAATTGGCAAAATGAAAATTAAATTCAAGATTTGATGATTATGAACTCAATAGTAAGTGCTTTTTATTATTTATAATCAATCTAAATGAATGTGAAATTCTGCTTTAAAAAATAAATTTTCTTATTTTTGTGCTAATTTTAATACATTAGAAATAAAATACTTATACAATATGACTTTTGATTTAGATATGATCAAGAAAGTTTACGCTGATTTTGAAAACAGAGTAAACGAAGCCAGAGCCTTTATGGGACGCCCTCTGACTTATTCCGAAAAAATTCTTTGCTCGCATTTGTTTGCAGAGCAAAAACCAGACGCATTTAAAAGAGGTGAAACATATGTAGATTTTGCACCCGATAGAGTAGCGATGCAAGATGCCACCGCACAGATGGCATTATTACAGTTTATGCAAGCGGGTAAACCTCAAGTTGCAGTACCATCTACTGTGCATGCGGATCACTTGATTCAGGCGAAAGTAGGAGCTGATAAAGATTTGCAAGAAGCAGAAAATAAAAATAATGAAGTGTATCAATTCCTACAATCGGTGTCTAATAAATACGGAATCGGCTTCTGGAAGCCAGGAGCAGGGATTATCCACCAAGTGGTATTAGAAAACTACGCTTTCCCAGGGGGGATGATGATTGGTACCGACTCGCACACGCCGAATGCTGGTGGACTAGGTATGGTAGCGATTGGTGTTGGTGGTGCTGATGCCGTAGATGTAATGGCAGGAATGCCTTGGGAACTTAAATTCCCTAAAATGATAGGAATTAAATTAACAGGAAAATTAAGTGGCTGGACAGCACCTAAAGATGTGATTCTAAAAGTAGCGGGTATCCTTACTGTGAAAGGAGGAACTGGTGCAATTGTAGAATACTTTGGGGAAGGTGCAGAAGAACTATCTTGTACTGGTAAAGGTACCATCTGTAATATGGGTGCTGAGATTGGTGCTACAACTTCTATCTTCGCTTATGATGATAATATGAGCCAATACCTTCGTTCTACTGATAGAGCGGATTTAGCAGAAGAGGCAGATAAAATTAAACATGTGCTTCGTGCTGATAAAGAGGTATACGAAAATCCAGAACAATACTACGATCAAGTTATCGAAATTAATTTATCTGAATTAGAACCTCACTTAAATGGGCCGTTCTCACCAGATATCGCAACACCGATTTCTAAAATGAGAGAAGTGGCTGAGAAAAATGGATGGCCAACTAAAGTGGAAGTGGGTTTAATAGGTTCTTGTACTAACTCTTCTTACGAAGATATCTCTCGTGCAGCTTCCGTAGCAAAACAAGCGAAAGAGAAAAATTTAAAAGTAGCAGCAGAATATACCATCACCCCAGGATCTGAGCAAGTAAGATATACTGTGGAAAGAGATGGTTATCTAGATACTTTCGACCAAATTGGAGGTAAAGTATTTGCTAACGCTTGTGGGCCATGTATTGGTCAATGGGCTAGAGAAGGTGCAGAAAAACAAGAGAAAAACACCATTGTTCACTCATTCAACAGAAACTTCTCAAAAAGAGCTGATGGTAACCCTAATACTTACGCTTTCGTAGCGTCACCAGAATTGGTAACTGCATTAGCAATTGCGGGGGATTTAACTTTTGACCCAAGAAAAGACAAACTTAAAAACGAAAACGGTGAGGAGGTTCTTTTAGATGAACCTCAAGGTTTTGAATTACCTCCAAGGGGGTTTGATGTAGACGATCCAGGCTATATTGCACCAGCCGAAGATGGTTCTAAGGTTCAAGTAAAAGTATCGCCAGAATCAGATAGACTACAATTGTTAGAAGCGTTCCCAGCATGGGACGGGGATAATGTTTATGGTGTTAAATTATTGATTAAAGCCTACGGTAAGTGTACTACCGACCATATTTCTATGGCAGGACCATGGTTGAAGTACAGAGGACACTTGGATAATATTGCCAATAATACATTGATTGGAGCCGTAAACGCTTACAATATGGAAACCAATAAGGTTAAAAACCAATTGAATGGGGAGTATATGGAAGTGCCTGCGTCTGCAAGAGCTTATAAAAAAGCGGGAGTTAAAACCATTATCGTAGGGGACAATAACTATGGTGAGGGATCTTCTCGTGAGCACGCAGCGATGCAACCAAGACACCTTGGGGTAATGGCAGTATTGGTAAAATCTTTTGCGCGTATCCACGAAACCAACCTTAAGAAGCAAGGGATGTTGGCATTAACTTTTGCTAACGAAGCGGATTACGACAAAATTCAAGAAGATGATACCTTTAACTTTGTAGATTTACAAGATTTTGAACCAGCAAAACCATTAACTATCGAAGTGGTACACGCAGATGGTTATAAAGATATTGTAATGGCAAACCATACTTATAATGAAGGTCAGATTGCTTGGTTTAAGGCAGGTTCTGCATTGAACTTAATTAAGCAACAAAGCAAAAATGAAAATAACGCATAAAGTTTTCATAATTATATAGAGGAAAAGCGTACTGAAGTTTCGGTACGCTTTTTTTTGTGTTATAAAATAAAATTTAAATTAATTACTTTAGCCTAAATTTAATATAAGTAATGGTTTTGCCTTTGGCAGAGAATAAGCCTTCGTAGTAAGTTTGGATGTCTCTAAGAAGTGGTGTTTCTGGGTCATACTCTGGTGCACCATAAATATCATGGTGGGCTGTGATGATGTCATGCCCCAAACCTTGCAATATGCCCAAAGTATAACCATGTAAAAATTCTGAGTCAGTTTTTAGGTGGATGATGCCCTCAGGTTTTAAGATTTGTTGATATTTATTAAGGAATTCAGGGTTGGTAAGGCGGTGCTTGGTTCTACGGTATTTTATTTGAGGGTCTGGAAAAGTAATCCAAATCTCATCAATTTCATTGGCTTTAAAACATTGATTGATAAGTTCTATTTGCGTTCTTAAAAAAACAACATTATCCAATCCTTTTTCAATGCCTTTTTTTGCACCAAACCAAAATCTTGCCCCTTTGATATCCACACCAATAAAGTTTTTATTTGGAAATGCTTCGGCCAGTCCTACGCTATATTCTCCTTTGCCACAGCCTAGTTCTAAGACAATAGGATTATTGTTTTTAAAGACTTTTTCTCGCCATTGTCCAGCCATGGGGTAGCCAGAAAGTGCCTCCTCTCGGGTTGGTTGAAATACATTTTTTAATACTTTATTTTCGGCAAAGCGTGCCAATTTATTTTTTCCCACAGTATAATAGATTAAATTCTGAATGTGCAAAAATACATATTCTTTATAAGATTTCGTTACTCCTTTTAGTTTAATGGATTGATATCTCTAGTATTCTAAAGTATTTTAAAATAATTTTCCTATTTTTGGCTTAATTAAAATTTTAATTCGATGAAAATAAATAAAGGATACTTTATTGCTCTAGCGATTTCGGTGCTAGTGCCTGCACAAAAACAAAAATATACCATGCAACAAGCGGTCAATGGGCTGCATTCGGATTTGGCGGTGGAAGCCCTCTATGGTTTAGATTGGGTAAAGGGCGAACACGGCTATATTCAGCAAGTGAAAAATGGGTATACTATTACACAATATCCGTCTATGAAGCAAGATACGCTGGTTTCGGTATATCAAATCAATCAAAACCTTACCAATGGTAAGAAAATGACAGGTATACCAAGGCTGAATTTTTTAGATGCTAAACACGCCTATTTTTCTCAGAACAATCAATATTTTGTCTTAGATAAAAACCAAAATGGGTGGCAATTGAAGCCTTGGGAAGCTTTACCAGAAAAAGCGGAACACATTACGCTTTTGTCCGATAACAAAACTTTTGTGTATACAGTAGATAATAATTTATATGCTCAGAAAGAGGGCGTAAAGACTACGATTACCAATGAAACCAATGAGAATATCATCAGTGGGCAGTCGGTGCATAGAAATGAATTTGGGATTGATGGGGGTGTTTTCCCAGCACCTAATGCTGAAAAAGTAGCGTTTTATAAAATGGATCAAACCATGGTGAAAGATTATCCCATTATTGATTGGAGTACTACACCAGCAGTAAATAAAAATATTAAATATCCTATGGCGGGGGATACTTCGCATCAAGTGCGTATTGGGGTGTATGATTTTAAAACCCATCACACTCAATTTTTAAATATTGATGGCGATAAAGAGCAGTACCTTACAGCCGTATCGTGGAGTCCAGATTCTAAATATGTATTTGTAGGCGTACTGAACAGAGATCAAAATCATCTTAAAATGAACCAGTACGATGCTAAAACGGGGCAGTTGGTTAAGACTTTGTTTGAAGAAAAGAACAGCAAATATGTAGAGCCTGAACACCCAATGCAGTTTTTACCCAATTCGGATAAGGACTATATTTGGCAAAGCCAGCGCGATGGATTTAATCACCTCTACCTCTATAACTTAAATAAAGGCTTAGTAGGGCAATTGACTAAAGGCGATTGGCTGGTAACCGATGTGCTGGGCTTTAATCCAAAACAGAAAGAAATTTATATCACGACGACTAAAGGCAGTCCGTTGGAAAGGCAAGTGTATAAAGTGAATTGGAACACTAAAAAATTAACGCCTATTACAAAAGTGGAGGCTTATCATAGAGGGACTTTAAATGAGGATGGCACCCTGTTACTAGACACTTATACGAATGCAACCACACCAAGAAACATCGAGTTGATTGACACGCAAAATCTTAAACATCAATCGGTTTTTTCGGCAAAAAATCCATTAGAAAACTTTGAACAACCTCAAGTTAAAAATGTTACATTAAAAGCAGATGATGGTACACCATTGTACGGTAAGTTAATTTTACCCATAAATTTTGATGCGTCTAAAAAATACCCTGTGATTGTTTACCTCTATGGTGGACCACACGCACAGCTGATTACCAATACCTTCCCAGAAACTGGAAATTTATGGTACGATTATCTGGCTCAAAGAGGCTATGTGGTATTTTCTATGGATAACAGAGGCTCTTCTAACCGAGGGTTTAAATTTGAGTCGGCAACACATCGTCAATTAGGAACTTTAGAAATGGAAGACCAATTGAAAGGTGTGGAATATTTAAAATCTTTGCCGTATGTAGATGCAGACAGAATGGGGGTGCATGGCTGGAGTTTTGGTGGGTTTATGACGACAAGTTTAATGCTTCGTCACCCTGGAGTGTTCAAAGTTGGGGTAGCAGGTGGACCAGTGATAGATTGGAAAAAATACGAAATTATGTATACCGAACGCTATATGGATACGCCACAGCAAAATCCAGACGGCTATGCTAAGGCTAATTTATTAGATAAAATCCAAAATTTAGAGGGTAAATTATTATTGATTCATGGCACTCAAGATGATGTGGTGGTGTGGCAACATACCATTGATATGCTAAAATCAGCGGTAGACCAACAGAAGCAGCTGGATTACTTTGTATATCCGGGACATGCCCATAATGTGCGAGGGAAAGACAGAGTACATCTGATGCAAAAAATCACCGATTATTTTGATTTGTATCTTAAAGATAAGAAATAAAGAAAAGACACTATCCCACAAAGTGTGTAAGTTAAAAAGAGAGTCTTAGGTTTTATAGTCTAAGTCTTTGGTCATTATAAGGGTAGTATCTCATAAACTGTGTAAGTTAAAAAGAGGTTTTGAAAACTNGTTTTCAAAACCTCTTTTTAACTTAATTTGCAATTTTAAACATGATTTAGATATGATAGACAAAAATGAACTTTTAAACAGTAAGGAATTTTACAAGTCCTTCAAGAATGGAGAAGACCTAAACTCTTTCTTCAAAGAACTACACAAGAAAGCCATAGAGCATATGCTTTCGGCAGAACTTGACGCTCATTTAGACAATGAAAAACACGAGAAAACCAAAGATGGGAACTACCGCAACGGGCATGGTAAAAAGACTATAAAAACTTCCTTTGGAGAAGATGAAATTCAAGTCCCTAGAGATAGAGAGGGAAGTTTTCAACCTATGCTAGTTCCTAAAAGGCGTAATATAGCTGAAGGCTTG
>NZ_KB894224.1 GCF_000374405.1 Riemerella columbina DSM 16469
GTAATTACCACAAAATCAAAGGCAAATATCTTCAATTATACTTAAATGAATTTGTATACAAGCTAAACAGGCGATATTTTGGAGAACGATTATTCGATAGGGTGATTATAGCTGCTATAACAGGAAATTAGGTATAAAAACGGATATTCAATTAAAAAAATAAATGAAATTCACACTATTTTAATTTTTCACTTCGATAATCTTTTGGAGATTTTCCAACAACTTTTTTAAATACTTGGGAAAAGTGAGAAGGTGTTTGAAAATTTAGTTCATAAGCTATTTCAGCAATTGTTTTATCAGTTTGGAGGAGGTATTTACTATGATCAATATCTATCTCGTTTATCCACTGTTTTGGGCTTTTACCAGTTATTTTTTTTAGACATTTATTAAGGTAGTTTTCAGTTACCCCAATTTTATTAGCATAAAAAAAAACTTTTTTTTCATCCGTATGAAAATCATATAAAAGATTTCTAAATTGAAATGCGATATCCATAGTTCTAGTAGTTTCTTTTGGGGCTTCACTGGTTTGATTTAATATTTTAAGTAAAATAATTTTTAAAAAAGAAATTGTAATATTTTGATCTTCTTGAATTAATTCAAATTCCATTAGATTTAGTATTTTTATAATTTTTAAAAAATCAATTTCGCTATTTTTAATATAGGGAGCAATAAAAAATAATTTGGAAGGATTAATAGAAAAACTGGGGTTGCTGTATACCTCATTCTCATAGACAAGAAAGTAACCTTTTACTTCAGGATCAATCTCTAAGGTCGCAGTGATAGAACCTTGTCGGATATAAAGAATTTCCCCTTTTTTTACTAGAAAATCTTCTCCGTCCAAATGTTGCTTAATAGTTCCTTTTGTAACAAAAATAATAAAGTTGAAGGTAGTGCGATAGGGTTTGACAGGAATTAAGATATTTCTTAGGTAAAATTCTAATCGGTAGAGTTGTACAATAGCTTGATTATTCAATATTTCTTCTGAGATATTGGGTAAGAACAATTGTTTGTACTCTAAATTAGAAATTAAAGGAATATCTTTTTTTTCTTTCATTATTAAGATTTCATTTTTTTAGATGAGAAAGCACCAAAAGAATTTCTGGTGCCTTCAATGGTTAGGTTAAAATTTAAAATAAACACTTCCTTTGATAAAAAATGGTGTACCAGGAGTGTATGCTAGGTCTGTTATAGATTGTGGTTCTCCTCTAAGTTGTGTTTCTGTAGCAAATTGGGCTTCATTCCATTTCACATTGAAAAGGTTTTGTATTTGCATACTAGTACCCCAACGATCTTTCTCATAAGACAGAAGTAAATCATTCACGAAATATGACTTCGTTTTTATACTATTATCTTCGACTGCAGGATTCTCTCCCATCATTCGGTATTGCAAGTTTGCTGAAAATCCATTTAGGAAATCCCAACCAATACCTCCTGTACTTACCCAAACGGGAGCCAATGGAATAAGATTCTCTCCTTCAGGTTCATCAGTGAACTTTGCATTAGCATAACTGATATCTGCATTTAAGTATAGTTGCTCGTTAGGTTGATAGCGAATACCTAAGTCCATCCCCAATCTTCGAGTGCTTCCAGAGGGTTCTACTACTGCCTCATCTCCTACATATACAAACTCTTGCTGTAGATAGGTGTACCAAAGTGACGGAGTGATGATAAGACTTTGAGTGGGTTTTAATCGTACTCCAAAATCAGCACCGATACTATAAGGCAAAATTTCCTTTCCATCTTGAGCAATGACTACTCGGATATCATTTGAATGGAAACCCATACCTGATTTTAGAAACCACAATGTGCTAAGATTCGGTTGGTACGATAAATCTAATTTTGGACTTAGAATTCCTTTGCTTTCTGATTTTGCAACTGGTAAATCGTTATGAAGTTGGTCTTGTAGATTAAATATAAAGTAATCAGCTCTCAATGATGGATTAATCGTCCAATTATTATTTTTCCAAAGGAAATTGATATATGAATGCAGATTGGTTTCTTTACCAAATACATCCGATAATTTTCCTAAGAGTTCTTTGCGCTGATAAACGCGATTAAGTTGGAGTGTAAAAATATCATCATGCCGGAATCCCGCACCAGCTGTCCAAGTAGTATTCTCATTATTCTTAATCCATTTACTTTCTCCTCCAAAAATATTTCTTCCATCAGTCTGCTGAATCTCATCTCCTTTATCTGGATTTTCAAGAAAAAAAGTAAAATTTGAATACAAATTAAATTTGTAACGGCTATACCATAAATTGCTTTCTAAATATTCTCCGGACGACAGAGAGTGCTTGTATTGTAGCATGGCATTAATGCGTGAAGTACTCCCTCCTTCGGTAGGGTCGATACTTCCGAAGCGACCGATGATACCTTTTTCTACAGCTCGTGTAGGAATCTGCCCAGAGGCATTCCAAGAGGAGTTAAATACAGAAAATTGTAAATTGAGATATTGATGGTCGCTAATCCACTCATTGTATTTTCCAAAAACATTGACCCGATTGAAATCTTGTTTCACATCAAATGGACCATCGGTATAGTTATATTCTGAAGCGATATAGGCATAGCGACGAGCTTCCTCGTTATTGATAAGGTTCAGTTGGGTATAAAGTCGCTTGGTGTTAAAACTTCCTATCTCCATTTTTACCATACTGTTTTTTATAGAGTTATAGGTATGAAAATCAACATATCCCGCAGTGTTAAAATCCCCTTTTTCAGCATAATAACTTCCTTTTCCAAAATCAATATTATCTACCGTTTCTGGGATAATGAAATGCAAGTCAGAATAGCCCTGCCCATGAGCGTGAGAAACTATATTTACAGGCATTCCATCAGCATATACAGCCACATCCGTACCATGGTCTGAGTCGAAACCTCTTAAAAATAATTGTTCAGCTTTTCCACCACCTGCGTGTTGAGCTATAAAAAGTCCAGGAACTTTTCTTAGCAAATCTTGTGAAGTATTTACAGGAATCTTTTTCAAATCAATTTTTGCAATTTGTTTGGTAAAACTATTGCCTGTTAATACAACTTCTTTCAGGTGAACTGTTTTGTCTTTAGTCTGTAAACTGTCCTTTTTCTCCTGAGCTGAGATAGTGTTATTAAGTATTGAAGCAAAAAGTAAGGAACTAATTAAAATTTCTCGTTTCATTAATTATGATAAATAAGTTAGTAATTAAATTATTTTTCTGTTTTAGCAATGGGAATAAATTTTTGTAAAATAAGTGTAAGCCATGTGCCTGCTACGAAAGGAAAAGTGAATACCCCTCCGAAGGCATCTAAAATACCTGTATCAACCATAGCTATATCTAGTCCCCATGTGATGAGTACGGAAATCAAAACCCATACACCATCGATTTTTTTGATTCCTGCGAAAACGATGGCAGAAAGCACCAAATTGAAGCTAAAAAGCCCTAAATGTACACTCTCGGGAGCTTCCCCATAATGGTGAGAAAGAGAGGCCCCAAGAAGAGAGGCAAGAAGTCCATAAAGTGCCGCGATAGGGCTATTGATAAAAACCGCAACAAATATAATTAATCCTGATAAAAATCCTCCTTGAAAAATAACCTCCCCAAAACCATTAGTAGAGGTGGAAAAGTCATCTAAATCATCCAAAGGTGGGGCTGATGTTAATACATCTGAGGCTCCAATTTGAGTATATTTGTGGAGTAAAAATACACATATCCAAGTAACTAAGATAAAAGGTAGGGTAAAAACAGGGATTTTTTTTATGATAAAAAAATGCTGAATTATAGCAGCGATACTCCCACCAATCACAACCAACACCCAAATAAGCCATGTAGCTTGAAACAAGAAGGTTAGAGCCACTCCGACAAGGGCTGCACTAAACCCGTATAACCCTTGCTGAATTTGATTTTCATCATATTTTAGCAATTTTGCTGTTAGCGTACCAGAGGCAGTGGCTACGATGGCTCCTACGCCCATTTGCCAACTTCCAAGAAAAATTCCTACTAAGAATAAGATTCCTGTAAGAGTATTTTCTTGTAGCATAATCTGAGAGATTCCTTTTAGCGTACTGTCTAGAAAAGGAAGTTTTTTAAATAGATTTTCCATAGTTTAATATTCATTAGTTATAAAATTACCAGCTTAAAAATACCACCCCAATACCGCAAAGAGTTACTACTGCACCACTCACTACATTCATATAGCGTTCGAACTTATCTGTTTTGACTAAACTGTAACCGTACCTTCCTAATAATACCATAATAAGCATTGTAAGTATCGTTGTTAAGGTAAACACCACAATAAGAGTCACAATTTCTGTTACGGAGTGTTTAGTTCCTGAATAAAATAATAGAGGTATCAAAGGTTCACTTGGACCCATTACAAAAATGGCAAACATCACCAACGGAGTTACTTTCACTCTATTTTGAGGGAGAACCATTTCATCATGATTATGCTCATATACATAAATATCGTCTCCCATTACATCAAAGTGCTTATGAGTTTTATTTCTGTACATCTGTACAATAGCATAGATGAGGTATCCTATTCCAAAAATCAGCAAAAACCAACCTGAAAGATTCCCTTGTATATCCTGAAACCATGATATTTTATCCATCTGCCAACCTAAAAACACTCCTATAAGTCCTAATATTACAGAACTTAGAATATGTCCAAAGCCGCATAGAACTACCCAAAATATGGTCTTAGCTTGGCTCCATTTTTTGGATCGAGAGAGCACAATAAAAGGTAGATAGTGGTCAGGTCCTGAAGCAGTATGTATAAAACTGATAGAAATGGCTGTTATTATCAATGCCCATAAAGTTGAATCCATAATTTTCTATTTTTTATTCCAAAGTAATTCTTGAATTTTTAGAAAAAACTCATACATCTGTTCCCCCCCTTGACCTAAGGCTCTTACTACAAAACCTCCATCAATTAGCGAGACCCCTATTTGCATATTTTCCCATAAGGTTGATTCCTGATGAATCTGTTCCACCCATTCCGAAGGTTGATCCTCAGAATTTGAAGTAAAGAAAACAAGGGTTCCTTGGTGGGTATATTCCTCTAAAATACCGATACTATCAATAGGAATTTCTGCAGGGCGAAGTACAATATTGTCTTTCAATACCATTTTATTGTGATGCCAGATTTCCATAGCATTTTGAAAATGATTAAATTTAAAGAGTTCTCCGTGATGTTTTCTCCCGCAGGTAATGATTTCAGAGATAAGAACCCGACTTCTGTCTCCCACATGGATATTAGTTTTACTTTTAAAGGTGGAATTCTCATGAGGAACTACAGGATGAGGCACATACGCAAAGAAGGCATCATCTTCTACACTAATCTGTAATTGCTGAGTAGCCTCGGCATCCATATTAAAAAGTCTCTGATACGATTGGGATTGTACTTGTAGCCATGCTTGGTTCTCAACAGTCATCTTCAGATCGTAACAATCCCCACTCAAGATTCCAGGAGAGGAACTCATAATCATAAGGTATAACTTATTATCATTCATTCTTTGTCCTACTGGAACTACTCTAAAGGGGAGTGTAAGAAACACATCTTTTAGATATGACTTTTCATTTTTATATCCCGCTACAATATCCAATTTACACTTCATCTATCGTACCAATTTAGGTTCTTCAACCTCTTCTAATAGGGCATATTTTTTAATCCAACCAATCACAGAATCTACCCCTTCATCAGTTTTTAAATTAGTAAAAACAAAGGGTTGTCCTTCACGCATTTTTCGGGCATCTCGTTCCATTACTTCTAAGCTGGCTCCTACATAAGGCGCAAGATCTATCTTGTTGATTACCAATAGATCTGATCGTGTAATACCAGGACCTCCTTTTCTTGGGATTTTCTCTCCTTCTGCCACATCTATAATGAAAATAGTAACATCTGCCAAATCTGGACTAAAGGTAGCAGATAGGTTATCACCACCGCTTTCTATGAGGATTAATTCAATATCAGGAAAACGGTTTACTAACTCATCTACGGCTTCAAGATTCATACTTGCGTCTTCTCTAATAGCTGTGTGAGGACATCCTCCAGTTTCTACACCGATGATTCGTTCTTGAGGCAAAAGGCTATTTTTAGCCATAAATTCGGCATCTTCCTTGGTATAGATATCGTTAGTGATTACCCCTAAGTTGTAATCTTTAAGCATATGACGACTCAAACGCTCTAAAAGTGCTGTTTTACCAGAACCTACGGGTCCTGCTACTCCAACTTTTATATATTTTCTTTCTGAATTCATTTGTTTATTTTTTTTTAAGTTTAAAATTATTTTTTAGGACATATAGAGTCTTGAGTAGAGTCTTTCGTGTTGCATACATCGAATATCGAAAGCAGGGTTACAAAGACCTACTAAATCTCTATCTAGATCAAGGGTTTCTTCGGTAGTTTTTTGAATGATAGGCTGTAATCGGAATAAAATGTCCTGTCCATCCAATTGCCCTAAAGGAACTAGTTTGACCGCATTGGTAATCATTCCGACGGCTGAGGTATAGTAAAAAGCAAAAAGAGCTTCTTGTAGAGGAATTCCCATTAACTGTGAAAACATCCCAAATACTATGCAATAGTTGGTATCGGTTGTTTTCTTCTTAACGGATTCTTCATACTTTAACATCAAATCAAATTCTTTCTGTCTTCGGAATATTTTGATCACCCGAAGCCCTAATTTCTGGCTTGCCTCTCGAATCTCTCTAGGACATTTCAAGGCAGTACATTCTTGGTCTAAATCAAGAAGTGTTTGTAAATCATTCTTTTCTGTAGCTTCATAAGCCAATCGAACAAAAGCTCCATCGTTATATTTCAGATTGAACTCTATCATATTTTTAACGAAAGTCTCTGCTGTCGGTACATTTTTTACAATTCGTCTCTGCACATAAGTTTCCAGACCATTGGAATGGGTATATCCTCCAATGGGAAGGGTAGGGTCTGCTAGGTGAAGTAAACTCCCTAAAAATGATGTTTGCATAGTTTTTATTATTTTGATGATGCTAGATGTAGAATTTTTGTAAACAATGAAGTTCCACTATTGCTATTTCCGTGCTGATGGGGTTCTACATTAGATTTCAATAAATTCAACAATTTTACCGTTTCTTTTCTGGGTTGATATCCACTAGCTTCTAACCAGCGAAACATCGGGTGTTCAAAAGGCATTAGTACTTGATCGTTTTGAATAAAAAGAGGCATATGCTTGTTGCCTATTTCGTAGCATACCGTCCCCATTTCTAGCATAGATTTGGGGGTAAGCACAATGGCATCTGTAGGAAGTACATTGATGACAACAGCAGTTTGATCATCCATATAGAGAATATCACCTTCGTAGAGACGCTGTCCTTCTTTTAAAAATTTTATGGCGATATCTTTTCCACTACGGGTTTTCTTTCTTTGGATTCGTTTAGGGGTTTCAAACCACTGCAGATCCAAGTAGTCGATTTCCCTTGATTGAATATCTGTATGGGCAACATTGCCAATAGCTTCGTTAATAATCATTATTTATTTTTTCTAAGATTAAAGGTTTTAGAAATCCCAGTTCCGAATGTAGCACCACTTAGTCCAGCTACTTTGTCATTTGTCCATCCTTCGTTATTTTTGATAGATAATAGAGAAAGTTCTCCAAATTTAAATTTTAGAGCCCAACCATTACCCAACAAAATACCTAACATAGGATAAGCTCTAAGGCGATAACCTGTATAATTCTGATACTGGGCTTCTCCCCAAACATAGTGAGCATCTACTTGGGCAGTGAGTAAGAAATACGAACCTAACATCACTGAAGGACTGTACCAAATACCAAATTCATTCTGATGCTGGGTTTGTTTTCCATTAGTAGAGTCTTGAGAAAAGGCGTAGTTTACACCTATTAAATCATTATTGTTAATAAAATACCCGACACCAATAGGGATTCCTGCTCCAGGACTTGTACTAAAATTGCTGTGACTACCTTTCGGGGTATTGGTCTTTGAATAATCTAAGGAACCATATACCAATATATTTCCCTTAGGACCTAGCTCATCTGAATTTAAACGGTGTCCTAAGAATTGGGCATTAGAGTATTGAGAGGTAACCAAAGACAGAAGCATTAGCCCTATTATTTTAATATGATTTGTTAATTTCATTGGAATTATTTTGTAAAATAGAGCTCAGAGGAATTCCTCCGAGCTCTGTGGTTACTTATTTTAGAACAAGAAATACAATTGGCTAAGAGGTAATTTTTCTGCTGGTTCGCAGGTTACCCATTCTCCATCTACAGTTACTTTGTAATTTTCAGGATTTACCTCTATTGTAGGGGTCTTGTCATTATGAATCAAGTCCGATTTAGAGATGTTACGACAATTACTAACGGGAAGTACCATTTTTTGTAATCCGTATGAGGCAATTGAGCCATTGTCAATTGATGCTTGAGAAACAAAAGTAGCACAGATGCCAAATTTAGCTTTTCCATGAGCTCCAAACATATTTCTATAGATAATTGGCTGAGGTGTTGGAATAGAAGCATTTGGGTCTCCCATTTTACTTGCGATGACAAAACCTCCTTTTACAATCATCTCTGGTTTAGCTCCAAATAAAGCAGGTTTCCAAATTACCAAATCTGCAATTTTACCTACTTCGATAGAGCCTACATAGTTAGAGATTCCATGGGCAATAGCGGGGTTGATCGTGTATTTAGCAACATATCTCTTTACACGGAAGTTGTCATTTTCTTTTCCTTTATCCTCATCAAGTTCCCCCCTTTGGTCATGCATTTTGCTTGCAGTCTGCCAGGTTCTTGTGATAACTTCTCCAGGTCTTCCCATTGCTTGAGAGTCAGAACTCATAATACTGAATACTCCCATATCATGTAAAATATCTTCTGCTGCAATTGTTTCAGGTCGGATACGAGAATCTGCAAAAGCAACATCCTCAGGAATATTTTTACTCAAATGGTGGCACACCATTAACATATCTAGATGCTCATCTATGGTATTTACTGTATAAGGACGCGTAGGATTGGTAGAGGCTGGTAGTACATTGGGATACATTGCTGCTTTGATAATATCAGGTGCGTGACCTCCTCCTGCGCCTTCAGTGTGGAAGGTGTGAATTACACGCCCATCAATGGCTTTCATAGTGTCTTCTAAGAACCCTGCTTCATTTAATGTATCGGTATGAATCGCTACTTGTACATCGTATTGGTCAGCTACTTTTAATGCAGCATCAATTGTAGCAGGTGTAGCACCCCAGTCTTCATGTATTTTTACTCCTAAGGCTCCTGCTTCCACTTGCTCAGAAATAGGCTCAGTAGCAGAGCAGTTTCCTTTACCGAAGAATCCTAAATTCATTGGGTATTCCTCGGCAGCTTCTAACATTTTTTGAATATTAAATTTTCCAGGTGTACAAGTGGTGGCATTGGTTCCATCATTAGGACCAGTACCTCCACCAATCATTGTGGTAATACCGCTATATAACGCGGTTTCTATTTGTTGTGGACAGATATAGTGGATATGTGTGTCAATACCACCTGCGGTTACAATGTAACCATTACCGCCGTGTACTTCTGTAGAAGCTCCAATAACCATACCAGGGGTTACGCCATCCATTGTGTCGGGATTACCTGCCTTACCAATTCCTACAATTTTTCCGTCCTTGATCCCAATATCAGCCTTTACGATTCCCCAGTGATCGACAATCGTTGCACCTGTGATACAAAGATCTAAAACACCTTCATCTCTTTTAGCAGTTACATTTTGTCCCATACCATCACGAACCGTTTTTCCACCCCCAAAGATGGCTTCATCTCCGTAATGAACATAATCTTTTTCAATCTCAATGATGAGGTTGGTATCGCCCAATCTAATTTTATCTCCTGTTGTAGGACCTAATATATTGGCGTATTGTTTTCTATCTACTTTCAAACTCATTTTATAAGGTTTTAAAATTTAATCTTTTTCCTTTTTTGAGGCTTTCTTGTTTTTTAGAATCGGAACTAATCTCCCCATTTACCAAATTGTTGAAACCCATAATTTTTTTGTTTCCTCCAATTTCTACCAATTCCACTTCTTTTTCTTCTCCAGGCTCAAATCGTACTGCTGTACTTGCTACGATATTAAGGCGCATTCCAAATGCTTTTTCACGATCGAATTGCATGGCTTTGTTTACTTCAAAAAAGTGATAATGGGAGCCTACTTGTATAGGGCGGTCACCAGTATTGGTAACTTTTATTTTTGTAGTGGCTCTACCTTCGTTACAAATGATAGTACCTTCTTTTACGATAATTTCTCCAGGAATCATTGTTTTTGGATTTTTTAAGGTTAGCGAATAGGGTTATGAACAGTTACGAGTTTAGTTCCATCTGGGAAGGTGGCTTCAATTTGTACCTCGTGAATCATCTCAGGTACTCCAGGCATCACATCTTCTCGGGTTAGAACTTTGGCTCCATCTTGCATCAGTTGAGCAACTGATTTACCATCTCTAGCACCCTCTAATAGGTAACTACTAATTAAAGCAATAGACTCAGGATAGTTTAGTTTTACTCCTCGGTCTTTTCTTTTTTGTGCTAATTCTCCTGCAAAATGCAACATTAGCTTCTCGGTTTCTCTGGGTGTTAAATGCATATTCGTAAATATTTATTATTGATTAATGAATAGTTATACCCCTTACTTAAATAGGTAAGGGTTATTATTATGTTATAAAACTGGTTTTGGATTCTAATTTCTTGGTCTAACTATATAAAATAATATGAAGAAATGTTAAATATCTATGCTTTTTACAATAGATATCTATGAACTTACAACAGTTCAAGAAAATTTTTAGAATGTTTGTTATTGTAGTCTGTTGTGATATAAATTCAAACTTATTTTTTGTGTGATAAGAAAGAGATAGTAATGATTTATTTTTATTTTTAAAGCTAAACTCTTCGGCTTCAATTTCTTTTATATTATCAAAAATATTGACTTTTTTATGTGCTTTTTTCTCTATTTTATTAACGATGAAATGGTTAACTGGTTGATGGTTTTTGAAACTATATGAATTAAACTTACAGAATATTACACACGCTAATGTAAAAAATACAAAAGTTATAATAGGTTTTAATATGTAATATTTCTTCGTCATTATATATTACAAATTTACAACAGTGATATTTATTAGTTATGTCTTAAATAAAGTAATATCTATTCAAAATCGTTACACATCTAAAAATTAATTAAACCACTTGGAGTACTTAATAAAACCATTGATTGCCCAGTGGGTGGTGTAGTACAAGGATTTGAGCGTAGAAAATTTCATATAATCTTTGTAAACCAAGTATTGGTCTTTGATAATGCTGGTTTTCTTTCTAGAAACGCTCTGGCTATGCATACGGTATTTCGCCATAGTTTTGGGTAGTGGCTTACCTTCGGGGATTTTTTTGAGCAGGTTGAGCCACATCACATGGTCTTCTCTTTTGGTGCCTTCGGGAAAGTATTCTTTGCCTACCCTTTGGCTATCGTACATGGACGAAAGTAGCGACAAGCGACAGGTTTTAAGCAGGTTGTTAAAAGTGACGATGGTATCTGCTTTGAAGTCTTCGATTTGAGGTTCTAGTTGCTCGTTGCAGCGAGCGTAGTTGGAATAGGCGAGCTCAGCAGATTCTCGTTTCATAAAACCGACCATTTCTTCCAGAAATTCAGGTGTCCAGTAATCGTCGGCATCCAGAAAGGTGATGAACCGTCCAGAGGCTTTTTCTAATGCTAAGTTTCTAGCGCGCCCCGCACCATGGTTATCTTTGGATTCTATTAAGAGGATACGAGGGTCGGCATATTGTTTAATAATATCTACCGAATGGTCGGCAGAATAGTCGTCCGAAATAATCCATTCCCAATCTTGAAAAGTCTGTGCCAATACCGATTCTATGGTTTGAGCCAAGAATTTTGATGCGTTGTAACATGGGGTAATGATAGAGACCTCTGCCATAGACATTAATTTTTGCAAAGATAGAGAATTTATAGAGATTAGAGCTTAGATGTTAGAGTTTAGAATTGTAGAATGTACTAATGTAAGATGTACCAATGTAAAAAGTATTAATGTAAAGGTGTAAAGATGTACCGATGTAAAATGTATAAATGTACCAGTGATATAGAGATTAGAGGCTAGAAATTAGAATTTAGACAAGAACAGCAATAGGCAGTAGGCTTTAAGCAGTAAGCTACTCAAAACTCTTAACTCAAAAACTTTTAACTCTTCATTTTTAATTTAAAATCTATCATTTAGCATTTATAATTCTTCTAAAATTTAATTTCTAAATCCTCTTGCACAATAAAAAAATTATTGTACCTTTGTCGCCGTTATGACACGCAATATCAGCAACATAATTTTTTTTCAAAAAAACTACCCAAATAATTTGGTGGTTTCAGAAAATTGTGTAAACACACACACACACACACACACACACACACACACACACACAGGTTAATTCCTGCGTAGCGCGCGTATTATACAACTTTTTTTCGAAAAAAGAGATTAGAGGTGAGAGCTTAGAACTTAGTTTTTTGACGGCTATATGCCGTAGGCTAAAGGCTTTAGGCAATCACTTGATATTTGCTTTAGGCAGTAAGCAGAAAGCGACAAGCCACTCAAAACTTAAAATTTATCACTCCTTACTCGCTTTAGGCTTTAAGCCGAATGCAGGAACTCACTTATCACTTAACCCTTTTCACTTTTACCTTGCTGAAAGCCTAAAGCTTGAAGCTTACTGCTTATATGCAGCCCTTTCTTTGGCATTCCTTGCCATGGGCTGTAGCCCTGTCCTCATTTTCTTTAAGTTGTGTGTTATATATCTGGGGGCAGGGCGTTTTTTATGTGCTTTAAGCCGTAAGCCGAAGGCAGTAGGCAAAAGGCTTAGAGCTTTATGCAATAACTCATTACTTGCCACTGGCAATTTAAAACAATTGGTGCAATTCTTAGTTGCAGGCTTTAATCCTGTAGCTACTAGACAAATAAATTATTAACAAATTTAAATTTTATGAAAAAAATGATGAAACAATGGAGTGTGTTAGCCTTTTTAGGCTTAACCACAGCAGCATTGGCCCAAGAGGGGCGTGTAGGGATTAACACCACGGCGCCCAAAGCCACTTTGGAAGTGAAATCCAGTACGGCAAATGCCAACGCCACTACTAACGAGGGGATTATAGCACCAAAACTAACCAAAGCGCGCATTGCTCAGATAGCGGCACCTCAAGAGGGAACTTTGGTGTATGCTCTCAATACTACTTATAGCGGCACCAATAGTAAAGTAGCAAAAATTACCGAAAAAGGTTACTATTTCTACAACGGTACCGAGTGGGTAAAAGTACGAGATACCAACATTTACACGGAAAACGGCACGCTCTCTACCGACCGCATTGTAAACTTAGACAACAAAACCCTAACCTTTAGCGGTACTAATGCTCGGATAAAAGTCCCTAATATGCAGGAACAGACTTCTTCTATGGAAAATGTATCAAATGTAGTAATATCATCAATAGATGGAACACTGAGAAAGCGAACTGGATTTTGGAGATTGGGAGATGGTCCCATGCCTTCTGTTAAGGATATAAATGTTAGAAAATATATTTTAGATATAGGGGAAATTAATGTAGAAGCAGATGTTGTGAAAGTCAGAACTCAGTTTGAATTTGCCTGTGGAAATGATGCAAATCAAAGCCCTAAAACCTATAGGCATACATATCAAGGCCAGATAACAATCCCTAAAAGTGATTGGACATGGGTTTCTTTAAATAATCAGGAAGGTGTTCGTATCGATAATAATGGTTATTTGATTTTCTCTAAGCTGGAGAAAGGTATTGACAAAGACAATGTAGCTAAAAAATATTCTATGAAGAATGATGGAATATACCAACAATGTTGTTATAACAAAGATGAGAATTATAGTTCTGTATTTTGGCTATCTAGTACAAATGGAATACAAAATGGTGATATTAAGGGTGGTCGTGTTTTTGAAAATGAGTACAACCCTAGAGATCAACAATGTAAACAAAGTATGATTTATTTCAGTAGGCAAATAAGAGCAATTGAGTATGATATGAAATAGAAACTCTATATAAAAAAGGAGGGGTAATTATCAGATTTTATTAGTCAAGGTTGCCCCCCCTTTCTTGAAAGGGGAAAATAATACAAAATAAAAAGTTTAATTTTTTAAGAATTATAGAAACATGCCAGTAAAATACAATGTAGTGGAGCGTAAGAATCCGCAAAAGAGACAGGAGCCCGGCAAGTGGTATGCCAATGCCAAGGCAGATGGGGAGCTTACCCTTAAAGAAATAGCCGAGGAGATTTCTGGCGGCTCTACCACGGTGAGCGATACCGATGTTTTGGCAGTGCTTAATGAGATGATAAAGACCTGTACCCGCCATTTATCAGAGGGTAAAGTGGTGAAGTTTGGGGACTTTGGGAATTTCCAAGTCAGCCTTACCAGTGCCGGTGCAGAGACTAAGGATAAGTTTAATGACAGCCTAATTAAGGGGAACAAGATACAGTTTCGCCCAGGCGAGGCACTTCGCAAGATGCTCAAAACCGTGAAATACGAAAAATATAGCAAGAAGTAGAGTGTAACTTTTTATAAGTTCAGAGGGGGGAAGCCGTATGGGGCTATCCCCCTCTTTTTTTAGTATTATATATAAGGTATAAAATCTATGGGGTAGAAGATGAAAGCTTTTGCGTGGATTGATGGGATAGTTTGCGTGCGCCGATGGGAGCGTTCCCGTCGTGCGACGGGAACGCTCGCGTAGAGAGCTGCTTGCTTTTAGCCTTGGTCGGTAAAAAATTAGAGAGACATCACCGCTTTTTTATAGACTTCCAAACAACGCAGTCGGCTGGTTTTTACCTCCACCATAGGCTCGGGATATTGGGTAGTGCCAAACTTTTCGGTTATGAGTTACGCATAACCACGCAGTTTAGCAATATCACTTTTAATTTAAAATCTATAATTTGGCATTTATAATTCACTTAACACTTTTAACTCGACTAATTTATTGTTCTAACTAACAGATTCTGAAACAAGTTCAGGGTGACACGCTGAATAAATTTTGCCAAAGGCTATAAGCAACAGGCAGAAAGCCGTAAGCCACTCACCACTCAAAACTTTTAACTCTTCACTTTTAATTTATAATCTATAATTTAGCATTTATAATTCACTTAAAACTCATCACTCAACACTTTTAACTTCATTTACCCCTCCAAATTAAATGGTGGTTAGAAAAAATAGGGTTGAAACTCGTTATTTTGCAATCAAAGACTTAAATTTGTGGTTCGGAATGTTTAAAAGAATTAAATCTTATCAATTATATGTTTTATAATCATCAAGAAATAGAAAAGAAATGGCAAAAGTTTTGGAAGGATCACGAAACTTTTAAAGCAGAATATCCATCTGATAAACCTAAATATTATGTCCTTGATATGTTTCCTTATCCTTCTGGTGCGGGATTGCATGTGGGGCATCCACTAGGCTATATTGCGTCGGATATCTATGCGAGATTTAAAAGACACCAAGGTTACAATGTATTGCACCCCGTAGGCTACGACTCTTTTGGTCTTCCTGCCGAGCAATATGCGATACAAACAGGGCAACACCCTGCGATAACCACAGAACATAATATTACAAGATACGAAGAGCAGTTACGCAAAATTGGTTTTTCATTTGATTGGAGCCGAGAGGTACGCACTTCTGACCCATCTTACTACCGCTGGACCCAGTGGATTTTTATAGAATTGTTTCATTCTTGGTACAATAAAGCGACAAACCGTGCCGAATCTATTGATACCTTAGTTTCTCATTTTGAAAAACAGGGTACAAAAAACCTAGATGCCGAGCAAACCGAAGCTTTAGAGTTTACTGCTGAAATCTGGAATCGTGCGTCTGAAAAAGATAAACAAGATATTCTACTTAATTATAGAATGGCGTATCGTGCCGAAACTACGGTGAATTGGTGCCCTGCTTTGGGAACGGTATTGGCTAATGATGAGGTAAAAGATGGTAAATCTGAGCGTGGCGGATATCCTGTATTCCAAAAGAAAATGATGCAATGGAGTATGAGAATTACCGCTTATTCGGAAAGATTACTACAAGGTTTGCAAACTTTGGATTGGCCACAGCCACTTAAAGATAGTCAAGACTATTGGATAGGAAAATCACAAGGGGCGTTAGTAAAGTTTAAAGTTAAAGGCGAAGAACACCAAGATTTAGATGATATTTCGGTATTTACGACCAGACCCGATACTATTTTTGGTGTGGGCTTTCTTACTTTAGCACCAGAGCATGAGTTGGTAGACAAGATTACGACTCCAGAACAAAAAGAAGCGGTAGAAGCCTATGTAAAAGAAACAGCAAAACGCTCGGAACGCGATAGAATGGCAGATGTTAAAACCATTTCGGGAGTTTTTACGGGCGCCTATGCTGAGCATCCTATCACGGGAAAAGCAGTACCGATTTGGATTGGTGATTATGTATTGGCAGGCTATGGAACTGGTGCAGTAATGGCAGTGCCTGCAGGCGATGAAAGAGATTATGCCTTTGCTAAATATTTTGATATGCCGATTCAGAATATTTTTAACCAAGATATCTCTGAGAATGCTTATTATGCTAAAGAAGGGATGGTGTATGAAAATTCGGAATACTTAAATGGCTTATCTGATTTTAAAGAGGCGTCTAATCAAGTCATCGAAGATTTAGAGCAAAGAGGTAAGGGGGGTAGAAAAATTAACTACCGACAAAGAGATGCGATTTTCTCTCGCCAAAGATATTGGGGGGAGCCTGTACCTATATATTATAAGGATGGTATGCCTTATACTTTGCCAATTTCTGTATTGCCTTTAGAGTTGCCAGAAGTAGAAAAATATTTACCGACAGAAGATGGCGACCCACCATTAGGCAACGCTAAAGATTTTGCTTGGGACGAAACACAGCAAAAACTCGTTTCCGTAGATTTAATAGACAATAAAACTGTTTTCCCTTTAGAATTATCTACCATGCCAGGTTGGGCAGGAAGTTCTTGGTATTTCCTAAGGTATATGGATGCTCATAATGATGGGGCATTCTGTGCTAAGGAAAAATCAGACTATTGGGGACAAGTAGATTTGTATATTGGAGGTAGTGAACATGCTACGGGACATTTATTATATGCACGATTCTGGAATTTATTTTTAAAGGACAGAGGTTTTATCTCTCATGAAGAGCCTTTCCAGAAACTGATCAATCAAGGGATGATTTTGGGAATGAGTGCTTATGTCTTTAGGGTAGATGGCACCAACCAGTATGTATCTAAAAATCTAGCTAAGGATTATAAGACACAAAAAATTCATGTAGATGTGTCCTTATTAAAAGGAACGACAGACGAATTGGATATTGACGCCTTTAAACAATGGCGTGCAGAATTTGCTGATGCAGAATTTATCTTAGAAGATGGAAAATATATCACCGAGCGTGAAGTAGAAAAAATGTCGAAGTCGAAATATAATGTGGTTAATCCAGATGATATTTGTGAGGAGTACGGTGCCGATTGTTTAAGGCTTTACGAAATGTTTTTAGGTCCATTGGAGCAATCTAAACCTTGGAATACGCAAGGGCTTAGTGGCGTCTATGGCTTTTTGAAGAAATTCTATAATTTATATTTTAATGAGGATTCGTTTGAAGTATCCGATGAAGAACCTACTAAGGCAGAATATAAGATATTGCATACTTTGATTAAGAAAGTTTTGTTTGATATTGAGAACTTTTCATTTAATACTTCGGTGTCTTCATTTATGATTGCCGTGAACGAATTACAAAAAGCCAAATGCAATAAAAGAGCGATTTTGGAGCCTTTAGCGGTATTGGTATCGCCTTATGCACCACATATTTGCGAAGAATTGTGGGCGTTATTAGGACATACGACTTCTATTGAATTTGCCCCATTTCCAGCCCTTAATGAAGACTATTTAAAAGAGGATGAAATAGAATATCCTGTCAGCTTTAATGGTAAGATGAGATTTAAGATGCCTCTGTCCGCAGATCTTAAAAAAGAAGATATTGAGAAAATTGCATTGGCAGATGAACGCGTGAAGCAACAAATTGGAGATAATATGGTGAAAAAAATCATCGTTGTGCCAAAGAAAATCATCAATATTGTATTCTAATCGTCTTTAAAATCTATTTTTTAATATAAATTTAACATTTAATAGATTCAAAAAAAAGTAAAATAAATTTTTTATAAAATATAAGAAGGGTTTGTAATCTAAAATAATATGATAAAAATTATAAAAAAAATATTTACCAGACAATTTTAACGGCGGCGTTCTTGGGTTAGAATTTAGGCTTTTTAAAAATATTATTTGGTTTTTTAATTTTTTTAACTTTACTTTACAACCTGAAAAAATTAACAATTTAATTTAAGTTTAATATGGAAATGAATGTTTCAAACAAGGAAGAGCAAGTAATTGCTAGACAAAAGAGTGGGTTAAACCCAGCAATCGTACTACCTATATTGTATGTAGTTGCATTAAGTATTTACATCTTTATTTTAGGTAACCCAGGTAACTTTAAAGAAGATGCAAGAATCGCTGGTCAAGCATCAGTGGCGTTTGCAGATCTACCATCTAAAGAATTACATCCAGAATCTTTTATGGGAATTATCTACATGGGAGGACCAGTAGTACATGTTTTGATTTTATTTATGATTACCGTGATCGTTTTCTCATTCGAGCGTTTCTTCGTGATTAAGAAAGCACAAGGAAAAGGAAACTTGGATAACTTCGTACTTGAAATCAGAAGACTTCTTAACCAAAACAAAATCGACGAGGCTATCGTAAGATGCGACGAGCAACAAGGATCTGTTGGTAATGTGGTAAAAGAAGGTTTAGTAACTTACAAAGCTCTTGCTCATGACACTACTATGGATAAAGAGCAAAAAATGATTGCCCTAAACAAAGCTTTAGAAGAAGCAACTACTTTAGAAATGCCAATGCTTGAAAAGAATATGATGATTCTTTCAACTTTAGGTACTGTAGCAACATTAGTAGCGTTATTAGGTACAGTAATCGGGATGATTAAAGCTTTCTTTGCTTTAGGTTCTGGTGGAGGTACGCCTGACGCTGCAGCATTATCTATCGGTATTTCCGAAGCCTTGATTAATACGGCATTAGGTATTGGTACATCTGCAATCGCGATTATCCTTTACAACTTCTTTACATCTAAAATTGATGGATTAACTTACAAGATTGACGAAATCGGTATGTCTATCCAACAATCATTCGCAGAGTTCCACTAATCTGGAAATCTCAAAAGGAATGATAATTGCAATATAGATATTGCAGTGTAATAGAAGTTTAATTAAAAAATATAAGAACAATGGCGAGAGTCAAACCAAAAAGACACGGGGTAGTAACGGATATGACTGCGATGTGTGATGTTGCTTTCCTACTACTAACCTTCTTTATCTTGACCACTCAGTTTAAGAAACCTGATGTGGAACAGATAAAACCGCCATCTTCTATCTCTGAAACCTTGTTGCCAGATGCGAGTCTTATGACCGTAAATGTAACAAAGGATGGTAAATTCTACTTTCAACCCGTAGAAAATGGTACTGAAAGAATGCAGATACTTGAAAATATGGGTAAAAAATATGGACTGTCTTTTACCGACAAGGAAAAAGTAGCATTTACTAAAGTTCAGGCAGTAGGGGTTCCAATGGCTCAGTTAAAGAGTTTTTTGAACCTTAAGGAAGATGAGCAAAAAGCATTTAAAAGTCCTACGGGAGTGCCGTTGGATAGTACGAATAGACAGTTAATTGACTGGGTGGAGCAAAGTCTACTGGTTAATGGTGATTATAAGTTAGCCGTTAAGGGTGACGGGGAAACTAATTACCCAGAAATTAAAGAACTATTTGAAGGATTGAGAGATATTAATAAAACCAATTTTTGGTTAATTACAACACAAGAAGGTAAATAATAATAGAAATGGCAGAAGTACAAGTACAAGATAAAGGCGACAAGGGCGGCAAAGTCCGTTCCAAGAAGCAGTCTACGCGAGTAGACATGACCCCGATGGTGGACTTAGGGTTTCTATTAATTACATTCTTTATGTTTACTACTACTTTTAGTAAACCAAATGTAATGGATTTAGGACTTCCTGCGAAACCTAAGGATGAGAATGTGAAGCCACCTAAAACAGAAATTGATTTATCTAATTCTATTTCCTTAATAGTTGGTAAAGATAATAGAATATTTTATCACCAGTTAGATCAAGAAGGTTTAAATGACCAAACCTTACAAGAAACAACTTTTGATAAAGATGGTATTACGAAAGTAATTGAGAATGCGAAGAAGAGGGCTAAAGATCAGGAAAAATTTACTGTAATTATAAAGCCCACTGATGAAGCTGTATTTAAAAATTTTGTAGATGTACTAGACGAAATGGCTGTAACTAAAAATGAGAGATATGGGGTAACCGATATTAAACCTTGGGAGAAAGCTATTTATGATAAAAAAGTCGGTAATACAAAATAATTAGTTAACCCTTAAAAATTCATAAATATGTCAGATGAAAATTTAGGGTACAATCCAACTTTGGATGAGATTGTATTTGAAAATAGAAACAAGGCTTATGGTGCTTTCGATTTAAGAAGTAGTTATAGAAGAATCTTAACTAAGGCATTCTTAATCGGTACTGCATTGTTTTGCGTGTTGGCTGCTGTTCCCTTCGTTATGATGAAGATCAAGCAAATGACCGCAGATCCTACGGTAGATGTGGAAGCTAATTTAGTGGAAATTCTTCCTGAAGAAGAGCCTATTTTAGAGCAACCAAAAGAAGAAGAACCACCGCCGCCACCGCCACCACCACAAGAGGAAGAAAAAATTGAAGTTATTCAAAATGTGGTGCCAGAGCCGGTTAAGGCACCTAAGATTGAAACACCACCACCACCCGTTTCTGTACAAAAAGAAACCACGGTTGGGGTAGTTCCTCAAGAAGGCGTTAAAAAGCCTTCTTATACACCACCGCCACCGCCACCTTCTACAGGGACTAAGGCATCAACGGTGGAAGTAAAACCTCAGGTAAGCAAAACAGAGGTTTATGAAAGTGTAGACCAATTAGCAGAATTCTCAGGAGGTGGTGAGTCTGGATTTAGAAGAGCCTTCCAAGAAAACTTTGATACATCAGTAATGGATGGTGATGAAGGTACTCTAAAAACTAATGTTACATTCGTTGTTGAAATAGATGGATCTATTACCCAAGTAAAGGCTACAGGTTCTAACTCTACATTCAACAAAGAAGCGGAAAGAGCAATTAAATCTATCCGTGCGAAATGGAAACCAGGTAAGAAAAATGGTGAACCTGTTCGTTCTAGATTTAGAATGCCAGTAACAATGAATTTTGATTATTAGTATTTTTAAAATTCTGTTAAATTTATATAAAGAGAAGCGAAAGCTTCTCTTTTTTTATTATATTTGTTGCTATGTTTAATTATTTATCTATTTTCGCAGGTATTATTTATATCGTCTTAGGCGTAGTGGTATTAGTCTATAAATTTTTTGTAATTCCGCTAGAAGACTATGTAGCGTATCCATTAGGTATTTTGATGATTGTTTATGGAATCTTTAGAATCGTTAGAGCCATTTATAAAATTAAAAAAGAACGAAATAATGTATAAATATTCATTTTTATTTTATTTTATTATTGCGACCATGCTTTTTTCTTGTAAAAAAGGTGAAGAAGCCCAAAATCCGCAAAAAGGAAATATTGTTTTAGAATCTGATGAGTCTTTTAAAAATGTAACAGAGGCCTTGTCAGAACGCTATATGGCGTTTTATCCAGAAGCTAAAATCGATGTGGAATATAAAAAAGAGGATTCTGCACTTATCGATTTACTGGAGAATCGTGCACAGGTTATTGTGATGTCTAGACCTTTATCTGAAAAAGAGCAGAAACTTTATGAAAAAAAAATAGGGATGGATTACCAGCCAGCTAAATTTGCTGGCGATGCGGTGGTTTTTGTAGTGCCTAAAAATTCCAGCCGTGAGTACCTATCTATGCAAGAAATTGATAAATTATTAAATTCCGATACTAAAGATTTAATCTTTGATGGAACCAATGCGAGTAATCTTAATTTTGTAGCTCAAATGCTTCATAAAAAACCGTCGGATTTGAAATTTTCAGTTATAAGAGGTAATGAGAATATCATTAAAAATTTACATCAATATCCCAATAAAATAGGGGTGATTAGTTTAAATACCATCAGTAGGGAATATTCAAAAGAAATTCAGACACTTAAAGATCAAATTAAAATTCTATCGATTAGGACTCAAGATGGTAAAGCACATACGCCAGATTTGGCTAATATTAGAGATATGAGCTATCCCTTTACTCGAATTTTATATTTTTTGACCAATGAAGGCTTTTTTGGTGTAGGGAATGGTTTCATTAGGTTTTCGTGTACTCAATTGGGGCAAATTGTAGTGTCAAAACAAGGACTTCAACCTTATAACATTTATAAGCGAGAGGTACAAATGAGATAATTTTGGAATAATAATTGTTTAACAATCGTATAAATCATTCAATTAATTTAAAAATGAAATATAATATAATGAGAAAAAAAGTTGTGTTAGGAGTAGCGGTAGCGGCCCTAAGTTTGAATTTCGTAAATGCCCAAACCGTAGAAGAGGGGCTTCAAAATATGGATGCGCATAAGTATGCTAAAGCTAAAGAAGTTTTTAATCAATTGATACAAAAAGATCCATCTTCTGAAAATTATTTTTATATGGGTAATATTTATCTTACTCAATATGAACCTAATTTTGATAAGGCTAAAGAATACTTTGATAAAGGACTAGCAAAAGATAGAAGAGCGTATTTGGATAAGATTGGTTTGGCTACTATTAAATTAGGAAAAGGTAACAAAGCAGCCATTAATGAGATTAAAGAAATTGTTGAAGACTCAAGAGGTAAAGATGCGGAAGTTCTTTTCAGAGCAGGGGAAGCTTTAACGATGTTTGAAAATCATAATGCTCCTGATCTAGCAATTGATTATATCAACCAAGCTATAGAAAGAGCAGGAAAAAAAGGTAAGGTGCCTGCTAACTATTACTATTCTCTAGGGGATGCTTATCGTCTAAAAAAAGATGCGGGCAACGCTATGAACGCCTATGATAATGCGGCAATGGTAGCGAGAAATAAAGCGTCTGTATTTACCAGAATGGCTACACTTTGGATGGCAGCTAACCAATGGAAGTTAGCGGTAGAAAATTTAAATAAATCTTTGGCCGTAGATAAAACTTATGCGCCAGCTTATAAAGCATTAGCCAACTATAACATTAGATATCAAAAGCATGATGAAGCGGCAATTAACTTATTGAACTATCTTAAATATGCTGATGAAGATCCAGTAACTTTATTAGAAGTTTCAAAATTGTATTTTGCTAATGGTAACTATAAAGAATCTGAAGAAGTTTTAGCTAAAGTTTTTGATAAAGTAGATGATCCTATTAAATACAAACTTAGAGCATACTTATTGTATAGTGAGCATAAATATGACGAAGCGAAGAAAAATTTGGATCAATTTATTTCTCAGGTTGATGCGTCTAGAGTTCAGCCTGCTGATCAAGGCTTATTAGGCTTAATCTATGCAGGCCAAGCATACCAGTCCGAAGATGCAACGACAAAAGATAATCTCAAAAGAATGTCTCAAGAAAAAATTGCTTTAGCAAAGGCAGCAAAGGATCAAACTATGCAATGGGACGTAGAACTAGCAAAAATCAATAGTGGAGGAGGCGATTTGAAAGCGGCAGCAGAATCTGGACCTACAAGCCCAGAAGTAAATGCACTAAAGGCACAAGTAGCGGCAGATCCAAAAAACAGTGATAATATCTATAAATTAGCGATGGCTTATCAGGATGTTAAAAACTGGAATGGAGCGGCTTATGCATGGCAACAAATGATAAATTTACTACCAAATTGGGCACCAGCGTATTATAGCCAAGGTTACGCTTATCAGCAAGCAGGCAATAATGATTTAGCTAAGATGGCTTACCAATCATTTATAGATACTTTGGACAAGCAATCGGCTGAGGAGCGTGCTAAGAATCAAGAAACTTTAGCGTATGCTTATTTTGCAGTGGCTTACTTGGAAAAAGATTCTAATGTGGCTAAAGCTAAAGATTATGTATCTAAATCTTTGCAATTGAAACCAGACTATAAAGATGCTCAAAATCTTTCTCAGTCTTTGAATAAATAATATTTTCACAATACTATTCTTACTCCTTAGTCATTTGGCTAAGGAGTTTTTCTTATACTTTTTAAAATGCTTATCTTTGCTATATGAAAGTAGATATTTTAGCCATTGGCGCACATCCAGATGATGTGGAATTAGGTTGTGGCGGTACCCTTGCCAAATTAATTTCGGAAGGGAAAACAGCAGCGATTGTAGATTTGACCCAAGGGGAGCTAGGCACCCGAGGCACTAAAGACACCCGATACAACGAAGCAGCTAATGCCTCCAAAATATTGGGCATCCAGCATAGAGAAAATCTTAAAATGAAAGATGGTTTTCTTGTCAATTCCGAAGAATACCAAATGCGTATTGTAAAAATGATTAGAAAATACCGTCCAGAAATTGTGTTTGCTAATGCCATTGAGGACCGCCATCCCGATCATGCCAAAGCCTGCAAGTTAATTTCTGATGCTTGTTTTTTATCTGGATTGGTCAAAATTGAAACTCAATTGGAAGATGGCACTTTACAAGAGGCGTGGCGCCCGAAGCATATTTTTAATTATATCCAATGGAAAAATATTACTCCAGATTTTGTGGTGGATATTACAGATTTTATGGATAAAAAGAAAGAGGCCTGTTTGGCATATAAGACCCAATTTTACGATCCAAAATCCGAAGAACCCATGACGCCTATTGCGACAAAGGATTTTTTAGAGAGTTTGACATATCGAGCTCAAGACCTTGGGCGGCTTTCTGGTGTCACTTATGCGGAGGGCTTTACCACAGAGAAGTTGATCGCATTTAAAAATTTTGATTCAATAATTTTGTAAGTATTAAAAATAGTTTTATATTTGCACCCACAAAACGGTGGTTGTAGCTCAGTTGGTTAGAGCGTCGGATTGTGGTTCCGAAGGTCGCCGGTTCGAGACCGGTCATCCACCCTACAAAAGGTTACTTAGCAATAAGTAGCCTTTTTTGTTTTTTTATATTATTGAAAAAAGTTTTGAGTGATGAGTTTTGAGTAATAAGGGGGGCGGCTTACGGCATAAAGCCTACTGCCTATTGCAATTTAAAATGTTAAATTATAGATTATAAATGGAGGTAAAAGTGTTGAGTGAAGATGTTTAAGTTTGCTTGTTGCTTATAGCCTAATGCCTAAAGCATCTAGTCAATAAAAGCGTGTCACGCTGAACTTGTTTCAGCGTCTGTTTATATTAGGATGATAAATCAGTTGGGGGGGGAAGTTTTGATTGATAAGTTATTAGTTTGCCTAAAGCATAAAGTATTAAAGTTCCAAAATAAAAAGCCGATTTATAACTGCTATAAATCGGCTTTTTGAGTTTAAGAATTTTTTTAAAACTCTACTTCATCTTCGGGATGTAGATGTTCGTAGTCTGCTACCATTAGGGCGTCGTAGTCTTTTTTGTCGTGCTTAGAGAATTTTTCTTCTAATTTTACCACGATATAGTAAACTACGGGCACAATCACTAAGGTAAGGAATAAGGAGGAAAGTAGCCCTCCAATGATGACAATCGCCAATCCATTATTCATTTCCGATGCCGCTCCAGACGCCATCGCAATAGGCAACATACCAAATACCATGGCAATTGTGGTCATTAAAATAGGTCTTAATCTGGCATGGTTAGCTTGTAGTAAAGCATTGGTAATGGTTTCGCCGTGCTGTAATCTATGGTTGGCAAAGTCTACCAAGAGAATCGCATTCTTCGCTACCAATCCAATCAACATAATGATACCTAATATGGTAAAGATATTTAAACTTTGATTGGTTAATGCTAACGCCCATAATGCTCCAATAAAGGATAATGGGATAGAGAACAAGACAATGAATGGTTTTACAAAATCATCGTAAAGTACCACCATAATCATATAAACAAGCAAAATAGCGGCAAGCAATGCGTAACCTAAAGTACCAAACCCTTCGCTTTGGTTTGCCATATTACCTATCCATTTCCATTTAACCCCTGCTGGTTTTTGCATACTTTCCATGTCTTTCGTTAGTTCATCGGCAATAGCTCCAGTACTTCTACCCACATTCTGAGCATTTACTGTAACCGATGGTGAACGGTCGTAGCGTTCCAAAATGGCTGGCCCCGAAGAGTACTCAATATTGGTAAACTGAGCCAATTGGATTTTCTGACCTTGGTTATTGATGAAAGCCACATTTCTTACATCATCGATGCTGTTTCGGTTGGTTTCATCTAAAATAATATTCATATCGTACTCGTTGTTACCTGTACGGAATTTATTATCGGTATTTCCACTAAAGGCAATTCTCAGAGTTTGTCCCACCGTGGCTACATTAAGTCCTAGTGCTGTCATTTTATCTCGATCTACCGAAACCGAAATTTCTGGGCTTCCTTCTTCTACACTCAGTTTTATTTCCGTTGCCCCTTCTATGGTTCTCAGTTTATTTTCTATGGCTTTAGCATAGTCCATCGCGTCTTTTAGGGTATTTCCAGTTACTACCATTTGGATAGATGCATTATCGGCACCGAGTAATCCCATAGGTACAGTAGTCACTTTAGCACCTACCAACACTTTTTCGAGTTCGCGTTTTATTTTAGCCGCAAAAATATTACTGGCTTCATCACGCTTGGATTTATCCACTAATTTTACATTAATTTCGGATTTATTCGGTGTAGATTGTGCAGCACCTAGACCACTACTGGACTGTCCCACAGTAGTAATCATAGTTTCCACGAAAGGATTTTTCGCTAAATATTGCTCGGCTTTTCTCGTCATTTGATTGGTTTGCTCTATTGAAACATCTTTTGGCATTTCAAGTTGAACTAAAAACTCACCTTTGTCTGTTTTTGGGAAAAAGTCTGCCCCAATATAGCCCATCATTAAAAGCACGATAGAGCTTGCAAATAATAAAGCCGTTACGATAAAGGTTTTTATTTTATTTCTAAGGCACCATTCTAATAGATTAGACATAAAGTTGGTGAACTTCGTTAAGCCATCTTCAAACTTATAAATTACTTTTCCTAAAAGAGAAGTTTTACTAATCAATTCTAATTTACCAAATCTTGAAAATAACCAAGGCACTACGGTAAAGGATACCAATAAAGATAATAATGTAGAAATCACCACCGTAACACAGAACTGACGGATAATGTTCGGTACCATACCAGAACTTAACGCGATAGGTAAGAATACCACTACAATCACCATCGTAATTGCGGCTACGGTAAATCCAATTTCTTTAGACCCGTCGTAAGCGGCACGCACTTTATTTTTACCCATTTCCATATGGCGGTGGATATTTTCAATCACTACAATAGCATCGTCCACTAGGATACCTACCACTAAAGATAAGGCGAGTAAACTCATTAAGTTTAAGGAATAACCAAAAATGAGCATTCCAATAAAAGTGGCAATCAATGAAGTTGGGATAGACACCATTACAATCACTGCATTTCTAAAGCTATGAAGGAAAAATAACATCACAAAGGCTACTAAGGCAACCGCAATCAGTAAGTCGTGGGTTACGGAATCTGCCGCAGCTAATGTAAATATCGAAGTATCATTCGCTAGGTTGATTTTAATATTTTGGTCTTTGTATTGCGTTTCTATATCCTGCATTTTTTTCTGTACCAATTCACTTACTGTTACGGCGTTCGCATCGGTTTGTTTTTGGACTTGAAGTAAAAGGGTATTCTGCTGGTTAATTCGTGCAATTTTCTCTACTTTTTTCTGAGTGTCTTGAACTTCTGCTACATCCGAAAGGCGAATATTAATACCATTTTGAGAGGCAATCGTTAAGTTTCTAAGTTGGTCTATGGAAGCAATTTTACCCGAAAGACGAATCAATGTAGAATTGCTACGCGTCTGAAGGTTTCCCGTAGGGAAGTCCATATTCGAGGTAGTAATGATCTGCACCACTTGTGGAATGGTAAGTCCATAGCCTTCTAATTTTTCTTGATTTAGGTTGATGCGGATTTCGCGTTCTTGCCCACCGATAACATTTACTTTTGCTACCCCTGGGATTCTAGAAAATTCTGGCTGAATCTTTTGGTCTATCAAATCATAAAGTTCACTTTCCGAAAGGTTGGCAGTAATTCCCATGCTAACCACTGGCAAATCTGATAACGAGAATTGTGTTAACGATGGTTCTTTTGCATCATCTGGTAAATCCGAACGAATGGCATTGATTTTTCTTTGGGCATCGTTCATGGCGTAATTGACATCTACATCTTGATTAAATTCAATGATGACCGCCGAAAGACTTTCATAAGATTTGGCTTGGATACTTTTTACACCCTCTAGAGAAGATACAGCGTCTTCAATTTTTTTAGAAACCGTATTTTCTACTTCGGAAGGCGAAGCTCCTGGATATATGGTAGATATAGTGACCACTTTAATTTCCATTTTTGGGATTAGCTCGTAGTTCAGTTGTTTGTAACTGAATAGCCCACCCAAAATGAGTAGTACGAGCATCACAATCACGAGGCTGGGTCTTTTTATGGATACTTCTGCTAATTTCATAATTATGTTTTGTTCAAAATTGTTTTATAATAAAGTTTTAAATTGAGGTTACTTTATTACTTTTACTTTGGTTTTATCAACAAGGTTGATTTGTCCACTGGTGACTACAATATCACCTTCTTTTAATCCACCAGTTACGGCTACTTTATCACCATAGTTGGTGCCACTTTGGATTTTGGTTAGGTAGGCTACATTATCTCTTACCACAAACACCAAATTATCATTAATTCCGCCTACAAAGGCTTCTCTAGGAATCGTCAACACATCGCCATCACCACTGGTTTTGAATATAGCGGTGCCATACATTCCTGCTTTCAGTTGTTTAGTCGCATTGGCAATGGTAATTTCCACAGGAAATTTTAAGGCGCCATTAGAGCTTGGTGCAATAAAGGTGATGCGTCCATCTATGTTGCCATCAATTACACTTGGTTTTACTGCCACTGTATTTCCGATGGATAGTTGAGACACTAGAGACTCATCTACATCTACTTTTAGTTTGAGTGAAGAAATATCTACGACTTGGACAATCGGCGTCCCTGCACCGATCACACTTCCGAGTTCCACCATTTTTTTGTTTACCATACCACTGATTTTGGATACCACTCTCGTGTCGCCAGATTGTAATCTAGCCGATTGTACTTGGGCGCGGGCATTTTTTACTTGAAGTCTAGCTTGGTCGAGTTGTAGGGCAGTAACTCCCCCCGTTTTATAAGCGGCTTCGTATCTGCTAAGGGCAGAGAGGGCTTGGTCTAAGTTGGCTTGGGCATTGTTTACACTAACATTCAGTTGGTCACCTTTTAACTTGGCAATCACTTGTCCTGCTTTTACATAACTGCCTTCTTTTACATAGAGTGCCACTAATTGTCCGCCCATTTCCGCTGCAATATCGGCTTGTTTATTAGGTAAGAAAGTCCCATTAACGCTAAAGTCCCCACCGATGTGCTCTTTAGACACTTTGGCGACACGCACTGCAACATCGGCATTCTTTTTCGCTACGATGTCTACTTTCTCTTGGTTATTCTTTTTATTCTTTTGTAAGATAAAAAAGAAGCCTATCGCCGCAGCTACTACTACAATGATGGATATAATTGTTTTCTTATTCATATTTTTAAGTTTTTAGTTTTGATTTAAAGTTCTGAGTTTTCCTTGGGATTTTAAAAGTTCTATTTCTGCTAATTTATAATCCAGTTTAGATTTGGTTAAATTATTTTTTGCTTCGGCAAGGTCTTTTTCGGCATCTAAGATATCGTTCAGTGTGGCTAAACCATATTGATAGTTAGAGCGGGTGTTAGAAAGCACTTCTTCGGCTAACTTTACATTACTTTCTTGATTTTTAATGGTGATAAGCCCATTGGTAAGTTGGGTTTTAGCATTGTTGTAGGCTAAATCTAACCCCAATTGGGTTTCTTTTAAATCGGCTTTAGCTTTTTCTATTTCTATTAAATCTTTTTCAACTTTAGACTTAATGGCAAATCCATTAAAAATAGGAATGTTGATGCTTAGGGCAATAGAAGATAAATCTGACCAAAAGACCCCGTTGTCCTTACCATTCCAAAATGGAAATTTTTCCCCTTGTCCTAGCCAACCATAGTTAGCGACTAGTGCAGCGGAAGGATAGTATTCTGCTTCAGAGGCTTTTTTCTTCCAGTTAAGTAATTCTAGTTGTTTATTTAATAATTTTAGTTCGGTTCTTTCAGAAAAATTAGGTGTGTTTTCAGCCACTAAAATAGAAGGTTCAAAGGTGCCTTCAGGAAGTTCAATATCCTGTTGCATGGGCATGCCAATCATAAATTTTAAGGCATTTTCACTGAGTTGTACAGCATTGATGAGTTGTTGCTCATTGGCTTTTAGATTATTTACCGCTACGGAAGTTCTATCGTAATCAATTTTTTTCGCCAAACCTGCATCGTACAATCCTTTAATGATATTAATAGTCTGCTGGGCGATATTCAGATTATCTTTTAAATTATTCAGCATTTGCTGAGATTGATATACTTGGTAATATGCCTCAGCTACTTTTTGGATGATTTGTTCCTCTGTTAGCTGTGCATTAATAAAGTAAAATTCCTTAGTCGACTTAGCGGCTTTTAGTCCTGTAAACACCGATTGATTAAACAAAACTTGCTGCAACTGTACCATATTACTCGATTGCCATCTTTGCCCAAAAGAAACTTCTATTTTTTGCCCTGGAGCACCAAACATTTCCCCTGGTAGAAGGCTTTTTTGTAGTAGAGGGTTATAGGCTGTGTTGCTGGTTACAGAGATTTTAGGCAGCGCATTGGCTCTTACTTCTGCAATTTCAGTATCGCCTTTTCGGATGTTTAGTCGAGCTTTTTCGGCATCGGCTTTATTTTCTATGGCGTAGTCGATAGCTTGGGACAGGGTAAGCACGCGGGTTTGCTGTGCTGAGAGAGTCCCTTGTACAAATAAGGCGAGTAGCCCTATGATTTTAATGTATCTGTTCATATATTTGGGTTAAAAATTTTTCTTGGTTTGATTAAGTTTTTCAAGACCTTTTGGGGTTACTATGGCATTGAGATAAAAGATGATGATGCGTTGACAAAATTCGCTTCTGGATAGATTGTCCTCACTATCAAATAGCGGAGAATGGTCAAAGGCAAACATCAGTTCAAGAAAATATTTGCTGTACAATTTTTCATCAAAATCGGTTTTATATAATCCTAAATTTCTACCTTTTTCAATATTTGAAATCAACACTTCAGAAATGGTATTGTAAATGTCCAGAAGATGTTGATTGTAGGTGTCTGGATAATATTTGATGAGTTGTTTTATAAATATACTCTTGCTACTTTCGGAAATTTTTTCCATTTCAGAATTCCCGATGAGCATACTATCAATAGGGTCTGGATATTTTTTTTCGCCCTCTTTTAATTTAATTAATAAATCATCCAGCAAGTATTTCAATACTTCATCTAGCAACGTTTCTTTATTGCTATAATGCTGATACAGTGTTTTTTAGATATAGAAAATGCCTTAGCAATGTCGTCCATTGTTAAGGTTTTAGCACCATTTTCTAAAAACAGCTGGGTTACTTTGTCTAAAAAAATATTTTTTTCACTCATAATTCGGGTGCAAAATTAAACAAAAAAACTTAAAAACAAAAAAAGTTTCCAAGTTTTTACATGGGAATTTTATGGTAAAAAAAGTTAGCCTCTTTAATTAAAAAAAGCTAACCATCAATCTATGATCTATCGAGTTTATATTTCTACATTCTATTTTTCTCTTCGATGTCTTTAATTGTTTTGGTAGATTTTAATTTATGATTTCCAAATCGATGGGTCAGTTTTAAACTCAAACTTTGTGTGTCTTGATAATCTATAAAGTAATTATCTTGATTGGCGTACTTGGTTCTAAAAGTGGCTTTGTCTGTCCTAAATAGATCATTAACATAAAGACTGACTTCTAACTTTTTATCAAAAAACTTTCGGTTGGTCGCTAAATAAATATTGTGAGACGCACTTGCAGTCATATTTCCTTGAATCATGCCAGAGCTATACATATGCCCCAATTCAAGTTGCCAATCACTGGTTTTATCCAAAGTAAAAGTGCTGGAAATTTGAGTTCTGATTGACAATAAATGGTTTAGATAAATCTTTTGGTCAAGCCCCAAAAAATAGTTTTCATTATAAATTCCCGAGCTATAAACGCTGATATCCCAAAAAGAAGTAGGATGAAAAGTTTTATTAAATTCCATACCAAACGCTTGGTCTTTTTCTAAATTAGTATAGTGATATATCATCATTTTAGTAGCAGGGTTTTGATAAGATATTTCCATGGAAGGCGATATATTTTTATAATAAAACCCTTCGATATTCCAATTTTTATAAGTGTAGTTAAGATTAAAATGATGTGAAATGGTAGGCTTTAAATTCGGGTCGCCTTGGAAATAAGAAAATAAATTGAAATAAGATTTAGCAGGGTTTAAATATTGATAAGACGGACGACTGATGCGCTTGCTATAAGAAAATCCTAATTGATGTTTTGTTGGCGAAGTATATTGGATATACAAGGTGGGAAACCATTTCCAATAATGTTGTTGGTTGGTGGCATTTCGAGGTTGAGCCACGCCTTTTAATCCCGTGTATTCTGTTCTTAGTCCTGCTTTTAATTGCCAAGATTGCCATTCGTATTGTGCAGAGAGATAAGCCGCAAAGTTATGTTCTTTATAATCAAAATCGTTGCTTTTTTGTGGATGATGTACCAAAGTTTTTCCTTGAGTTTCTTGAAAATCCAATAATGCGTTGGTATGTACAAAACTATATTTACTACCCGTTTCTATGGTTAGGGCATTGGGTTTAAACTCGAAATCCACTTGGGTAGAGTAAAGATTAATACGAGCATCATCATCGGTGCTAAAATGATTTGTAGAAGCAGGTTGATTTTTAAAATTAAGAAAAGTTTCAATATCACTAAATGCATTCTTTCGATTGTTAATCCAATGATTTCGCCACGAAAATTTGTTGTTTTTATTCCATTTCTTATCCAGCTGGGTACTCAAACTTTGGCTGAAATATTTAGAGTAATGATCGTTTAGGGTTCTATAATTAGACACGGGCTGGTTTCCTCCATTTTCATAAATATAGGTAGGGACATCATACAAACCATAAACATTAGGAGAATGAGACAAGTGATAGTTGAGACTTAGCGTTGTCAAGCTATCCACCTCATAGTCGGTATTAAGATAGAAAGAGCGGGTTGGCTTCTGTGTATCTTTGCGATTTAGATTACTTTTCCAAGATTCATTAGCTTCTACATAATTTACCACATCTATATTTTCACGGAAGTAGTCACCAAAATTAGAATTGAATCCAGTAGATAATGTCCAACGGTTCTTTTTAAATTCGTGGCGTGTGCCTACATTTCCTTTGGCGTAGGTGGCTTGGGTATATCCTGTATAAACAGAGCCGCGATAACCTTTCTTTTTTATATTTTTCATTTTGATATTGATAATGGCGCTACCAGAGGCTTCGTATTTGGCTGGTGGATTACTGATGACTTCTACCGTTTGCATTTCCGAACCAGGTGTGTTTTCTAGGTAGTTTCTCAGTTCATCTGCGGTCATCATTATTTTTTTATCATTAATGGTTACTATAATATTTTGATTACCTTTAATGCTAAGATGGTTTCCTACGGCTGTAATCCCAGGTGTTTTCTTTAGAATTTCCCACGCATTTAGCGAAGCTAAGTTGGAATGTTCTACATTAAACTCCATACGGTCTATCTTTCTCTTAGTGATAGGATTTTTCTTGGTTAGTACCACTTCTTGTATGCTATCTACTTTTGTGGAGTCTTGAATTTGCGTCCATCCCATTAAAGGGAGGCTAATGCTAAGTAAAATAATAATCTTCTTCATTGGTTTTAACTTTTATTAGAGCAAAAATGAGGATTGTACTAAAGAATTTCGGTTAATAAAAGGTTAATGAAGGGTTAATATAACAATAGACTAAAGCGGAAGTTTTATATTTGCTCGTATGAAACTGAAGCATCGAACTTATTTCATATTATTTAGCGTTTTCTTTGTATTGTTATTGACGGTACAAGGCTATTATGTTTATAACCTCTGGAAATTAAAAGAAGGGGAATTACATAAAGAAATATCTGGTAAATTAAAAGACTTAGACAATATAAATTCTTTAAATTTGGTTGAGTTGAGTCGAGACAGTGAACTCACAAAATTAATTAGCGATTATAATATAGGAAAAACGAGTCTTAAAGAAATTAAATATTTTTTTAGCCAAAAAGAAAAAATAGGACAACCTAAAATACAACGCTATATAGATAGTCTTTTTGCCAATAGCGATTTTAAAGTGGGGGTTCACAAATTTTATTCTAAGATTTACTATGGGAAGGAGCATCAGTTACTCTTTAATAACCCGATGACGATTTACCAAACCCAACCACCAGTAAATAAAGGAACTATTTTTTATTCAGGTAGTTACAAAACAGAATACACTTCCCAAAGCGATGAAGTTACAAAAGACAATTATGAGATATACATAGAAGCCTATAGTTGTTCGGTGTATAAAATTTTTAATCTTAATGAAATTTTACTTCGTAGGTTATTGCCACCTATACTATTATCGTTTATGATTTTGGTAGCGGTATTGGTGTTATTTTTTCTTACGATAAGAAATTTTGAACGCCAAACTAAAGCCATTGCTGTACTTCATGATACGGTGGACACCATTTCTCATGAATTTAAAACCCCTGTTTCTACCATGAAGTTTGCCACGAAATTATTGCATACCCAGCAGCCAAATGACCATACATTACTACTTAATAGACAAGTTTTAAAACTGGAGTATTTACTGGGAAGATTGCATCAAGACCATTCCGAGCATCAACCTTTTTCAATAGAGAATACGCAATTGTTTTTAAATGATTTTATTGCAACACATCCTAATATTAAAATGGAGTATCATATAGGTAGTTCATTTCAGTTGTCGCTCTCTCAAAATGAATTTGAAATCCTTTTATCTAACTTACTAGACAACGCTATAAAGTATGGAGGAACTTATATAAAAGTGATTATAAATAAACTTTCTCAAAATGAAGTCTATATCAGTGTAAAAGATAATGGTAGAGGGATTTCGAAAGACCATCAAGATAATATTTTTGATAAATTCTATCGCGTATCCGAAGGAAATATACATACAACTAAAGGTTTGGGCATGGGGCTATATATTGTAAAACAATTGGTTAATCAATACCATGGCGAAATAGAAGTCCATAGTCATCACAAAGGGACAGAGTTTAAAATTAAATTCAAAAACTTATGAAATACAAAGTCTTATTAGTAGAAGATGATGAGGATTTTGGGCATGTGCTAAAGCAATATTTGGAGCTTAGCAATTTTGAAGTGTCTTGGTATCAAAATCCAGAAGAGGTGGCGCTGCTATTTTCGCATTGGGAATTTCATATAGGGATTTTAGATGTGATGATGCCGAAGATAGATGGTTTTACTTTAGCCCAAACGATTTTAAAAGAAAAGCCACAGTTTCCATTATTATTTTTAACCGCTAAAAATCAAAAAATTGATCGTATCACTGGACTCAAAATTGGTGCTGAAGATTATTTAGCCAAACCTTGCGAACCCGAAGAATTGGTACTGAGATTAAATAATATCCTTAAGCGCAGCCGATGGTCTAATCCCCAAGAGCCTATCGCGTTGGGTAGTTATACCTTACACCCCGAAACTTATATTTTAGAACACGCTCAACACTCCACTCGATTGACTAAAAAGGAAATACGATTGTTATTATTTTTGCTAAAACACAACCATAGTTTGGTGTCAAAAGAGGATATTCTCAATCAACTTTGGGAAGAAACCGATTATTTTTCTGGAAGAAGTTTAGATGTATTTATCAGTAGAATAAGAAAATATTTTCAGCACGAGCCTAAAACCTCAATAGATTCTGTAAGAGGCGTGGGATATCAGGTAGAGATTTTTACGGAATAAATTAGTACATTAGTCCAAGTGAAAAATTATAAATATAAAAAAACACTTTGGGTTTTAGACATAAGTATTGCACTTGCAATAGTGTTATGGCTCTACCGAGTATACAATCCCGCTGTTGAGACTTTTTTCCCTGCGTGTCCTAGTTATACTTGGTTTAAAATCTATTGTCCATTCTGTGGCGGTCAGCGGGCATTGCATCAATTGTTAAATTTCAATTTTATAGCGGCATTGCTGTATAATCCTTTGTTTATTATATCCTTACCGTTTGTATTCATTTGGCTCTACAATCTTTTATTTCAAAAAAATATAGGGCAGTCTATTACTAAATACCGTTATTTTTTAGAAATTATTTTATTGGTCTTGTTGGTATTTACGGTGTTAAGAAATTTGAATTGCGAAGCCGTTTTATTTTTAAGACCATTGCCGTAAAACATTTTTTATTTTAGTAAAAAATAGTATCTTTAGGCACTTAAAACAGCGAACTATGGATTTACAGTTTAATAAAAACGAAGATATTAATAAACTCAAACTATCGGAAATCAATCAAATTCTAGGTAAGATTAAAGAAGGCGGCGGAAAGAAGAGGCTAGAAAAAATCAGAAGTCAGGGAAAGATGACGGCGCGCGAGCGTATCGACTATCTTTTAGATGATAATAAAGACAGTATTGAAATTGGCGCATTTGCAGGATATGAAATGTATGAGGAACATGGCGGTTGTCCAGCAGGCGGTGTGGTGATAAAAATGGGCTATGTATCGGGCAGACAATGTTTAGTGGTTGCCAATGATGCTTCAGTAAAAGCAGGGGCATGGTTTCCTATTACGGGAAAAAAGAATTTAAGAGCCCAAGAAATAGCGATGGAAAATAAACTGCCCATTATCTACTTAGTGGATTCTGCGGGGGTGTATTTACCAATGCAAGACGAAATTTTCCCAGATAAAGAGCACTTTGGGCGTATTTTCCGAAACAATGCTAAGATGAGTGCGATGGGCATTATCCAAATTTCTGCGGTAATGGGTAGCTGTGTAGCAGGAGGTGCTTATTTACCTATTATGAGTGATGAAGCGATGATTGTAGATAAAACAGGCTCTATCTTTTTAGCAGGGAGTTATCTTGTAAAAGCGGCGATTGGGGAAAGTATTGATAATGAAACTTTAGGTGGCGCTACTACCCATTGTTCTATTTCTGGTGTTACGGATTATAAAGCGAAAGACGATAAAGATGCCCTCGACCGTATTAAAAATATTATGAAATCTATTGGCGATTATGATAAAGCAGGCTTTGATAGAATAGAAAGTGCCCCACCAAAAGAGAATCCAGAACATATCTTTGGTATTATTCCAGCCTCTCGTACGGAGCAATACGATACACACGAAATCATTAAATGCTTAGTCGATAATTCTGAATATGAGGAATACAAAGCCGACTATGGTAAATCTATTATCTGTGCCACGGCGAGGATAGATGGCTGGAGTGTAGGGATTGTAGCCAACCAAAGAAAATTAGTAAAAAGTGGCAAAGGCGAGATGCAATTCGGGGGGGTAATTTACTCGGATTCTGCGGATAAAGCCACACGATTTATTGCTAATTGCAACCAAAGAAAAATTCCATTGGTGTTTTTACAAGATGTAACGGGCTTTATGGTAGGTTCTAAATCAGAGCATGGCGGGATTATTAAAGATGGGGCTAAAATGGTTAATGCGGTATCAAATTCAGTAGTGCCTAAGTTTACGATTATTACAGGAAATTCTTATGGGGCAGGAAATTATGCCATGTGTGGAAAGGCTTACGACCCAAGATTAATAGTAGCATGGCCTTGGGCAGATTTGGCCGTTATGGGAGGCGCTCAGGCAGCAAAAGTATTGGTTCAAATTCAAGAAAGTACTCTTAAAAAACAAGGTAAAGAAATTACCGAAGAAGAGCATCAAAAAATATTAAATGACACTTCTAAAAAATATAAAAAACAAACCGAAGCAACTTATGCTGCTGCAAGAATATGGACAGATGCCATCATCAATCCGCTAGAGACCAGAACATGGATTTCTATGGGAATAGAGGCGGCGAACCATGCACCAATTACAGAGCGTTTCAATATGGGCGTGCTTCAAGTGTAAAAATTTTTGTAAATTTGTAGTTTAATCAAAAACTAAAACAATGAAAAAGTGGACACTATTATCGACTTTATTTTGTGCTTTATTATTTAATGCACAATGTACAATTAATGGAAAAAGCACGCTAAATATTGGTGAAACAGCTAATTACTCTGTGGATACAGAACTAGCACAATGTACAGATTGTCACCTATGGACTTATGCGGGTAATGGGATTAACCTAGAAGGGGACACAAGAAAAAATACAGTTACGGTTAGAGGGACTAATGGCGGTCGTGCTGTGGTATCAGTAACTTACCTATCTTCTATGGGTATTTCTCAATGTAGCAAGAACATTGATGTATTAGCATCTGGGGGGTATGCCGATAACAATGCAGGAAATACAAATCCTAGTCAAGTGAATTGTGATGTGCAGGTGGCTAATTTTAAAGAGGTAAAAGTAGACGATGGCGTGGTGAGTTTCTTTCCACAGGGTGATAATGGTAATTTTAATTATGAATGGACAGCCCTCTATGTGGATGGCAGTACCAAAACTTCTAAAGATAAAGTACCACAATTTACTTTTACACCAAATGTAGGAATATTAAAAATCAGTGCAAAAATTACCTCGAATATTTGCTATAAAACATTAAGCAAAACTTATGATGTAAATTATTGGAAGTCTTTTTAATAGTTTAATTTTTTCATTAGTATATTAGTCCTCAATAGAATATCTGTTGAGGATTTTTTTATTGAATGAGTTTAGATTTTAGAGAGATATTGTTTAAATTGCACTATTATTTTTTATCCTATGAAATATTCTTATAATGCCATCAGTGCCTCGGCAGGGTCGGGGAAAACCTATACCTTAGCTATGCGGGTACTTGCCATTTGTCTTAAAACGCCTAACTATAAGGAAATCCAACATATATTAGCATTGACTTTTACCAACAAAGCCGCTAATGAAATGAAAGAGCGTATTCTCTCTTGGCTTGAAAGTTTTACCAAAGACGACTATCAAAATAATGGTGAATTAAAATCCATTCAGAAGTTTTTAGCGAGTCAAGGTACGCGTTTGAGTTTAGAGGATTTACATCATAGGGCAAAAAAGGTGTTGGATTATATTTTACATCATTATTCTGTACTCAATATCAGTACGATAGATAAATTTAATTCTAAGCTGGTTCGTAGTTTTTCCTATGAATTGGGTTTAGCGCAAAATTTTAATCTAGAAATCAATAACGAACCTTATTTGATAGAAGCAGTAGAGCAATTGCTAGATAAAATTGGGGAAGACCAAAAAGTGTCGGATGCGTTTATGGATTTTGTGACTTATAACTTGGAACAGGAGGAACGCATCAATGTGAATGAAACGCTATACAGTAGAGCTAAAACTTTTGTAAATGATGTCCACTACGAAGAACTCAAAAAAAATGAAAACTTCGACTGGGCAGCGTATGAGCAGTTGAAAACTCAATTAAGAAAAGAAATCGAGCAATATAAAACGGAAAGTAAAGCCTTAGTCGCACAAACTTTAGAATTAATAAAGACTCAAGGCTTAGAGATTAAAGATTTTCAAGGAGGTGGACAGTCTGGACTGGGCAAATTTTTTAATGATGTATTGATGTATTATCAAGGCTTAAGAGATGGTTTCCCCATCCCTGCTGATGAAGAAAAAGCTTTAGAACGCTACCAAAAAGGGACCGCGTCCAAAGATGGTGCTATCATTGCAGCCGTAGAGGAAATTTTACCCCAATTATTGGACGCCCGACAGCAACTAATCACTTATTATATAGAGTCTGAGAAAAGAGATAAAGTGCTAAAGGAACTATTGCCTTTAAAAATCAATAAAGAAATTAGCGAACAATTGGCATTGATTGAAGCAGAAGATGATTTGGTATTGCTCTCTAAGTTTAATATTTTAATTAAAGAAAATCTAAGGACAGAGCCATCGGCTTTTATATATGAAAAAATAGGAACTAAATTTCATCACTATTTTTTTGATGAATTTCAAGATACTTCCAAATTGCAATGGGAAAATATTTTACCGCTAAGAGACCATGCGATTTATTCGGAAAATCACAGTTTTACTCTGGTGGGCGACCCTAAGCAAAGCATCTATCGTTTCCGTGGGGGCGATAGTGAACAGATGCTGGATATTATCAATAAAACAGAGCCACTTGGAGTAGAAATTAATATAGAAAATTTGGAGTACAATTGGCGAAGTGCAAAGAATATTGTGGATTTTAATAATCAGTTGTATGCTTTTATGGCGAAGGATTTATCGCCAGAGCATCATACGCTTTTTGCTGAACATGGAAGACAAACGCCTCAAAAGACGAATTTATTAGGTCGGGTTAAAGTAAACTTAATTGAATACGACCGTTCTAACTCAGTTTATTTTGATAGTGTAGCAGAGCAGATGCTGATGAATATTAAAGAATGTCTAGCAAATGGCTTTAACTTTTCGGATATCTGTATTTTGTGTCGTACCAAATCTGAGATTCAAGAATTATCGTTGAGGTTGGGGAAAGAACAATTAGAATATAAAGGCGAGATGGTTTTCCTTAAAACCCTTTCTGAAAAGGGATTGACATTAGATTTATCCAAAACCCTTTTAGCGGTGATGGATTATTTACGCTGGGAAAACGACCGCGATAACCGACAATATTTGGTGAGACTATTGTACCATTTGAATGATTTGGGACGCATTACAATTCAGAATTTTACGGAAGAAACCCTTTCGATTTTAGAGCATTCTTCGGATTCCGAAGTTTTAAAAATTTTAGACACGCAATTTGGAATACCATTTAGTGCCGAGCATGTGCTCAATTTTAACTTATATAATAGGATAGAACATTTGGTGAAGGTTTGTTCCGTAGAGGATAAGGAAACCGATTATCTTTTAAATTTCTTAGAAGAAGTTTATGCCTTTACTCAAAATGGGGGACGAAACATTAAGGATTTCATCACTTATTGGGATGAGGAAATTCGTTACCACTCGATACAAACTTCTGAAAATATTGATGCCGTTAAAATGATGACCATACACTCAGCGAAAGGGCTGGAATACCCCGTTGTATTCTTGCCGATGAAAAACTCGCATAAAGATGGCATGTTCCAAGAATGGTTTTCGGTAGATTATGAGGACTTGAAGTCGGTGAATCTGAGCCAATTTAAAAAAGAATTGATTCCTTATGATGAAACCTTGCAGCAATTTTCAGAGGAAAATATCTATCGAAATAAAATCGACCGTTTCTGTGTGCAATATGTGGCGACTACTAGACCCGTAGAGCAATTGTTTCTTTACCTTCAAAAACCTAGTAAGCCAGAACATAATAAACTAGAACTTTTAGATTTTGTACAACAATGTTCATCAGAAGACCATTTTGATATATATCCAGAAGTAGAAGGCTCATATAAAAAGCAATTGACCGAAAATCATACTTCAGAAGATTTACAAAAGGAACATATCGCTGCCTTTGGCGATAGAACTCCACATAAAGAGGCTATAAAAATTGCAACCCCTTCAAAACATTATCAAAATAAGAATGAAAAAGTGAAGCAGGGGATTTTTATTCACGAAATACTGTCTCAAATTTTAACGAAAGATGATATTAAAAAAGTGCTTAACACCTATTTAATCGAAGGACAAATCAGTAGAGCGGATTACGAGCAAATAAAGCATCAGATAAAAGCGGTGGTAGAACATCCTCAATATGCACCATACTTTGAAGAAGTGGATGAGGTAATTAATGAAAGGGATGTTTTGTATAATGGAGCGTTCTATCGTCCAGATAGAATTGTAAGAAAAGGCGAGGGGTATTATATTATAGATTTTAAAACTGGTGGCGAAGTCAAAAAGAACGAAACTCAGATAGGACATTATAAAACGATTTTAGAATCTATGGGTAAAACAGTTTTGGCAACAGAGATTATTTATCTTTAGTTTAGAATATGGTTTTATAGCTGATGGTATGGGATGGTATTTTTGATTTATGGAAATAAATTTGTATCTTTGTAGTCCTCTTTCATATCGTGAATATAAAAGTGCTAATTAGCAAAAAATCACTATCAAAATGATAAATTTTGATAAAAATATTTTTGTTATAAAAAAAATCACTATATTTGCAGACCGAAAAAGGTTAAATATATTAGTAAATTAAATAATTAAAATCATGGCAAAGGAAACGTTTAATCGTAACAAACCGCATTTGAACATTGGTACCATTGGTCACGTTGACCACGGTAAAACTACTTTGACTGCCGCTATTTCTAAAGTATTGTCAGACAAAGGTCTTGCACAAGTAAAAGATTTCTCTTCTATTGACTCTGCTCCAGAGGAAAAAGAAAGAGGTATTACTATCAACACTGCTCACATTGAGTATGAAACTGAAAACAGACACTACGCTCACGTAGACTGTCCTGGTCACGCTGACTATGTAAAGAACATGGTAACTGGTGCTGCGCAGATGGATGGTGCTATCTTAGTAGTAGCTGCTACTGATGGTCCTATGCCTCAAACAAGAGAGCATATCTTATTATGTCGTCAGGTAAATGTACCTAGAATTGTTGTTTTCATGAACAAAGTAGATATGGTAGATGACCCAGAATTATTAGAACTTGTAGAATTAGAGGTTAGAGATCTTCTTTCTACTTATGAATACGATGGTGATAACTCTCCAGTAATTCAAGGTTCTGCTTTAGGTGCACTTAATGGTGAAGCTAAATGGGTAGAAACTGTTGATGCTTTAATGGATGCAGTAGATACTTGGATTGAGCAACCAGTAAGAGATCAGGATAAGCCATTCTTGATGCCAATTGAAGATGTATTCTCTATTACAGGTAGAGGTACTGTAGCAACTGGTAGAATTGAATCAGGTGTAATCAACAGTGGTGAGCCAGTAGATATCGTAGGTATGGGAGATGAAAAATTAACATCTACTGTAACTGGGGTTGAAATGTTTAGAAAAATCTTAGATAGAGGTGAAGCTGGAGATAATGTAGGATTACTTCTTAGAGGTATTGAAAAGACTGATATCAAGAGAGGTATGGTTATCGCTAAGCAAGGTTCTGTAACTCCACACAAAAAATTCAAAGCAGAGGTTTATATCCTTTCTAAAGAAGAAGGTGGTCGTCACACACCGTTCCATAACAAATACCGTCCTCAGTTCTATGTAAGAACAACTGACGTTACAGGTGAGATCTTCTTACCAGAAGGTGTAGAAATGGTAATGCCAGGTGATAACTTAACTATTACTGTAGAATTACTTCAACCAATTGCTCTTAACGTAGGTCTTAGATTTGCGATCAGAGAAGGTGGTAGAACTGTAGGTGCTGGTCAGGTTACTGAAATCTTAGACTAAGATCTATAAATTATAACTTAAAGCTTCCGTATGGATTCTATTCTTCGGGAGCTTTAATTAACTACGGGCATCGTCCAATGGTAGGATACCGGTCTCCAAAACCGTTGATCTGGGTTCGAATCCTAGTGCCCGTGCAAATTTAATCAAATGAGTTTAGTAAGTTTTTTAAAAGATTCTTATATTGAGTTTAAAGATAAAGTAGAGTGGCCTAAATGGCCAAGTTTACAGTCTTCTACTGCGATTGTAGCTATTTCTACGCTTATACTATCCATATTTACATTTGGTGTAGATACTTTTTTCAGTAGATTAATCAATAATACTTTTAGTATACTTATCAACTTGTTTAATTAATACAATAAAAATAATTCTCCCAATGAGTGATCTTAAATGGTATGTGCTGAAAGCGATTAGTGGTCAAGAAAATAAAGTAAAGACCTATATAGAGAATGAAATCCAAAGACTGAATATGGGGGATTTTGTTTCTCAAATCGTGATTCCTATGGAAAAAATAATCCAGATGAGGAATGGTAAGCGCGTTCAAAAAGAGAAACCTTATTACCCAGGCTATCTCATGGTAGAAGCTAACTTAACAGGTGAGGTGCCTCATGTTATCAAAAATATTCCAGGAGTTATTTCATTCTTAAGCCTTACAAAAGGTGGTGATCCTGTGCCAATGAGAAAATCTGAGGTCAATCGTATGCTAGGAAGAATGGATGAATTATCCGAATTTGCATCCGATATCGAAATTCCATTTACTGTTGGTGAGAGTGTAAAAGTTATTGATGGTCCTTTCAATGGATTTAATGGGACGATTGAAAAGATTAATGAAGATAAAAAGAAATTAGAAGTAATGGTATTGATCTTCGGAAGAAAATCACCGTTAGAATTAAGTTATATGCAAGTAGAAAAAGTTTAATTTTACTTCAATATTTTATAATAAAAGAGATTGCAAAAGCAGTCTCTTTTTTCTTTAATGATATTTTTGTTTTTCTATATACTCTTTGAGGCTGTCAATTTCTTGTCTTAACAGTCTATTCTCCTCCAGAATCGCGACTTGTTTACGTAAAAGGTTAATTTCGGTATTGTTACTTGGTGCTTCTGATGATGAAAACTTTTGTGTAAAGTCGTTTTCATCTTGTTTAAACATTTTGCCTTTTCCAGTTTTAATCCAAACTTTATTTATATTTTTATCAATATTTGATAGGTTGTTAATAAATTTATCAGACAATGGAACTCTTCCATTTAAAATCTGTGAAAATGAAGATTTTTTGTATCCCATTATTTCTGCTATTTCTTTTTCGCTATCACCATAATCAGAAAAAATGAGCCATTTAATCATTTTCTTAACTCTCCATAACTCTTCTGTTTGCATACTAAATAAAATAATATTAAAAAAGTTTATATTTTATTTGTTTTTAATATAAACTTGGTTTATATTTGTGCCGTATAAAGGAACTAGAACGACAATTCCCAAAAGTATGAAAAAAAGAAACAACTACAATATAATAGTAGTTAAAAAAACAGCCGAAATATTTGGGTTTTCAGATAGATATATAAGAGCATGTCTTAAAGGCGATCGAAAAGGTATAATGGCTGACCAGATTATTAAACAGTATAAAGTATTTGTTTTAGAAATAGATAAATTAGTAGAAAATATAAAAAATCAATAAATTATTGAATATTATAAAAAAGTAAACATTATGAAGAAAAATTTATTAACATTATGTATTGCAGTTGCAACCGTATTTCCAGTTACAACATTAGCACAACAGGAGGTTGATAATTTGACTGTTAAAAAAGGGAATGAATTATCTAGGGAGTATTTGCGACCATCTATAAGCACACTTTATTTTACAGATGGAAGCAATGAAGCCAATCAAATTGTAAAATATTTACAATATATGGGTTCTGAGCAATTTGATGTAAATTCCTTAAAACAAACATTTGCCGAGGCTAATGCTTCAAATAGAGAGCAAGTGGATGAAATATTAAGAAATTGGAAAGTAGGAAATCAAATAATGCAAAATTGGTTTCCAGAATTTATAAATGAACAAGAAGGCTATTCCTTAAAAGTGTTAGAAAATCGTGGAAAATATGCGGCTACAGATGCTGATGTTCTAAGAGACGAAGCTAGCTATAGAAATTCAACTCTCAATAATTTAGGGGAAAAGTTAATTGATCGATCTTATATACAGGTGTACTATATTTATAGAGGCAAAACCAGTTTAGGAGATATTGTTCTAAGTGAAATGACAAAAAATAATAGGGTAGGGGTGAAAACCTATATATATAAATTAGATTTCAATGATGGAGTAAGAACTGATTTTTATGAGAATTATTTTAATAAACCTAATGGAATAGAAATGGCAGCGTTCCCATTAACCTTTGTATTGGAGCATGAAAAAAAAATTTCTATTTCTAAAGATGATGGTGGGAATGAAAATTATGCAACTACTGCAGGAAAAATCTTTAGTAAGATGGAGTATGAATTATCTAACAAAGTTAATGATTTCAAAGTTCGAACAGCGGTAATGCAAACTTCCCCTATTAGAGTTAAAATAGGTCGAAAAGAAGGAGTAAAGACTGATGATCGTTATGATGTAATGGAGTTAGTACTGAATCGAGAAGGTCATGAAGTGGCTCGGCGCAAGGCGGTAGTAAGAGTAGGAAATTATATAGCGGATAATCGCTCAGTAGCAACAGGTAGTACTACTGATATGACTAAGTTTTATAAATTTTTAGGAGGAAGTGTAAAAGAGGGGATGACGCTTGTAAAAAAAGGAGAATTAGGATTTAGTGTTTCTCCTTATGCGTCTCTATCGGGTATTGGAATGATGTTAGATTATAGAACAAAATTAATTCCAAGTTTTTTTGTTTATTTAAAAGGAGATTTACCAGTTGGAGAAGATAGTAAAGGGAAAAAAGGGATCAACTACATTTACTCTAAATTTACCTTTGATGGAAATGAAATAAAAGGAAGTGAGAAAGATGCTCATACACTTTTTAGAGCGGGATTTGGAGTAATGAAAGAATTTTATTTTGCTCGTAACTTAGTTGTGGGGGCAGGCGTAGGAGCAGGTCGTTTATTTGCAACTGAATCTGAGAATAATCAAAAGCTTGATTTTAAAGTGTTATATGGTGAAGCTATTGGACGTTTCGGTATACAGTTCTCTCCAAACTTCCAATTATTTGCACAAGCAGACTATAACTATTATTTTGGGGAAGGGATAGAGTACGGTATCAGCGGTTATGGTAAAACCGTTACACTCTATGATGGTGAATATTTTAATAAACAGCTAAGCCAGTTAGGTATAGGAGTAGGAGCTAAAATATCATTCTAAAAAAGTAAATGTATAATGAAAAAAATGACAATTATATCAGGATTGGTAATGCTTTCAATGGCATTCCAATCTTGCTCTACAAGCCAGGTTTCGTATGAATATGAAATGGTATGTATGGGGGTAGGTTCTCAGGGATCTAATTTAGTGAAAGTTTATTCCTATGCTTCTACTATGAATGAGGCAATTAAACAAGTGAAACGAGATGCCGTCCATGGAATTTTATTTAAAGGAATTTTAGGAGGTAACGGGTGTTCGTCTCAGCCTCCTATTGTAAGTTCATTAGAATTAGAAAATAATAGAAAATTTTTTGATAATTTTTTTGAATATCCGTTTTTATACCTAATTTCCTGTTATAGCAGCTATAATCACCCTATCGAATAATCGTTCTCCAAAATATCGCCTATTTAGCTTGTATACAAATTCATTTAAGTATAATTGAAGATATTTGCCTTTGATTTTGTGGTAATTACCTAATAAATTTCGTTTCGCATTACTTATAAATATATGAACCCATCGCAATGTCTCCTTTGTGGTTTCTTTGCTTGATTTTTCAGTCACATATATTTCAACATAAT
>NZ_KB894225.1 GCF_000374405.1 Riemerella columbina DSM 16469
ATTACCGATAAAGCCACAGGCAATACAGACGGTACACTGACCAAAGGTAAAAACGCTGAAATCAAAGGGACTTATATTAAGGTAGAGGGCAGCGACCCTAAAAACGGCATTGTCTTTAAAAACTTAGACAACAACCAAGAAACCAAACTCCCTATGGAAAACATCGTCCTTAATGAGCCTTCAAGATTATTGATATTAGTTCCTGCAGATTTAGCGAGTGGTAATTATGAAGTGAGTGTCCTCACACAATATGCCAAAGGTGGCACTCAAGTAAAAGAACCAAGGGTAGGAGTATTAGCAACTACGGTAGTCATTGGATAGAGGGAAGCTTCCCTCAGTACCTATGATGGTGTTCCCTACGAGTATAGGGAATAGTACCCTACGATAATATACCATATTTCCCTTATGATAAATAAAAACGACTCTCTAAAAATTAGGGAGTCGTTTTCACTCAAAATAAATCGTTGTGAGTTTATCGAAGTCTGTCTACAGATTTTACGAGCCTGTCGTCTCTGCGGATATAGATGTTGGCAATCAGCAAACATACTATAGCGATCAACGGAAATAGCGGCTCAATACCTTTCTCAGGAAAATCCATTCCTCCAGGTAAGTTGAGTAGCCAGTAAGACAATAAACCGATCAACAAAGCGTTTATAAAAATGCTGATGTTGTTCAGCATCAATTGTCTTGTTCTGTTTTTATAACTAAAAATACTATAACCTCCTAATACAATAAGCGCAACACAGCCGAGTAAAACACTTAGGTTTCCCATTCCAAACAACGCCACATCCCTCCCTGTAATAAAGAGAAATAAACCTCCTAAAGTCGCTAAAACTAACCAAACCGTCTGTATTCTTTGTAGCATTTTATGATCGTTATAAATAATTTGAATGGCAAAAGTACTAATATTTTTTTGTAATTCCGAAAAATAGTGTAGATTTGCAACATTAACTATTAGAAAGCCACCATTTCTGGGTGTGTTTTTAAATCATTACCAAAATTGATTATTACTAAACAAATTATAGAAAAAAGAACATTATATGTTTGATTTTGAAAGCCTTGAGTCAAAATCCGCATCGGAGATTACTCAAATTACTAAAGATTTAGGTGTTAAAACTAAAAGAGGTAGCACAGCAAAAGAAAAAATCTATGCTATCCTAGACTTCCAAGCCGTAAATCAGGACAAAATAAAGGAATACCTAGATGCCAAAGCACCCGCTGAAACGCCCGACGACCAAGCGACTAAAAAAACACCAGCGAGAACTACTACAAAACGAAAACGAATGCCTAAAAAACAGGAAGACGCTACTCCCAATGCTGAATCAACAGCTAAAGTAGAGGAAAAAGAAACCAAAGAACCAGCCGCTGAACCTGAGGCAAAAGACAATACAAAGGAAGAAAAGCCTACTAGAAATACCCAAAGAGGCAGAACGAAAAAGAAAACAGAGCCTGCAACTTCCAAAAATACTGCCGACACCCCTTCTGAAAGCACTCAAGAAAATAGTGGTAAAGACCAATCCAACACATCGGCAAAAACCAACGCAAACAATAAAGGACGAAAAAATAACCAATCTAAAAAAGAAGACGCTACACCAGAAAAATCATTCAACTTTGATAATTTGGTTACGATAGAAGGCGTTTTAGAAATTCTTCCAGACAACTATGGTTTCTTGCGTTCGGCAGACTTTAATTATATTTCTTCGCCAGATGATGTCTATGTCTCTACCAACCAAATTAGAAACTATGGACTAAAAACGGGCGATACCGTAAAAGGCTTTGTAAGACTCCCAAAAGAAGGCGAAAAGTATTTCTCACTTCAAAAACCTATCGAAGTCAATGGCAGAGACCTAAGTTTTATTAAAGACAGAGTAGGTTTTGAACATTTAACGCCATTATTCCCTCAAGAAAAATTCAATTTGGTAGGCAATAATGCTACGCTTTCCACGAGAGTAGTAGACCTGTTTGCACCGATTGGTAAAGGGCAAAGAGCCATGATAGTAGCCCAACCTAAAACGGGTAAAACTATGCTCCTTAAAGAAATTGCCAACTCCATTTCTGCCAATCATCCAGAAGCGTATATGATGATTCTTTTGATTGACGAGCGTCCAGAAGAGGTAACCGATATGCAGCGTAGCGTTAATGCAGAAGTGATTGCTTCTACCTTTGATGAATCTGCGGATAAACATGTAAAAGTGGCGAACTTAGTACTTTCTAAAGCCCAAAGAATGGTAGAGTGCGGACATGATGTGGTGATTCTTTTGGATTCTATCACCAGATTGGCAAGAGCCTACAATACCGTAACGCCAGCATCGGGAAAAATTCTTTCTGGTGGGGTAGATGCCAATGCACTCCATAAACCAAAACGCTTCTTCGGTGCCGCAAGAAAAATTGAAGGCGGCGGTTCATTAACGATTATTGCCACAGCATTAATAGACACAGGTTCCAAGATGGACGAAGTAATTTTTGAAGAATTTAAAGGAACGGGGAATATGGAATTGGTATTGGATAGAAAAATAGCCAACCGCCGTATATTCCCAGCTGTGGATTTAACGGCTTCCAGCACGCGTAGAGACGATATTCTTCACGACGACCTAACCCAGCAACGCATGTGGATTCTTAGAAAATATCTATCTGATATGAACCCTGTTGAAGCGATGGAATTTGTACAAAAACATATGAAAGGGACTTTAAATAACGAAGAGTTCTTAATGTCTATGAACAAATAAGCCTTAAATACTAAAAAAATGAACTTTACAAAACGGCTATTTTTCTTTTTAATCATCAGTATGGTAGGGCTTACCAAAGCCCAGTTCACCATGCACCCTATGCTAAAAGTTGGCTACGACTATCAAAATTCTAATTTTGGGGAAGTTGGTGCAACCTTCTTATTTTTAGAAAAAGATGATGTGCTCTATCGCATGGGTGGCAGTGCATTGGTGGGCAGTAGCCACGGAAAAATAGCCGTTTTGCCTAAGTTACAAGGCGATATTCTTTTAAATTTTCAAAAAGGAAAAAGCCTTAGACATTCTTATTATTTCCTACTCGGTGCCGAAGCAACCACTAAATATATCACACCCAAAGCAGGCATCAGTATTTTTGGGTTAATGGATTTTAAGGGGGGCTATGGCTTCCAAATTCCTAATCAAACCCTAAATGGCAAAGTGATGAAAGGGTTTAATTTCAACTTTACGCTTAATATTCCATTGGTGGTATTTAAGAAATAAATCTTAACTTTGAGGTTTTAAAACCTCAACCATGCAGAATATCCAGCAGATACGCCAGCAGTTTCCTATTTTAGACCAAACCATTAATGGCAAGCCCTTAGTGTATTTAGATAATGCCGCGACTTCTCAGAAGCCATTATCCGTTCTTAAAGCCTGCGAAAATTATTATACAAAATTAAACGCTAATGTTCACAGAGGCATCCATACCCTAAGCCAATGGGCAACGGAAGCGATGGAAGAGGCTCGAAAAAAAGTGCAACATTTCATTAATGCACAGCACGACTATGAAGTGATTTTTACCAAAGGAACAACCGAAGGGATTAATCTAATCGCTTATGCACTGACTTCGCAAATTAAGCAAGACGATGAAGTCATCATTTCGTATTTGGAACACCACTCGAATATTGTGCCTTGGCAAATGCTTTGCGAAAGAACGGGAGCTAAACTGAAAGTCATTCCTATGGATGAACAAGGTAGATTACAAACGCAAGTCTTAGACGAATGGTTATCAGAAAAAACCAAATTGGTAGCCGTTAACCAAGTATCTAACGCCTTAGGAATCATTAATCCTATTGATACCATTATCCAGAAAACAAGAGAATTATCCAATGCGTTCATCTTAATTGATGGGGCACAATCCATTCCACATTTTAAAGTAGATGTTCAAGCAATGGACTGCGATTTCTTTGTGTTTTCAGGTCATAAAATGTATGCGCCAATGGGAACGGGGATTCTCTATGGGAAAGAAAAAGTTTTAGAAACGCTATCGCCATTCCACGGTGGTGGCGAGATGATTGCCACTTGCTCCTTCGACGGGACAACTTATGCAGGCTTACCTTTTAAATTTGAAGCAGGGACGCCAAATGTAGGCGGAAATATCGCACTAGGTGCGGCGGTAGATTTTATGTTAGAAATAGGACACGAAACCCTTCAGTCCCACGAAACAGCATTGATAGATTACGCTCAAAAACAACTAAAAACCATAGAAGGGCTAAGGATTTATGGCGAAAAAGCCCCAAGGGTAGGCGCTGTATCGTTTAACTTAGAAGGCGTGGGTATTGCTTCGGATGTGGGAATGATTTTGGATAAAATAGGCATTGCCGTAAGGACGGGACACCACTGCACGCAGCCGATTATGGATTATTTTAATATTGCAGGAACGGTAAGGGCGAGTTTTGCTATTTATAATACTTTAGAAGAAGTGGATACTCTCATCGAAGGTTTGAAAAAAGCCCAAAGAATGTTGGCATAAAATACACATTAATTATGAAATTAAAATGGTGTTACTATCTATTCATCTTACTGCTTTATTTAGGGTGTACTTCAGTAGCTCCTCTACCCTATCAATTTCAAAAAAAGTGGATGCTGGTAGAATTTCAAGGTTATAAAAAGCAGGATTTAATGGCTCATCAAGCCTATCTCAATATGAGTCCTACGATGACCAATCCTCATCAATATTTTATTTCTATTGATGGTAAAAAACATTATTTTAGAATAGAATTTCTTAATGGTAAAAAGGTGAGTATTATTCCCTTAGGTATTCCTAAATCCGCTAATTCTAAACTAGAACAGCAATGGGTAGAGCTACTACCAACCTTAAACCGTTATAAAATAAAAGGTCATTTTTTAACCCTTTATCATCCTAATGGCAAAACCATAAAATTAGTGGCAGAAGATTGGGATTAAATTAGTCTAAAAAACTTATATTTGGTAAAATTTTAATGATATGGAACCTACATTTAAAAAAGAAGACCGCGATATTTTATTCCTTCTACATCTATCCCAGTTGCTTAATTTTGTCACGGGTTTTGGGGGCTTAGTCGCACCCATTATCATTTGGTTAATTAAAAAGAGGTCCAAAACCTTGACCAACAAGCCAAAGAAGTCATTAATTTTCAAATTACTATGTTTATAGCGGTATTGATATGTATTCCGCTATGCTTCATCTTTATCGGAATATTTTTATTGATTGGTATTGGTTTGGTTTCCATTATTGTCCCTATAATCCAAGCCATCAATGCTAAAGATGGACGACCTGTACACTATCCATTAACTATAAGATTGGTTAAATAAATTTATGACGGCTCAAGATTATAGCGAAGCCCTCGATTGGCTTTATAAGCAGATGCCCAACTATCAGGTAGATGGCAAAAAGGCATATAAACCTGGACTAGACAATATTAAAAAACTCTGTGAGTATTTTGGTAATCCGCAGCAGCATTTTAAATCTGTGCATATCGCAGGGACTAATGGTAAAGGCTCTACCAGTAACATGATTGCCGCAGTATTGCAAGAGGCAGGCTATAAAGTAGGGTTATATAATTCGCCACATTTAATCCATTTTACCGAACGCATCAAGGTCAATGGAACGCAAGCCCATCAGGATTTTGTATTTCAATTTATACAAGAACTCAAACAACTACCCAAAGATATTCGCCCTTCGTTTTTTGAGTTTACAACGGTAATGGCATTTGAATACTTTAAGCAACAGAAGGTAGATATAGCCATCATAGAAACGGGACTAGGCGGCAGGCTAGATGCGACTAATTTGCTAAATCCTATCTTAACGGCAATTACCAATGTAGCCCTAGACCATCAGGATATTTTGGGCGAGACTTTAGAAAAAATTGCCGTAGAAAAGGCGGGGATTATAAAGCCTCATACCCCCATAATTTCAGGTGAAGAAAAGCCCAATATTAAGACCATATTTCAAAATATTGCAAACAGCCGAAATGCTCCGTTTATAGATGCCACAACAATTAAAACAGCCTTAGCCTCTGATTTAAACGGTAATTATCAAAGAAAAAATATCAGAGTTGCTATAGCGGCAATCGAACAATTAAGAAATCTAGGCTTCAATATAAGCGATACCAATCTCGCAAAAGGCTTACAGCAGGTTCAGAGCCATACGGGGTTTATCGGTCGGTGGTATGAATTTTCTCATGAGCCATTAACCATTTGTGATACGGGACATAACCAAGCAGGTCTAGAAGCCGTGTTGCAACAACTTGAACAATACCCCCAGCATCAACATATCGTACTCGGTTTTGTAAAGGATAAAAAAGTAGACGCTATCATTCCGCTATTACCCAAAGAGGCGACCTATTATTTTGTAACACCTGCCATCAGTAGAGGACAGTCACCAAAATGCTATGAGCCACTACTCAAAAATGCCCAACTTAATTATAGAATTTTTAGTAGTGTAGATGAAGGTTATATCGCCGCAAAAGCCTTATGTAAGGCAGAAGAGATGATATTTATAGGCGGAAGTAATTTTGTAGTGGGAGAATTTTTAGAAAAAAATTTGTCAATTGACAAATAACTTGTATATTTGCACCACTCAAATGAAAAAATTTGAGGGCGGTTAGCTCAGTTGGTTCAGAGCATCTGGTTTACACCCAGAGGGTCGGGGGTTCGAATCCCTCACCGCCCACTAAGGGCTCTTAGCTCAGTTGGTTCAGAGCATCTGGTTTACACCCAGAGGGTCGGGGGTTCGAATCCCTCAGAGCCCACAACAAAACCTCAGCAACATTGCTGAGGTTTTTTATTTTAAATAAACCGATTTATTTTTAAAACTTAAAATTACCCAATTTATCAAATTCGGATTTATGATAAATCCTATCCACACTACCCTGCTCCAAGATAGCAATATTATCGCAAGTATGGAATAAAGTTTCAATAATATGAGAACTGACTAAAACTATTTTATCTTCTGATTTTAAGTGATTTATAATATCATATAGGATATGAACCCCTTCAAAATCAACGCCATTAAAGGGTTCATCTAAAATATTAATTGGCTTATCTAATAGTAGCATTCCCAGAAGTGCCAGTTTTTTCTTCATACCACTAGAATAGTCTTGAACATATTGATTTAGTGGAAGTCTGAACTCCTTAATCCATTCCTCAACTTTTGTATTATTTTTAGTTGAAAAATAAGCAAGATACTCTTTCCCTGTAATATAAGGATAAAAGTAATTCTCTGTTTCTAGATAGGATACCTGCTCGCGTTTCAAACGCTGATGATGAAGGGTAATAGTGCCTGAAAATTTTATATTTCGGTATAGGCTTTCAAAAAAAGTCGTTTTACCAGCTCCATTTTTACCCAATAACCCGAGAACGCTTCCTAGCTCAACTTTTAAATTAAGCCCATCTAGCACTAGATACTTATTAAAGCTAACCTGTAAATCTTTAACTTCCAACATAATTACTAATATTTTGCTTGGCTAATTTTCTATTTTTAATGATTACAAACCACGCTGAGACTATGGTTATACAGTATAAAAAATACACTAGAGAAGTCCCCATATCCAAATAATGAAAGTTTTTGTGATGGTACATTTTATATTTCCGCTTCAAAACAAGCAAAAAATAAGTGTTCATAAAAAGGAAATAATAAATTAAATAAAGGCTAGACTCATGATTTAACACCAAAAATAAGAGATAAGTAGGTAATAGCAAATAATTAAAAACCTCATATTCAATTTTATTTTATCATCAAAAGAATAGGTTTTAAAGTACATTTCTAGCATCTCTTTACTTTCATTATTTTCAAAAATATTTTGAAAATAGCCCGAAATCAATAGTCCAAATAATATCAATGAGGATGCATGATAATCCGATAAAATAACCAAAGCATAACACAAAATAAAAATCCATGTATGCTTCCTTAAAAAGCTTCGCCATTCAAATAAAGCATTGGGTACAAAATTCCATTTTATATCTACTTGAACTCTATTTTTAGGATAATAAAATGAAAAATAGTATTAAAACTAAAAATATAGACCACCCAAGGCGTTCCATTTTATAATGAATATTACTCACTAAAAAGAAACCATATATCAACGCCGATTCTAAATAAAAAATCATCCTCCAACTTCTAACAAATACTTTTTTTAGAAAAGGAATATCTTTCCTGTTGAAGTGAAATATAACGCTCATTGCAAAGAACACCAGCGGGTAATAATGAGCCGCTGGCAATTTTACAGAAATCAACAGTCCTAAAATAAGTAAAATAGGCGAACTGACCTTAGTATTCAGATTAAATATTCTAAACCCTTGATTGATTCTAAAAATAAAATGATGGGAAAATTTTGAAAACAATATTAGTCACATTAAGGTAGTAATTCAAATTATTCGCCTCAAATATAGTAATTTTTTGAGGCAATTAAGCGAAATAATTGCCTCAAAATTTAAAACCTAAGATTTTTTAAATAACAACGGTGTTATAAAATCCTTTTCGCCATTGCCTCTGGCTGGGGAATATTCCCTACCATAAAAGATAATTTGCAGGTGCAGCGTATTCCATTTGTCTTTTGGGAATAGTTTTTTCGCATCTTTTTCTGTTTCTGTTACATTTTTTCCAGAAGTTAATTTCCATTGTTTCATTAAACGGTGGATATGCGTATCCACAGGAAATGCTGGCACCCCAAAGGCTTGGCTCATCACCACAGATGCTGTTTTATGACCTACACCAGGCAATGCCTCTAACTCTTCAAAAGTCTGAGGAACCACACCCTCATGTCTTTCTACCAAAAGTTCTGCCATGGCTTTTAAATTTTTCGCCTTGGTATTAGACAGTCCTATTTCTTTAATTAATTCTTTAATTTCCGTCACCTCTAAATCTTTCATTTTAAAGGGCGTATCTGCAACTTCAAAGAGTTTTGGGGTCACTTCATTTACCTTTTTATCGGTGGTTTGTGCAGAAAGTGCTACGGCTACCAGCAAAGTATAAGGGTCTTTATGGTCTAAAGGGATGGGCGTCTCGGGATAAAGTTGCTCTAATTCTCTTAAGACAATTTCGGCTCTTTGTTTTTTGGTCATTTTAAACTAAATTTGGAACAAAAATAAACATTATGATAAACATAGGCGACAAACTCCCCGATTTTGAGGGACAAAATCAAGAGGGCAAAACCATCACCTCTGCCGATTTTAAAGGTAAAAAATTAATTGTATTTTTCTATCCTAAAGCCAATACGCCTGGGTGTACCGCAGAAGCTTGCAACCTTAGCGATAATTATTCAGAGTTAAAAAAACAAGGCTATGCCCTACTCGGCGTAAGTGCAGACCCTGTAAGCAAACAGAAAAAATTTCACGATAAATTTTCTTTCCCTTTTGATTTAATGGCTGATGAAGAGCGACACCTCATCGAAGCCTTTGGCGTATGGCAACTTAAAAAATTTATGGGTAAAGAATTTATGGGTATCGTAAGAAAAACCTTTATTTTTGATGAAAATGGCGTGTGTACCAGAATCATCGAGAATGTGAAAACCAAAGACCACGCCGCTCAAATTTTAAACGACTAATCTAAAACCTAACACTTTATGAAACTAAAAACTTTATGTCTGGGTGCTGCAACGATAGCCTTAGCATCTTGTAGCGTTCAACAAAATTCCAGTACTGCAATGACTTATCCCAAAACTAAAAAAGTAAATCATACCGATACTTATTTTGGCACTCAAATTCAAGACCCTTACCGTTGGCTAGAAGACGACAGAGCCGAAGATACCAAAGATTGGGTACAACGCGAGGTTGCTTTTACCCAAAACTATCTTTCCAAAATCCCTTTTAGAGAAGCTATTAAAAACCAACTAAGAGAGATTTGGAATTACGAAAAAATTTCTGCACCTTTTAAAGAGGGCGACTACACTTATTTCTATAAAAACGATGGATTACAAGCACAGTCCGTACTTTATAGAAAAGATAAATCTGGTAAAACCGAGGTATTCCTAGACCCTAACCAATTTTCAAAAGATGGAACCACTTCGCTAGCGGGTATTTCCTTTAATAAAAAAGGGAATCTAGTGGCTTACAAAATTTCCGAAGGTGGTAGCGATTGGAACAAAATCATCATTTTAGATGCATTGACTAAAAAGCAATTGGACAAAACTTTAGTTGATATAAAATTCAGTGGTATAGCTTGGCTGGGCGACGAAGGCTTCTTTTACTCAAGCTATGATAAACCCGACGGCAGTGTGCTTTCTGCTAAAACCGATATGCACAAAATCTATTTCCATAAGCTAGGAACACCACAGTCTCAAGACCAACTTATCATCGGAGGTGAAGATTTTAAAAGACGCTATATGGGGGCTTCGGTTTCTGATGACCAAAGATACCTCATCATTTCTGCTGCCAATGCTACGAATGGCAATGAACTTTACATCAAAGATTTAAAACGAAATACCGATTTTATTCCTATCCAAAAAGGCTACGAAGTCAATACTGATGTAATAGATACCAAAGGTGACTATATCTATGCGATAACCGATAAAAATGCCCCCAATATGCGCTTGGTAAAGTTTAATATCAACCAACCGCAACAATGGATAGATGTAATTCCAGAAACCGAAAATGTACTTAGCGTAACCACGGGAGGCGGCTATATTTTTGCCAACTATATGAAAGATGCCATGACTCAAATTCAGCAACTGGACTATAATGGTAAAAAAATCCGAGAAATCGCTTTACCTGGTAAGGGAACGGCTGGTGGATTCTCTGGAAAGCAAGAGGAAAAGGAATTATACTATTCTTTTACCAACTACATTACGCCAAATACCATTTATAAATTTGATGCAGATTCTGGTGTTTCTTCGGTTTATCAAAAATCTAATGTGAAGTTTAATCCAGAAGATTATGTTTCAGAACAAATATTCTATACCTCTAAAGATGGTACTAAAGTCCCTATGACCATTAATTATAAAAAAGGGATAAAATTAGATGGTAAAAACCCAACGATTTTATATTCTTATGGAGGATTTAACATTAGCCTAAGACCATCATTCTCGGTAGTGAATGCCGTTTGGATGGACAATGGTGGCATCTATGCCGTGCCAAATATCCGCGGAGGTGGAGAATATGGTAAAGAATGGCACGATGCAGGGACGAAAATGCAAAAGAAAAATGTGTTTAATGACTTTATCGCCGCAGGGGAATACCTTCAACAAAAAGGCTATACCTCGCCAGAGTTTATGGCACTTTCTGGGCGTTCTAACGGTGGATTATTAGTAGGTGCTACTATGACCATGCGCCCTGACTTAGCCAAAGTGGCATTCCCAGGGGTAGGTGTTTTGGATATGCTAAGATACCACACCTTTACCGCTGGTGCAGGTTGGGCGTACGATTATGGTACTTCTCAAGACAATAAAGAAATGTTTGAATATTTAAAGTCATACTCGCCAGTCCATAATGTAAGAAAAGGCGTATGTTACCCTTCTACCATGATTATCACCAGCGACCACGATGACCGTGTGGTACCAGCACATTCCTTTAAATTTGGTGCAGAATTGCAGGAAAAACAATCTTGTAACAATCCAATTTTAGTGCGTATAGAAGTAAATGCAGGACATGGTGCAGGACGCTCTACCGAACAAGTAATCGGTGAAAATGCAGACCTATTAAGTTTCGCATTGTATGAAATGGGATTTAAAACTTTAAGAAAGTAATAGCTCCTCTGTATTATAAAAAGTCCGTATTTTACTGTATAAATACGGACTTTGGTGTTTTTAAAATAGAAAGTTTTAATTGCTCTCTTGTCGGTTTAGATATTTTAGTAGGAAGTTTGCTTATCTGCACGGTAAAGCTCTATATCTGCTTGGTAGGGTTGGGTATTTTAGTGGGAGGTTTGCTTATCTGCATGGTAAAGTTCTATATCTACTTGGTAGGGTTGGGTGTTTTAGTGGATGTTTTACTTATCTGCACGGTAAGGTTCTATATCTGCTTGGTAAGGTTGGGTGTTTTTATCAGTTTGTAGTATTGATAAAAAATCAAGTCTATCCAAAAATAGATAGACTTGACAAAAGTTATGAAAAGTAAAACAATTATTTTACTAGTTGCAATTCTTCGATTAAATTGGTTGCTCCTGCGTATTTATCCACTACCCAAAGTAAGAATCTTACATCTAAGTTGATGGTTTTTTGTAGTTTTGGCTCAAATACAATATCTCCACTTAGGGCTTCACTGTTACCATCAAATGCTAAACCAATAAGATGTCCGTCTGCATTAATAACTGGTGAACCAGAGTTACCTCCCGTAATATCATTATTAGAAAGGAAATTAATTGGCATATACCCTGCTTTATCTGCATAGACACCGAAGTCTTTGTTTTTATATAATTTTAGCACTCGCTGAGGCAAATCAAATTCTGGATCATTTTTTTTATATTTCCCGATCATTCCTTCCATAGTGGTATAATAATTATTGGTTACACCATAATAATTTCTATCGGAACGGATAGGTAAAGTGTCTACCGTACCGTAAGTTAAACGCATAGTAGAGTTGGCGTCTGGATAGAATTTCTTCTCAGGCTGAGACTTCATTAATCCGTTTAAGAATAGTCTAGTATTTTTATCAAAACTTTCTTCTATTGCGCTGTATTTCTCTCCTTGATTTTTTTGCTCATCAACATAAGTATTGACCCAAGTGTAAAGTTTATCACTCTTTAGCCGATCCAAATTAGGTTGATTTAAGAAGTTTGAAGCTGCTGACTTGTTGGCAAATACAGATTGAAACGCCATCATGGCTAGAGCTTTAGGTTCAGCATTCAGCAACGCTGTATTTTGAACTTCCTTAGCTACTCTTGCTTTATAAAGATTGGTAAGAGTTACTAGCATATCTCCTTCTAGCTCAGTATTGAAATGCTCATAAAACTCATTGATGGCTTTTTCTACCTCTGGTTTCATTTTCGCTTGGGAAGTTGCATCTTGCTCTGCATAAGTTTTTAGAAGATTTCCTAAACGATACGCCACTCCAATATATTTAGCGTTTCTTTGAAGTATCGCATTGTAATTTCTCTCAACATTTCTATCCGAAACTTTACCATAATAATCTTTAATTTGGTCTAGTACATAAGCGTAAGTTTTAGCATGCTCTGGCTGAGATGCCCATTCAAGATATTTTTTCTCTAGGTTTTGTTTCTCGCTAATGGTTCCATTTTTATTCACAGCCTCTATGGTACCTGCTCTATTTTTCCAATAGTTAGCCACCGAAGCATATTGAGATGCATAGTTTAATCTTGTAGCATCATCTTTATCCATATACTTCTTCATTACATCCATAGCGGCTTTTGACGCCTCTACCCACGCTGGATAGTCTTTGTTAACCATCTGAGAAATACCATAAGAAGTCAAATAACGGTTGGTTCTACCTGGATAACCTAAAATCATCGCAAAATCTCCTGGTTTTACACCTTTTAAGGAAACTGGTAAAAAGTGCTTAGGCTTCATAGGAACATTGTTAATATTGTATTCCGCAGGGTTTCCATCTTTATCTGCATAAACACGGAAAATACTAAAATCTGCGGTATGTCTTGGCCACTCCCAGTTATCGGTATCGCCACCATATTTACCTAATGAAGCAGGTGGTGTCCCTACTAAACGAACATCCTTATAATCTCTATATACGAAATAATAAAACTCATTTCCATTAAAGAAATCCTTCACCACTACGGTATATTTTCCATTTTCAGAGTTTTCTGCTTTAATGGCATCGTATTCTGCTTTGATGATGGCTGCTCTTTCCTCCGCAGACATATCATTATTAAGTTTGGAATTAATTCTTTCCGTTGCATCCCCCATTCTCTCTAAAAATCTTACATAAAGTCCTTTAGAGTTCAGTTCATCTTTCTTCTTCATTGCCCAGAAGCCGTTCGTTAAATGATCTTTTTCTGGTGTAGAAAGTGCGGCAATGCTACCGTAGCCACAGTGGTGGTTGGTAAAAATAAGCCCTTCAGGCGATACAATTTCCCCAGTACAGAAGCCCCCAAAACTTACAATAGCATCTTTTAAACTAGAATGGTTAACTGAGTAAATTTCTTCTGGCGTTAGGTGCAGACCTTCCTTCTGCATATCAACTCCATTGAGTCGCTTAACCAGCATCAGAAGCCACATACCTTCATCTGCTTTCATTTGTACAAAACTCAACATAAATGTGAGTGCAAGCAATAATCTTTTCATAAAATTTGTATTTATATTTTAAACGCTAAGATAAACATTAATCTGTAATACGCCAAATTGAGGGTTTTTAACTTTCACTAAAATCTAAAATATCCGATTTCTTATTTTTTTACTAATTTTACCATTTAAATGATGTTTAAGGATATTATAAAATTATGTGGTTAGAACTTATTTTTTCGGCAATAGGACTAGGATTAATGCTTAGTTTAGTCTTTATAGGGCCCATCTTTTTCTTACTTATAGAAACCAGTTTTTCTAGAGGTCCGCGCCATGCCTTAGCCTTAGATTTGGGTGTGATATCAGCAGACTTGCTTTGTATATTAGCCGCTTATTTTGCCAGCGATGATTTGGTAGAACTCATAGACAAACACCCTAGTTTTTACAGAATTACCGCGTTGATTATCTTTTCTTACGGAATTTTTATGATTGCCTCTAAAGCGAAAATGCATATTGAAGGGGAACAAAAAATTATCTATCAAAAAAACTATTTTAAAACTTTCCTCAATGGATTTTTCTTAAACATTATTAATATTGGGGTGGTACTGTTTTGGCTAGTTACCGTGATTTCTGTTAGAAATTCTTACCCTAATCCTTATGAATTTTCCTTATACATTGGCATTATGCTTGCGACTTATGTCGGCATCGACTTGATAAAAATCTTACTGGCAAAACAATTCCACTATAAATTAACGCAAAGAATTGCTAATTATATCCGTAACGGTGTAGGCATAATCTTACTCATTATCAGCATCTTTATATTCATGCAAAGTTTTAAAAAATTCAACCAATTCGACCATGAATTAGAACGAAGCGGCTATGTAAAAGACACCATTAAACATTCTTAAAATCCAAATGATACACTTCTCTCCTACCCTAAAAAAAGGTGATAAAATTGCCATTGTTTCCCCTGCTGGAGCAGTTAAGTTTGAGCAGATTGAATCTACCTTAGAACTTATACAAAATAGAGGCTACGAACCTATTTTAAGTCCGCACTGCTTAGGGACTTATGATAAAAGCTACCTCTATTCTGGAACGGAAAAAGAACGCATTGCCGACCTCAACTGGGCATTTTCTCAACAAGAAGCAAAGGCTATATGGGCAACAAGAGGCGGCTACGGTTGTCAGCATTTGTTAAGACATCTCAAATTGTCAAAATTTAGAACTTCGCCAAAGTGGTATATTGGGTATTCGGATAATACCGTAATCCAAAGTTATTTATTAAAAAATGGTTTTGCGAGCATTCATGGACAAACCCTTAAAATCTCATCATTTGGGGTAACGGAAGATTCTTTTGAGGCTATTTTCTCTATTTTAAAAGGTAAAACACCCGAATATAATATTACACCGCATCCTTTAAATCAAAAGGGGAGTGCGGAAGGTATTTTAGTGGGGGGCAATTTATCTTTAATCCATGCCTTATTGGGTAGTCGCTATTCTTTTGATTTTAAAGATAAGATATTATTCATCGAAGAAATTGGTGAGAACTTCTATGCTTTAGATAGAATGATGGTGTCTTTGGATTTGGCAGGCGTATTTAGAAAAATTAAAGGTCTAGTAGTGGGCGGCATGATTTATATGGGCAATGAAAAAGACAATCCTCAGTATGAAGAAAGTTTTGATGCTATGGCGTATCAAATCATTTCAGAACGGGTAAAACACTACGACTTTCCTATTCTCTATGGCTTTCCAAATGGACATATCCATCATAATTTACCTTTAATTATTGGTAAAAATATGACGCTAGAGGTTTCCGAACAACAAGTTACCCTTAAGTAGTTTAATATGGCAGAACACAACGATTTTGGAAAGTTAGCGGAACTATATGCTGCCGATTATTTAAAGAAAAAAGGCTATCAAATCATTACCCAAAATTATCGCTTTCAGAAAGCCGAGATAGACCTTATCACACGCTATGAAAATCAATTGGTAATCGTTGAGGTAAAAGCTCGGCAGAATGATACTTTGATAGAGCCACAAGAAGCTGTTAATAAAAAGAAAATCAAACTTTTGATTTCTGCTACCGATGAATTTATGAAAACTTTCCCCGATGATTTAGAAGTCAGGTTTGATATCATTACTGTTTTAAAACAACCTGACGGAACACTGCAAATCAATCATATAGAAAATGCTTTTGAAAGTATTGATTTCTAAGGAATATTAACTTTTTCCCCACTAAATTTCGGCTCTACACCGAACAACAAATCGAAAAATACTTTTACTCTAGCAAAATATTCTCGGATATAGGTTTTTGGGCTTATCTTCATATAAACTTCTTTAGCATTATAACCATAAGCCTCTAATCCGTGTTGTCTAGCTAAATAAACCGCTCTTTCGTTATGAAATTTTTGAGAAATGATAATAAACGATTGTTGCCCAAAAATATCCTCTACTCTTACCACAGAATCTAAGGTTCTAAATCCAGCAAAATCTTCAAAAATATGGTCTTCAGGAATTCCCATGGCTATTAGATCCAATTTCATGTCTTGGGTTTCGTTGTAATCTTTTTGAGAATTATCGCCACTTACAATTAAATATTTTACTTTTCCTGAACGATATAATTCTGCTGCGGCCTCTATCCTATTTTTAAAGAATAGATTAATATTACCATTTGTCAAATTTCTGCTTGTGCCTAATACTAAGCCTACTTTTTTATTTGGAAGTTGAGATATATCATAGCTAATATAAGCCTTAGAATTCTGTTCAATGATTAAATTAGAAAGCCATAATGCCAACCCACTTAGCAGTATAAAAATAAGAAATAATATTCCAAAGGTCTTAATGATTTTCACAGTATACTAAAAATTTAGTCCATTCGGAAACGCACGCCTTCTAAAAAGATACAGTAGAGCCACCCCTACGGTTATCGCTGCATCAGCCACATTAAAAATATATTTAAAAAACTGAATATGCGTTCCCCCAATAATCGGCCACTGTTCTGGCACCCACCAATCGACCCAATCAAAATGAAACATATCTACCACACAGCCCTTTAAAAAATGAGAATACCCATGTCCAAAAGCCGTTAGATGAGAAATCCCTTCATAGCCAATCCAACGCCCAAGGCTATCATCATAGATGGTTCCAGAGTTGAAAATTAAACCATAGAACATCCCATCAATTAAATTACCAATAGCCCCAGCAAATACCATTGCCGCAGGAATCAGTCGGTAATTGTCTGCCTCTTCTTTAATCCATTTTCTAAAAACATAGACCATCAGCCCAATCAAGATTACTCTGGTGAAGACTAAAAAATACTTACCAATAAGCCCTCCAAACTGAAACCCATAAGCCATCCCAGGATTCTCTACAAAAGTGAGTTTAAGCCCTGGAAAAGCAGAAATAGATTCATTGAGCTCAAAATGAGTTTTGACATAAATTTTAGTGGCTTGGTCTAGCAATAATACCAAAAAGGTAACAATGGCTATTTTTTTCATGTATGGTTATTTTGGCTTTAAAACCTTATGTTTCAATTAAAATAATCGAAGTATTGCATCGGGTCATAGACCGTTCAACTAAGTCTAAGGACTTAATTTAAAATGTCATACCTCCGACGATTGTATTACTTCTGTTTGTTTTTAGCATCAATACTTAAAGTGGCATGAGGCACCGCTTTTAAACGCTCCTTGCCTATCAAATTCCCCGTTTCTCTACAAATCCCATAGGTTTTGTTTTGGATGCGGATTAATGCATTTTTAAGGTCTCTAATGAATTTCTCTTGTCGACCTGCTAAAATGGCATTTTGCTCTTTACTCAGCGTTTCTGCACCTTCCTCAAAAGCTTTAAAAGTTGGGGAGGTATCATCTGTACCATTATTTTGGTCGTTGATAAAATTCTGACGGATAAGGGCTAAATCCCGCTCTGCCTTTTCAATTTTTTGTTCTATAAGTGTCTTAAATTCTTGTAATTCTTCGTCACTATAGCGTTGTCTTTCTTTTTCCATAACTTTGGTTTTTCACTATAACGATTATTCTAGACTTTATTGCCTAGAGCAATTATTTTCTTTTAATTCCCACCTCAAATGCCACTTCATCTATTTCGATAGGATCTGCATTTGAAATTTCATCTACTACTTCTATATCATCGGATAAAACCTCAGAAGAAATGTAGTCTTTATTTTGCAAAAGATCTTCCAAGAACGGATTATCATGTTTCAATTGAATGCTGATTTTATCCGTTAAGTCAAAATCTTTATCTTTTCTAAGGTTCTGAACACGGTTGATAAATTCTCTTGCAATCCCTTCAGCCTTAAGTTCTTCGGTAATCATCAAATCTAATGCCACCGTGAGTTTCCCTTCGCTGGCTACCGTCCAACCTGGGATATCTTTGGTTGTAATTTCCACATCATCTAGCGTAATCTCGTAATCGCCAACCTTTACTGAATTTTCTTTTTCAAGAGCAGCAATTTTATCTTGGTCAAACGCACTGATTTCTGCTGCTACCGTTTTCATATCTTTACCTAATTTTGGTCCAAGCGCCTTAAAATTAGGTTTAATTTGTTTTACGATAAGGTCTGCCGCTTCATCAGCATCAATGAGTTGAAGCTCTTTTACATTCACTTCTTGTTTTATTAAATCCGAAACCGCTAAAATTTGACTGCCTGTTTTCTTATCCAAGACTGGAATCATCACTTTTTGAAGTGGCTGACGCACCTTGATATTTTCTTTTTTCCTCAATGAAAATACCATAGAAGTAATTTGCTGTGCCAAATGCGTTTTCTCTACCAGTTCCGTATCGATAAGGGTTTCATTTACCTTAGGGAAATCCGTTAGGTGAACACTCTCTGCGGTTTCTTTCTTCGTGGCATGATTTAAGTCTTGGTAGAGTCTATCCATAAAGAAAGGGGCAATCGGTGCGGCTAATTTGGCGACCGTTTCTAAACAAGTGTAAAGCGTTTGATATGCCGAAATTTTATCTTCTGTATAATCCCCTTTCCAGAATCTTCTTCTACAAAGTCTTACATACCAGTTACTTAAGTTATCATTCACAAAAGTATTGATGGCTCTTGCCACTTTGGTTGGTTCATAATCTTCATAGAATTTTTTAACCTCTTTAATTAAAATATGAAGTTCAGAAAGAATCCAACGGTCGATTTCTGGTCTGTTTTCAACCTCTGCTTCTTGATAAGAAAATTGGTCTACATTGGCATACAATGCAAAGAACGAATAAGTATTATAAAGTGTCCCAAAGAATTTTCTTCTTACCTCGTCTATACCATCTAAATCAAACTTAAGATTTTCCCAAGGATTAGCATTAGAAATCATATACCAACGCGTGGCATCAGGACCGTATTTCGCTAAGGTCTCAAATGGATCTATGGCGTTGCCCAATCGTTTAGACATTTTTTGTCCATTTTTATCTAACACCAATCCATTAGACACTACATTTTTGTATGCCACAGAATCAAATACACTGGTGGCAATGGCGTGTAAGGTATAGAACCATCCTCTGGTTTGGTCAACTCCTTCCGCGATGAAATCTGCTGGAAATGCCTTGTTTCGGTCTATCATGTCCTTATTTTCAAAAGGATAATGCAATTGTGCATAAGGCATAGACCCAGAATCAAACCATACATCAATCAAATCGCTTTCGCGTTTCATCGGTTTGCCACTGTCTGATACCAATGTGATGGCATCTACTATATTTTTATGAAGGTCTATTTTCGCGTAGTTGTCCTCGGACATATTTCCAATTTCAAAGTCTTGGAAAGGATTGTTGTCCATTACCCCAGCTTCAATAGCCTTGTTAATTTCTGTGATTAATTCTTCTACAGAACCTATGATTTTTTCTTCTTTAAGGTCTTCGGTACGCCATATAGGCAATGGAATACCCCAATATCTAGAACGCGAAAGATTCCAATCGTTCACATTTTCCAGCCAATTGGCAAATCTTCCTTCGCCTGTAGATTTTGGTTTCCAATTGATGCCTTTATTCAATTCTACTAAACGATTTTTAACCGAAGTCATCTTTACAAACCAAGAATCCAATGGATAGTAGAGTACAGGCTTGTCCGTACGCCAACAGTGAGGGTAGGAGTGGAGGTATTTTTCAACTTTAAAGGCTTTATTTTCTGTTTTAAGAAGAATGGCCATTTCCACATCCCAAGATTTTTCAGGGGCTTTTCCATCATCATAATATTCATTTTTTATGTATTTTCCACTGAATACTTCTGGAACTTTATCCCCTTCTACAAATTTACCTTGTAAATCTACTAAAGGCACAAGATTATCGTTATTATCTTTAATGAGCATTGGTGGGATGCCGTTTTCTTTAGCTACACGGGCATCATCAGCACCAAAAGTAGGCGCAATATGCACGATACCTGTACCATCTTCAGTCGTTACGAAATCGCCTAGAATTACTCTAAAGGCTTTATCTGCATCTTCAGCAGGGCTAAACCACGGCACCAATTGTTCGTACTCTGTGCCTGCCAAATCCGCTCCAGTAAATTCTGCTAAAATTTGATAAGGAATGGTTTTTTGCTCAGGCTGATAGTTTTTAAAATCTTCCTCTGTACCTTCAACAAACTTTTTTCCGAAATTTTTAGTTAGTAAAACTTTAGCTAAAATAATGTTGATAGGTTCATGGGTATATTGGTTAAATGTTTTTACCAATACATACTCAATATCTCTACCTACGGCAAGAGCGGTGTTAGATGGTAAAGTCCAAGGCGTAGTTGTCCATGCTAAAATATGGATAGGCTTTTGTTCCGCTTTGGAAAACTCTGCCCAATGATTAACGCCTCCACAAGTTTCATTTTCTAAATCGATATTACAACTCGTAGCATTATTCAATTTATCGCTTAAAACATTTGATAATTTTTTTACTTTAAACTGCGCTACAATTGTAGTATCAGAAACATCCCTATAAGTCCCCGGCTGATTTAACTCGTGAGAAGAAAGTCCTGTTCCTGCTTTAGGCGAATAAGGCTGAATGGTATAGCCTTTATAGATTAAATTTTTATCGTATAATTGTTTTAGCAACCACCATACCGTTTCCATATATTTAGGCTGGTAAGTGATATACGGCTGATTGAGGTCTACCCAATAACCAATTTTTTCGGTAAGGTCGTTCCAAACATCGGTGTATTTCATTACCGCTTCTCTACACGCTTGGTTGTAGTCTTCTACCGAGATTTTTTTGCCAATATCTTCTTTGGTAATGCCTAATTCCTTCTCTACACCCAATTCCACAGGCAATCCATGTGTGTCCCAACCCGCTTTTCTAAACACTTGTTTCCCATTTTGGGTTTGATAACGGCAGAATATATCTTTCAATGCTCTTGCCATCACATGGTGGATACCAGGCATCCCGTTTGCAGAAGGTGGTCCTTCATAAAAAACATATTCTGGCTGTCCATCGCGGTGGCTTACCGATTTTTTAAAGGTTTCATTTTCTTTCCAAAATTCAGCAATACCTTGGGCTATATCTGTGAGATTGAGATTTTTGTATTCTGCAAACTTGTTCATTATCAAATCGTTTTATTTTTATTTAAAATAGTCCGCTAATATACGGATTTTTACACTAATATGAATTGATTTTTTAGGCTAATTTTAACCTTACATTCAGTTTTATTTTAAAATATTAAACCTTGTATTTTAAAGCATTAATCCAAAAAATTTAGCCTAAGTTTAAATTAAAAAACTTTTAAATAAGGAAATTAAAGGTTATTTTTGCAAAAGATAATATTATTATGGCAAAACAAGACGACGATTTTAAAAAAGTAATTTCCCACGCTAAAGAGTATGGGTTTATTTTTCCTTCAAGTGAAATATACGACGGACTTTCTGCAGTTTACGACTATGGACAGAATGGAGCAGAACTAAAAAATAACATCAAACAATATTGGTGGAAAGCCATGACGCAACTCAACGAAAATATCGTTGGGATAGACTCTGCCATCTTGATGCATCCTACCATTTGGAAAGCTTCTGGGCATGTGGATGCGTTTAATGACCCGCTTATCGACAATAAAGATTCTAAGAAAAGATTCCGTGCCGATGTTTTAATAGAAGACTATTGTGCCAAACTAGAAGATAAAGCCCAAAAGGAAATTGCCAAAGCCAAAAAACGATTTGGTGATGATTTTGACGAAGCCCAATTTGTAACCACTAACCCAAGGGTATTAGGTTATAAAGAAAAACAAAAAACTATCCTTACCAGAATGGCTAAGGCGCTTGATAATGAAGACTTGGCCGATGTAAAAACCCTTATCGAAGAATTAGAAATTGCCGATCCAGATACAGGGTCTAAAAATTGGACCGAAGTAAGGCAATTCAACTTGATGTTCGGAACTAAACTTGGGGCTTCAGCAGAGAACGCTACAGATTTATACTTAAGACCAGAAACAGCACAAGGAATTTTTGTTAACTTCTCTAATGTACAAAAAACTTCCAGACATAAATTGCCATTCGGTATTGCTCAAATTGGGAAAGCCTTTAGAAATGAAATTGTTGCCAGACAGTTTATCTTTAGAATGCGTGAGTTTGAACAAATGGAAATGCAATTTTTTGTAGCGCCAGGCACAGAACTCAACTTCTATGAAGAATGGAAGCAAAAACGACTCAACTGGCACTTAGCCCTTGGTTTAGGCGAGGATAATTATAAATTCCACGACCACGAAAAATTGGCTCACTATGCCAATGCTGCTGCTGATATAGAATTTAAATTCCCATTCGGATTTAAAGAATTGGAAGGAATTCATTCAAGAACAGATTTCGACTTATCGGCACACGAAAAATTCTCTGGTAGAAAACTCCAATACTTCGACCCTGAACGAGGGGAAAGCTATGTCCCTTATGTGGTAGAAACTTCGGTAGGGTTAGACCGTATGTTCCTCGCTGTATTCGCTAGTAGCCTAAAAGAAGAAACTTTGGAAGATGGTACTACAAGAACGGTATTATCACTACCGCCAGCCTTAGCTCCAGTAAAAGTGGCAATTCTACCATTGGTTAAAAAAGATGGATTACCAGAGTTTGCAGAAAAAATATTCAACGAGTTGAAATATGATTTCAATGTGATTTTTGAAGAAAAAGATAGTATTGGTAAACGATACAGAAGACAAGACGCTATTGGTACTCCATTCTGTATTACGGTAGACCACGACTCGCTAAACGATTTTACGGTAACGCTAAGAGACCGCGATACTATGCAGCAAGAGCGTGTTCCAATGGAAAACTTAAGAAAGATTATTGATGATAAAGTAAGCTTTAGAAAACTACTTTCAAAAATTTAATCCATTAAATATCAATAGAATAGATTGGCTGGTTAAATATAAACCAGCCTTTTTTATACCTTATGCATAAGTGGTGTGAAAACCTGTTAATATCTCTAATTTATAATGTGGAAAACTTTTAAAAACTTATCCTTTTATACCCGAATAAATTTTCGTATTGCAGTTTTAAAATCGAAAAAGAATGAGAAGTTTCTAAATTTTAGACAATAGTTTTATCCCACTTATCACAATCTACATTATCCCAATTTAGAGATTCTAAGATTTATTCACAATTAGGGATAAATCCATTATAAAACTGATTAATAAGGAATTATAATGTGTATAAACTATCCATAATCTAGTGGTAGTTTGTGGCTAAAAAATACTTAAAAACTTATCCATAATTTCACAAGACCATACAACATACAACAGATTGTTTATTCTATATATTTATTAAATTAAAAAAACTGATGATTGTAGAGGGGTGTTGTGCATTGTGGAATCTTTTCAAAAAAATATAGTGCGTTTGCGAAACAGAAATCTTAACTTTGTACAAGTGATAATTTAAAACTTAATATTCAAAACAGTGATATGAAAACAATCAAAGATTATAATTTTAAAGGAAAAAAAGCTCTAGTAAGAGTAGACTTTAATGTGCCTCAAAATGAAGCTTTAGAAGTAACTGATAATACGAGAATCGTAGCGGCTAAACCTACGCTAGATAAAATTCTAAACGATGGTGGCGCTGTCATATTAATGACGCATCTGGGGCGTCCTAAAGGTCAGAAAGTAGATCAATATTCTTTAAAATCTGTAGTTTCCGAAATAGAAAAAGTTTTAGGAAAACCCGTTAAATTCTGCTCTGAAACCGTAGGGGAGGAGGCAGAAAAAATGGCAGGCGAACTAAAAGAAGGCGAAATTTTATTACTTGAAAATTTAAGATTTAACGCAGGGGAGGAAAAAGGTGATGTAGACTTTGCTAAGCAACTTTCTAAACTAGGTGATGTTTATGTAAATGATGCTTTTGGAACTGCCCATAGAGCCCATGCGTCTACTGCCGTAGTAGCCGATAATTTCCCAGAAACTAAATTTTTCGGTTTGTTGATGGCTCAGGAGTTAGAAGCAATAGACAAAGTCTTACATTCTGGTGAAAAACCTGTAACGGCTATTCTAGGAGGTTCTAAGGTATCGTCCAAAATTACCATTATAGAAAATATTTTACCGAAAGTGGATAACCTGATTATTGGTGGCGGTATGGCATTTACCTTTATTAAAGCCCAAGGAGGACATATTGGAAATTCTTTAGTAGAAGAAGATAAAATGGATTTAGCCCTTCAAATTTTGGAACAAGCTAAGGCCCAAAATGTAAATGTGTATTTGCCTGTAGATGTGATTTCGGCAGATGATTTTAATAATGATGCAGAAACTAAAGAAGTAAATGCAGACGAAATACCAGAAGGTTATATGGGCTTAGATGTAGGAGCGCGTACTAGAGAAATTATCCATGATGTAATTATGAATTCTAAAACTATCCTTTGGAATGGGCCGTTAGGTGTTTTTGAGATGTCTAATTTTGCTGCAGGGACTGAGGCGCTAGGCGATAGTATTGCTGAAGCGACTAAATTAGGTGCATTCTCACTAGTAGGCGGTGGGGATAGTGTGGCTTTTGTAAAGCAATTTGGCTATGCGGATAAGGTGTCTTATGTCTCTACTGGGGGCGGTGCTATGCTAGAGTCTTTAGAAGGTTTGGAGTTGCCAGGTATAGCGGCGATTACTAAATAGAATTTGTCTTAATATCTATACAAAAGCTCATCTTTTAAGATGGGCTTTTATAATTTTTAATCATATTGTTCTTAATATTTAAAAGAATTATCTTTGTAAATTAATAACTTATCATTAAAATTATTTATAATTTGGGTAAAAAATAACTATGAAATTATCACCTTCTTTACACAACAACTTTGATATTATAAGACTTTTAGCTGCGCTTCAAGTAGTTTTTAGACATGTGTTTTATAAACATGATTTTCATAATTCCATACTTAATTTTATTAAAGAAATTATTTTAGCTTTTCCTGGTGTACCAATTTTCTTTATGGTAAGTGGTTTCCTTATTTATTAGTCATTTGATAGAAATTATGATAACTTAAAGAAATACTTTCGTAATCGTTTTGTTAGGATATATCCAGCATTGTGGTTTGTTTATTAATCACCATTTTAATATACTATTTTACTTTGATGTAAATTCATTAATTTTAAATCATATAAAAATCTTTATTTTATGGATTTTAGGTCAACTTAGTATCGTACAATTTTGGACACCAGATTTTCTTAAATTCTTTGGTGAAGGATCTCCTAATGCTAGTTTATGGAGCATTTGTGTAGAGTTACAGTTTTATTTTTTTGTACCTATACTTTTTTATTTACTTAAAAGATTATCAAAATATAAATTTTGGATAATCATCAGTTTTTTTATTGCTTCAATATTATTTAACCATTGGATTTATTCATTAGAGAAGCATGATTTAATATATAAATTAGGTTTTGTTTCCCTATTTCATTATTTATTTTATTTCTTATTTGGAGTATTATTTTATAACTATTGGATTGTTATAAAGAAATTTATAGAGCAAAAGTTTTTGATTTGGATTAGTTTATTTCTAACTCTTCACTTTTTATGTAAAGATGTCGTAGATATTGATCTTAATAATTACTATCTATATTCTTTTTATAAGGTTATATTTATTTTATTACTAAATCTTTCCATACTATCTTTTGCCTATAGTCATACAAACTTAGCTGATAGGATACTTAGAAGGCAAGATATATCATATGGTATCTATATTTATCATATGATAGTAATTAATGCTTTTATCCAGAGTGAATTAGATGTAAAGAGTAACTTTGTTATTATATTAATATTAACTGTAAGTTTGGCAGCTTTTTCTTGGTTTGTCGTAGAAAAACCGATATTAAATAAATTAAAGAAATCTAAAGCAGTTGTCAAGTAAAATTTTATAAAATTCTATTTTCAGTCAAATTTTGACCTTTATAAACCTATCAAATTTCAACGATCTAATTTTTTATGATACAATATATCAAACTTGAAAATTCGCCCGTTTTTGAGGCTTTAAAATTAGAAATTAACCCTTGAACGAATCCAGAAAGCCAAAAAATAGGATTTTTCTTGTATTTTTCACTTAACATAGAAATATAAAATGCATCGAGTAGGAGAGGGGTTACTTTTTTTATTTTGAGTCCTTCTTGCTCCATTAATTGTTGTAATCCTTGTTTTGAAAAATGATAAAGATGTCTAGGAACATCGTAAGCTGCCCAATAATCTTTATATTTTTTGGCATCATAAGATTGATAATTCGGAACTGCGATAATTAAACAACTATTTAATTTTAGTTTAGATTTTAAAAGTGTCAGAATTTCTTTCTGATTTTCGATATGTTCAAACACATGCCATAGGGTAATACAATCTAAAGTATTGTTCTCAATATCATCTAAGGTCTTAATAAATTGAGTGGTTCTAGATTTACTTTTCGCAAAAGCCCTTGCTTGGTCGTTGGGTTCAAAGCCATAAGTAATGTAGTCTTGCTCAATAAATTTTATAAATTCCCCCGCACCGCAACCATAGTCCAGAACTTTTATGTCTTTAGTATTAGTATTAATATTTTCTTTTATAATCTTTGCTTTATACTTTAGGTTGAATTTCTGAATAAATTTATATACTTTTTCTTTAAGACTATTATTATCTTGGTGATGAGAAATATACTTTTCACTTTCGTAGTACTTACCTAAATCTTTTGGGATAGGGTAAGTTTTTAGAATACCATTGATAGGGGTTTCTTTTATTTCAAAAAATTCTTGCGTTAGAAAATGATCTTTTACTTTCATAAAATACTTCATCAATTATTAATGTTTCACGTGAAACATGAAAGGATTATTTACCTAAATAAATCAATAATACATTAATATCCGCAGGAGAAACTCCACTAATTCTTGAGGCTTGAGCAATAGTTTGAGGTTTAATATGACTCAATTTTTGCTTAGCTTCTGCTGATAAACTTGCGATTTTAGAATAATCAAAATCCTTAGCAATTTTAATGGTTTCTAAGCGGTGTAGTTTGGCTACATTTTCTTTTTCCTTTTCTATATAGCCTCTGTATTTGATATTGATTTCGGCTTGTTCTCTTACCTCATCAGAATAATTTTTACTAAAGTTTTTAATCTCATCAATCGCCTCTAATTTTTCTAAATTCATATGTGGTCGGGTAAGAATTTGTGCCGCACGATAGGCTTGGTCGACTGGTGAGGAGTCGATACTCTCCAAAACTGGGTTGATTTGTTTCGGTTTTAGAGAATAACTTTTTAGATAATCTTCTAATTCTTGTGCTTGCTTGATTTTATCCTCAACTTTTCTTAGGCGTTCTTCTTTGGCTAAACCTAATTGATAAGATTTTTCGGTAAGCCTAATATCGGCATTATCTTGTCTTAAAAGAAGTCTGTATTCCGCTCTAGAAGTAAACATTCGGTAAGGCTCTTCTGTTCCTTTCGTGATTAAATCATCTATTAATACACCAATGTATGCCTCATCTCTGCTTAGAATAAATTCTTCTTTTTCATGGACTTTATTATGGGCATTTATTCCTGCCATTAGTCCTTGTCCTCCAGCTTCTTCATAGCCCGTTGTTCCATTAATTTGTCCAGCAAAATAGAGGTTTTCTATTAATTTTGTTTCTAGGGTATGTTTCAGTTGGGTAGGAGGGAAGTAGTCGTATTCTATGGCATAACCTGGGCGGAAGACTTTTACATTTTCAAAGCCTGGAATGTGCCTCATTGCTTGTATCTGAATCTCTTCTGGTAGGGAAGAACTAAAGCCATTAACATAAATTTCTATGGTTTTCCAACCTTCGGGTTCTATAAAAAGTTGATGTCTGTTGCGTTCAGCAAAACGATTGATTTTATCTTCTATACTTGGGCAATATCTAGGTCCTATACTTTGAATTGTACCATTAAACATTGGGCTTCTATCAAATCCAGATCTTAAAATATCGTGTACAGTTTCATTGGTGTAAACAATGTGGCAAGAGCGTTGTTTTTTAAGAATAGGCGTATCTAAATAAGAGAATTTTTTAGGATTAGGATCACCAGGTTGCTCTTCCATTTTAGAATAATCTAAACTTCTGCCGTCTACTCTTGGTGGTGTTCCTGTTTTCATTCTTCCAGCTTCAAAGCCTAAATTTACCAATTGTTCTGTAATACCATAAGCTTTTGGCTCACCCATTCTACCGCCGCCCAATTGCTTATCACCTACATGGATTAACCCATTGAGAAAAGTTCCATTGGTTAAGATAACAGATTTTCCTTTGATTTCTATCCCTAAAGAAGTGATGACACCAATGACTTTATTTCCTTCGATAATTAATTGCTTTACCATATCTTGAAAGAAATCCAAATTCGGTGTGTTTTCTAGGGCTAAGCGCCATTCTTCTGCAAATAGCATTCTGTCATTTTGTGTTCTTGGCGACCACATGGCAGGACCTTTGGAAAGATTAAGCATTTTAAATTGTATTGCAGATTTATCCGCAATGATCCCGCTATATCCACCCATGGCATCTATTTCTCTCACGATTTGTCCTTTGGCAATTCCACCCATAGCAGGGTTGCAACTCATCTTTCCTATGGTTTCCATATTCATAGTGATGAGTAGGGTAGAAGAGCCTAAATTAGCTGCTGCTGCTGCTGCCTCACAACCTGCATGACCAGCACCTACAACGATGACATCGTATATTTGATTAATCATATTTTAAGTATCGTATTGATTGTATTTAGTAAAAATTTAATTAATGTTTCACGTGAAACATTGGAAGTTTTTATATGAAGAATATTATGGGTTATTCAATGTGTTCCATAAATTCAAATATTCATCTTCTTTATTTCGCATTTCTGATGCTTCTTGTTCAGTTTTGTCCTTATACCCACAAAGATGTAATACACCATGCACTAAAACTCTGCGAAATTCCTCATCGTAAGATTTGGATAGAGTAGAGGCGTTGTCCGAAATGCGCGACAAAGATACAAAAATATCACCGTTTATCGTAGACCCCTTTACATAGTCGAAAGTAATGATGTCCGTATAATAATCGTGCTGAAGATAGTCTTGGTTTATTTTCAATAAGTAGCCATCATCACAAAGAATATAGTTGATATCACCTACTTTTTTGTGTTCGTTTACTATGACTTGCTTTAGCCAATGTTCTATGGCTTGGTCTATGGGTGTGGGTTCGATAGATTCAAAGAAAAATTGTATCATTTTTTTAATTATAAAATTCTAAAACCAGTGTCCTAAGACTACATTGAACATTCCTTTATTAGGGTTTAATGCCTTACTATAATTGAGTCTAATCTGTCCAAATGGTGATTTATAACCCACAGTAATCCCTAAGGAACTATGGTTGATTTGAAGTATTTGGTTCATATTAATTTCTTCAAAAATGTTGGCTAAATCAGCATTAGCAATGATAAAATAGTTTTTATCAAATTTAAATTGTAAATTTTGTCTAGCGATTAGTACATTAGAACTACTTAAACTTCCGAAGTAATATCCATTTAGTCCTATAAAATTATTAACCTTTTGTTCGAATATTCCACCAGGTCTGTAAAGGTAATAGGCAGGCAATTGCTGGTCATTAAGGGTAAAGCCCCCAAATAGATTCAGTTGGTAGGTTAAGAATTTAGCAATTGGGAAATTAAACCTTAAGTCCCCTTTTACTTGGATTGGTTTTTTATCAATATCTTCGTTGAATAAGTCTATTATTTTACCTTCGGCGTCCATATAGATACCTCGTGTAGGGAAATTTTTATCGTCTTGGGTATCACTTTTTATAAAGACATAAGGGTTGATAAAATTCGAAGTTGGTAGACCACTATGTTGTACTTTATAGAGATCTAAGCTTAAACCACCACCAATGGCATAGCGGTCTTTCCATACAGATTGAAGATAAAGTTCGTTTCTAAACCAGTTCCATGTTTCTTGTAAAGTACCATTGCTATTTTTTAAATATAGGCTCATCCCAGAGGCATAAACGCCAATCCCTGGAATATAACCATTGTCCATAAAATAATTGAAATAATACCTCGGTCTATCGCCCACCACCCCATCAAATGAGATAGTAGAGTTTTTTAATAATAACCTTTTGATAGTCGCATTTACCAATAATCCAGTCTTAAAGATATCATCGTAGTGCAGCCCAAATTTTAGAAAATATCGGTTTTTATCCTCGTTGACGCTTAACTTTAGGATGTTTTTACCAGTTTTATCTTGTTCTATATCGTAATTGATTAAATTGTAATTATCCGTAGCGTAGAGCTTATCTACCATCTTATTGATGTTATTAAAAGTCTGTAAAGATGGGATTCTAAGGTTCATTTTACCTTGGATATAATCCTTATCAAAAACCTCGTTATTAACCAATACTAGACTATCAATTTTATAGACGCTAGAATAAATAGAACTGATAGGGGAAAAGTTGGTTGTTTTTCTATTTTTAGGAAGCTGAGAAAGAATTTGGGTGTATTTTTGTGCTTCGTCATATCCAGCTTTTAGGATTGCCACTTTATCACCATAGCTGGCAGCGTTATAACCTTCGAGGTTAGGTTTGATGTTGATATCGGTGTATTGGTATTGTTTTTTAGTGCCTTCTTGTATCCCAAAATCTATCACTTGGTTTAGGATGCTGATGGCACTTTTTAAATCTTCTCTATCACTTAAACCTTGATTCAAATCAACACCGACTACGATATCCATACCTTTGTCTTTTAAAGGTTTGGATGGGTAGTTCATCGTCATTGCCCCATCAATATAGATGCTATCCCCAATCTTTACGGGATCCATAAGGGAAGGATAGGCGGAACTTGCCATAATGGCTTTGATGAGGTCGCCTTTTTCAAAAATTTTCATTTTTCCAGTTTCTAGATTGGTGGTAACGCACAGAAACGGAATCGGAAGTTTAGAAAAATCTTCTCTGTTGCCTACATTTTTAAATAGTTCTTTGAGTAGATAAATATTCTTTTGTCCCGTAGAAATAGCTTTTGGCAACACATTGAATTTACCATTTACAAATGGGACTGTAAGCAGGTATTTGTCGGTCGTTTTATTAAAAAAAGAAGTTTCTTTTCTGTTTTTTTCATTGGCAATGACCTCATAGAAATCTGTATCAAGGATAATTTTTTCAATATCTTTACCCGAATATCCAGAAGCATACAGCCCACCCACAATGGCACCCATACTGGTTCCAGAGATATAGTCTACCTTTATACCTAGAGAATCCAATACTTTTAGGACACCCACATGGGCAAAACCTTTGGCACCACCACCAGCTAGAGATAGCCCTATTTTAGCATCTTTTGGCATTTTTAAATCTTCTTTTACTTGTGATTTGAATACCATAAATGCAAATAATATCAATAGAATAATAGACCGTTTCACAAGATAAACATTGAGGGTTAAATAATTATAAAATATCTAAGCAAATATAAAATATTAATATGAATAAAAAATCATAATCTACGGATTTATACAACACAAGGTTAAAATTTATAAAAAGCTTTAACCTTGCTGCTCAATAGTGTTATATGAATGTTTAATGTATTATGGTGTCAATACTTTACCAAAAGTACTTGATTTTGCATCAATATTATTGTACTCTAAGTGTTCTAAATTGATTTTTGCTAAAGTTGTAGCTTCGGCTTTTACCTTTTCTGTGCTACCACTTAGTTTAATTTTACTTGTTGAAGAGGCATCAATGTTTACTTTTTTAGATTTTATAGTTGCTTCTAGTAATGACGCACTGCTGGCATCAATATCTAAATGCTCTGCATAGAAATTACCTTTAATTATTCCAGCACTATTGAGATCCAGTTTCAAGTTCTTTTGGTAGAACTCATCTTTTACTAAGATACTTGCTGCACTCATTACCGTAAGCGATTCAAAGTTTTGGACATATACCACCACTTTAGTATTGACATTTTCAAATTTACCAGAGTGGGTATAGCCAACGCTAAGCGTACCATGGTTACTAACATCAATATATTCTAATGCATTAGAAGTAATTTCTACTCTATCCTCATCCCCTTTTTGGATGATGTATTCCATGGCTAAAGATGCTGTGATACTGTTGATTTTACCTACTCTAAAAGTTTTAGTTTCCATAGGACTATTTGCTTCTATTTCCTCTTTTCCAGAAGATTTTACGATGGTAGAGTGTTTCAATTTTTTATGTAAATCGGCTGTATTTATGGTACAAGATGCTAAAACTAAGCCAGCAATGCACGAGAAAAATAAAGGTTTCATAGGGTATAATTTAATAGGTTCTACTATCAAGACGCTAAAACTTCAAAAAGGTTGCCTAGAAAAGTTAAAAAATTATTTGGTAACCACACTTCCTCCAGAACTCGTACTGCGGTTAATAGAATTGTATTGAAGTTGGCTTAGGTTAATCGTTCCTGAACTAGATGCCGAGGCTTCCACTTTATCCGCTTTTCCAGAAAGTTTAAAATCCCCCAAAGAGCTGGCTTGGGCATAAACCTTGTTGATACTGATTTTAGGGTCTGATTTTAATTTTACCAAACCTGATGAAGAAACTTGGGCTCTAATGGTTCTCGCCATCACATCTGCAATAAAATCACCATTACTAGAAGCATGTACATTTAATTGGTCTGTGATGATATCCCCAGTAATTTTCCCCGAGCTAGATACCTTTGCCTCTGTGGTTTCTGAACGACCCGATAAGGCTAATGAAGCCGACGACGAGGCGTGGATATCCAATTGTTTGATGAGTTGGCTTTGGTCTGCTGTTAAATTGATGCTGCCTGAACTAGAGCTATGAGCGGTTAAATATTTAGTTTTGATATGGGCTTTAAGGCTTCCCGAACTCGAAGATTTAGCATTGATTTTTTCCGCGTCAAAAAAACCATTAATAGAGCCTGAACTACTTGAAGATAGAGACAGTTCCGAAAGTTTAAACGGATCTTCTACCTTAATGCTTCCCGAACTCGAGGCACTCAACGCCTCAAATGATGGGGTGTAGACGGTGATATTGGTTTTTACATTGGTAAGAGAACTGCCTTTAGCATAATGGATGCGAAGGGCTTTGGATTCATTGGTGACTTCTATTTTGTCTAATGCGTTGGAGCTAATCACTACTTTATGATCTTGGGAACGGACAATTTTCATATTCATACCCGTATTGCAAGCTATATCGGTGAAAGTACCTACGGTATAAGTTTCTTCTTCCATAGGTCTACCACTCATATCTTCGCTCACGGTGGAAGAGATGACATTTTCAATAGTTTCTGGAAGTGTTGTCACATTTAAAGAACAAGAACTAAGCACCAAACAAGAGGCGATAAGGTTTAAGAATTTCATATTTATTTTTTTATTCGTTAATAATTTAGTTGTTAAAAATACATAGTTTTTAGTTAGCACGTTTTTTTTCTTCTTCATTTCCTACGGTTCTACTTTGGAGGATTACCTTCTTATTACCTAATTGATAGTTGAAAGAAAGTCTGAACTTTTGGGTATCATAGTATTGCGAGTAAGATTGTAAAACGCCTCTTATCGTATCTTTATAAGTAATTTGAGCGGTTCTAAAGATATCGCTAAATACCAAACCTATGGTAAGTTGTTTTTGAAGGGCTAGATACTTAAACCCAATATCTAAAGATGAATTAGAAGCCGTAATGCCTATATTTTTAAATGGGAAATCGTAGTAATAGTTCAGCGTGGCTAGTAGGGTTTTATCTTTATTTAATGTAAAACTATTTTGAGTTTCTGAGCCACCGCCCCATCCTGTATACTTGGATTTTTGGTAATCTTTTATATAAGGTTTTGTTTCATTGTAGATACAATAAATGGACAATTGCATTTGCCACCATGGGAATGGCTTATAATTAGCCGATACATTTCCGCCTAAATAAAAAGTATTCGCATAATTTTCGTGTCTCATTATGGTAGAGTTTTCATTGGTATTATGCTTAGTAATTTGGCTGATTTGATCAGAAATATAATTGTAGTAGAGCTCTGTTGTAATAAGATCTTTGTAACTATACCCTAGTGATATATTATCTATAAAGGTGGGTTGTAAAAAAGGATTTCCAGTAACATAGGATTTTGAATTTTCGTACCATCTGGAAGGATTTAGTTGCGAATAAGAAGGGCGAATGATACGCTTGTTATAATTGATATTAAAACTATGGTTTGTATTGGGTTTATAGAGAAGATAAAAGGTAGGAAACAATTTAAGGTATTTCCTAGAATGCACTTGCTGTGTAGATATCGAATTGCCTTTGGTTTGAGTATTTTCCAAGCGAAGCCCTGCTTTCATTTCCCATTGTGCTCCCAACGATGGTGTAGTACTGAGATACAGTGCTTGGTTATTTTCTAGATACTCAAACTGGTCGGACTGATTTTTAATTAGTTTTTGAGTTGTTGCATCATTAAACTGTACATCTACTAGGTTTTTAGTTTTTGTGCGACTGGCTTTTGCCCCAAAGGCTAATTTAGCCCAAGAGAATGCCCATTCTACATCTGTTTTTAGAGAGTAGTTGGTAATGTTTTGCAATGAGTTGTTATCCGCCACTTGTACTTGATGACTATTGGTATCAAAGTCGTTGAGAATAGATTCAAAATTATTTTGTTCATCTTTATTCATTTGGAAAAAGTCGCCGTCTATACTTAGTTTTCCACCGTTATCATTTAATTTGGTATTGTAGTTGAGGTTAAAAGCATAATTATATGGCGTTCCTTTAGAAAGCCCTTCGTTTTTATAATGTTTTAATAGGCTATCATCGGTATAAGCTAAAGCTTTATTATCGGCATATTCATCGGAACGGCGGTCTGTAAATGAGCCTAAAAACTGTATCCCTATTGTGCTGTTCTCGGTTAAATCATAGTTTAGATTAAATAGACTACCCCAAGTTTTTCTATCATTTCGGTTGAATAATTTATTCTGCCATAAATGATTGGGGTAATGGTAAAATATATCATTGGTATAGAGTCCTTTACCATAACGATAATTAATATCTGTAAGGATAGAAAGCTTATTTTTCTTATAGTTAAAACCAATGCCATGCGTCATTTGAGCATAAGTGGCTTGTTGGTAAGCGGTTCGGATAGAAGTATTCCAAAAATCATGTTTTTTAGATTTTAATTGGATATTGATAAGCCCACTATTGCCTTCGGCTTCGTATTTGGCAGGTGGAGTGGTAATAACTTCTATGGCTTTTATTTGCTCTGAAGGGATTGATTTTAGATAATTCTGAAGGTCTTCCCCTGTCATTTGTACCATTTTGTCATTGACCATAATGCGAACACTATTTTTGCCAACCAATTGAATCTGCTCGCCACTAACTTTAACACTAGGAGTTGCTTTCAGTGCATCCAAAGCATCGCCACCTATTGCAGCTACGGCTTGTTCTACATTAAACACCAGTCGGTCGACTTTACGCTCTACAATTTTCTTTTTGACTTTTAATTCTACGGCTTCTATCTGCTTATTCACCACTTTATCGAGGCTGTCACTTTTTGTATTTTGTGCACTTATAAGCCCACCGAAAAATAAAGCAGTTGAATAAAATAATAGTTTCATAGTTTTGTTTTTTATTAATGACGCAAACAATCTAAAAAGGTTGCCTCAGGATTTCAATTTTTTTTTAGAAATGCTTCAAATTTAAAGAATCATCACTATACGATGCACTAGCCGTTCGGATAGTTTTTTACCTAAAAAGTCACCGCTCCCGCAGGGTTGTTATTCAATTTTTTCTCAGTGTGTAGTTTTTTTCCTAATGAAAAATCATAACTCACTCCGAAAACAAACATATTTTTATTGTTAAAAATTTGGGTATTACCTGTATAATTGACCAAACTTCGCTCAACGGTTTTAATTTTGTATTCCGCTGGCATTCCTATAAAATACATACCCGTAGAAAATCGCCAATTATCCAACTGATAGCTAATTAATAGATCGTTATCATTTTCATTGGTCGAAAGAAAAGGTCCGTTGAGGTTATAATTGGGGATATTAAAACTGTATTGGATACCGAAGTTTTTATACTTGGAACCAATTACAAATCGGCTATTAAGGGTATTATTTTTTAAGGTTGTCCCATCGCTTAATTTTATAGTTTGAGTGTAAGGTGCAAAAACGGTTTTTATAGAAAGTATTTCGTTACCAAAAGGCTTTATACTACCTACAAAATAGCCACCATATTGCTGATAATATTGGCTATTAACATCTTTAAGGTTGTAATAATTGTGTGTCGCATCATACTCATAAAAACTGCTCATATAATCTCGTGTATAATCATAGTAGAGATATACTCTGACATCAAAATATTTATTGTTAAAAGAATAACTCAATTCATTACTAAAACTTTTAGAAGGTTTTAAATAAGGGTTTCCACTGGCTACAATATTGGGTACATTTTGTACGGTATTAGGACTTAGTTCACTGGGGCTTGGGTTTCGTACAGAATATTTAGCATTATACCTTAGGCTATGTTGGTTATTGATGTGATAAGATAAAACTAATTTAGGATTCGGCGACCAAGAACGATGTGTAGTGGTTGCCGTTTTGTTTTGAATATGGGTAAGCCCCATTCCTAAGCGATACCCTAATTTATTCCATTTTCCCGAATATTCCGTATAGAAATATTGCTGTAAATAATTTACATTGAACTGAGAATGTCCAAACAAGTTGGTTAAATCATTAGAAACAGCAGTATTTTCAATACGATAGCCCGAATTGAGTTTTCCTTTTTCAAAAGTATGGATATGCGCCACTTCCCCAACAATCCCCGTTTGTTTGGCTGTGAGGTTCATATCATCTTTAAAGACATCCAACCCGTTATCAGCGTTCCACTCGTGGTTATTTCGGTGCGTTTTGGTGGTAAAATGATTTCCTATCAGGTTGAGAATCAATTCATCTTTACTTCCAATATTTTTAGAGTAATACAAATCTAATGTTGGGTCGGTATATTGAGAGTTTCTATTTTGTTTTGATAAGTGATTTTCAGCAACATTATCGACTTTAAAAATACTTTTGCCCTCGCCATTGGAAAAACTGGTGAAAGGCATAATACTGAATTTGGTCTGAAAAGTATAATTATCGGGTACCGTGCGCGTATAGCGAAGCGTAATATCTTGGTCTGTATAGCCAAAATGGTCTTGGTTGACTTCGGAAATATCGTAGTGATTACCATTGAGTTGATAGACATAGCTCTTTTGGCTTTGTCGGTTGTCGTAATTTCTATAATTAAGTCTATATTCCAATCCAAAATTATTATTTCCTTTAGTATAATTGGCATAGGCAGCACCATTGACAAAACCAGTCGTTACAGCAGTCGTCGCCTCAGCACCATAAGAATAGCCTACTTCTGGGTTTCGAGTAATGATGTTCACCACGGTATCTGCACGATTAGCCCAGCGGGCTGGAGGAATATCGTAATATTCCACACGCACCACATAGTTTGGGGCAATCCCTTTGATTTGATTGTCACTTGCTTCCACACCATTGATGAGAAAAAGGATTTTTCCACCTTTGATACTTTTAATGGTATTGCTGATAGGGTCGAGTTGTAATTCGGGTAGGGAAACCAATAAATCTTTGGCATAACGAGCCTTGTCCTTTGCCTCTTTATCGAAAGTATAAGCGGCATGGTCGGTATATTGTTTTTTGCGTTGGGCTTTTAAAATGACCGCTGCAATCTCTTGGGTATTCACGGAATCTTGTTTTTGCTCTTGCTGTGCTACCATCCATCCAGATAAGATGAATGTGGCTGTAATGGTTAGTTTTTTCATGATAGTTTTATTTTATAATAAAGACGAGAAAATGCTAAAAAGGTTGCCTCGTTTATTAATACTAATTAATTAGTTATACAAACATATGACTAATATTTTAATCATGCAACTATTTGGTTAGTTATTTTTAAATAAAAAAATTCCCGTATCATAGAATAACGACTAAACTAATGTATTTGTGCTCATACGAAGCACTAGCTAAACTGATGGTCTTAGGGCTATTTATTATGTTTGATTTTAGAAATTTTAAAATTGCACTTTTGAATGTGCAAAGAATAAACTTTTTTGCACATCTAGATGTGCAGAAGTTGGAATGGTTTTTATTTAGTTCATTCGATTTTAAAAACTAAAAATTTCCACTATCTTTGCCTTATGTCATTACAAGGATTACAACAATTTTTACCTAGCGAGGCATTGCCTTATATAGAACGCTGGTTACAAGGACAATTTATCCATATTAAAATCACGAGAGCACGGCAATCCAAACTAGGGGACTACCGAAAGTTGCCCAATGGAGGCCATCAAATCACGGTAAATGGTAACTTGGAACCTGCTCTGTTTTTCTTTGTCTTGACACACGAAATCGCCCATTTATTAGCTTTCAAGAATTATCGTAACATACTTCCGCATGGTAAAGAATGGAAACAAACCTTCCGCAACCTATTATTAGAAAGTTTAGAAGTCTATAAAACCGATTTACAACCAATCATTAAACATTTTGCTAAAAATCCTAAAGCCAGTTTTAATGCAGATCCCCAATTGGTAAAATATTTTAGAACCTCCGATGGTACAAAACAGACCATAGATACTTTAGCCATCGGCAGTCGTTTTGATTATCGTGGATTACAGTATAAGATTTCTGAGAAAAGAAAAAAGCGTTATCTTTGTATTCAAACATCCACGGGGAAACCTTACCTTTTTAGCCCTTGTGCTGAGGTAGAGCCTATTTTATCTTAAAAAATAATGGACTTTAATTCCATAGACGTTTGTGGATGATGTCAATTTTAATATAAACCGATAATGGATACTAAAAATAACTACTGCGTAATTATGGCAGGGGGGATTGGAAGCCGATTTTGGCCGCTGAGTACCCAAGATTTTCCAAAGCAGTTTCAAGATATACTCGGGGTGGGCAGAACCATGATTCAGCAGACTTACGACCGTATAGTGCAGATTATTCCTAAAGAAAATATTTTTGTTATTACCAATAAGGAATATATAGACCTTACTGCAGAACAATTGCCAGATTTATCTACCCAAAATATCATTGGTGAACCGATGATGAAAAATACGGCAGCGTGTAATATTTTTATGGCGAATATCATTGCAGAAATTAACCCCAATGCCCGAATCATTGTCACTCCTGCCGATCATTTGATACTAAAAGAATCCCGATTTTTAGATAAAGTAACCCAAGCCTTTGAGGTGGTGGCAGAGCAGGATTATTTAATGACTTTAGGGATTACCCCTACGCGTCCCGATACGGGCTATGGCTATATCCAGTTTATAGAAGATAACGCCGCTGATATTCTAAAAGTAAAAACCTTTACCGAAAAACCTAATTTAGAACTGGCAAAAACCTTTCTAGAAACAGGCGATTTCCTTTGGAATGCAGGGATTTTTATATGGTCGGTACAGAGTATTCAAAAAGCGTTTGCAAAGTATCTTCCAGATATGAAACAACTCTTTGACGAGTGCGACTATCAGGCTAAAGAATCCGAACCCAATTGTATAGAAAAAATTTACCCTAAAGTGGAAAAAATATCTATTGATAATGGGATTTTGGAAAAAGCAGAGAATGTCTATGTGATTCCTGCGGATTTAGGTTGGAGTGATTTAGGCACTTGGAATTCGGTGTACGACAATGCCGAGCAAGACGACAATGCCAATGCCATAAAATCTAAAAATATCCTAACTTATCGTACTTATGGTAGCATTATAAGGACGCAAGACCCTAAGAAAACCGTAGTGGTAGATGGATTAGAGGATTATATTGTGATAGATACAGATAAGGCATTATTGATTTGTCCCCGAGCGCACGACCAGTATATAAAAGACTATGTACTAGACTTAAAGACTAAGCGATAATTTCTAAATCAATTGATTGGTTATAGCATAACTAAGGGCTTCGGCTAGGGATTTGACTTTCATTTTTTGATAGAGTTTCTGTCGGTGGTATTTTATTGTAGACTCTTGTAGGCATAGATGATTAGCAATGGCTTTAGAATCGTAGCCTTGTGCGGAAAGTACGATGATGTCTTTTTCCCTATCCGTTAAACTTATTTTTTCGGCTTTACTCCATTTTTCAGTCTTATCATTAAACTCCCAAAAGTAGGGTTTGTTGTTTTGCATGATTTTAATATTTCCAGCAGAAGCGTTATGGGATAGCGAAAATAGGCATAAGGCTTTCCATATTTTACCCTCTTGGGTTAAGGCAATGGGAGTATAGTGGTGATTGACTAAAACCGTTTTTCCGTTGGGCTGGGTGATATGAAAATCATAGGTAATGGACATTTCGGTACGCTCTTCAATAGAAAGTTGAGCATAGAATTCACCGCCAATTTTATTGATATAAAGTAGTAATTCTAAATCTTCTTTTGGGGTATGTTTCAAATAAAAATCGTAGCCCATTTACATAAACTCTTCGGCGGTATAGCCACATAAAAACAGTCGGTTTTCCGAAGCAAATTCAAATGTTCTCTTATAATAATCTATAAGGTAGAGACACTGGTAAGTGGTACTGGAAATTCCTTTTAGCACCTTTAAATCATCAAAATGAAGCTGGTCTAAACTAGGGTCTTCGTTGATGCGATTGATGGAATCGAAAAAAATATCTTGCGTCATAGGGACGGCTATGAGATTAGGATTATTTGTTTTGGTTAAGTTTTATTTCTATATCGGCGTGGATGTCTTTTATGCTATTGTAATAAGCACCGCAGATTCTAGACGAAAAGGTATAGCGCCCCTTATCTACTTTGATAAAATTATTTTTTCCAGAGGGAATATCTAGGAGATAAGACTTTTTTCCTTTGATGGTAACTTGAATGGGACAACTAGAAAGGTTATGAATAAAAATATAGGCAAAAGGACTATGCTGCTGTTCATTACTAAATAAATGATTGAGCAAATCTACCGTTTTTTGAGTTTTATCATCTACCTTAGGTGTAGATTGAGCCGATGTTTTAGATCTGGTGTTACTGCGGGAAGTTGTAGATGTAGAAGACTGTCCTTGGTTGAGCAGGTAGTATAATTTAACTTTAAATTTTGGTGTATCGGGATGGTTGGGATTATGTTTTATAAAATTAGCAACCACTTTAATATCCGTAGTGTTTTCCACATCTTGGGCGGTGTACTGCGATTGGGCATAGCCCCAAGAGATGGCGAATATCAAAAACAAAATCATAAGTCTTTTCATAAAATCAATTTATATAAGTAACGCTAAAAGTCTATTTTTAGTTTGTATTAAAATTATTATCTTTGCACGGGGAAAATATAACCCTTTTTTAAACAAAACAAGAGTTAAATTAAAAATTAAAATTATGTATAAACCAGTTGCCGCAGATGTTGCAAAACTAAGAAACATTACAGGTGCAGGAATGATGGACTGCAAAAAAGCTTTAGTAGAAGCAGAAGGAGACTTTGATAAAGCCATAGAAAACCTTAGAAAAAAAGGACAAAAAGTAGCTGCTAACAGAGCAGATAGAGAGTCTGCAGAAGGGGCAGTTATCGCAAAAGTAAACGAAGATAACACACTAGGGGCTATTATCGCACTAAACTGCGAAACAGACTTCGTAGCTAAAAACGATGCGTTTGTAGAATTGGCTCACGAACTAGCAGAGCAAGCATTAAATTATGCTAGCAAAGAAGAATTTTTAGCGTCTGATTTCCACGGTATGTCTGTAAGCGAAAAACTAATTGAGCAAACTGGTGTGATTGGTGAAAAAATTGAAATCGGTGCGTTTGAAACCATTCAAGGACCATATTTAGGAGCTTATATCCATGTGGGGAACAAAATTGCTGCGATTACCGCCTTATCTAAAAAATTTGATAAAGCAGCTGAATTAGCAAAAGATATCTCTATGCAGGTAGCGTCTATGGGAGCAGATACCTTATCTTACAAAGATTTCGACCCTGCTTTTGTAGCAAGCGAAACAGAAGCAAGAATTGCTGCCATTGAAAAAGACAACGAAGAGTTAGCGCGTCTTGGTAAGCCACTTAAAAATGTACCTAAGTACATCTCTTACGCTCAGTTGACTGACGAAGTTCTAAAACAAGCGGAAGAAGATGCTAAAGCGGAGCTTAAAAAAGAAGGTAAGCCAGAGCAAATTTGGGATAAAATTATTCCTGGTAAAATCCAAAGATTCATCAGTGATAACACAACTCTAGACCAAGAGAAAGCATTATTAGACCAAAACTTCATCAAAGATGATAGCAAAAAAGTAGCAGAATATGTGAAAACTTTTGGAGATGATGTAGAAATTGTAGGCTTTAGAAGAGTAAGTCTATAAGCACTCGACCAATAAATAGTAAATCGTCTGGCTAAAATTTTAGTCAGACGATTTTTTTATGCGGTTCGTTACTTGTGAGTTAAGACAAAATGCTTTATTTTTGCAAAGAAAGTGCTATGCCTATACACGACAAAATTATTGAAAACGCCATCACTTTTGATGATGTGCTTTTAGTTCCAGCCTTTTCTGAGGTATTACCCAATCAAGTATCTTTAAAATCTCGTCTTACCGACCGTATTACACTCAATGTTCCGATTGTATCTGCGGCGATGGATACCGTTACAGAATCCGATATGGCGATTGCCCTTGCAAGAGTCGGCGGATTAGGATTTATCCATAAAAATATGACGATTGAAGAACAAGCCGCTCAGGTTAATAAGGTGAAGCGTTCCGAAAATGGAATGATTGCCGACCCTGTAACGCTTTCTAAAGATTATACTTTAAGAGAAGCCAAAGCCTTAATGTCAAAATATAAAATTTCAGGGCTTCCTGTGGTCGCAGAAGATGGGAAACTTATTGGAATCATCACCAATAGAGATGTAAAATACCAAGAAAACTTGGACATGAAGGTGGAGGATTTAATGACGAAAGACAACCTGGTGACTTCCGACCAAAATACCACACTAGAAACAGCAAAAAATATCCTTTTAGAAAACCGTATAGAGAAGTTACCTATTGTGGATGATGATTTCAAATTGGCAGGTCTTATTACTATTAAAGATATTGACAATCAATTGGAATACCCTAATGCGAATAAAGATAGCAAAGGTCGCCTTATTGTAGGGGCAGGTGTAGGTGTAGGAGCAGATACTATGGAACGCGTGTCGGCATTGGTAGAGGCAGGGGTAGATATTATAGCGATAGATTCGGCACACGGACATTCTCAGGGGGTTTTAGATAAGATTAAGGAAATAAGAGCTGCATTTCCAGATTTAGATATCGTGGGCGGTAATATTGTAACGGCAGATGCCGCTAAAGACCTTATTGCTGCGGGTGCTAATGTATTAAAAGTAGGGGTAGGTCCAGGGTCTATATGTACTACGCGTGTGGTAGCAGGTGTAGGTGTGCCTCAGCTCTCTGCCATTTATAATGTCTATGAATACGCTAAGGAACAGAATATTGCAGTAATTGCTGATGGTGGTATTAAACTGTCTGGCGATATTGTAAAAGCCATTGCCAGTGGTGCTAATGCCGTGATGCTAGGCTCTCTATTTGCGGGTACAGACGAAGCCCCAGGTGAGGAAATTATCTTCCAAGGTAGAAAGTTTAAAGTTTATCAAGGCATGGGTAGTCTTTCTGCAATGAAGCGTGGTGGTAAAGAACGCTATTTCCAAAGTGAAGCTAAGAAGTTTGTTCCAGAAGGCATTGAAGGGCGCGTACCATACAAAGGCAAACTAGAAGATGTGGTATTTCAGTTAACAGGAGGACTAAGAGCAGGAATGGGCTATTGTGGGGCTAAAGGTATTAAGACCCTACAAACCGATTCTAAAATGGTAAAAATTACAGGTAGTGGGTTAAAAGAATCCCACCCTCATGATGTAATTATTACTCAGGAAGCACCGAATTATTCTGTATAAAGATATATTAAAAAGCCATTTCTATATAGAGGTGGCTTTTTTAAATATTACTGCTGACTAGACTAATAACACCCTAATAATTCTTTGATATCTTATCGAATACACATAAGTATTTAAATGTCAATGTTTTAAAATGTGTGTTGAAGGGTTATTCATTACAATATCAATTACTAACAATTATTTTAAATAAAAAATAGTGCTAATTTTGAAAAAAGAATTATATTTACTGTCAAGTTTCACAAGGTTATAGATGAAGTTGGTCAAAATTGTTTTGTAAAGATATAATTTTTTGTTCAAATATTTTAGGATTTATTCTAAAAATTTCAGGTTTTAATTCGAACCACTTTTCGATGGCTTGTATCGGAGTTTTAACCTTAAGTTCCTTCCTAAGTGAACCGTGTCTTCTGTAGAGGTTGTAGTAGGAGAAGAATTGAGCAAAATCTTGATATAATTCAGATACATTTAGATATTGATTTTTAAGAATCGTATGGTTTTTAATAGTTCCGTTCACTCTTTCTACCATTCCA
>NZ_KB894226.1 GCF_000374405.1 Riemerella columbina DSM 16469
AAAATAGAAAGAACCAATGGTTGGTTGGATAGTTATAGGTCTTTACTCAATAGATTTGACACAACAGTGGCTAGTTGGCTAGGATTTAATTATTTAGCATTTATAGTCATAGCCCTTAAAAAGTTTAAATGACTTCAAAGCATAAAAAAACCGCCTAAAAGTAGGCGGTTAATTTTTTAATCAATATAGTTATTGATTAGTGAGCTGCTTCTACAGCGTCTTTAGCGTTTTCAGTAGCATCTTTAGCAGCTTCAGCAGCGTCTTTAGCAGCTTCAGCAGCGTTGTCAGCAGCTTCACCAATACCTTCAGCAGCTACAGTAGCAGCAGAATCTACAACTTGAGCAGCAGAGTCAGCAACGCTAACAGCAGAATCAGTAGCAGCTAGTGCAGCAGAATCAGCGTCAGTTGTGTTAGTAGTTTCAGTTTTCTTACAAGCTACAACAGCTAAAGCAGCGATAGCCGCTACGAACAATGATTTTTTCATAATTTTAAAATTTAATTTGTTTATAATTCTTTTATTCTCGTTCTCTTTTGAACAGGACAAATATAGAGTAGTAAATAAATTTGCGTGAGAAAAATTATTGTAATATCTTTGTAAAACGATTTTACAATTTATTATTATTGAAAATCAGTAATTTAATAAAATTTAAGGATTTGTCAGATTTAGATTTATTACACTTCGAACAGTTAAAAAAAGAGGTTCAAGCCGCCTACCTAGAGCGCCATAGCCCATCTGAAGAAGACATTTCTCAATGGAAAGGAATTGACATTGTCTATTTTCAGGAAGATTTAAGAAAATTTGCTAAAGGTAATATTAGCGAAAAATCTTTCTATACTTATTTTAAAAATATCCCAACTGTAAAATTACCCCGTATTGATATGCTTAATTTATTGAGTATCTACGCGGGATACGCTTCTTGGTACGATTTTAAAAAGAATCACGATTATGTTGAGGATATCCTCAAACAATTGGGAACCTCTGAGACTATTTCGGAGCATCAAAAATCAGAACTCCTTGAAACCACTCTACTTTCGACTGAAAAAACAAATCCAGTAGTTCAAGAAAATGACAATGACAAAAATCTTGTTTTACAAAAAAACAACAATGATAATCAATTAATTAATGAAAATAAACCTTCAAAAAACAAGGCTAAATCTGTGATTTGGATAGTCGCCACATTTATTTTATTAGTCGTGTTGATTGGATTTATCGTTTCAGATCGATTTTTAACTAAAAGTTATTCCTTTAGATTTATAGATGCGGATAGAAATACGAGTATTAATGATTATCTAGATGTTAAAATTCTTAAAGATGGTGAGTCCCCTATATTTCAAAAGGTAAAGCCTAATGAGATTTTAACCTATACTACAAAATCTAAAGTCTTAGCTATGGTAGTTTCCTCACCTTATTATAAAACCGATACCATTTATAGAAGTCTAGAAAATGCTCCAACTTATCCTGATTATGAGACGATTGAGCTAAAACCAGATGACTATGCTATTATGCTCAATTATTATTCAAAAAAATCGGATGTAGATGTCAATAAAAAACGAGAACGCCTTAATAATTTGATTAGCGATGACGCCTTAATCTACCAAGTATTTGATAATGAAACTTATGGTGTGGAAATTTTGGATAAAGAACGCTATATTACCCTAATGACGACACCTACCACTTCTCTAAAAAATCTGCAAATGATTAATACCAAAATGAGTAAAGGCAAAATCGTTATGATTAAATTTAGAATTACCAATAATAAAAATTAATCCTCAGCATATGAAGTTTACACCATATATTACCCTAGTTGCTAGCATACTGTTGCTCCTATTTTCTTGTAATAAGAAAGAGCAAAGTCTTAGCGATTTAGAAAAACTACGCCTCAATAATAATAAAAATACCTATCCCGTAACTAAAATGGATAGCACCCAAGCCATCAACGCTATTACCCAGCAAAAAGTACAAGAGGTTTTAGATTTATCCACCTTATATTTATCTGGAAATCAAGACACTGAAATTGACAGTACCATTTACAAACAGCTTTTAAAATATTTTGAAACCCCAGATTCATTAACCCTAAAACATTTGTTTACCGAATTAGATAGCCTTAAAGTAAAACAAGCTAAAGTCCACGATCTTTCAATTACTAAAGAAACTTACAAGCGAGATACCATCAATAATGTAGCATTTAAGGTAGAATACTTTGATAAAGGTAATAATTCTATGGGAATCCACCAGAGAGAGGCACAGTATATTTTGAAATCTGCACCAGAAAAATTTAAAAAAGAATTTAAGTTTTACTTTTTAAGTTTCTATCCCAAAGCAGAAAACGATAGTACAGCCTCTGGTGTTACGAGATAATCTAATTGATAATCACCCTCCCAAATATCATCTATGGATTCTTTAGGTGGAAAATAATTGACACCCACCTTTAATGTCTTAGCTGAAACTTGCTGGAATAATCGATCATAAAATCCTTTGCCGTAACCCACACGGTTGCCATTGGCATCGCAATATAATAATGGTGTAATGATATAATCAAAGTCCAATATGCCTGAATCTTCATCAGATTTAGGCTCTTCAATTCCCCATTTATTTTTTTTAAGCGGAGTTTGTGGGGTTAATTCAATAGAAATTAAATCATTACCGACCATCTTAGGTACAAACACTTTGATTTTTTTATTAAAACAATATTCAATTAGAATTTTTGTCTGGATTTCGTTAAATTTTTCTATTGGCAAAAAACAATGAATCTTCTGATTTTCAATTGGTTTGAATTGTGAAATAAACCGTTCTATAATAGCGTGGCTTAATTCAGACCGTTCATGAGCGGTAAGGGTGTCTCTTTTTTTTAAGTATAGCGTTCTAAGTTCTACCTTGATCATGTTTCTTTTACAGAAATAATATTAACGGGACACGCTTTAGAAGCCTTTTCACAAGCTTCAAAGGCTTCATGCAATGGCGTTTTTAATGTATGGAATCCTTTTTTATCATTAGACCTCAGCAACACAGACTTTCCATCTTTTTTGGACATGCGGAAAAACTCTGGTGCAAATTCTGCACAGTAGTTACAGCCGATACATTTGTCGCGTTGAAGTGTGATAATGACCATAATTCCTAATATCTAAGCCTGAACAATCTTATAAATCTTATCGCTAGGGCGGACTCTAAAATCGGTTTTAAAGGTAATAACATCGGACTTTTTAGCATTCTCGCTCATCCCTTTGCCATCTACCATCATTTCTAAAATTTCCATTTCTTGAGATCCTGTGGTAGGACCTTGGATAAGGACTTTATCGCCCACATTTAAATCGTAGGCTTCAATTAAAAATTCAGCGATATTGGATTTTGGATAATAATGTCTGCCTTTGCCCACATACACCTTTTTCTGGGTGGCATTAGAGCCTGGGTTAGGCGACCATTCCCCTAATTCTTGTCCTAAATAATAACCACTCCAAAAGCCTCTATTATAGACCTTTTCGAGTTCCTTCATCCAGTTGGCAACCTTTTCTTGGCTAAAGGTACCTTCTGCAATGCTATCAATCGCTTCACGATAACATTTGGTAACTGTAGCCACATATTCTGGGGCACGCCCACGCCCTTCAATTTTGAGGACTTTTACACCCGCATCTACAATCTCGTCTAAGAAATTGATTGTGCATAAGTCTTTAGGCGACATCATATACTCATTGTCTAGCTCTATTTCAAAACCAGATTCTTGGTCGATAACCGTATATTTTTTTCTACAATTTTGCTTACACGCCCCACGATTCGCTGAGGAATTATGCGAGTGTAAACTCAAATAACATTTCCCTGAAACTGCCATACATAGCGCTCCATGACCAAAAATTTCTATCTCTACTAAATTACCAGAAGGACCTTTAATCTCTTCTCTTTTTATCTGAGTGCAAATTTTCTTAATCTGACTAATACTCAACTCTCTACTCATCACCATGGTATCGGCAAACATAGCATAGAACTTTACCGTTTCGATATTGGTAATGTTGATTTGTGTCGATATATGGACTTCCATACCAATCTGTCGAGCATAGGCGATTACCGCTTGATCCATCGCAATTACTGCGGTTAAATCTGCGGCTTTGGCCTTATCCAATAAAGTTTTGATGATGGACAAATCATGGTCGTAGATAATGGTATTGAGGGTCAAATAGGTACGCACGCCTTTTTCTTTACATCTACGGCTGATTTCTGGTAAATCGTCTATTGTAAAGTTCATAGAAGCACGCGCACGCATATTCAGCTGTTCTACACCGAAGTAGACAGAATCTGCACCATTATCAATTGCCGCTTGCAAAGCAGTAAAATCCCCAGCGGGGCACATAAGCTCTATTTTCCCTGTATTTGTCATTAGATATTTTGAAAATTTGTGCAAAGATAGAGAAATTTATATAGATGTTAGCAACTGGAATTTAGAGTTTAGTCATTGAACCGTAAGTTCGCAAGTTAGAAGTTTTGAAGATTGATTTTTAAATAACTTACTGCCTGTTGCTTATTGCCTTCGGATAGGTATAAGGGATGCATTACTTTCTGCTGATTGCCACATTTTACTTATCTTTGCAATCAATAAAAACAATCATCATATTATGTTTCGTACACATACCAATGGCGAACTTTCGCTACAACATACTGACCAAACCGTAACCTTAGCGGGTTGGGTGCAAACCATTAGAGACAAAGGTTTTGTTATCTGGATCGACCTTCGCGACCGCTACGGCATCACTCAATTGGTCTTAGATGAAGAACGAACCCCAAAAGAGTTAATGGCTCAAGCCAGAAAATTAGGTCGTGAATTTGTGATTCAAGTTAAAGGCAAAGTCGTAGAACGCAGTAGTAAAAACCCGAAAATTGCCACAGGCGACATTGAGGTTTTAGTAGAAGAACTCACTTTACTCAACGATTCTAAATTACCGCCTTTTACCATAGAAGACGAAACCGATGGTGGCGAAGAACTGCGTATGAAATACCGCTATCTGGACATCCGTAGAAATCCAGTAAAAAATAAATTGGTATTCCGTAGCCAAATGGCTCAAGAAGTGCGTAACTATCTTTCTAATAGTGGCTTTATAGAGGTAGAAACGCCTGTTTTAATTAAATCTACTCCCGAAGGTGCAAGAGATTTTGTGGTGCCAAGCCGTATGAACGAAGGTCAGTTCTATGCCTTGCCACAATCGCCTCAAACCTTTAAGCAATTATTAATGGTAGGTGGACTAGACAAATATTTCCAAATTGTAAAATGCTTCCGCGATGAAGATTTGCGTGCCGACCGACAACCTGAGTTTACACAAATAGACTGCGAAATGGCATTTGTAGAGCAGGAAGACATTATGCAAGTGTTTGAAGGTATGACCCGCCACCTTCTAAAAAAGGTAACGAATAAGGACTTTGGTGATTTCCCAAGAATGACCTTCGCCGAAGCCATGAAAACATATGGTAATGATAAGCCAGATATCCGCTTCGGGATGAAATTTGTAGAACTAAACGACCTGACCAAAGGTAAGGACTTTAAAATTTTTGACGAGGCAGAATTAGTGGTGGGAATTAATGTAGAAGGCTGTGCCCATTATACCAGAAAACAAATTGATGCCTTAATTAATTGGGTGAAGCGTCCACAAATTGGAGCATCAGGAATGGTTTGGGTAAAATATCAAGAAGATGGCAGTATCACTTCATCGGTGAATAAATTCTACAATGAAGAGGATTTAAAACGCATTGCTGAAGCCTTTAATGCTAAAGCTGGTGATTTAATGCTCATCATGTCTGGAAAAACTTCTGAAGTTAGGGCCCAGTTATCGGCACTGCGTATGGAATTGGGGAATCAGTTAGGTTTAAGAAAGCCAGATGAATTTGCACCACTTTGGGTGGTAGATTTCCCTCTATTGGAATGGGACGACGAAACCCAACGCTACCACGCGATGCACCACCCTTTTACCTCCCCAAAAACTGAAGATATTCCATTAATGGAAACTGAGCCTGGTAAAGTGCGTGCCAACGCTTACGACTTGGTGTTGAACGGCAACGAAATCGGTGGAGGCTCCATCAGAATTTACAATAGAGAGCTACAAAGTAAAATGTTCGATTTGCTAGGTTTTAGCAAAGAAGACGCCGAAGCTCAATTTGGATTCTTGATGAATGCCTTTAAATATGGCGCACCACCTCATGGCGGGCTAGCCTTTGGTTTTGATAGATTGGTAGCTATTTTAGACGGCAATGAGGTGATTAGAGACTATATCGCTTTCCCAAAAAATAATAGCGGTAGAGATGTTATGATAGATGCACCAAGCCCAATTGAAACCGCTCAACTTGACGAACTACATCTTAAACTCAAATAAAAATTAAATCACATAGCATTTAAAAAACCTTTGAATATAGCATTCAGAGGTTTTTTATTTAAGATACACCCGCTGATATAAAGCGATGAGAAACTGAGCAAAAGAAGCATCTAGCCTTACAATATCCCCAGTTTTAAAGCTTAAATATCCTTCGTTGGATTGTCCATTAAGTTTGGTTTTACTCAACGAAAAATATAACGGTGACTGTGGACTGCCTTCTTTGGCTTGCAGTTTTATTCTAGAGCCTAAAAATCCACCCGTACTCACATTGGCTATTTTTAAGGTTAGCGGCAGTTGATAATAATGGAATTTTGGAATTTCAACAGATGTACCATTGACTTTAATTTTAACCTTATCTCCATAATTAATGAAGTAAGCCATGTCTGTATCATCCAACGATTCTGAAAACGGATAATAATACAATAGCACTTCATACGCGTGATGGTTCTTTTGAATTTTACCATCTATAGTTTCTGGGAAATTGATTTTAAAGGCATTAGCACCTGTGAGTTTCGCTTTGTTATAAATGGCTTTAAAATTAGCCTTATCATCTACCGAAGCATTAGATACTTGAATTTTTCCTAAGTACAGAGCATTCTCAGCATTTTTAGGAAGACTATAAAGAAATTTATCCGTGTTGGTATGGACATCTTTTGCTTCAACCAAATTATAAGTTTGAGCATAGATAACCATCGAAAAAAAGAATGCGAAAAACAAAAATATTTTATTCATCATTAAGCGTTTTTATACATTGTTCTAAACTATGTTCCCAGAATTTGGGTTCTATACCATAATGTTCCTCTATTTTATTTAGGCACAGCGTGCTTCTCATAGGGCGTTGCGCTGGGGTTGGATAGTCCGAAGTAGGTATCGGGTTAAGTTTTATTTCTGTCCCAGATAGCGTTTTAATTTTTTCTGCAAAATGATACCAAGTGGTTTCTGGATAATTTGAGAAATGATAAATACCAAAAGTCTTATATGGGGTGGTAATAATAGTCATTACTGCCTCTGCCAAATCATTAGCATTAGTTGGTTGACCGTATTGGTCGCTTACGATATTGAGCTCTTCCTTAGTTGAAAATAAATGAAGCATGGTCTTCACAAAGTTTTTCTTAAACTCAGAATACAACCACGAAGTTCTTATAACAATCGTTTGAGGATTAAGTTCCAAAGCGGCTTCTTCACCTGCTCTTTTAGAAGCACCATAAACGCCAGTAGAACGCGTGAAGTTATCTTCGCTATAAGAGATATTGGTATTGCCATCAAAAACATAATCCGTAGAAATATGAATTAATATCGCACCCATGGTTTGGCTCACCTCGGCAAGATGAGCTACACCATCTCTATTGACCGCAAAGGCCTTTTCTGGCTCTTGTTCTGCTAAATCCACAGCGGTATAGGCTGCAGCATTGATGATATATTGCGGACGCTCTTCTAAAAGCACCTCTTCTACCTCATCAAAATTGGTAATATCTAATTCTTCCGAAGTTTTGAACACCCATTGAAATTGAGGATAAAAAGGCATCAATTTTTTAAAACATTGGGCTAATTGTCCATTACCTCCTGTAACTAATATTTTGAACATCGTTAAAGTTTAAGATTTATTATTTTTCCTTAGTGTATCGGCTCTATCACTAAAGTGTTGCTCTGGCACTTCGATAAGGTATTTAGAAAAAACATCAATGATTTCCTTAGGCTGCGGCTCGGATTTTCTAGTTTTTAAATTAAAATAAATTACCTTTACCCAAAGCACCGAAAATACAATGGTTTTATCCAAATCTGTCATTAAAATTTCTACCGTAGCCGTACGCTCGCCAATTTCGATGGTCTTACTAGAAATCAAAACCATTTGATTTGCCTTTACTTCTTTTAGGTAAGCAATTTGATTTTGTACTGCTACCCAAAGGCAACCATGTTTTTTTGCATAGTCCTCATAACTAAATCCGTAATGCTCTTCTACATGGTCTTCTCTAGCATTGAGCATATATTCTAGATATTTTACATTATTGAGGTGCCCTAAGGGGTCACAATCGGCAAAGCGTATTTTTACAAGGGTTGAAAATTCTTTTTCCATAGAAAAAAATGGTATTAGTATCATTTAAAAAAACCACTCTACACGAGAGTGGTTTTCCTGTTTAACAATTAAAAATTACATTTATTATGATAAAATTATTATAATCCTAATTCTTTTTTAACCGCTGGAGTAGCGTCTGGTCCATTTTTATAAATAAGACCTACTGTATTAGCATCAAAGATATAATCCCATCCGTTAGCTTTAGCGGCTCTTTCTGTAGCATCCATTAACTTTTTGTCAATCGGTGCATAAGCAGCTTGTTGTTTCTCAGCATAATCTTGCTGTGCTTTATTATTCATTTCCTGAAGAGTTTGCTGTTTCTTTTGAAGTTCTTGTTCTTTAGTAGCTCTTTGTGCATCAGACATTGTAGCACTTGCTTTTTGATAAGCAGCTACTTCCTCTTGGAATGCTTTAGCTTGCTTTTCAAGTTCTGCTTGTTTTACTTTAAAAGTGGCTAGCAATTGCTCGTCTGCTTTCTTTTTCTCAGGCATTACATTGATAATCGATGCCAAATCCATAGTGGCGATTTTCTGAGCTTTAGCCATTCCAAATGACAACACCATTGCTACTGCGGCAAATAATACGCTTAATTTTTTCATAATGATTCTAAAATTTATTTTTTACTATTTTAATTTGCAATTATACTTATTTTTTTTCATTTTTCAACAGTATATCCAACACTTTATCAGTATAATCGTATCTGCTTTCTAAAAAAAGTACACTAGCATCGTTACCTTTATCAATAACTATGCCCAAATTATTTTTGGCACTTACAGTTTTTACGGCATTCCAAATTTGGTCCTGGAATGGTTTTACGAGATTTACTCTTAATTTATTAATTTCCCCATCAGTACCAAAGCGGTTAGAAATTGTTTTTTTAAGTTTAGATTCCAAATCTTGTACTTCCTTTTCTCTTTGTTTCAATTGATCACCTATTAAAAGTACTTTTTCATTTTCAAAAGCAACTTTTTTAGTTTCGTATTCCGATTGCAATTGTTCAATTTCGGTTTGCCATTTTTGAACTTGCTGGTTCAATCTGGATTCTGCACTTTTATACTGCGGTAGTTTTTCCAATATATACTGGGTATCTACCACGCCTATTTTCTGTGCTGAAACATAGCCCATACACAAAAATAAACTGAGTAATCCAACGATTTTTTTTAGTCCTTTCATAAGTAATGATATTTAAAATTATAACGATTGGTTCATTAAGAAGTGGGTTTTCCAGCCTGATGGTTGGTTGCTTCCTAATGGGCTATCAAATCCATAAGCAAAATCAAATCCAATTAATCCGAAGGCACCCATATATACGCGCACCCCAAGACCTACTGAACGCTTCAATTGGAATGGATTATACGAACCAAAACTATTCCATGTATTACCACCTTCTGCAAAGGTTAAGGCGTAAATTTTCGCTGTTTGGCTCATAGAAATTGGATATCTCAATTCTACGGCAAAACGATTATATAAGGTTCCTCCACCTACTGGCGTTACATCTTCCGACATTCCACCATAAGTAGAAGCATTTTCGTATCCTCTTAATGGGATTAACTCTCTACCGTCATATCGACCTCCGAATAATCCTGTACCACCCATATAGAATCTCTCAAATGGTGGTGCTCCTAAAGTTTTGTTATAACCATCCATAAAGCCCATTTCTGCAGTAGAACGCAACACAAGTTTACCCACTACGGTATTATAGGTATCGGCTTTTAATTTCACCTTATAAAATTCTAGCCATTTGTATTTTTCCGCCGAAGACATACTATTGTAATCCTTTTTATCAAATAATGAATAAGGCGGCGTAAACTTCACTGAAGCCTCAATATTAGAGCCTTGTGTTGGGAAAATAGGGTCGTATCCCGCAGAGTTTCTGCTTAATGACACATTAAAACTAAAGTTATTCGCAGACCCATCTGTTACTTGCTCCGTTCCAAATTGGAATGGATAGTTATTAAAGTTATAACCTTGATAGGAAAGCCCCGTGTATAGTGAAAAATACTGGTCTGGCCACAACAATCTACGGTTTAGCCCCACACTAGCCGAGAAAATATTAAGCTTTTGAGACTGTCCGTTATAGTCGGTATATTTTACTCTAGAGTTGTTCAACCCAATAGATAACGCTGTTGGACGGCTACCAAATAACCAAGGCTCTGTAAAGCTGATACTATAATTTTGGAAGTATTGTCCTGCTTGTGCTTGTAGAGATAATACTTGTCCATCACCTTGTGGTACAGGTTTAAAGTCTTTACCTCTCAAAAAGTTTCTTAATGAAAAGTTATTGAAAGTTAAGCCTAAAGTTCCAATAAAGGAATTACCCCCATACCCCGCTTGCAATTGAACCGTAGAAGACCCTTTTTCCACAAGGCTCCAATTGATATCTACGGTATTGTTAGTAGGATTAGGTTTAATATCTTGCTTAATTTGCTGAGGATCAAAAAACTGCATTCCTGCTAAATCAAACATGGTACTTCTAAGGTCTCTCTTGGAAAATAAATCACCAGGTCTGGTTTGTAATGCACGCAAAATCACATGGTCATGCGTTGTAGTGTTTCCACTCCATGTTACACGATCCCAGCGCGCTTTTTCCCCTTCTCTAATTCTTACTTCTAAGTTGATGGTATCACCTTTCACCGATTTTTCAACAGGCGTTACTTGAGAGAATAAATATCCATTGTTTAGGTATAATGATTTGATATCCGAGTCATCATCTTTACCACCATCTTCCCCAACTTTTTTGTTGAAGCCAACCGCATCGTAGATATCACCAGTTTTATAACCTAACACCTTCTGAAGAAATTCTGTAGTATAGGCCGTATTACCAACGAAATTAATATCACCTATATAATATTTCTTTCCTTCTTTCAGTTTAACATTTATTTCGTAATTGTTATTTTTATTACGCCATACCGAGTCCGATACCACTTCTGCATCTCTATAACCTAAAGAGTTATAATATTTTACTAGGTTCTTTTTATCTTCTTCGTATTTTTCTTTGATGAATCTAGATGGCTTAAATATTCCTAATAAAAAGCGTTTTTGCTTGGTATCTTTAAAGGCTTTTTTTCTTAATTTAGAATCTGACACATGTTCATTACCTTCAAATTCTATATGGTCTATTTTTACCCTTTTGCCTCGCTGTACCTCTATGGTCCAGTCCATCATATTGGTATCTTTGGCATTAGGTGTATTTTTAATGCTTACTTGGGCGTCGGCAAAACCTTTATCTACATATTGTTTTTTAACATTATGCTTTACCGAAGATATAAGGTCCTCAGTGATTTTCTTTCCTGGTTTTAAATCATTGTCTTTAACGATTTTTTCCGCTTTAGATTTGCTCACTTTTCTATCCATGCCTACCACTTTTACTTCCCCTAAATCTTTTAGGTCTTCAAGTAAAAATTTTAGCACAATATTTTGTCCTTCGATACTTTGAACATACACCTCAACTTCTGAGAAATATTGAGAATTCCAAAGTTTTTTAATGGCTTCACTAATTTTTTGCCCAGGAACTTCTATTGTTTCACCTTTTCTTAATCCTGTAAATCTTAAGACTTGTTCGGCACTATATTTTTTAGCACCATCTATCACGATGCCTTTTAAAATATAAGTCCCCTCTGTGGCATTCATATTGGTTGTTGCCTCAGTTGAAGGTTTGTTGCCTTCTGGTATCGTTTGTCCATATAAATAGGCAGATGCCGCAAAAAATAGGACGGGTAAAAATTTATATTTCATTATAAAATTTATTCTTTTTTATTTTTTCATCAATGTTATAGTTGTTCACTGATTTTTCCGTATCGTCTTTCCTTATTTTGATAATTGATAATACATTGGAATAAATCTTCTCTTGTAAAATCTGGCCAAAGGATATCCAAAAACTGCAACTCTGCGTAGGCAATTTGCCATAATAAGAAATTGCTAATTCTGACTTCGCCACTGGTTCTAATCAATAAGTCTACATCTGGAATATCCTTAGTAAACAAATGGTTTGAAATGGTCTCTTCTGAAATGTCTTCTGGTGATAAGTCGTGGTCTTTTGCCTTTTTCGCAATGGTTTGTACCGCTTTTAAAATCTCGTGGCGAGAACCATAACTCAACGCTAAAACTAAATTGCCATTTTTATTATCTTTCGTCATTTCTACCACATGATTCAATTGGTCTCTCACCAAACTCGGCAATCGTTCAATATCACCAATCACATGCATTCTCAATCCTTTAGAAAATATTTCTTCCGCTTCTTGTAGTAAAGTTTCCGATAGTAAGCTCATCAAAGTGTCCACTTCATCGGTTGGGCGATTCCAATTTTCAGTAGAAAAAGTATAAAGCGTAAGATAAGGCACCCCTACCTCATTACATGCATTGATGGCATTCCTCACCGCTTTTATAGCACTTTTATGTCCATAGGTTCTCTGTTCACCGCGCGATTTTGCCCAGCGTCCATTGCCATCCATAATGATTGCAATATGTTGGGGAAGTTTATCTTTATTTATTTGATGAATAATATCTGACATAACTAATCGCAATAACATGGTGGACGCCCAAAAGAATAAGATAGCCCAAGGGTCACACTATTTGCCCAATCTTTGGACTGTAAATTACCCACTCTATTGGCTTCCACATAAGGTTGAACTATTTGATTGATTTCTTCTTTAGTAAGGTATTTTTTACTGCCTCGAACCGCTTCTACAAGTTCTTTGTTATAGACTACTTTCACTTGCTTTTCCGTCATATTGCTATAATCGAGGTTATCTGAAAAGGTTGGTCGAAATGTGAATTCCCCAAAAACAGTCCAATTGTAATTAAACTTATACTTTAATCCAACGCCAAACGGTACCGACAGAGTCAGTTCATTACCAAATTCTTTTTCTATTTTTGGTTTGTTTTGAGGGATTACAAAATTACCTGCTATATCTACCATTGGCATATCTTCATAGTCTAAAGTATGGCGGGTGTTAGAATATAGCATTGCTCCAAGTCCTGCAAAAATATAAGGGCTTAGCATCGGATTCTTTTGTTCGTTATTGATGGGGGCGAAGTTGTACTCAAATAATGTTTCTGCGTGATATAAAGTATTCACACCAAAAAAACCTCTTTTAGAACGGTAGTTTTCATTGGATACAGAATCATTAAATTGAACATTAGACCAACCTAAATTAAATCTAATGGTCTGATAGGGATTAAAATTCATTCTATAAAGTACCCCCATATAAAAAGGTACACCAAACTCTGATATCCTTGCTAAATTTAATGGTTTCTGCAATGTATATTGGTTCCTCCCTATATCCCCAACTAAATTACTAGCACCCAATTGCACACCTAACTCATGCCTTTGAGAAAAGGAAAAAGTTAAACTAAACAATAGAAATAATAAACTAAACAGTTTTGCTTTCATTGGTGCTAGGGTTCATGTATTAGAATGCAAATATAAAATATTTAAATATAGGGCGGTCTTAAAAAAGCGTTAAAAATCAATAATTATCTATAAATCTTTATTTTGTATCGTAGATAATCTTTACTTTGTTATCATTAACCCTTACTTTAAGCCAATCGTTTAGTTTTTTTTGTTCATCAGATTTTAATGCCTTGTCTGTACTTATAATCATGATGTTTTTCTTTACTATAGCACTATCATTAGCCTCATCTATTTTACTAAAAGCTACATCAGTGACCGCACTATTTTGTATTTTCAATTCCTTAAATAACTGATTCACCTGCTGTTGATGTGCTTTGATACTATCCGTTCTCATCATAATCATTTTTTTCAACTGCTGTTCTGCTTCGCTATTATTCGCAGTAGTCCCTCCAATCTTATTATTCCCATTATCACTAGAAGGGATAAAATTAAAGCCTTGTTTTATATTGAGTTTTACACCTTCTAAACCATAATTTGCAGCTTTAGTACTTAAATCATCCATACTTTTTTTATCAAGTCGTTCTCCTCCATAAGTCAATTCTATTTCTTTAGCTTCATAATTTATTTTTCTACTTAGTAAAAAGTTATTAGGAAAAATAGCCTCTGTATTGATAAATTTAGAAGCGTTTTGTTCAAATCTATTTTTAGTTACCATCACATAACCAAAATAAGTACTCGGTATCAAGGTTAAAATTACCAATCCCCACATAATTTTCTGTGAGCGTTTTTCCATTTTTTCATCCTTAAAGTGGTATTGTGGGAAATCCAAAATTTTAAGGATAATAAATGTAGCGACTGCTATATAAACCGTATTAATGAGATATAAGTATAAAGCTCCAAAGAAGAAACTTAATTCTCCTGTAGCCAATCCAAAACCAGCGGTACACAGTGGTGGCATCAAAGCTGTGGCAATCGCTACTCCAGGGATAACATTCCCTTTCAGTTTGCTACTCGTGGCAACAAAGCCTGCCGCACCACCGAAAAAAGCAATCAACACATCATAAATATTGGGTGACGTTCTGGCTAAGATTTCCGAATAGGCATCATCTATTGGGGAAATAAGAAAATAAACCGTAGAAGTTACCAAACCAATCCCCGTAGCAAACGCATAGTTTTTAATGGCATCTCTTAGCATCCAAGGGTCGTTAATTCCTACGGAAAACCCAATTCCCATAATCGGACCCATAAGTGGCGAAATTAACATGGCTCCAATTACTACCGCAGCAGAGTTCATATTTAGCCCCAAACTAGCGATAAAAATCGCACAAATTAAAATCCAAAGGTTTGTGCCTTTAAAAGGAATATTAGAGGCAACATTTTCCTTTACGGTGTCAAAAGTTTCTTTTTGAGAAATTAAACTAAAGACATTTTTTATTTTTATAAATTGGTCGTTCATATATTACGATTTTAATTGTGCAATCACATCTAAACCTCCTTTTGTTTTATCGCCAATGTTACAAAAAATTTCTGCATCTAGCGGTAAAAAAACATCCATCCTAGACCCGAACTTTATAAACCCAAACTCGTGTCCTGCCTTAGCCTCATCGCCTTCTTTACAAGTCAAAACAATACGCCTTGCTACATAACCTGCAATTTGTCGAAATAGTATTTTTTGTTGATTAAACGCTTCCACCGCCACCGAAGTTCTTTCATTATCGGTAGAAGACTTTTCATGCCATGCCACGAGATATTTCCCTTTGTGATATTTCTTATAAATAACCTTCCCACTCAATGGATAACGGCATATATGCACATTAAGCGGCGACATAAATATAGAAACTTGGATACACTTTTGGTTTAGGTATTCATTTTCCTCTACCTCTTTTATCATCACCACTTTGCCATCTACTGGGGCTATGATATTTTCTTTATGCTCTAAAATAAATCTATTCGGTACTCTAAAAAACCATAATACAAAACCGAACAACATTAATAAAGGTATAATAACCGCTAGAGACCACATGCCCAAAGACCTAATAGATAAAGTACTCACTACTACAACTACCACTCCTACCACTAACAATGTTCCTTTAGATTCCTTATGTAATTTCATTTTAATTTATTTTAAAATAATCTTTCTATCGCAAAATACAAATAAACCACAGGGGCACAGACCATAAAACTATCCAAACGGTCTAGCACCCCCCCATGCCCCGGTATTAACCTACCACTATCTTTTACCCCGCAGGTTCTTTTTAGTTGACTTTCCAATAAATCACCGAGTGGTGCAAAAATTGCAACCAATCCACCAACAATCACCCAATTTCCTTTTAAAACTGGTAAATACTGCTCTATAACATAGCCCAATACCAAGGTACAAGCTAGCCCACCAAAATAACCTTCCCAGGTTTTTTTAGGACTTACTTTAGGTGCCATTTTATGTTTCCCAAATAATCTTCCAAAAACATAAGCGAAAGAATCACTGCTCCATATCAGAAGAAACAACCAAAATACTTCGGTAGAAAAAGTATCTGAAATCCCTGAAATAAATGTAGGTAGTCCTAAAGCAAAACTAAAAGGTATTGCAGCATAAATAACGGTAAAAATAAGTTTTCCATTATCATAATTTAATTCACTAGGGTATTTAAATAGCGTAAATGCCGCTATAGGTAAAAGTGATAAGCCTAATAATTCCGACAAATTGATATGAGCATAAAAGCCTCCATAAAAAAACTTATGGGCAAAGCGGTAGTAGACTAAAAGTATTGCTGGAAATACGAGCCATTTCCAAAATGTAGGCTCAAATTTCATCATGCGCATACATTCCCATCCCGCTACAAATACAAAGAAAGTCATTAATCCAAAATACAATTGCTCTGGAGCAACCAAAGAGGTATTAAATAAAGAATTTATAAAACTAGCGCCATAAGGCGTTGTACAAGCCATAATGACTAAGGCATATACCAAGCCAAATACCATACGCTGTATCAGATTTTTATCAATGGTCATTAGTTAAAGGTAAGATTAATCTTCGAGCAAAAGTAAGAATAATTTTGTATTGCTTTTATCGGAAGTGTCTAATTTCGATTCGCTGCCACTGATAGAAGTGAGATTTTTGAGTGCATTTTTTCTTCTTTTAATTTTCATCATGGCTTCAGCAAGATTGGTTACAATCTGAGAGACCGTTGCCATAATGATGATTTTTTTAGGAAGTCTAGCGGAGTTATAATGCTTAATATTTCTATGCGATAGCATTATTTTACCATCATAAGCGATAAGGTATTCACAAGTAATAAATGCCGAATCGTTAAACAACTCTAATTCTTCGGTATACGGCGTTTTGATGACATCTAAAAAGTTTTTAAGATCCTCGTCCCAACAAAATATTGAGGACATCCCCTCCACTTTTACAATTTGATTTAAAATCTGTAACGCCTCCGCTTCATTACCACAATAGTTAAATACCCCACCCGAATGCGTAAACAATTGTGCGAATTTGTAATCCAAATCTGCAGTCGCCAATTGATCACCCAATTTTATCACATCAGGCTTTTGGGTGTCTTCATCTTGATTAAAGAATTTATCTACTATGTTTTTAAGCCAACTCAATATATAGATTTTTATTAAACAACAAAAATAACAAATATTTATTATATGCAAATTAAAAAAAAATAATCCTAAAGAAATTTAGGACTAATTTTTCTATTATTGATTTTCGTCTGTTGGATTTTCTGTTTCCTCAATCTTAGGCTCTATACCATCTTCAGGATTTAGTACATTCCCTGCCGTAGTAGGATCGTCTACACTAGACACAGGCTTGTCCGTCAACTCAGGATCCCATGCTCTTTTACCAAAAATCGCTTCTAAATCTTCTCTAAAAATCACTTCTTTTTCAAGTAATTTATTGGCTAGAGCATCTAATTTATCCCGATTTTCTGTAAGGATTTGGACGGCTCTTCTATATTGATTTTCGATAATATCCGAAATTTCCTCATCTATCATTTTCGCCGTCTGCTCAGAATAAGGTTTCCCAAAACTGTATTCTTGCTGACCTGAACTATCATAATAAGAGATATTTCCTACTTTCTTGCTCAATCCATAAATGGTTACCATGGCTTGGGCTTGTTTTGTTACGCGTTCCAAATCGGATAACGCTCCAGTGGAAATATTTCCAAATACCACCTCTTCTGCCGCTCTCCCTCCGAGGGTCGCACACATTTCGTCTAGCATTTGTTCCGTAGTCGTCAACTGCCTTTCTTCTGGTAAATACCAAGCTGCTCCAAGTGAACGCCCACGCGGCACAATAGTTACTTTTAATAAAGGTGCGGCATGCTCAATTAACCAACTCACACTCGCGTGACCCGCTTCGTGGAATGCCACTCTTTTCTTTTCTGATGGCTTAATGGCTTTATTCTTTTTTTCTAATCCTCCGATAATTCTATCTACAGCATCTAAGAAATCTTGCTTTTCTACAGACTCATGTCCTTTTCTAGCAGCGACTAATGCTGCTTCATTACAAACATTAGCAATATCAGCACCACTAAAGCCTGGCGTTTGCTTAGCTAAGAAATCCACATCTACAGAAGCATCTAATTTTATTTTTGCTAAATGAACATTAAAAATTTCTTTTCTTTCGTGTAACTCTGGTAAGTCCACATAAATAGAACGGTCAAACCTACCTGCTCTCATCAGGGCTTTATCCAAAATATCCGCACGGTTAGTCGCTGCCATTACAATCACATTGGTATCGGTACCAAAGCCATCCATTTCGGTCAGTAATTGGTTGAGTGTATTTTCTCTTTCATCATTACCACCCGTAATTGCACCTTTACCTCTGGCTCTACCAATGGCATCAATTTCATCAATAAAAATAATTGCTGGTGATTTTGCTTTAGCTTGGGCAAATAAATCTCGTACTCTAGAAGCCCCTACCCCTACAAACATTTCCACGAAATCTGACCCCGAAAGTGAGAAAAATGGCACTTTTGCCTCCCCTGCTACGGCTTTCGCTAGTAAGGTTTTCCCCGTTCCTGGAGGCCCTACTAATAGTACTCCTTTCGGAATCTTACCTCCTAACTTAGTATATTTCTCAGAGTTTTTTAAGAAATCTACTACTTCTTGCACTTCTTCTTTAGCACCTTCTAATCCTGCGACATCCTTAAAAGTGACTTGTACTTTTTCTTTCTCATCAAATAGTTTCGCTCTAGATTTTCCAATACTGAAAATTTGGTTGCCACCACCACTACCGCCACCCATCATTCTTCTAAAAATAACGAAATAGAATAGCGACATCAAAGCAATCCAAAAAATCGCTTGGACTAAAATGCCTTGAAGCGGTGAGTCAGAATTATCAAAATCCATTGCTGTTTTTACATTTGGATTTTCTTTTTTTATCTCATCAAATCTCTGTTGAAAGTATTGTAAATCACCAAATTTAAATCTAAAATCTGGTGCAGGTTGCAAAGACATCAATGGGTTATCCGTATTTTTAGATGCCGACTTATTTTCTGCTCGGGCTTGTTTGGTTAAAAACACTTCGCCTTCGCGGGTATCTCTCATCAACACTAGGGTTTCCACTTTTCCAGACTTCATCATTTGGAAAAATTGGTCTTCGTTAATATCTTTTACATTAGAAGAGGCAAAAAACTTTGGTAAAAATAACACCCCTAATGCGCCAATGATTAGTAGGTAAAACCAATTAAACCCCTTATTATTAGTTTCATTTTTTTTCATTCGTGAATTCTATTATAATCTTTCTGTTGTTAAGCTTCAATTTTTGTTACTTTGGCATCCCCCCAAAGTTCTTCTATCTCGTAATAATCTCTGATATGCTTTTGGAACACATGCACCACTACCGAAACATAGTCTACTAAAACCCAAAGTGAATTTTCTGTACCTTCGGTGTGCCATGGGCGTTCTTTAAGTTCGTTTCTTACAGATTTCTCAATGTTTCCTGCTATCGCAGACACCTGAGTATTAGAATTACCGCTACATACGATAAAATATTCCGCTACGGCATTTTCAATCGGTCTTAAATCTAAGATTTGAATATCTTCCCCTTTGGTATCTTGTATCGCGTTTACGATAGTGTCTATCAACTGTTGTTTATTATCTTTACTCATTAACTAAAATGTATTATCTGCAAATTTATTGTTTTTTCTGGACTTTTTATCTATTTTAGTCCCTTTAATTTTTTTTCACTATGCATAGGCTCGTCCATATACCCGAATGCCCATCGACTAATGATGAAATTCTGAACCTCATCACTTCGCCTTTAAAAAAAGATGAGGTGATTGCACTTTATACCTTAAGACAAACCCAAGGTAAAGGTCAATACGGCAATAAATGGACGACTCAAAATGACAAAAATATTGCCATCAGCTTTGCGCTCCATCCTAAAGCCTTATCTCATAATGATCTTGCTATCATCAATTATTATACCGCCGTTATCCTAAGAGAATTTATTGCCAATTTGACCGATACACCGCCCTATATCAAATGGCCTAATGACCTTATACTAAAACATAAGAAAATCAGTGGTATTCTTTTAGAGCAGAAACAGCAACATTTAATTATTGGCATTGGAATCAATGTATTGCAAACGGACTTTAACCAAATCACTACGGCAGGGTCTTTACTCACCCAAACACATCAAAAATTTGAACCTCATCAGTTAGCTAAAGATTTCTACCACTACTTTGCAAACGCAATTCTCAGAGAGAACAGCACGGATAAAATTCTGGAAACACTAAACCAGCATCTATACAAACGCGGACAAGTGGCTGTATTTGAAATTGATGGCGTACGACAAAATGGCATTATACGATATGCCGACCAAGATGGCTACCTCTGGATTTTTCTCGAAGACCAACTGAAACCACAAGCATTCTATCACAAAGAAGTGAAACTTTTATTTTAATAGGTTTAAGTTATTCATTAATACATTCGTATTTCGATACACTAATGCAAATACATTGTTAAATCAACACCACATAAATCTGACTCTATTAAATTATTGCCTATCTTTGCGAAAAATGATACCTCGTACCAAATTAAAAACTATATATTAAGTATGGCAAAAAAGAAAAAATACTTTTCCAAGAAAAAAGATGGCAAACTAAAAGAAATCGGAAGGCTCGTCATAAAATTTATGAAACAGCAATCCTCTAAGATATACAACTACAAACAAATCTCGGACGGTATAGATTATAAAAATCCACGCCAAAGAGAACAAGTGATACAAGCTCTACACAAACTCATCGCCGAAGAAAAAATAAAAGAAGTAGAAAAAGGGAAATACATCATCAATCTAAAAATAAAAGATACCTTAACAGGAATTATTGATTTTAACCAAGCAGGCAATGCTTATGTCCGTGTAGAAGATATAGATGATGATATCTTTATTCATTCTAAAAATGTAAAAGATGCGTTACAAGGCGATAAAGTGCTGATTGTAACCTATCATTTTAAATCTAAAAAATTAGAAGGTTCTGTATTAGAAGTTTTAGAACGCAATCGGGAACAGTTTGTAGGAACTTTTGAGTTTATCAAACATAAAGATTTTGGCTTTGTAGTTTGTGATAAAAAACAAATCAACACCGATATTTTTGTCCCTAAATCAAAAATTAACGGGGCGAAAAATGGCGATAAAGTAGTAGTGAAAATGCTCGACTGGAAACCTAATGAGAAAAATCCAGAGGGCGAAATCATTAAAGTACTCGGGACTCCAGGGGCACACGAAACAGAAATACATTCTATCCTCGCAGAATATGGCTTGCCTTACCAATTCCCAGAAGAAGTGGAGCAAGAAGCCAACGCCATAGACCAAACCATGGCCCCCGAAGAAATCCAAAAACGCTGGGATATGCGCGATATTTTAACCTTCACCATCGACCCCAAAGATGCTAAGGATTTCGACGACGCCTTATCCATTAGAAAACTAAATAATGGCAACTGGGAAATTGGAGTGCATATCGCCGATGTGTCTCACTATGTCCGCCCAGGAACTGTTTTAGACGACGAAGCCTATCAGCGTGCCACCTCTGTTTATCTCGTAGACAGAGTCGTACCAATGTTACCCGAAGTACTGAGTAATGGCGTTTGCTCCCTAAGACCCAACGAAGACAAATATACTTTCTCGGCAGTATTTGAAATGAACGATAAAGCCGAAATCAAAAAACAATGGTTCGGCAGAACGGTAACCCATTCCGATAGAAGGTTGACCTATGAAGAAGCCCAAGAACGCATCGAAACTAAACAAGGCGACCTCGCCGAGGAAATTTTAGTGCTAGACCGATTGGCAAAAATTATGCGTGCCGAGCGTATTAAAAACGGGGCGATTACTTTCGACCGTAGCGAAGTTCGTTTTAACCTCAATGAAAATAATGAACCGATTGGCGTTTATTTTAAAGTCAGTAAAGATGCCAACCACCTAATTGAAGAATTTATGCTATTGGCAAACAAAAAAGTATCCGAATTCATATCCCTCAATCATAGAAAAGAGCCTACGGGGAATACTTTTATTTATAGAGTGCACGATGACCCAGACCCTGCAAAACTGGAAGCATTACGAGATTTCGTATCAACTTTTGGATACAAAATGAACCTTGCCAATACCAGAACGGTCGCCGAAAGTATGAACCATCTTTTGAAATCTGTAAAAGGTAAAGGTGAAGAAAACATGATAGAAACCCTTGCCATGCGTTCTATGAGCAAGGCGGTTTATTCTACCGAACCTATTGGACACTATGGCTTAGGTTTTGAGTATTATACGCACTTTACCTCACCAATTCGCCGTTATCCAGATTTAATAGCCCATAGATTACTGCAACATTACCTAGACAAAGGAAAATCTCCTAACAAAGCCGACTACGAAGAAAAATGTAAACATTGCTCTGCAATGGAGCGTCTTGCTTCGGATGCAGAAAGAGATTCTATCAAATTTATGCAAGTAAAATTTATGGAAAAACATTTGGGCGAAGAATTTACAGGTGTTATTTCTGGAGTAGCAGAATTTGGTTTCTGGGTTCAAATTCCTGAAAATGGTGCGGAAGGGCTTATTAAATTAAGAGATTTAATGGACGACTCCTATCAGTATGATGCTAAAACCCATGCCGTTTACGGACAGCGTACGGGCAACCGCTATCAGCTTGGCGACAAAGTTAAAATTAAAGTAACCAAAGCCAACCTCATCGCGAAACAGTTAGATTTTAAAATTATTGAGGACGAAGCATAAAGTACAATGTTATCTATGAATTTTATACGCAATTATAGCCTAAAACCGCATAATACTTTCGGCGTAGAAGTTTTATCTCAATATTTTATAGAGGTAGAAACTATTGATCATTTAAAACATGCCATTACTAAAGCTAAAACAGAACATCTGCCAATTCTCATTCTAGGTGGCGGAAGTAATATTTTGTTTACTAAAGATTTCGAAGGCTTAACCATTCGTCTTAACCTTAAAGGTATAGAAACACAAGTGCAAGACGATGAAAGCGTTTTAGTCACTGCACAAGCGGGTGAAAACTGGCATCAGTTTGTGCTCTACACGCTGGAAAAAGGTTATGGTGGACTAGAGAACCTGTCCCTTATCCCTGGAAATGTTGGCACATCGCCCATTCAAAATATTGGGGCGTATGGCGTAGAAATCAAAGATTATTTGGAAAGTTGTAAGGTCTTAAATTTAGAAACCTTAGAAATAGAAACTTTTGACAATACACAATGCCAGTTTGGATATAGAGATTCTATTTTTAAAAGAGAAGGCAAAGGGAAATACATCATTCTTTCGGTGACTTTTAAGTTAAAGCAATCCCATCACGAATTAAAAACCGACTATGGCGCGATACAATCCGAATTGGAAGCCCAAGGCATCACAGAACCTACCATTAAAGATATTTCTAATGCCGTAATTGCGATACGCTCATCTAAATTACCTAACCCCAAAGACATAGGCAATGCGGGAAGTTTTTTTAAAAACCCTACCATTAGCCAAGACCATTTTAACGAATTAAAAAATACCCACCCCGAAATCCCTGGCTATCCCAATCCACAAGGTATAAAAGTTCCCGCTGGCTGGCTGATAGAAACCGCTGGCTGGAAAGGCAAACAAATAGGAAATGTAGCCACCCATAAAAAGCAAGCCTTGGTCATCATTAATGCTAATGGGCAGGCAACGGGTAAGGAAATTTATGATTTCTCAGCAAAAATTATCGAAAGTATCGCTCAGCAGTTTGGCATTACCTTAGAGCGCGAAGTGAATATTTTATAAGTCTTTGGAAGAATCAACAGACCACCATTGGCTTATTCAAAAAAAGATTAACTTTGCATTTTATTATTTGAATGAGAAAATTAGTCATCATCCCCACTTATAACGAAAAAGAAAACATCCAAGCCATCATCAAAAGTGTGATGGACTTAGAGGAAGATTTTCATATTTTGGTCGTGGATGATAGTTCCCCAGACGGAACTGCCCAGCTGGTACAAGCCTTACAACCACAATATCCTGATGCCTTGCACCTAACGATAAGACAAGTGAAAGACGGTTTAGGAAAGGCTTACATTCATGGTTTTAGATGGGCGCTAGAACATCAGTACGATTATATTTTTGAAATGGATGCCGATTTTTCTCACAATCCTAAAGATTTGCCAAGACTTTATAAAGCTTGTCAGCATGCAGATATGGCCATAGGGTCGCGGTATTCTCAAGGGGTAAATGTGGTGAATTGGCCTATGGGAAGGGTGCTATTATCTTATTTTGCCTCTAAATATGTTCGGTTTTTATTAGGTTTACCCGTTCACGATACCACAGCGGGATTTGTGTGTTTTAAAAAAGACACTTTACAAACCATTGGTCTAGATAAAGTTAAACTAAAAGGCTATGGTTTTCAAGTTGAAATGAAATATAGAGCCTATAAAAAAGGACTTCAACTTGTAGAAGTGCCGATTATCTTTACCGATAGAACCAAAGGCGAATCCAAAATGAGTGGTGGCATTATAAAAGAGGCGATTATTGGGGTGTTAAATTTAAGATGGAAAGCATTAACTGGTAGATTATGAAGCCTATACTAACGCTATTTTTGAGTGTATTACTACTCTTAACGAACTGTAAACCACCGGCTAAAAAACCTCAACATCTTTTACCTAAAGATAAAATGGCAAGCATTGTGGCGGATTATGCTATTTATAACCAAGCGCTAGAAGTCAATCGAGATGCCGACTTAGAGGAAATCAGCCTTTATATCCTTAAAAAAAATAAAATCACCCAAAAACAATTTATGGAAAGTTACCGCTACTACCTTAATAAACCTTCGGATATAGATGAGATTTATGATTTGTCCCAAGACATCATCTTAGAAAAAAATAAAGGTCTAAAAGACTTTATCAATAAAAAAGAAGCAGCGCGTAAAACTTCTGAGAAACCAGAATCATCAAAATTTAAATCGCAACCCTAATAAAAGTTACCTCAATATATGTCTTCATTTTTTAATATAGAACAAACAACCCATTCCAAAGCGAGAGCAGGCGTATTACATACGGAACACGGCGATATCCAAACCCCGATTTTTATGCCTGTAGGTACGGTAGCCTCAGTAAAAACTGTACACCAAAGAGAGTTAAAAGAAGATATTAAAGCTCAAATTATTTTGGGTAATACCTACCATCTTTATCTTCGTCCAGGAATGGAAGTGATGGAAAAAGCAGGAGGACTACATCAATTTATGAATTGGAATCGTCCTATCCTTACCGACTCTGGGGGATATCAAGTCTTTTCGCTTTCTCAAAGTAGAAAAATGACCGAAGAAGGCGTGAAGTTTAAATCCCACATTGATGGAAGCTATCATTTTATTTCCCCTGAAAAATCCATGGAAATCCAGCGACAAATTGGAGCAGATATCTTTATGGCGTTTGATGAATGTACCCCTTATCCATGTGAATACAATCAGGCAAAGTCTTCTATGGAACTCACGCACCGTTGGCTAAAACGCTGTATCGAGTGGACACAAAACAATCCAGAACTCTATGGACACAAGCAACGCTTATTCCCTATTGTGCAAGGGTCTACTTATTCGGATTTGAGAAAAATTTCTGCGGAAGTCATCGCGGAAGCAGGCGCCGAAGGTAATGCCATTGGTGGACTTTCAGTAGGGGAACCAGAAGAAGAAATGTACCGCATCACCAATGAAGTAACGGATATTTTACCCAAAGAAAAACCACGCTATTTGATGGGCGTAGGGACACCTTGGAATATTTTAGAAAGTATTGGACTGGGGGTAGATATGATGGACTGCGTAATGCCAACCAGAAACGCACGAAACGGTATGCTATTTACTTGGCAAGGGGTCATCAACATAAAAAATGCCAAGTGGAAAGATGATTTTTCAGTGCTTGATGAAACGGGAACTAGCTTTGTAGACCATGAATACTCTAAAGCCTATGTCCGTCATTTATTTGTGGCAAAAGAATATTTAGGCAAACAAATTGCTTCTATTCACAATCTAGCGTTCTATTTGGATTTGATAAAAGTGGCTAGGGAACATATTGTAGCTGGGGATTTCTACAAGTGGAAAGACCAAATATTACCCGTTCTAAAACAACGCCTCTAAGTTTTAAACTTTCAGTTTAGTCATGAAAATATTGGATGCCTACATCACGAAGAAATTTATGGGAACATTAGTGTTTATGTTGCTATTGCTTTCTATTATCGTGATAGTGGTAGATGTACAAGCCAAGGCACCTAATATTGAAAAAAGTGGCTATACCGTAGGGTATTTCTTGCTGCATTTTTATCCATTTTGGATGATTTACCTTATTCTGACTTTTATGTCTATTTTGGTATTTATTTCGGTAATTTATTTTACCTCTAGAATGGCAGATAATACCGAAATTGTAGCCATCATCAGTAGTGGTGCTAGTTTTCATCGATTTGCCAAACCTTATTTTAAAGTAGCAATCAGCATCGCTGTATTTATGTTGGTGCTTAATCATTTTGTATTGCCTTGGGCGAATGTCCAAAAAAATGAATTAATGCAATACACTTATACACAATCTCGGCAAAATGAGAACAATACCAGTGTTACTATTGCCTCACAAATGTCCCCTTACGAATATGTTTTTATAGATTCCTATAATCGTAAAGAGAAAAGAGGCTCTGGCTATCTTTATCAGAAATACGATAAAAACAATAAATTAATCCATCAAGTGATGGGGTCTAATGTCGCTTGGGAACCAGAAAAAAATGCGTTTTCTATTTCGTCTTATTATGAAAGAAAAGCAGACAAAAATAACCGCCAAATTTTGACAAATGGCAGCGAAAAATTTCAAAGTTTTGGCTATCCACCAGAAGAATTATTTCCTGATGAAATTTTAGGGGAAAATAAAACCACGCCCAATCTCATTAAATTTATCGACAGAGAAACCATGAAAGGTAATGGCAATGTCAATGCCTACCTCAATGAGCTACACGCCAGAACATCTATGCCTGTTTCTATTTTGATTCTTACCATGCTGGGATTGGCGTTGGCATCAGAAAAGAAGCGAGGTGGAATCGGGGTTAATCTCGCTATTGGGATAGCCCTTGCGTTTGTATTTATATTTTCTTTTGAAGCCTTAAAGGTGGTTTCTACCAGTCGTATTTTGCCACCATTGGTCGCTATGTGGATGCCCAATATTATATTTGGACCTATTGCCTTTTATTTGTATTATAGAAGGGCTAACCAATAAACTATATTACGATGCAACAAAAAACCTTAACGATACTCGGCTGTGGGTGGTTAGGAAAAAAAATCATTCCGATTCTTAAGCCTTATTTCTCAATTTATGGGACTACACAAACAGAATCTAGCCGACAACAAGTGGAACAGTTAGGCGCTAAAGCCCAAGTCATAGATTTTAATACCAATGATGGTAGGGATTACCAAAATATAATTGATGACTCGGATGCTGTTATCATCAGCTTACCTGTTTCAAAAAAACAAGCCAATCTACAAGCCACAGAGCATATCAGTTCACTCTTAGAGTCGTTTAAAGGCAATTTATTTTTGTTAAGCTCCATTGGAATTTATCCTCAAGATAATCAATGTTTTACTGAAGATAATCATCTAAACCTCAATGAGAATATTTTAGCTATAGAAACGGCGTATCGTCACGCATTACCTCAGATTAATATTCTAAGGTTAGCAGGGTTAATGGGAGATGAGCGTCGATTTTCAAATTATTTTAAAGACAAAGCCATTCCCAATCCTCACCAAGGCGTTAATCATATTCATTATGAAGACATTGCACAAGTGATAAAAGTAATGATTGAGCAAAATTGCCATTTAAAATTATTGAATATTGTAGCGCCCGAGCACCCAACCAAACACCAAGTTTATACTTATCAAACAGAAGGTATTTTAATAAATCCCGAACGCGTACCTTCTAAGCTTGTATCTTCTGAAAAGTTAATATCGGAACTCAACTACAACTTCATCCATCCTAACCCAATACATTTCAAATAATTACCTCTGAATTTTAATTAATGGATATTGCTCAACATCAGCTTTTAGCAAAGCAAAAAAATAAGGAACACCGTAAGTTTTTGGCTCAACTAAAAAATAAACCACCCAAACAATTGGACTACATTGCCCAAGATATTCACGATGAGGTGTTTGAAAACATTAATTGTCTAGACTGTGCTAATTGTTGCAAAACCACAGGGCCTTTGGTTACCTCACAAGATGTGGATAGAATTGCTAAATTCCTAAAACAAAAACCCGCCGATTTTGAACATCAGTATTTAAAAATTGATGAAGACGGTGACCGAGTATTCCAAAGTTTGCCGTGTCCATTTCTGTTCCCAGACAATACTTGTATGATTTATGAAGTGCGTCCCAAAGCGTGTAGAGAGTTCCCACATACCGACCGCAAAAAGGTATATCAAATCAATGCCTTAACCATTAAAAATATTGAAATTTGCCCTGCCGCCTATGCGTGGGTAGAAAAAATGCAGGATACTATTGGTTCTCGCTAGTGTGGTAATCCTTTAGCCAGGGCTTTGTTGGCTCTCTCGATAGCTTTTTTCTCTTTCCAGTCCATATAGCGGTTTTTGTAGCGTTTTTTCATAAAATTGTCGAACTGCCTTTGCACCGTAAGGTTCCAAAGAGAATGTGCTTTTACCGCCCAAGATTTATCCCAAGCCCTAAGCGAAATAGAGAAGCTTCCATCTAGATATTTCATCCAATGCCACCAGCCTGTTGGCATAAATAAAGTGTCGCCATGTTCCAAATAACATTCAATGCCTTCCACGCCATCTAAAGCGGGGAACTTATCAAAATCTGGATTGGCAATATCATAATCTTCTAGCGCATAAGTGGCAAAAGGGATTTGGTAAAGTCTTTCCTTCCATTTGTAATCGAATAACAAGATGTGTTTTCCACCATTAAAATGCGTGTGGAAGATGTGTGCCATATCAATATCGAAATGCAGAAAAGTTTCAGAGCCTTTACCTCCGAAAAACATATTAGGATATTTATCCAAAAATCCGCCCATCAAATCTTTAGGAAAAACATAATCGTCTAATAATTGAGGTGCGTGTTTTATCGGGTCAAATAAAAAGATTCTTAAGTCGGTAGGTTCTCTTTCGATTAAGTCGATATAATCTGAAAATTTCATTTTTGCCGCAGAGGCATTGATGGGTGCCGCAGGGTCTGCTTTAGAACTATCGTATAGCGGAACTTCTACATCGCCTACCGCCTGTTTCATATAGTCTAGCGTCCATTTTTTATAGGCAGGCCACTGTCTCGCCATATTTTTAATGACTAATGGTTTTCTTTTTTTAAGGTAATTTTCGTAAAAATCCTCTTTAGAAATGTCTTCTACTACATCAATAGGTTTTAAATGCAATGCCATCTTCAATGAAATTTAGAAAGCAAAGTTAAGAAAATTTAATATACCAAACGGATACTCTCATTTAAAAAATCTATCTTGATAATTTTATCTTAATGCTATTGACCCAAACTTGCGTTCGGTCAAATCATTTTTAAAATAAAAAATCCTTATCTTTGCTCATTCATAGTTATTTTAACGAAAAAGCATGTCAAAAAGTTTAATCCCAAAATTAGAGGCTATAAAACAACGCTACAACGAGGTAGCAGACCTAATTATACAACCCGATATCATCAACGACCAAAAACGCTATTCCTCTCTTAATAAAGAATATAGCGATTTAGGGAAAATTGTAAAAGTGTTTGATGATTATACCGCCGCACTTAGAATTATTGAAGAAGCAGAGGGCATCATCAGCGATGGATCGGATAAAGATTTAGCGGAACTTGCAAAGATGGAAAAACAAGAGGCTTTAGATAAAATTCCAGAAATTGAAGAGGATTTAAAATATCTATTAATTCCGAAAGATCCTGCCGATGATAAGAATGTGATGGTTGAACTTAGAGCGGGAACAGGCGGCGACGAGTCTGCCATTTTCGTGGAAGATGTATATCGTATGTATACCATGTATTTTAAATCTAAAGGCTGGAAGCACGAGGTTACAGATGCTAATGAGGCATCTAAAGGCTACAAAGAATTAATCATGCGTGTGGAAGGTGACGGCGTTTATGGAATTATGAAGTTTGAATCTGGCGTACACCGCGTGCAGCGTGTTCCTGAAACAGAGTCTCAAGGGCGTGTCCATACTTCAGCCATTACCGTGGCAGTACTGCCAGAAGCCGAAGAAGTAGATGTGGAACTTAATCCTGCGGATATAGAAATGCAGACTTCTCGTTCGGGAGGTGCTGGTGGACAGAATGTAAACAAAGTAGAAACCAAAGTGCAATTAACGCATAAACCTACGGGGATTGTGGTAGTTTGTCAGCAGGCGCGTTCGCAGTTGGCTAACAGAGAATTGGCGATGGAAATGCTTAGGACTAAGCTTTACGATATCGAATTACAAAAAGTTCAAGGTGATATTGCCGCACAGAGAAAAACTATGGTATCTACGGGAGACCGTTCAGCAAAAATTAGAACTTATAACTACCCTCAGGGGCGTGTGACCGACCATAGAATTAATAAATCTATCTATAATCTAGATAACTTTATGAATGGGGATATCCAAGAAATGTTAGATGCTCTGATTATGGCAGAAAATGCCGAAAAAATGAAGGGAGAAGAAGAAAGCGTATAACTTTAATTATCATTTAATGTCCAATCAACTCACCATAAAAGTTTATAGTTTTTCGTACAAAAAAGGCGGTATTCCTAAAGATGATACCGATAATGGCGGTGGATTTGTCTTCGATTGTAGAGGAATTCTCAACCCGGGCAGACAAGAAGAATATAAATCTCAAACAGGTGCCGACAAAGGAGTGCAAGATTATCTAGAACAAAAAACCAAAATGCCAGAGTTTCTAAAATTAGCTAAAGGCATCTTGTCTATCAATATTGAAGATTACTTGGATAGAGGTTTCGAAAATTTGCAAATTGCTTTTGGCTGTACGGGCGGTCAGCATCGCTCGGTCTATTCTGCCATTAAAACTGCAGAGTTTATTAAAGCACAATACCCCCAAGCCAAAGTTGTATTACAACATAACGAACAACCTCAATTGAACCCTTAAAATATTTATCCGAAAAATGCGTTTCTAGTATAAACTACCTTTTAGATTATGAAAAAATTAATATTTATTTTCGCTTGGCTATGTGCTGGATTTGGCTATTCTCAAGAGTTACAAGCCAATGTTCAGGTTAATCATGCACAGATTGCAGGGAGTAATACACAGGTGTTCAAAACGCTACAAAAAAACTTACGGGATTTCATCAACAATACCAGTTGGACTGGCAGAAAACTTAAAAACTTTGAGAAAATAAAATGTAATTTTGCAATTGTAGTTGCCGAAAGAACGGGGAATAATTCTTTTAGAGGAAGCATCGTGGTGCAAGCGGTAAGACCCGTATACCATACGCAATATGAAACGCCTTTACTAAATATTAACGATACCAATTTTAGTTTTGAATATACAGAAAATGAAAATTTGGTATTTAATGAAAGACAGTTTTCAGGTAAAAATTTAATTGATGTTATCAGTTTTTATGTCTATATGATTTTAGGCTACGATGCCGATTCTTTCCAAAATAAAGGAGGACAAGAATGGTTTGAAAAATCTAAAAAAATATCGCAAAATTCACAAAATCAAAACTATAAAGGTTGGTCACTGGTAGAGGGCAACCGTACCAGAGGGGCGCTGATTGATAATATTTTAAAACAAGACAACAACACCCTAAGACAAGCCTACTACAACTACCACCGCAATGGTCTAGACCAAATGTACCAAACCAATAGTCCTAGAGCTAAGCAGACTTTAGCCGAGTCCTTATTGAGTCTAAAATACTACGAGAACAATTTCCAAATGAATTACCCTTTTAATATTTTTATAGACACCAAAAAGGACGAGATATTTAATATTTTTGACCAAGGGAATAATGCCGCGATTAACATGGCAGAATTAAAAAATATGATGACCATCTTTGCTCCTAAAGATATTGAAACCAAATGGAACAAATGGAAATAATCGCAAATTCCGAAACTTATAGCTAACCCACAATTTTATGATTACAAATCAAGACCTTTTAGACATAGCTGAGGCATATGGCAGCCCAGTATATGTATACGATGCCGAATCCATCAAAAATCAATACGAGAAACTGACTTCTTCATTTTCCGAAAACACACGATTTTTCTATGCCGCAAAAGCCCTTACCAATATCAATATTTTAAAATATATTGAACAATTGGGTGCGTCTCTCGATTGTGTGTCGATTAATGAAGTGAAACTTGGACTAAAAGCGGGCTTTTCTAGTGATAGAATCCTTTTTACTCCCAACTCGGTAGACATTCAAGAAGTTGAAGAAGCTGTGAAATTAGGTGTTCATATCAATATTGATAATATTTCGATTCTTGAGCAATTTGGTAATAAATTTGGTGGGGACTACCCTGTTTTTGTAAGGGTTAATCCTCATATTTTTGCTGGGGGGAATTATAAAATTTCTACGGGGCATATAGATTCTAAATTTGGAATTTCTATCCATCAGATGCGTCATATCGAACGCGTGGCAAAGTCTACGGGTATTAATATCGAAGGGCTTCATATGCATACGGGTAGCGAAATTAAAGACCCAGAAGTCTTTTTGCAAGGTTTAGAAATTATGTTTGAATTGGCAGAGCATTTCCCGAATTTAAAGTATATCGATATGGGAAGTGGTTTTAAAATCCCTTACCAAGATTCGGATATGGAAACCGATGTAAAAGACTTAGGAAAAAAAGTAGAAGCTGCGCTAAAACAGTACAATGAAGAACAAGGTAAAGATTTAAAACTTTGGTTTGAACCAGGAAAGTTTTTAGTAGGACAATCGGGACATTTTGTAGTAAAGTCTAATGTAATAAAACAAACCACAGCTACGGTTTTTGTGGGCGTAAATTCTGGATTTAATCATCTAATCCGTCCGATGTTTTACGATTCTTATCATAAAATTGAAAACCTTTCTAATCCTAATGGAACGGAGCGTATCTATACCGTGGTAGGAAATATTTGTGAAACAGACACTTTCGCTTGGGACAGAAAAATCAATGAAGTAAGAGAAGGCGATATGTTGGTATTTAGAAATGCAGGTGCGTATGGTTTTGAGATGAGTTCTAATTTCAATTCCCGCCTAAAACCCGCCGAAGTGCTTTGGCTAGATGGCAAAGCTCACTTAATAAGAAAAAGAGATGAATTTGAAGATTTACTTCGCAATCAAATAGAAGTGGTGTAATAAAGAAAGGCTCTCATTAATAGCGAGAGCCTTTTTTGTATTAAAACTTATCAATCTTATCAGAATTGTGGAGTTCTACTGGTTTGCTGTTTTTCCTTAGTTTCATATTGATAAACTCTACTAATAATGAGAAGAATATCGCAAAATAAAGATAGCCTTTAGGAATTACACCTACTTCTTGACCAAATAACGAGAAATGTCCTAAATGAGAGGCTTCGGCTAACAACATTACCCCAATGAGAATAAGGAAAGACAAGCCTAAAATCTGGATGGTAGGATGTCGATTCACGAAGTTACTCACTGGTCCTGCAAATGCCATCATAATAAAAACAGAAATTACCACTGCTAAAATCATAATCGAAAGTGCCCCTACATCACCATATTGCTCAAAACTAACTAAACCGACTGCCGTAAGGATACTATCAAAAGAAAATACTAAGTTAAGAGCTGCAATCTGAGCCACCGCAGAAGCTAAAGTAGTCTTTTTAGAGTTTCCAATATTAAATTCTTCTTCACCTTCTAATTTATGGTGAATTTCCGATACCGATTTGTATAATAAAAATAATCCTCCGATAAAGATAATCAAACTTTGCCCTGTTACGATACCATGAAACCAAGGCAAATGAATACCAAATAATTCATTATTAAGACTAACCACCCATTTGATACCAAAGAGCAATAAAATCCTAAATAGCATGGCCAAACCTAACCCAATATTTCTAGCTTTTCGTTGGTCTTTAGGTTCAATTTTATTGGATACAATAGAGATAAATACAATATTATCTATCCCTAGAACAATTTCTAAAAATGTAAGAGTTAATAAAGCAATCCACGCATCTACTGATGCAAATACCTGAAAAATTTCCATAATGAATAATTTGTGGCAAAAATAAAAAATATTGGAAAACTGCAGAATTATTTTTTCAATAATATGTAAGCATGTATAAAAACAAAAATCGCCGAAAATCTTACGATTAACAGCGACTAAAGTACCCCAGACGGGACTTGAACCCGTACGTCCTTGCGGACACAGGATTTTAAGTCCTGCGTGTCTACCAATTCCACCACCAGGGCGAGTGGAGCGAAAAACGGGGTTCGAACCCGCGACCTCAACCTTGGCAAGGTTGCGCTCTACCAGCTGAGCTATTTTCGCATAAAGTGCGGATGAAGGGACTCGAACCCCCACGCCTCTCGGCACCAGATCCTAAGTCTGGCGTGGCTACCAATTACACCACATCCGCGGAAATCAAAAATGTACTCTTGTTCTTTTTTGTGGTTGCAAATATAGGCACTTATTATAATACACTCCAAATATTTTTTCAAAAATTTTCATCTTCACAACAATTTATTTTTTTATATCTTTACCGATTATTAATTAAATAGCAAAACTACTATGGAACTACAAGGTACAATTAAGAAAATTGGTGAGGTACAAACTTTCCCAAGTGGATTTCAAAAGAAAGAAATGGTATTGTTGACACAGGAGCAGTATCCACAACCTATTAATATTGAATTTTTATCCGAAAAAGTATATGCTTTAGATCCGTTTTCTGTAGGGGATACGGTAAAAGTGGGCATCAATATTCGCGGTAGAGAATGGACAAGCCCTCAAGGTGAGGTTAAATACTTTAACTCGATTACAGGTTGGCGTATTGAAAAAATCGACGCTTCTGCCCAATATAAAGAACCTACTCAGGCAGCACCAAGCCAAACTCCACAAACCGAATCCCCAGGCAATGACAATCCTTTTAGTGACGAAGAGGATGACCTTCCATTCTAAATAACATTAATCAATTCCACTATTCTTATGGTGGAATTTTTATTTATGATTCTTTTAGATAAAAATACCATTGCATTTCCCAACCCGCTTCATTATGATAGTGTAGAGCAAGGGCTCATCGCCATAGGGGGTGACTTATCGCCTGAGCGGGTATTATTTGCCTATCAACATGGAATTTTCCCGTGGTTCAATGACGGAGAGGATATTCTCTGGTGGTGCCCAGACCCTAGATTCGTGCTTTTCCCAAAAGACTTAAAAGTGTTTAAGTCTATGAAAAAAATTATGCGGGACAATACATTTACCTTTAGTGAAAATCAGGATTTTGAACAAGTTATTCACGCTTGTGCCCATATTAACAGACCTGCACAAGATGGCACTTGGATTACCAAAGAGATGATAAAAACCTATACCACACTTCACAATATGGGTTATGCCAAAAGTATTGAAGTTTATCAAGACGATGAATTAGTCGGTGGGCTTTATGGTATGATGGTTAATGGTATTTTTTGTGGGGAGAGTATGTTTAGTAGAGTAAGTAACTCGTCCAAAGCGGGATTAATCTACTTTATCCAAAAACATCAAGCCACCTTAAAATTAATCGATTGCCAAATTCACTCAAATCATTTGGAAAGCCTTGGAGCTAAAATGATATCTAAAACAGAATTTTTATCTTATTTGGGGCTAAAATAAAAGTCTGCTTATCAGTATGACAAACAGACCTTAGTAATAAATCTAATAAAAAGTAAAAATGAAAGGGTGCAAAGATACTATTTATAAAATTATTCCGCAAATTTTATTTCGAAATTTTTACTGGGTAGATTCAACTAGCCAATGCAACTTTGATTATTTACAAATTTAAAAAACAATTGAAAAGGTTTTTCATAATTAAGGTTTTTTCTTGGTCTTCGATTGATTTTGAATTGTATTTGTTTTATATTCATAGTGTTATCTTTATTTATGATATCTTCTTTTTTGTAATATTGTCTAATTAACTTATTCATGTTTTCTATTTGTCCCTTCTCCCAAGAACTATATGGGTGAGTAAAATAAATGTCTGCTCCTAAAGATTTTGACACTTCTTTATGAGTAGAAAATTCCAACCCATTGTCCATAGTAATACTATGAACTACTGATTTATAAGGAAGTAAAGTATTTTTTATGGCTTCTGCTACTCCCTTAGCATTTTTCCCTTTAGGTAAATAACACATGAATAACATTTTGGACACTCTTTCAGTTAAGGTCAATATAAAGCCTTGATGATTTTTACCACATATCAAATCTGCTTCCCAATGTCCAAATTCCTCTCTACGATTTACCTTCTCAGGGCGCTCTTCAATACTCACTCGCTCTTTAATACGCTCTTTAGAGTTACCTACAGGGCGTTTACGGTGTTTTAAGCGATGTCTTAGATATTGATATAAAACCCCTCCATTTTTCTTATTTTCTCGAATATATTGATAGATACGCTCTACACTTACCATTTCTATTTGATGTTTTTTACAATAGCCGTGAATCTGTTCTGGTGACCATTGTTCTTGTTCTAAATACGAACGGACTCTTTGTTCTATGGTTTTGGTAAAAACTCTATTGGAACAAAAACGTTCTTTGCGTATTTCAGCATATTGTTGTGCTTGCGTAGGATTGTACTTACCTGTTTTTGTGGCATTACGCTTGAGTTCCCTACTGATGGTACTTTTATGAACTCCTAATTCTTTGGCAATTTCACTTTGACTAAAACCTCTTTTATGTAAAGCAGAAATTACATATCTTTGGCTCTGGGTTAAATGTTTCATATTACAACTTTTTGGTCGAAGGACTAATATATACATTTTACCTTTCAGAAATAAAGGGAAGAAAGTTTTTTCTTCTCTTTACTCTGATAAATTATACTATCAACCCTTCAAAAAGTTGCAGTTACTAATGGAACTTAATGGTTTTAATTCGAACCACTTTTCGATGGCTTGTATCGGAGTTTTAACCTTAAGTTCCTTCCTAAGTGAACCGTGTCTTCTGTAGAGGTTGTAGTAGGAGAAGAATTGAGCAAAATCTTGATATAATTCAGATACATTTAGATATTGATTTTTAAGAATCGTATGGTTTTTAATAGTTTCGTTTACTCTTTTTACCATTCCATTAGTCTTAGGTGGGGCAGGTTTGGTAAGGCGATGTTCGATGTCATTTT
>NZ_KB894227.1 GCF_000374405.1 Riemerella columbina DSM 16469
GACAAAATTACGGATATTTTTTGTATTGTAGATGAAACCGAAGGTTCGGCGTAGCCAATTTTGTAATGATTTTGAAAAATTCACTCAACCTTTTCTTCTCGGAAAGCCTCCCAAAAAGAAGCCCAAAATGAGTAACGCTGAAGTGATCACCATTATGATTCTTTTTCATTTAAGCGGTTTTAGAACTTTTAAGCATTTTTACATTTTCTATGTTCAAAAGCATATGCAACAGGAATTTCCTCAAACGGTCTCTTATAACCGATTCACAGAACTTATGCAATCTAATGTCATAGCTCTTACTATGTTTGCAAAAACTTGTGCCTTAGGTAGTTACGCGTTGATTTCTTTTGTGGATAGCACTCCAATAAGAGTATGTGGAAACAAAAGAATTAAACGCAATAAAGTATTCAAAGACCTAGCTACAACTGGTAAATCCACCATGGGTTGGTTTCATGGATTTAAACTCCATCTGGTCATTAATGATAAAGGTGAGATATTGAATTTTTGCGTCACAGGCGAATGTAGACGATAGGGAACCACTGAAAAATGAAGGCTTTTTGAAGCAAATTTTCGGTAAACTATTTGGGGACAAAGGTTACATCTCCGAAAAGTTGAATCAATTACTCTTTGTGGATGGTATCCAACTCATTACCAACATCCGAAACAACATGAAAAACTCTCTTATGACCATGTTCGACAAAATTTTGCTTAGAAAGCACTCCATCATAGAGACGGTGAATGACGAGCTAAAAAACATTTGCCAAATTGAGCACTCCCGACATCGTTCAATGGGAAATTTTATGACTAACTTAGTGGCAGGAATTATTGCCTATCACTTTCTTCCTAAAAAACCATCATTAAAATATGAATCTCTGAAAACTAATCAATTAGCAATGTCTTATTAATCGAATTCAGGTTACTAAGAAAAATAATGTATTTTAATGCGTTTGGCCTGAATAAACTCGTAGGATTATCTGGCTCTATATTTGCGACTGAGAAATTAATTCTTTTTTTTCACATTCCTATTTATTTAAGACATTTTTTCACTTTTATTTCCATTTCCTGACAAAATTCACATTATTATGCTTTGGCATATTGTTGGCGTATGAGGAAGTAAAACAATTTTAAACTAAAAAATAATAATATGTCAGTAAATTTTAAACCATTAGCCGATAGAGTGCTTGTAGAGCCTATGGCAGCAGAAACTAAAACTGCATCGGGAATCATTATTCCAGACACTGCAAAAGAAAAACCACAAGAAGGCACTGTAGTTGCCATAGGTGCTGGTAAAAAAGATGAGCCTATGACCGTAAAAGTAGGCGACAAAGTATTATATGGTAAATATTCTGGTACAGAACTTAAACTAGATGGCAAAGATTACCTTATCGTAAGAGAAAGTGATTTGTTAGGCGTACTATCTTAAGCGATAAGCTTTAGGCATGAGGCTATAAGCTACAACATGAGAGATTATAAAAAATATGATATTTGGAATTTAAGTCATAGTTTGGTAAAATATATTTATCAGATGACTAAAGATTATCCCAAAGAAGAATTATTTGGTTTAGTTTCTCAAATTAGAAGAGCTGCCACCTCTATTCCTACAAATATTGCTGAGGGTTGCGGAAGAAATACAGACAAGGAATTTGCTCGATTTTTAGATATCAGCATTGGCTCTATCAACGAAACTGAGTACCTCTTATTTCTTTCATCTGAATTAAATCTTATATCAGAAGAAACCTTTTTAGAGTGTTCTAAGCAACTTAACGCAATACGAAGAAAAACATTTCAATTAAGAAAAAAACTTATAGAAATTTAAACAAAAAAATAATATCAACCGCCAAAGGCTTACAGCATATAGCCTACGGCATAAAGCAAAAGAATATGGCAAAAGAAATTAAATTTGATATAGAATCAAGAGATGCCCTAAAAAGAGGGGTAGATGCATTAGCAAATGCAGTAAAAGTAACTTTAGGACCTAAAGGTAGAAATGTAGTAATTGAAAAATCTTTCGGCGCACCCCATGTGACTAAAGACGGTGTTTCTGTAGCAAAAGAAATAGAACTTGAAGACAAGGTAGAAAATATGGGTGCCCAAATGGTAAAAGAAGTAGCGTCTAAAACCAATGATTTAGCTGGTGATGGTACCACTACTGCAACCGTTCTTGCTCAGGCTATCGTAAGAGAAGGTCTTAAAAATGTAGCCGCAGGCGCTAATCCAATGGACTTAAAAAGAGGAATTGATAAAGCGGTTTCTACAGTAGTTGAGAACTTAAAATCTCAATCTCAAGAAGTCGGCGACTCTACCGATAAAATTAAACAAGTAGCGTCTGTATCTGCGAACAACGACGAAACTATCGGAGCGTTAATCGCAGAAGCCTTCGGAAAAGTAGGCAAAGAAGGGGTTATTACTGTAGAAGAAGCCAAAGGCATTGACACAACTGTGGATGTGGTAGAAGGAATGCAGTTTGATAGAGGTTACCAATCACCATATTTCGTAACGAATCCAGAAAAAATGGTAACAGAATTGGATAACCCTTACATTCTTTTAGTTGAGAAAAAAATCTCTTCTATGAAAGAATTACTTCCAGTACTAGAGCCTGTAGCACAAGGTGGAAAGTCTTTATTAATTATTTCTGAAGAAGTAGAAGGTGAAGCGTTAGCTACCTTAGTAGTTAACAAACTAAGAGGTTCTTTAAAAATTGCTGCAGTAAAAGCTCCAGGATTTGGGGACAGAAGAAAAGCGATGCTTGAAGACATTGCTATTTTAACAGGAGGGCAGGTAATCTCTGAAGAAAGAGGCTTTACAATGGAAAATGCAACGATTGAAATGCTTGGTCAAGCCGAAAAAGTAGTGATTGATAAAGATAATACAACTATCGTAAACGGTGCTGGTGACGAAGCTCAAATCAAAGGTAGAGTAAACCAAATTAAAGCCCAAATGGAAAGCACAACTTCGGATTATGATAGAGAAAAACTTCAAGAGCGTTTAGCGAAGTTAGCGGGTGGTGTAGCCGTACTATATGTAGGTGCTGCTTCTGAAGTGGAAATGAAAGAGAAAAAAGACCGAGTAGACGATGCCCTACATGCGACAAGAGCAGCAGTAGAAGAAGGTATTGTAGCGGGTGGTGGCGTTGCTTTGGTAAGATCTATCTCATCATTAAGCAACCTTTCTGGAGCTAACCAAGATGAAAATACTGGGATTAAAATTGTAAAAAGAGCTATTGAAGAACCGTTAAGACAAATCGTAGCGAATGCAGGCGGCGAAGGCTCTGTAATCGTAGCGAAAGTAGCGGAAGGTTCTGGCGACTATGGTTATAATGCTAAAAATGATGAATTCGTGAATATGCTAGAAGCGGGTATTATAGACCCTACCAAAGTAACGCGTGTAGCACTTGAAAACGCTGCCTCTGTAGCGGGTATGCTACTAACTACTGAATGTGTGATTACTGAAGTTCCTAAAGATGATGCCGCTGGTGGTATGCCACCAATGGGAGGCGGAATGCCAGGAATGATGTAATATCTTAGATATTAGATATTAGAGTTTAGAAGTTAGATTTTAGACTTCTGGAAAACCGTCTTAATTGTTAAGGCGGTTTTTTGTATATTAGCCTTAAAAAATAATGTATTATGAAAAAATTAGTTTTTATTCTAATGTTATTATGTAATGCTTTTGTTTTAGCACAAGACCATAGTAAAACTATTCCATCTAAAACTTTTAAATCTCAAACCAATACATCTCAACCCGAATTTCCTGGTGGGCTTGCTGAATTTCAAAAAATAATTTATCAGTCTATTATACCACAAAAGATTGATTCTTCTGGAAGGGCTCAAGTTACTTTTACAATAAATGAAGACGGCACTATGACTTTAAAAAATGTTTTTGGAACTAATACCACACTCAATAAAGAGTTGGAGCGGGTTTTCCTAAACATTAAAACAAAATGGAAACCTGCCTTATCAGAAGACGGTAAACCTAAAAAATCAAATATGAGGTTACCTGTTATTTTCAATTATAATCTCTAAGATTAAAAATATCCATATCCGTTCTTATGAGCGGATTTTTTTATTGTAATCTAAGTTTTTTTGATGTAATTTTGAGGCAGAAATATCAAGCGATGGCATATTCCTCCAAAAATATCATCCAATTATTATACGATACCCTTGAGCATTTTTGGGGATATCAGGAGTTTAGAGCCTCACAAAAAGACATTATATTTTCTATTTTAGAAGGGAAAGATACTTTTGCCCTTTTGCCTACGGGTGGTGGAAAATCACTTTGCTATCAGTTACCCGCTTTAGTTTTGGAAGGGACTTGCTTAGTGGTATCACCACTTTTAGCCTTAATGAAAGACCAAGTCTATCAACTTAAATGCAAAGGTATAGAAGCGGAATATCTAAGTGCCGAACTCGATGATTTCGAAACGGAAAGTATTTATCAAAGATGTAAAGAAGGGATAACGAAATTACTATTTGTCTCACCAGAGCGATTGAAAAATACGACTTTCGTTAGTACCATCCAAGATATTAAACTTTCATTTTTAGCAGTAGACGAAGCCCATTGTATTTCGGAATGGGGGCAAGATTTCCGACCAAGTTATCAGAACATTCAACATTTTAGAAGAAATTGGGACCAACATCTTCCCGTTTTGGCGCTTACCGCCACCGCCACACCAAAAGTGTTGGATGATATTACTAAAAAATTGGGATTAAGACATCCTCATATTTTTCAAAAAAGTTTTCAAAGGGACAACATTAGCATTTATACAGAATCTACATCGGATAAATACCAGCGGTTATTTCATTTACTGAAAAACAATCAGTCCTCGGGGATTGTCTATACCAATACCAGAAGGGAAGCCGAGCAACTTGCAGACTATTTAAAAAACAACGGCATTCAAAATGTAGACTATTACCATGCAGGACTTAGCCTTAAAGAAAAAAACTTTAAGCAAACCCAATGGCTACACGCCAGCAACAGAGTCCTCATTTCCACCAATGCCTTTGGAATGGGTATCGATAAGGATAATGTGCGTTTTGTGATTCATTTTTCACCGCCCAATAGTATTGAAAATTATTACCAAGAAATAGGGCGTGCAGGTAGAGATGGACAGCCATCGTACGCTTTATTAATGTGGAATACACAAGAATTAACCAACTTAGACCAGTTTCTAAGTCAGCAGATTCCTAATAAAAAAACATTTAAAACCTGTGTTTCCTATCTGTATTCCATGTTTCAAATTGCCGATTACGATCAACCTGAAAAAGTATTTCAGTTCCATATTAAACATTGGCAACGGCTAACTAAAATGCCATTAGCCACCCTTAAAACCATCTTAAATTTCTTACACAATCAAGAGATTATTTATTATAATGCCCTTAAGTCCAAATCTTCTATTGAGTTAAAAATTCCTCTTGTAGATGTAGAGGGGTTGCCCAACTCCGATGCGTATTTTATTGAACTTATGCTAAGAAATTTATCGGGGTTTTCATCCCATAAAACTTATTTTGACACGGAACGCTTGGCTCAAAAAATAGGAACAAAGCCAGAGTTTTTAAAAGAAAAATTTAACGACCTAGAGCATAAAGGCTATCTGGAATTTATTGATGGAGCATTATCCAGCATTAAGTTTCTTATCCCTCGTGATGATAGAAGTTTTAGCCATCATTGGTGGGAATTATTTTTAGAAATTCAAAAGAATAAAGTCCAAAAATGGGAAGAGTTAAAGTTTTTTATCAAGCATCAAGACCGTTGTAAAATGAAACTCATTCTCGCCTATTTTGGGGAACAAAATACGAAAGACTGTGGACAATGTTCTAATTGTAAAGCTAAAAGTAACCATTCCAAAAGTTTACAAGACAGCCCAATCCTTAGCGTCTTGGCAAAAAAGCCGTGTACTTTGGAGCAGATTTCCGCCGAAATTCCTTATTTTGCAAAAGATAAATTATTAGAGCAAATGGTCTATCTCTTAGATTCGGGACATATCAAAATGCTCAATTATAAAACCTATACTATTAATACATGATGAAACCCTTAAAAGTGGTATTCTTCGGAACGCCAGAGTTTGCTAAAGAAAGTTTAAAAGCTATCCACGAATCTCAACATGAGGTAGTAGGCGTGGTAACCGTAGCCGATAAAGCCAAAGGCCGTGGACAAAAAATGCAAGCCTCACCCGTAAAAATCTATGCTGAAGAACAAAATCTTCCTATTTTCCAACCAGAAAAACTAAGAAACCCTGAATTTTTAGAGGAAATAAAACAACTCAATGCGGATATTTTTGTGGTAGTTGCTTTTAGGATGATGCCCAAAATATTATTCGCGATGCCACCGCTCGGCACCTTTAATCTACACGCTTCGCTATTGCCAGATTATAGAGGCGCTGCCCCGATTAATTTTGCGATTATCAATGGTGAAAAAGAAACGGGTGTTACCACTTTTTTTATTAATGAAAAAATAGACGAAGGCAATATCCTGCTTCAGACATCAACGCCGATTAGTCCAGACGATAATGCGGGAAGTTTGCATGATAAGCTGATGGCTATTGGGGCAGAATTAGTCGTAGAAACTTTAGATGGCTTATCCGAAGAACGCTTAACTGAACAACCTCAACCCGAGGTAGAACATCCTAAAAACGCATATAAAATCTTTAAGGATGACACGAAAATCAATTGGACAAAATCTGGAGTAGAAATTTATAATTTTATCCGTGGAATGTCACCTTATCCAGCCGCATTTACTACGCTCAATATTGCTGATGAGACCAAAACTTTAAAAATATATAAAGGTCTATTTGAACCTTGCGAACATCAGCATAACACTGGCGATATAGAAATTTCAAAACACGATTTTAAAATCTATATAAAAGATGGCATTTACTATCCCGAAGAAGTTCAGTTACAAGGAAAAAAAAGAATGCCCTTAAAAGATTTCCTTAATGGCTTTAAAGTGGAAGATTCGGTAAGTATTCTTTAAAATTAAATATTTTCCAAAAAGTTCGTCCTCATCGAAATTTCGATGAGGACGATTTTTTTTAATTTTATTTCTGCCAATCTATAATGGTTTTATTTAATTGCTCAGAATTCGTTCCGACCATAATTTCAAACTCACCTGGCTCCCAATCGTATTTGAGTTCACTATTGTAAAATTTTAGTTGCTCTGGTGTAATATTGAATACTACTTTTCTCGTTTCACCTTTTTTCAAAAATACCTTTTCAAACCCTTTTAATTCTTTCACAGGACGCGTTACTGAGCCGACTAAATCCCTTATATACAACTGGACTACCTCTGCCCCATCATATTGCCCCACATTACTTAGAGTAACAGATACTCGCAAGGTCTCATTGCCTTTCAGTTGTTTTTTTGATACCTGCATATTAGAATATTCAAATTGAGTATAACTCAAACCATAGCCAAATGGATATAAAGGTGTATTGCATTCATCCATATAATTAGAACGGAATCTTTCATACTCGCATTGTTCTGTTTTTTTAGTATTTAGTGGACGCCCAGTATTTTTATGATTGTAGTAAATAGGAATTTGTCCCAAACTTCTCGGAAAAGTCATCGGTAATTTGCCAGAAGGATTCACTTTACCAGACAATACATCATAAATAGCATTCCCTGCTTCAGAGCCTGGGAACCACACATTTAAAATAGCTTCTGGAATATCCTTTATATTAGTCAAAGCCAACGGTCGACCAGCGAACAAAACTACTACAATGGGTTTATTAGTTTTCTTTAAAGCATACAATAAATCAACCTGCGATTGTGGAATGGTAATTTCACTTCTTGAAGAGGACTCTCCACTCATTTCCGCAGACTCCCCAATACCTAAGATAATCACATCCGATTGTTTGGCTATCGCTAAAGCTTCTTCCATAAGCGCTTGCTTGCTTCGAGTATCTCTATCGGTTACTTTGCCATGTGCAGCATATATCTGTTCTAGTCTTTCATTATCATCTACATTAGCCCCTTTAGCACTTAAAACCTCTACTGAAGAACCCAAATTATTCTTAAGCCCTTCCATCAATGAGACAGATTTTTCATGCTTAGCAGCCACGCTCCAAGTTCCTGTCATATTTATGGCATTATTCACCAAAGTACCTATTACCGCAATTTTCGATACATTTTTGAGCGGTAAGGTTTGGCGATCATTCTTTAAAAGAACCATAGATTGTGCCGCAATGGAACGAGCCACTTTTCTATTTTCATCAGAAAAAATCTCTTCAGCGGCTTTTTTGGCATCTCCATATTGATAGGGATTGTCGAATAATCCTAAATCGTATTTAGCTTCCAAAATTCTTCTAACGGCAGTATTTATGGTTTCTTCTGATATTTTCCCTTCTTTCAAAGATTTTTTTAATGTTTTGACAAAACCTTCCCCCACCATATCCATATCAATCCCAGCGTTTAGTGCTAGTGCAGACACTTGCTGTAAATCCCCCATACCATGCTCAATCATCTCATTAATACCCGTATAATCGCTTACCACAAAACCTTTAAACCCCCACTGGTTGCGAAGTACCTCCGTCTGTAACCAACGATTTCCCGTTGCTGGGATGCCATCCACCTCATTGAAAGAAGCCATTACAGAGCCTACACCCGCATCCACCGCTGCTTTGTAAGGTGGGAAATATTCATTATACATTCGGATATGGCTCATATCCACTGTATTATAATCCTTACCCGATTCTGGTGCGCCATATAGAGCAAAATGCTTAACACAAGCTAGTAATGTGTTGGGCTTGGATAAATCTTTACCCTGATAACCATAGACCATGGCTTTAGCAATTTCACTTCCTAAAAAAGGATCCTCGCCCTCGCCTTCGGATACTCTTCCCCATCTAGGTTCTCTAGAAATATCTACCATTGGCGAAAAAGTCCAGTTAATACCATCAATGGTTGCCTCTTTAGCAGCTATTTGTGCAGACTGCTGTACCAATTTCATATCCCAACTTGATGCTAAGCCTAATGGAATTGGAAAAGTGGTTTCGTAGCCGTGAATCACATCCATTCCAAAAAGCAATGGAATCCCCAATCGACTTTTTTCAACGGCAATTTTTTGAACTGCTTTGATTTTTTCTGCACCTTTGATGTTAAACAATCCACCTACTAAACCTTGTTCTATTTTTTTTCCTATATCAGAGCTTTTGGCTTGTCCCGTAGTAAAATCACCAGAAGTAGGAAGATTAAGTTGTCCTAACTTCTCTTCAAGAGTCATTTTGGAAAGTAAATTCTCTACAAATTTTTGTTTTTTAACTTTGTAGGAAGAAGTCCAATAACTTTGAACAGGGCGATTCGTTATTTCTTGACCAAATAAAAATGATGTTGATAATAAACTTATCGTTAAAAAAAATCTTTTCATTAATTATTATTTTTTCGTTGAGATAACATCCATTTATAAAACTCAGGATTAGAATAGGTAGAATCCCAAGCATTATGGTTGTCATTTTCAAAAATTGTGTACTCTACATTAGCTTTACAATCTTTTAGTTTTTTGTACATTCTGGTACTATCGTCTAGAGGAACAACATCGTCTAAGGCACCATGATAAATTTGAATAGGTGTGTTTTTTAATTTATTACAAGCATTAAAATAAGCAGGGCGGTGCATAGGAGCACAAACTGTAGCCACAGCAGCAAATAAATCGGGATGCTCATCAAATAGTTTCCATGTTCCCCATCCGCCCATCGATAGTCCCGTTAGATAAATTCTATTTTTATCAACGGGATATTTCTCTATGATTGTTTTTAATAACTCATATACTGCATTCGTTTCCCAATACTCTCCATCAGGGCACTGTGGTGCAAGAATGGCAACGGGTTCTTCCATCAAATGACTATAGGTAAAAGGGCTATGTACTTTAACACGCTCTAAGTCATTTCCTCTTTCTCCAGCGCCATGTAGAAATAGGATAAGAGGAAATGGCTTTTTTGCATCTTTTGGAATGTCCAAAATATAATTTAAAGACACCTTTTTCTTTGCAATCGTTTCAAACTTCAATTTCTGTTCTTGTGCAGATAATTGGCACACTAAAACAGATAATAACACAATAGATATTAACTTTTTCATGGGCTAAATTCCATATTTTGATGAGTGAAACTCTAATTTTTTAAGTCCTTGTTTAATTTCTGGTGCATTCATAAATAGTTTCCATAAAAACCCCGTTCTATGATTTTCAATCATTGGTGCTATGGTACCTTGGTCAATAGCTAAATACCTTGGTGTAAACCAATTGTAGTGTATAGAATTGGCATCATAAGGTCCTGCTGAGCCTACAAATTGTGGGGTCTTAGTATATAGAAATCTTAAATACGCCATTGATTCGTTAGGGGTATATGGAAAACTACTCAAAGCTGCCGTTGGCGTAATTACCCCTTTATCATTTTTAGGATGATGAGCGGTATAGCCTGTGGTGCCATCTTCTTTACGGGTATAGCTTGCCGTTAACCCCCAATAGTACTGCCTATATCCTCGCCAATGTTTTGGATTTTCAAGACAATATTTATAGTCAATTAACACATGATTTTTATTCAATTCAAAATAATTGGGAATTTGTTTATCTGATAATCCCGTTGGGTCTAAACCAATATATGAATAGTGTGCCCAAAATAACGGGCCTCCATATTGTTCTGAACCACTATGCTTTACATAAAGAGGTAAACCATATTGTGCTTGAGAAGATAAATAAGCACCATTGCGTGTCCACCCTTGATAATAAGTATCTGCATCAATAGCATGAGTTGGGGAAGACGCCGCCAGTACATAGGTAATTAGACATTCATTATACCCTGTGATCGGAAGATTCATATCCCATTGGTAATTAGGCGACCAATGCCAATAAAGTTGTTTCTCTCCCCCTTTTGTATACCAATCCCACTCAATGCCTTTCCATAAATCATCGCACTTTTTAGCTAATGCTTGCTCTTGGGCATTTCCATTTTTAAAATACTCTCTTACCATAATCATCCCTGATGCTAAGAAAGAAGTTTCCACCAAGTCGCCCCCATTATCTTTTTGAGAAAAAGGAATTACTTTCCCCGTTCTCCCATCAATCCAATGGCTCCAAGCTCCTTTAAAACGATCTGCACCCGCCAAGAAATCCATCATTTTATCTAAACGCGATACCGCTTCTTGTCGTGAAATAAAACCTCGCTCAACTCCGACTAGAATTGAAGCTAGCCCAAAGCCAGAGCCTCCAGTCGTGACGACATAAGCATCATTTTGAGCCGATGTATCGCCTTCGTAATAGCGCTCTCTGGCTAAATAAGAATTAGGTTCTGCATAATCCCAAAAATATTTTATAGATTCTTTTTGAACCTTATCCATTAGTGCTTCATCACTTAGATTTTCAGCAACTTGCTTATCGTCTTCTTTTTCTGTACCTCGCTGTCCACTACAACTTAATATAGTCGCACAACACACCACAGTTAAAAAAGTCTTCAACATGGTATTATTCTTTATTATTAAATAATTGGGCTACTTCGCTAGCAGATAATGCAGCGGCATAGAGCCTAAATTGGTCTATACCACCATTCCAAGGTTTCATCCAACTTGAATTTCCTGCTGGTCCTCCTAAAATAAATTTCTCTGCTTTAGAAGGATCCATATCTATAGCACCGTGGTTTTTCCATGCTTTAGGTGTGCCAACTTGAACACCATCTACATAAAAAGTAAGCAATGAAGAAGCAGCATCATATACTAAAGCACAGTGGTGCCATTGGTCATCAAAAAAACCACTGGCTGGTACTGCATTTGCTTTTTCCCATACAAACCAATTATCTTTTTTATTTTTATCTACGGTAATCATTTTGATGGCAATTCCATCTTTTGTAGACTCATTCATAAGACACATAGCACTTTTTGACCAATGTCCATTAGAAGAGGCAATACTAAAAACAAACTCTGCATTAGTAGTTTTAGGGGCATGTTTCATCCAATAACTAATGGTAAAACTCTGTGCTTTTTCTACAAAATCGTTGGACGACATATATTCCAAAGCTGCCTTTGCTGAACCTTTATATGCTTTGTTTTTAATCCCTTGCTGACTTTCAATAGATTGATCTGGCAAAAATGCAGGATAGCCTGACAATTCTTCGGAAAACTGGACTCTTAAAGAATGGCTTTCCTTATCGAATGGTATATAAAATCTTAAATCTCCATTCGGTAGCACAATGTCATCTTTTGGGTAATCTCCTAATTCTGGTCTATCCAATTGTTGACAAGACCAAGCACTCCCTGTCAAAATGATAGCACCAACGAATTTTATTATATTCTTTTTCATAATTTCTAAAATTAAGTATTAATAATTAGGATTTTGAATTAAAACACCTTGGGATTTATCAATCGTAGATTGTGGAATTGGGAAGTATTTATTTTTGTCTGTATACCCTTTAGATGCCAATACAGTAGTAGCATCTCCCCAACGCACTAGATCATAGAATCTCTCGAATTCCATAGCAAACTCAATTCTTCTTTCATGCTTTATCGCAGTTCTCATAGACGCCTGGTTGCTAGCGGTAGTGTTGGCTAATCCTGCTCTATTTCTTATCTTATTGACATACATTGCGGCTTTAGCGGTTTGTCCTAATTCGTTCGCGGCTTCTGCTACCATAAGAATCACATCAGCATAACGAAGAATTTTTATATTCTCCCAATGGTTTTTATTTTGTGCATATTGTTTGCGTTCCTCTGGTAATGTATAAGCTTTTCCATTCCAGTATTTTTGAGCTAATGGTGGAGACTTCGGAAGTTCAAGCCCTGGTGTATTATAAATATCTGGACCACCTGATACCAATATAGTCGTTTTTTTTCTTAAATCACCAGCCTCATAAGCATCTACTAATTCCTGTGATGGTACATTAAAGCCCCAACCTAAATCCCAACTCCCTGTTCCTCTTACACCTTGACTTTCGTAGAAATTATTAGTGTATTTGGTAGGATAATCATAAGTCTTTTGAATTTCAAAAATAGATTCTACAGAATTGTTACCCGCTTTAGTAAACTCTAAATCATACGACGGATTTAATTGATAAATACCAGAGTTGATTACATCTTCCGAATGTTTAAGAGCCTTGTCCCATTTCTTTTGGTAAAGGTAAAGTTTAGCTAAAAGTGTATTAACGAAACCTTTGGTCGCCCTACCCGTATAGTCTAAAGCCCATTTTTTTGGTAAAATTGGTAGTGCCTCCAATAAATCTTTTTCAATCTGTGCATCTACCTCTGCAATGGTATTTTTAGGGGCTACCTCGTCTTGGGGAATATCAATAGTTTTTAGGTTAATCGGTACTTCTCCAAAGTCTCTTCTTAATTCAAAATAACAAAATGCCCTAATGGCTTTGGCTTCTGCAATATTGATTTTAGTACCTTCATTAATATCTTTTTCAGCCTGTGCATCGTTGATTAACTCATTACAATCATATATAATCTTATAGTGATCATTCCAATCACTTTCGATATGATTATTGGTTGCTACATAGCCGAATCTATCAAAGACACTCGCTGTAGTAGCAGCATCTGCCGCAGTGCTACCTTTCTCGTTATCATCGGCACGGATACAATGTGTCCAAACATAAGTAAATCCGCTAGCCCCAGCTTGAGTTCTTAAGCTTGAATAAAGTCCAAATACACTCGCTTCATAGCCACCCACCTTTACCTCATCTCCCACGGGTCTGCCTTGAGGTTTTAAATCTAACCACTCTTCTGAGCAACTATAAATAGAAGCTATTGATAGTGTAATAACTCCTGACACTAATATTTTTGATATATTTTTCATAACCTTAAATCTTTATATTATTAAAATGTAACATTCATTCCAAAACTGGTAATTCTTGGATTTGGATATCCACTTGTATTCACCCCAAAGCTAGTTGCAGAGCCTCCGAACTCTGGTGTGAAGCCATTAACATGATCCCAAGTTTTTAAGTTTTGAATATTAACATACAACCTAAGACCTTGTAGTTTATACTGAGAAAGGAATGTTTTATTAAAATCATATCCAAACTGTACATTTCTTATTCTAAAAAAACTACCATCTTCTATCATATAGGTGGAGTTTTCATTATTATAAGCATTACCTGAGTAGCTTCTTGGCTCCCAATTAGAAGTTCCTTCGCCCGTCCATCTTCCCATACGCTCCGCTCTATAGTTAAACGGGGCATAAGAACTACCATTACCCCATGCTCTAAATACCTCATTCCCATAAACGCCGTAGAAATCGGCATTCATAAAGAATCCTTTATAATCTAAGCCTAAACTAAAGCCATATGTAAAGTCTGGTGTGGGGTCACCTATCACTGTTCTATCATCTGGTGTTATTACTCCATCTCCGTTGACATCTCTGTACTTTAAATCTCCCGGTTTAGGGTCTCCAATTGTGGAAATAGGAGAGAATAAAACATCTGCTTTGGATTGATATACACCATCTACAATATAACCATAAAATGCCCCTACTGGTAGCCCTTGTTTATACATAGACTGACCATAAAGTCTGTAATATCCTTCCCCAAATGTTTCTAGGACTTTAGTTTTAGTTGTGGTGAGGTTACCAGATAGGTTATATCCAAAATTTTTACCGATGGTGCCTTTCCAACTTGCAGAAAATTCATATCCTTTAGCTTCTATAGAACCCGCATTCTGGAAAAAGTCTGGATTTCCTGGAATGAAATTAAGTAAATTAATCGTTTTCTTGTTATAATAAGTGGCATCTAAAGACAACCTTCTGTTAAAAAATGAAGACTCAAATCCAAACTCATAAGATTTTAAATGCTCCCATGTAAGGTCTGTCGCTTCCTCATATTTTTTAATCAAAGCAGAGTAAATTTTATTATTAAATACCCCCGTACCTCCATCTACATAAACGGGATAGCCAAAATAATTATATGGTGTAAACTGATTTCCAAGATCTCCGTAAGAACCTTTCAGTTTAAAATAGTTAATCACTTGGCTGTCTTTTAAGAAATTTTCTTTTGATACTTCCCATGCACCACCTACGGACCAAAACCAATCAAAACGATTACCTGGTGCCAAAGCCGAAGAGCCATCTCTACGAATAGAAGCATTCAGCATATATTTATTATCAAAATTGTAAAGCATCCGTCCAAAATAAGATATTTGTCTTTTCTGAGACTGACTAGCATCTACCGTTTTGGTGGTTTGATCAACATAGTCGGAATTTATATACCAAAATCTTGGATTATTTGGGATTTGTCCCAAAACACTGCTTAAACTCGCTTTCCCATTAGCAGACATACCTTCATAAGATTGGTTAATGGTTTCAAAACCACCCATTAAAGTTAAATCATGCTTACCCATCTTATTTTTATAAGTTAGCAACTGGGTTTGTTGAAATAGCAAAGTCCTATTTTCAAATTGATTAACACTTGTTAAAGTTCTACCAGAATACGGCGACACCGTATTGGTTTCTGGGATATAAATATCAAATATTGGCTGATAGCCTCTTCCTGTACTGTTTCTATAATTAACAAAATAACTTGAGCGAAATGTAAAATGTTTTAAGAAATCTATTTCTGCGTAAATATTAGGATTAAATTGATAATCTCTAATGATTTGTGTATTCTTATGTCCATCTAAACTTGCCCAAGGGTTAGCAATTTGCGCTGCCCCTAATTCTTGAGGTAGGGAATTGTACATTCCATAGTACGGACCTGGAAATTGATTGGTAGGTGCTACAACAGGAGTCGCTTTCAGTGCAGAGGAAAAACTTCCTAATTGAGGTAGATTTACATAGGCTCCTGTAAAACCAATGCCCAATCTTAAGGATTTAGAAATAGATAAATCATCATTAAACTTAGTCGTAAGTCTGGTATAATCTTCAAATTTAATAGAACCTTGCTCTTGTTGATACCCCACAGAGAAACTTACCTTATTTTTATCTGTTCCGTTCGCTATGGATACATTGTGCTGTGTAATGATTGCTGCTTTATTTCTAATCACATCTACCCAATTGGTATCAGTATTAAAAATACTAAATAAAGGATAAGGCGCTAATCCTTGATTCACTAAATCTTCGTTATACAAAGTTCTGAATTGTTCTCCATTGGTAATTTCTGGGCGATTGTCCATTGTTTTCACTCCTAAAGATGAATTTAATGTAATGGATGTTCTACCTTTTTTACCTCTTTTCGTGGTGATAATAATGGCACCGTTTGCCCCTCTACTACCAAATATAGCTAACGATGATGGGTCTTTTAATACCTCCACAGATTCAATATCTGCAGGATTTACAAAGTCAATATTGGTTGTAAAAACTCCATCTACTATATATACGGGATTCACTCCATTAATAGTTACTGTCCCTCTAATTCTTACATCCGCTTGAGAACCCGGTTGCCCTGAATTAACTACCGAGAGTCCTGAAACCTTCCCTTGTAAAGAGTTAATAGGATTTGCCGATGGCTTATCCCCCACATCTTCACCTTTAATTTTAACTATTGATCCCGTTAAATCTCGTTTTTTAGCAGAGCCGTAACCAATCATGACCACTTCTTCAATAGTCCTTTCCTTTATCGTATCTTTTTTTGTGGTTTGGGCATTAACCCCTGCACCAAAATACAACACGGCAATTAGGCAAGTGGATTTTAAAGTTTTATTTTTCATAGCGATGTAATTTTTCAATTATAACAATTACCAATTAACATTTTTTAACAAAATATCAACACAAAGTTAATTATATTTTTTAATTGACCTAAAAAATCATATAAAATTTGAAAATTTATGCTAAAAAAGTTCGTCCTCATCGAAATTTCGATGAGGACGAACTTTTTTATATAGAAATATCATTTAGAATCCTCTAGTACTGCCACCGCTACCATTATTTCCAAAAGTAAAGGTAGCAGATAACCCTGCTCTAATGGTGGATAGTGGATAGGCTGTGGATATTTTATATTTCGTCATAAGTTGGTCGTAGAAGAATCTAATATTAAGATTTTGGGACATATTATAATCCGCAGATACCTTTATCCCCATCATTCTTTGTCCTCCAGTCACTTGAGAATCGTCTAAAAGAATATTGGTAATTCTTGTTTTATTATCTCTTAATGAGAAATCGGCACGGATATTCAAATCACTTTTGATTTCTTTAGACTTACCTTTAAACCTTAACTTAAATTTCAAATCTTTTAGAATATATCCAAACCCAAGCACATATTCAGAACCCGTATCTTCTGTAAGTGTATGGTTGACTAAACCTAATAAAAACATTCTATTTCGGTTGTATTGCGCTCTAAACTGCATATTGTTTCGCATCGTTACATCAGCACCGATAAGTGGTGCGAAATTTTCCTGATACATCACTTGAGAGAACACATAAGGGTTCAGTTTATCCCCTCTTACATCTACACCATTGCTATTACTATAATAGTCGATATTAGACTGAATCCCCGTTGCCGTATAAGTAGAAGTATAAGCGTGTTGTAATTCAAATTTCTCAAACTGACTGTTTATAAACGGAATATTTCTCAATCCAGAATAAGTAACTCGCCAGTTTGGCAATGGAAACTTCGGTTTAGTAGGATTACTGACTGGTATAGCCGATTTTCCCGTAAGTGCCGCTCTAAATGCTGGAATCAAAACATATGCATTGGCTATACTATAACCTTCCACAAAACCGTCTGCATTAAGCACGCCATTATTTTGTCTTGAAATTTCTCTAGCCTTAGATTTAATTTGGTTAAAGATAGACGCTCCATCTGTAAAAGTTGTGCCTAATAAGAAATCCGAATTGGAATAACTGAACATTTCATTGGCAAACGAAAATTGCACGCCATTATTAGGGTTGCCATCTACATCAAGATTAAAGCCACCGTGACTTAAATTTCGATTATAAGTCCTAAGGAAATTAACATCTATTCTCCAGTCTTTAAATGGTTCTAAGGTGATATTACCCGTTATATTTTGGGAATTCATCTGCGTGTATGGCTGGTTCAGGTATTCTGATTTCGATATCCAATTGTTCTCCACCGCAATCCTTCTGATATCCGCTTGTGAGCCGAGTAAAAATCCAGTAGTAGGACCTCCAAAGCCTTTGCCCATACCAAAGAAATTAGGCTCCGATAGAATCCCTGGCAATACCGTACCATTATTTTCAGTAAAGTTAAAATTCACTTGTTTTATAGAAGTCAATGCCGACATAATCTGCTGCCCTGCACTCAATTTATGCTTAAATTTATAAGATTTAAACTTAAACTTCCTACGGCTTTTCTTATCTGCAAATGCCTTTTCGTAGACTTGATTAAGAGAATCCAATTCTTTATTTCTACCCTGCTGGATAGAGTCTATTTTTTGGAAATACTTAAACTTACTCAATAACATTGGCACATCCATAGAAGCCGTAGCCACTTTATTATTCGTATTTTGAGAAACATTACCCAAATTCCCTGTTTTACTATTCAGCAATACGGTAGAACGCGCATTCCAGTTGTATTGGAAGCCATAGCCAATCTCCGCATTAATAAAATCTAAATACGGTAAATGCTGGAATGGCAACTGATAATTGAGCTGCACTCGATGATTGTACAATACAGGACGCCCTACTCGGAATGGATTTTGGAAAATGGATTTATCATTCATCGTCTGTACCGACCAGTCATCATTCAGTGTTCTCGTTGCAGAGAAAATATCCGCTTTTAAGGATTTCGTAAGGTTAAAACCTAAGTTATACTGCCATCCAAAATAGAAATTTCTATTTTTAAGCGTTCCAAAGTTTTGAGCCGATACTCCATTCAACAAGGCTTCTACATTTCTAAATTCCAATTCGCTATAATCTCGGTCAATTTCTGTACGGAACGAAAATCTAGTAGGAATCGGGTTAAAATTAAATTCTTTTACCCATTGTAGATACTTTGCAGATTTTGCCGTATCGCTTACCACTTTGTTAAATGGACGAATGACCCAAGGTTTAAAATTAAAGTTGTAATCCAAATACGCCTTTAAATTCTGGCGGTAGTTCTTTTTGGTATAGATATCTCGGTAATAGTCGTCATTATACATCGCGGTTACCGATAGGTTTTCCACATCGTAGAATTTTGGTTTTCGCTCTGTATTTATACGCTCTTTACGCATATTAACTACTCCTATACTGCGCTGCTGCGTGTAAGTTCTTACCACTTGCTTCAACTCCTCTTTTTTAGGATCTTCAGAGAACAACACATCATCATTTAATGGATTGTATTTTGGATCTTCTATACTTTGGCTGTAAGAGTAATTTACTGGAATCTTCATACCCGCCTTTTCAGGAAGAAACTTATCTACATTCACCGTCGTATTAATGGTAAATGTAGAATTTTGAGATTGTTGCCTTTGAACGGGTTTTTGGTCTATAAAACCAAATCCTATGGTAGAAATGGCGGCATTGGCATTTACATTTGCAAAGTCTCCTAAATTGAAATTCAAACTGGCATTGGCGGCATAACCTCCTTTATTTTCGATACCCGATAAGCGAATTTCATTCACCCAAAGCACCAAATCTTTAGAATCGTTACCCGTATTTCTTACCCCAATTACGATGGTGGTGATATTCCCCAAACTAGGGCGTCCTTTAGTATAGATGGCTTTATTGGCATCGCCATATTCTATATCTCTATACCTTTGGTCTATACTGATATTGGCTTGCTCTCTTCTCAATTTCGCTTGAACCAAATCTTCCAACACCACATTCACATTATTTTCCGTAGGCCAAATATCCATTGGCGAAGTGGCATTTTTAGAGGTATATTTTAAAGAAGATTCATATTCATAGTAGTTATCAGTAGCATCGCTACCAAAACGGATAAAGAATTTAGCATTAGGGTCGAGTTGTGTAGAAGTTACATCTTTTAGATTTTCGGCGTGCAAGAACAATTCTAAATTCTTATAGCGACGCATATCCAAACTCACATTTTTAAATACCCCTCTAGACGGCGTAGTGGTTTTGGATAGGTTGTTTACCTTTAAATATAATGAGGCTTCATTTTGTCTTTGCGATCCCGTAGTCCCGCTCAACACTTGGCGTTCAATACCTGGTGGAATCACATAAGGTGGCTTTCCTAAAGCATTTTCTTCTAAGTTTACACTACCTACATCAAAGTTGGCATTATCTACATTATAATTTCCTTCATTAGAATCGTTGCCTTGGGCTAAATTTTTACCATATTTTCTCCAATCCGAACGCACCAAATCAAAAGTACCAAATCTTAAAGTTGAAGTTTCATCAAAGCCTTCAAGAATCATTCTGGCAAATCTTACATTATTTAGTACCGAAACATTCGCTTCCCCCGCATCTGTATCAAACTGAGATACTGGAATACGGAATAGGTACCATTTATTTTTACCCACTTGTCCATTCTGAAACTTAGCCTCGGTTTCTTTTTCGTCTACGATGAAGTTTTTACCTAGTGCTAAATTGGCTTTATCTAAAAGAATGGTATATTGGTTATAATTTTCACTTTGGTCTAAATTAAAATCCCCATTAATATCCTCTGCATCTGGTGTTTGTGTAGACACCTCCATAGAGCCTGCCGCCGAGTTGCCATCTGGGTTTCTAAAATAACGATAGCGGTCAATTAATGAAGATGCTAAAGTCCCTTGGAATTTATTAGATAAATAAAATACAAAGTCATCGGATGCAGGGTCGGTCAAATTTGTAACGGGATTGACAAATGTAGTTCCGAATTTCGTGGCTTCATCCACATTATCTAAACCATCAAATCCCACATCTTGTGCGGCACGGTTAGCTCCTTCCGAAGAGAAGGCATATAAAATGGGTTGTTGGTCTGGCTGTTTACCCCAAGCCGTTTCCGAAGTTTTATTTGGGGCATCTGGGGTAGGCAATCCGTTTTCAAATTGCAATTTACCATCTCTTAAAATATCCTCTGATACATTCCCTAATTGAAGTAATAATTTTGGATTAGCTCCTAGCATTTTTCCATCGGCATAAGGATCCATAAGCCAAAATTCTACATATTCAATATTGGCATTGGTAAAATTAGATACGCTAATCGGACGCATCATCCCTGCCCAGCGCTCCGCCGTAGATTCGTTATTAGGATTTAAGTTATAAGGTCCTCTTTCAGTAGGATAATAGGTCACATCTAATGTATTAGCATAAGTTTGATCGCCCGCAACAAAATCTCTACTGTTGTAAAGTTCGTTCATCCTTACACGGCGAGAAGCATGGTTGGATACCGCATCTGCATTAATACCATTAGGCGCCTTACCGCCTACACCATAAAACCTTGGGTCTATATAGTACCATGATAATAATCCTCTACCATAGCCATTTTTTACATCGTCATAAAGTCCAGCATTATTAAATAAAGGATCGTTAGGGTTTTTCTCTGGCTTAGAAGCCAATGTCCACATGGCAGGTTCTTTCAAAGTAATTTTTGAAGTCGTTTGATCAAAGTCATCTACATATGCTTGATTATCAATATCTTTATTTTGTCCAGGAATTAAATACGCGGCTTCTGCCTTAAAGTTAAGGTTAGATGGTGCTTCGGTATTAATTAATGGAATCTTATCGGTTAATCTTGTAAGGAACGGCAATTCGTTATTGTACATCACATTCATTCCCAGCATGGTATTGTTGACTGCCTCTTGTCCTAACTGAACTTTTTGGGTTAATGGACGCTCGGAATAGTTCATAGCTGTGGCACCTACCGTTAAATGTTCATTAAATTTGCGTTCTAGATTCAAACCTAAAAATCGTTTTCTTTGGGTATTGAAAGTCATCTGATTTTCCAAAGAAATATTAATCGGCTGCCCCGATTGTTTAAGCGTTTCGTTGATAATCGTTACTTGACCTAGAAGATAATCTACGGTATAGTCTACCCCTTCCGTGAGTTGTACGCCACCAGAAGTCACTTTTACAGAACCTTTAGGTACATTAATCGCTCCTAAAGAAATCCCTTGCCCTTGGCTTCCACGATAGCGTCCTTCAATGGTATAACGCTGGGATAATGGATCCTGCGACGCCACTTGTTTCTGTTGAGAGTATAAATCTGAGTATACAAATTTTGGATCGCTACTGCCTAAAACACTCGTCATATAACTACCAAATGGCTGAGCTTTGGTAAAAATTAATTTTCCATTTTCTGGATCTATGGTAATCCCACTCACAAAGTCGAATAAGCCATCGCCATAAGTACCACCACCATCGCTTTGTAAGTCGTTATTTAAGTTGAGTCTATCCCAATTCAAAAGTTGTAATAAATTAACATCTTGCACCGAAGTATTTGGCAAGTAGTTCACTTTACCATTTTTAGGGTCTTTATAATAAACATTAAGGAAAAATCGTTCTGGCGAGATTTGGTTTCCATTAAAAGAATAAATATTTTTCATCATCAAATTCCACATAGGCGAAGTCGTCTTCACCGAAGAATTAGGCTTAAGTAATTTAGTAATCAGTACAGAACTTTCCTCTGCAAACTCCCCTACTTTGTAAACTTGGTTGGAACCATTCACGGTATAAGAGTAAGACACCGCCAACAATTGATTATCATTAAGTCTTTGGTTAAGGGAAATATACCCCAACTGAGGATTGAAGCTAAATTCATTCTGCTCTAGTCGTCTCACCCTACGGTTGAAAACGAATTGTTCCCCATCGGTATAGACTTCTGGCGTCCCCGAAGCGTTGGGAAATGTTTGTTGGTTAATTGTATTATAAACCGTTCCTACATCTCTAATCCCCGCTCCTAAGCCACTGATACTTTGGTACAAATTATTTTGAGTATTACTAGGATAGCCCGATACTCCTTCCCCTAAATCTCGAATAGCCAAAATACTTTTTTGGTCTTGTAAATTGCCAGAACCCTGCTCCAACACCCACACTTCAATTCTATTAATGTTGATTCTGGAATTAATTTGCGGATAATTTAGCAACGCATCGTCGTAGTTTTTAAAGAAATATTGTCCTATATAATAGTGTTGGTTGTCTTCGTAGTCTATGGCGTTAATTTTAAAGGTATTCATTGTTCCACCGCCTTCTGCAACTACCGTTCTGGATTCCCCTTGTTGCTGAGAAAACACCAAAGTACCATAAGTTTTCCCCAACTGAAATTCTGTTTTTAAACCAAATAACGATTCCGACCCTCGGATTAAGCTGGTAGATAGCGGCATATTGACATTACCAAACTCCACGCGTTTGATGATTTTGTCTTCGCCACTTTTGTTCAGCTCACCTAAGCCTTTAGATTGCAAATCTTGCCATTTCCCTTTGGCTTGCCATACTAAGTTGAGTTTATTTTCAAATGCAAAACCACTTTGCGTATCGTAATTGGCTTTGAGTTGAAGGTTTTCACCCACTTTACCTAAAATTCCTAATTGGATTCTCTGCTGAATATTGAATGCAAAATTCTTTCTATTCTGAGGCAGCACCATAGGATTATCTATCTTCTGATACAATCCACCCAAATCAAAAGAGGCAAATCCTTGCGGAATGAGTTCTATCTTATTCCCCCCGAATACCGTTTCAAATAATTTATTTTTAATGGTTAAGCTCGGTAGTAAGCCTTTTTTTTCCGCGTCTTTTTTATCTTTTCTATTGTTTAATAAATCATGGTCGCTCGATTTTTCTTTGTAATAGGCTCTAAGCCCTTGTGTACGCACATAAGATGCGTATTCCTCTGGCGTCATGGCAATAGGTGTTCCCGAAACCACATTCCCCACCTTAGGATAGAGAAAATAGAGCCCTTGCTGAATGTCATAAAATGCCTCATACCGTATAGGATTAGGCATGGTGAGTTTTGGTGATTTAGCGTTTTTATCGGGTTCGGTTTGGGCATAGGTTTTTGTAGATAACAACATCACTACGCCTATACACCATAGTCTGAAAAATAGATTGCGTGGCTTCACTTAAAATTAAATATTTTTTAGAATTTGCTTTACTAAATCTTCGGTTTGGAGTTCTGGATTTTGCTTCAATAGTTTGTCTGCTAAACGCTCCGACATTTTCTTTGGAATACCCAAAACCTCTAATGCTGATAACGATTCTTCTTTTACTTTATTATCTATCGTTACAGAAATATTTTCCGTAGAAGTCTCAAATTGTTGGACTTTATCTTTTAAATCTACAATTATTCTTTGTGCCGTTTTTGCCCCAATACCTTTTACTTTTTGAAGCACTGCACTATTACCCGAGAGAATCGCTTGGGCAATTTCCGATAGTTCTAATGACGATAGCATAATCATGGCAGAGGCTGGTCCCACTCCACTTACCGATACCAAAAGATTGAACATTTGTTTTTCCTTTAAGTCTGAAAAGCCAAATAACAAATGGGCATCTTCCCTAATGATTTGCTGTGTAAATAGTTTAGTTTCTTTTCCTAGCATCATACTCTGAGAAGTCGGTACACTTACTGCTACATAATAGCCTATACCCGACACTTCTACCACCACATAAGTTGGTGTGAGTTCCGCCACCTTACCCTGAAGAGAATAAATCATGATTAAGTTTTTTTCAATGGGCTAAGGTACGGAATTTTTTAGATTTGAAAATTTTAAGGTTTTGACATTGATATTATTAAGTCTACTATTGTTTTATGATAGTTCTTTAGTAATATGTTCCATACAATATTCTGCAAGCGCCACAATGGTCACAAACGGATTAACCCCAATGGTTCCAGGTACCAAAGAGCCATCTACCACATATAAATTTTTATGACGATTGAGCCTTCCAAATGCATTGGTCGCCTTACCTAATACCACGCCACCCAATGGATGATAGCAAATATCTGGACCAAAGCCATTATGAAATAATAGATGGGAGCGTGTACCGCCATTCGCTCTGTTCATTTTTCGGATAAAATATTTGGCATTGTCCATCATATGCTGGGTATGCGAGTCGTCCCAATCCAACTGAATTCCTTTAGACTTATCATAACTGACCGTTCCGTATTTTTTAAGCGGGTTTACCATGAGATATAAAGCCGTAGCCACATTCATACCCATTGGCAACGGTGCTATTTCTGTAAAAAACGAATGTTCTTCATCATCCCAATGGTCTATCCCTGCCACAGGAATTGTAGATTGCTTAGTTCCCGTACCTCCAGAAAAAGTTTGAACGAAGTTTCTACCCGTCATAAAATTACCATTATTCCCCCAATACTTTCCTACTTCTTCACTGATAGGCAAGCCGTTTTCCACATTAGATTTTAATAAAATTTCTAGCGTTCCCATCGTTCCTGCTGCTAGGAAAAGTTGCTCACAAGTAATTTCTTTTGGCTGAATCACCTCCCCTTGGGTATTGATTTCTGATACTTTTATACGGTAATGTGTGTCATCTATTTGAAGAATGCTATCCACTTGATGTAAATCCCAAATTTCTAAATTCCCCGTAGCTAAAGCCTTTTTAAGATAAGTTTTATCTAATGATTTTTTACCATGGTTATTGCCATAGATTACTTCGCCTGCCAATGCCGAGGCTGGCACTTCGCCTTTGTATTCCTTTTGCATATAATCGAAATCGTACACATTGGGAACACGAACCGTTTTAAAGCCTGCTTTATGGGCCTCCATTTCGCCAACTCTAGAAAAACGATAATATTCACATTCCTTTAGAAAATCTTCTGGCGCTACATTAACGCCAAGTTCCTGATTGGCAAGGGGAAAGTATTTAGTGTAAAATGCATCCGTATCTAGTTGGGGAAAGATTTCTTTAAAATACGATTGTTTAGGCGTTACCGCCATCCCACCATTAACTAGTGACCCACCACCTACGCCACGACCCATCCAAATTTTAACATGTGGAAAGTCCCAACGGTCTAGCACTCCCGTAAATTTTGGCACACTAAAAAGATTAAAAAATGGAGCTATGGTTTTAGTCCTCAGCCACGCCGCTGATTTATCTGGATGAAGCATAGACGAAAATTTTTCTTTAGCCTTACCCCAATCCATACCCATTTCCAGCATGGTTACTTTATGCCCTTGCTCACATAAGCGTAGAGCAGCCACCGCACCACCGTAGCCAGAGCCAATAATCAATATCTTTTTTTGATGATAAGTTGTTTCCTTTTTTTGCGGTTGAGGCTGAGCCAAAAACCCAGTAAACCCTGAAAAAAATAAAGCCCCTATCCCCATGGAAGCCGTATATAGAAATTGTTTTCTGTTCATATCTTTCATTTGTTTTCATTAGTTATACTTGCAAAAAGCGTACAGAAAATACCTTAGGAAATATGATGTTTATCAATTAAATGGCGGTTATCCGTCATAAACTTAAATGAGAAACTACTTTTAATAGTATAAATCACATCTAACTTTGAAATTTTCTTTAACACAAAATCTTCGTAATGGTGCATATCTTTCAGGAGTAATTTGAGCATTACATCGTAGTCCCCAATGGTGAATGCCGCTTCTATCACTTCATCAAATTGTAGTACCCGCGCTTTAAATTCATCAAAGATTTCTTCCCTGTGTTTGATTAATTTCACTTGAAGATAAGCCACCAAATTGTACCCTAATTTTTCCACATCTAAAACCGCAGTATAGTTTTTAATAATCCCCGACTCTTTCATTTTCTTTATCCTATCATGTACAGGCGTTACCGATAAATTAACTTTCCCCGCGATTTCCTTTACACTTTGGCTACTATCCGCCACTAATTCCTTTAAAATTTTAATATCTACCTCGTCTAGTTTCATTATTTTTTTCTGTTTAAGTTTATAATTAGGTTGCACAAAATTACAAAATACTTTTTAAATCATTATTTATAAAATATTTATCTTAATTGAATACAAAATTCGGAACTTTATAATATCCTAAACTATATTTGCAGAACATTTTACAAACCCGTATAGATGACAACTTTTAATACTATTTTAAAACACAAAAACACGCCAATTACCTTCATTATTATGATGTGTAAGGGCATTAAACTTTGTGATAAAAGAAGTGAAAGGTTGTAGAAAAAAATTTAATTGTTATCAACTCTAAAACTTCAAGCACCTATTTGTTTGAAGTTTTTTTTAACCAAAAAAATTAAAACTTAAATTATAAATCAATGAAAAAACAAGTATTTGCACTTAGTGCTTTAGGTCTATGCTTCGGAAGCCTTGCCTATGGTCAAACTAAGGACAGTCTTAAAACCAAAAACATCGAGGAGGTTGTAATCGTTGCTTTTGGTAAGCAAAAGGCAAAAGCTGTAGTAGGCTCGGTGTCTAGCTTAGGGAAAGAGGTACTCTCTACTCAACAAACTTCTAATGTAGCCACAGCTATACAAGGTAGCGTAGCTGGTGTGAATATTATTGGTTCTGCTGTACCAGGTACCACACCAACAATCCGCGTAAGAGGGATTGGATCTATTAATGCGAGTTCTGATCCGCTAATTATTGTAGATGGAGCGCAATACTCTGGAAGTTTATCTAATATTTCTCAAGAAGAAATAGAAAGCCTCAATGTACTAAAAGATGGTTCTGCAACATCGCTCTATGGATCTAGGGGTGCTAATGGAGTGATCTTAATTACTACTAAAAAAGGAAGAAAAGGAAAACCAAGAATTACGATGCAATCTTCATTAGGTTTTGCTGCACCTGTGAATGATTTATACCCTATGGTGGATAATAGTAAGTATTTACAATACACTTGGGAATCTCTTAGAAATACCTATGTCGTAGAAAATGGACTGACTCAAGCTGATGCAGGAGTAAAAGCAGCACAAAATGTAATTCCAATATTGCAATATAACCCTTATAATAAAAAAAATCCTATTGATTCTAATGGTAAGTTAGTAGATGGAGCACAATTGCTTTGGAATACAGATTGGGAGAAAGAACTTATCAATCATTCCGCACAAAGACAAGAGACCTCTGCTACTATTTCTGGAGGTTCGGATCAAAGTACTTATTTTTTAAGTGTAAACCATCTGAAACAAGAGGGGGCAATTAAAACTACGGAGATGGAACGATTAGCAACAAGGCTAAACTTAGAATCTAAAATACAACCTTGGTTAACTATAGGCTTAAATACTGCTTATATCTCTAACAGTAGAAATCTGCCTCTTCAAGATGGAAATAATTTTGGAGCGCCTATTGGAAGTATTTATTTTATGTCTTCAATTTACCCTCTGTATCAGAGAGATGAGGATGGAAATCTTGTTTTAGATGAAAATGGAAATGTGCAATATGACTATGGAGCAGGTAGTGGTTCTAAAATAAATTCACAGAGACCTTTATTGAGAAATGCGAATCCTGTAGGAAAATTATTTACAGATAAGTATAAATATAGTGTAAACACTTTAACGTTAAATGGTTTTGCAAAAATAGATTTTAGTAAGAGCTTATCGTTCAAATCTAATTATTCCTATGAACAGAATCAAAATAATTTTAAATTATATTATGATAGCCAGCACGGAGAATATGCACCTAATGGCGGACAAGTGACTTATAATAGAAGTGTATACAGTACAAAAAACTTTGTAAACTCATTAAATTATAATGTTAAATTAAGGGATCATAATCTTTCAGCAGATGCTGTTGTAGAGACTTTTGAGAGAGAATATGATACTATGGGAGCCATCGGTTCAGGATTATTCCCAGGTATTGAGGTTCTTGGAGGTACCACTAAACCAGAGTCTACTACAGGTATCGTATCGCTTCAAAGGCTTGTGGGGTTACTAGGAAGGGTTAGTTATAACTATAAAGAGAAATATTTTGTTGAAGGTTCATTCCGTAGAGATGGCTCTAGTGTCTTCAGTAAAGATGTCCGTTGGGGGAATTTCTACTCCGTAGGTGGTGCTTATATCGTAAGTGAAGAAAATTTTTTAAAAAATAATAAAACTATAAGTTTCTTAAAGCTAAAAGCATCTTATGGAGAATTAGGAAATAATAATTTTAATGTAGATGGTGGCTATGAATTTTTCCCATACTTATCTACTTATCTTACAGGATATTCCGTAGGGTCTAATATTGGTGTTATTTTATCTTCGCCTAAAGATCATTTACTTAGTTGGGAAAAAACAGCTTCCTTTAATGCCGGCTTAGAATTAGGGCTATTTAAAAATAGAGTTAATGTAAATGTAGACTATTATAATAAGGAATCTATAGACTTGGTAGGTCCTTTATTAACAGCAGGCTCTACAGGAGCTACTTCTATTACATCAAATATTGGTAAACTAAGGAACTATGGTTGGGAATTTGTCATCAATACTAAGAATATAAGAACGGATAATTTTAGATGGGATACTTCTCTTAATTTTTCTTTTGATAAAAATAAAATCATAGCATTAAGTAATAATAATGAACCTCAAACAGTAGGAACTAAAAGATGGGAGGTTGGACGTTCTTTATATGATTTCTATATCCAAGAATATGCCGGTGTAAATCCAGAAAACGGTAACCCTCTATGGTATATGGATGTAACTGATACTAATGGTAATGTCTCTAAGGTAACTACAGAAGATTATTCCAAAGCCAGTCGCTACTATAACCACAGTTCATTGCCTTGGATCATTGGTGGTGTTAATAATTATGTTAAGTTTAAAAACTTTGATATTAATGCATTAGTCAACTTTAGTTTTGGAAGTTACCTGTATGATTACACTTATGCAGATCTTATGCGGGGATATTTCGATGGCCATTCTAGAAGTGTAGATTTGGAAAGAAGATGGCAAAAACCTGGTGATATTACTGATGTACCTCGTTTAACCAGTACAAATTTGCAAGAGGCTTCACTCTCTACAAGATTCTTGTTCAAAAATGATTATGTAAGGCTTAAAGCCCTAACTATAGGGTACAATTTTGAAAAGGAAACACTAGAAAAAATAGGAATTAGAAATCTTAGATTATTTTTACAAGCAGACAACTTGTTGACTTGGCAATCTAGAAAAAATATAGATCCAGAACAAGCTCTCAATGGTCTTACTGATAGTAGAGCATCGAACTTAAAAACAATATCATTCGGTCTTAAACTTGAACTTTAAAACTAAAAAAAATGAAATTTAATCAATTAAAACATACACTTTTTGCCACTCTGTTATTAGTAGCATCATCATGTGAAAGATATTTAGATGAACCTCAACCAACAGACGAGGTGAGTGCAGAGTTAGTATTCTCAAATGCAGAAAATGCAGAAGCTAATCTAACAGGAATTACCAGTCTATTAAGATTTGATACAAATGTTAACGGACAAGATGCCGCTAATTTAGGAAGTGTTTACTTTGCAAGAACTGTAAAGGGGGAAGACTTCTTGGTGCCAAACAGTTGGTATTCTTTTGATTATCGAAATATAACAAGGCTTTCCACACATAGAAGAACTAACTTTACTTGGCGTTATTTTTATAAAATCATAAGACAGTCTAACGAACTTATAACTGGTGTAAATAGTAGTAAAAATATTTCTGAAGCAAGAAAGAAATCTTTAATAGCAAGAGCAAAAGTGCTACGTGCCCTTTCTTACTTTGAGCTGGTACAAGATTTCCAATTAGGGTATCCTTACTCCAAAAATATGCCTGCCCTACCTCTATACGAAGAATATACTAAAGAAGCTAAACCTTTTAGTACTACCGAGGAGGTGTTTCAATTCATCGTTAATGATTTAGAATCTGCCCTTCCAGATTTACCAGTAAGCAGACCCTCTAAAGCTTTCGTGAATCAGCAAGTTGGTTATGCGCTAGCAGCTAGAGTATATCAAGTAAAACAAGATTGGAATAAGGCCTATCAATATGCACAATTAGCTTATGGGGGTAATGTAGAAAATTCTTTAGACGCCGCTTCTTATAGTAATGGGTTTAAAACCTTAGACTCTAAAGAATGGATTTTAGGCTATGGACAGCAGGCTGGACAATCAGTCTATTGGATGATGGCACCACATTCATTTACCGATCTTTCTGTAGAAAATGACGGTTACAGTAATGTATATGTGAGTAAAACCCTCTATGATCTATTTAGTGATACCGATATTAGAAAGCTATTTGATTATAATCCTAATGCAGATGGTGATAAAAAATATAGTACATATAAGTTTACATTCAATAGAGGAGAAGCAGCCTGTCCATATTTTAGAACCGCTGAAATGGTATTAATTGCTGCTGAAGCACAATATCGATTAGGCAACACCGCAAAGGCACAAGAAACGCTCTACAAATTACAAAAAAATAGAGACCCCAAAGCGGTTGAGCAGCACAATACAGGCGATGCTCTTTTAGAGGAGATTTTAATTGAGCGTAGAAAAGAACTCTACGGAGAAGTGGGCGTAGAACTCTACGATGCAAGAAGGCTTTCTAGACCGCTTAAACGTAGTGCTGCTCATTCGGTAGTTTTAGATTTTAAGCCTAATGACCCTAAATCTATCTACCAATATCCTCAGCAAGAAATAGATGCTAATCCAAATGTGGACGAAAGCATCAATAACGGAAGATAATTTTTCATTTTTACTTTTCATATCAAGAGAAAGGCAAGGATTCAATATCCTTGCCTTTCAATTTTAAATTATATTAAGCCACTCATTTATCGATGACCATCTCTACGCTGAGCATCTAGAACCGCAATGGTTGCTAAGTTCACAATTTCATCTACACTAGAACGCATCTGTAATACATGCACGGGCTGTTTTAATCCCATTAAAATAGGACCTATGGTCTGGGCCACTCTCATACCTCTAATGATTTTATAAGAAATATTCGCCGACTCTAGATTAGGGAAAATAAAAACATTGGCTGGTGTAGTTCCCAATTTTGAAAATGGATAATCCGCCAAGTGGTCTGCATTCATTGCAAAGTCGGGTTGTATTTCCCCGTCTACTATCATTTTTGGATATTTCTTATGGAGTATTCTTACTGCCTCGGCGACTTTCTGAGAAGTATCGGAATGGTCAGAAAAGTTTTCATAAGACAACATCGCAATACGCGGTTCTATGGCGAAAGTTTTTACCGTCATCTCAGACATTTTGGCAATCTTAACTAAATCTTCTGCCGTAGGATTTTTATTGATAGAGGTATCCGCAAAGAAGCGTGGTCTTTTACCCGATAAAATCATCATCATAGACGCCACTTTATCTACGCCTGGTTCTTTTTCAATGACTTCCAAAACAGGTTTTAGCACCGAAGAATAATTCTTGGAAAACCCTACAATAAGAGCATCTACATCGCCATGTTTTAGCATTAATGGTCCAAAATAATCTCTATTTCTTACAAAACGCTTGGCTTTATATTCGTTGATGCCTTTACGATTTCTCAGTTTCCAAAGGGTTTCTCTATACGCTCTTCTTTTTTCTTTTTGCGCCTCATCATTCGGGTCTACAATTTTCACCTTCAGTTCAATGCCATACTCTGCCATTTTTTCTTTGATGAGTTTCTTATCTCCTAATAATACAGGTTCAGCGATACCTTCTTCATATAGAATTTGTGCCGCTTTGATGACATTATATTCCTCACCATTGCCTAAAGCCACACGCTTCGGATTAGAACGCGCACGGTTTTGCATCATACGGATTAGTTTTTCATCTTTACCCATACGGTCTAAAAGATGATTTTCGTAAGCCTCAAAATCATCAATTGAAGTTCTGGCAATACCGCTTTCCATCGCCGCTTTGGCTACCGCCACTGACACTTTAGTAATCAATCGGTTATCAAATGGTTTAGGAATAAAATAATCTCTACCAAAATTTAATCCTTTAAGGTTATACGCTAAAATCACCGCTTCTGGCACAGGTTCTTTTGCTAAATCGGCAATCGCTCTTACCGCTGCTAGTTTCATAGCTTCGTTAATCCCTTTCGCCTGAACATCTAACGCTCCTCTAAAGATATAAGGGAACCCCAATACATTATTCACTTGATTAGGAAAATCACTACGCCCAGTTGCCATGATAACATCTTCTCTGGTGGCTTTCGCTAAATTATAATCAATCTCTGGTGTCGGGTTTGCCAATCCGAATACAATGGGATTTTCTGCCATAGAACTTAGCATTTCCGCAGACATCACATCACCTTTTGAGAGTCCTACAAAAACATCAGCCTCTTTTAAAGCATCGGCTAAAGTTTCAAGTTCGGTATGGGCAACAAAATCTAACTTTTCTGGTGTTAGGTTTTCCCTCTTATGATTAATAACGCCTTTGCTATCGCACATCAAGATATTTTCCTTTTTAAGTCCCAGCTCCATATAAAGCTTGGTACACGCAATGGCAGCTGCTCCCGCTCCATTCACCACCATTTTTACCTCATCTATTTTTTTTCCTGCTAATTCTAAAGCATTGATTAATGCCGCTGCAGAAATAATAGCCGTACCATGTTGGTCATCGTGCATCAATGGGATATCCAATTCTTCTTTTAAGCGTTGCTCGATATAAAAGGCTTCTGGTGCTTTAATATCTTCAAGGTTAATCCCACCAAAAGTTGGGGCAATCGCCTTTACAATTTGGATAAATTTTTCTGGGTCTTTTTCATCTACTTCAATATCAAATACATTGATATCGGCAAAGATTTTAAAAAGTAAGCCTTTACCTTCCATTACAGGTTTAGATGCTTCGGCACCGATATCTCCAAGCCCTAAAACAGCTGTTCCGTTAGAAATTACGGCCACCAGATTGCTCTTTCCCGTATACTCGTAAGCCATAGCAGGATTTTTCTCAATCTCTAAACAAGGTTCGGCTACCCCTGGGGAATAGGCTAAACTCAAATCCCGTTGTGAGGAATGCGGTTTGGATGGAATCACCTCTATTTTCCCTTTGGGTGTGGCACGGTGGTAATCCAGAGCCGCTTTTTTAAAATTCTTTTCGTCTCTATTGGTTTTACTTGGCATATATTGTTATTATAATTTGTTAAAGGTTTAAGATATACTTTTTATGATAGTTTACCAAACTTTCTATTGGTTTTTGTACGATAGTGCCTACTTTTAGATTCAGCTCTGCCGCCGCCGCTCTTAGTACATTTTCATAAACATAAGCAATAGAGCCTATAAAGTTGATTTCCGCTTCTTTTGCTTCGGGGTAAGGCAAGACTTGATATTCAAAAAAGTTTTTCATTTCATCAAACACCATATTTTGAAAATACGGATGTTGCTTTCGCTCCACGATAAAACGATTAAAACTTGCTAAATACGCATTGGCTCTAGGATTGTGATACATATTTTTGATGGCACTTTCTATGGATAAATGGTAAGTCCCCACAAATTCTTGATGCAAATCCGCAGGGAGTTTTTTCATAAAAAAACGACGCAATAGGTGTTTCCCCAAAGCATTGCCGCTCCCCTCATCTCCAATTAAAAAACCTAAAGATGGCAAATCTCTACGGATATTTTTTCCATCAAAATAGCAAGAATTAGAACCCGTTCCCAAAATACAAATAATCGCAGGATTGCCTCTATACCCTGCATAGGCTGCCGCAGTAAGGTCTTCGCTCACTCTAATATCCGCATGGGCAAATACCTTTTGGAGTTCTCGCTCTACCAGCGATTTATTTTCCGCAATACCGCAGCCTGCACCATAATAAAATAGTTTGGTAATTGCATGTTTGTGCTGACTGAGGGTTGTATTGTTTTCAATTTCAGAGGCTATGGATTGTGCATCGGTAATATTGGGGTTAAACCCCACCGTTTCGGTTTTTAGTTTTAGTTTTCCATCATCTTCCAAGATGACCCAATCGCATTTGGTAGAACCGCCATCAATTATTGCTATCATAAAACATCATTTACAATCTGCTAAAATAGCAATAATCTAACAAACTGGATGAAATTTCATTCGGAAAATCAATCCGCAAACTTATATTTAATATAAATAGATTGAAAGACAAGCATGAACGCTATTTTGCTATAACTTCAACTAGTTAAAAATACATTGTTCTAGTAATATATTCCTGCTGTGTAGACTGACCACCACTCGATAAGGTGTGCCTATGACACCTTACCGTATGCGGGTATAGCACTTTACCGTGTGTGCTATAATAAAAAAGAGAAGTATATTATGTTACACTTCTCTTTTTTTTCTAACTAATTACAATGGTTGTATTGAGTTTTTCTTCTCTAGGTTCTTTTAATAGATTAGTGCCTTTACTAAACTGCGTGATTACACTCACTTCATAATTACCATTAGGTAAATCCGCTGGCACCAAAATAAGCAAGCGCGAAGGTTCGTTAAGGACGATGTTTTCCATAGGGAGTTTGGTTTCTTGGTTGTTGTCTAAGTTTTTAAACACCACACCATTCTTAGGGTCGCTGCCCTCTACCTTAATATAAGTCCCTTTGATTTCAGCGTTTTTACCTTTGGTCAGTGTACCGTCTGTATTGCCTGTGGCTTTATCGGTAATGTTAAACAGACTCAT
>NZ_KB894228.1 GCF_000374405.1 Riemerella columbina DSM 16469
ATAGTGCCACTGCGTAAAGAGGTGCGAAAACCACAAGATTTACACTCATAACATTCTTTGTCTCTCTTCCAATAATGTGTTGTATTTGAGCATTTTTTGCAAACCACTCCATGCTTGTCACGCTCTTCTTTGAAATGCTTGCGACAACTCTGCTCATCTCCAAACTCAGCTGTAAAAGTAAATAAGTTCATACGGATTATCTTCTAAATTTAGTGCAAAGATAATACTTATAGGTGTAATTAAGGATATTCAATAATTTTTTTAAAGGAGATTATGAACGATTTGTTCATTTATCAACTGATGGTAATATCTCAGCTAAGGATAGGCTAAAAGTTGGAAATAGATATAAGATAGGAGTTATTGTATCTGTCAATAGAAATGAACTTCGTAAATATTTAGAAAGTAAAGGAGTTGTAAAGAGTTTAGGACATCTATTTAATTAAAATCTAAATGATATGATAAAAAAGATAAGTTTATTGCTTATTATAATATTAGGGGTTGGTACTTTATTGGGACAAGGTGCTAAAAAACCTAAAATTATGGTAGTTCCATCAGATGCTCTTCTTAATCAAAAAGGTTTATTATCAGGAGGAGATGATATGGGGGAAGAAATTTTTATTCAAAATTATAGTAAAGCGTTTCTGAATATTGAATTAAAAGCTATGATTTCAAAATTTGGAGAAATGATGAAAGAAAGAGGTTTCGAAACCGTAATGCTTGAGCAAGAACTAAAAAGAAATCAAGGTAAAGGCTTACAGGTAAATTATGATATAAAAATAGATTTAACTTATAAGATAACGCAGCAAGGACCAAGAAAAAAAGTCTATGCAGAGTTTTCGGGCATAGATATATATAGTAGTAAACAAATTGCTGCATCTAGTGGAGAAAGTGCTCCAGCTATCGGAGAGTCCAATGAAAACCTTCTACAAGAAGCGGTTCTAGATAAGATAGATCAATTTAATAGCCAACTGATGGCTACTTTTAATGAAATGGAAGCTAATGGGAGAGAATCTAGACTCACCATTATATCTGAAGGCATATCATTAGATGAAGAAATAAATGGAAAGAGTATTTTAGACTCTGTAGAAGATTGGTTATCTGCTCAATGTGTGAGGGGTAATTTTACAACAGATGATTCCAGTGATAGTAGGATAGACATTTCACAAGCGATGATGCCTTTATTTGGTACGAATGGAAAGTCTTTAGATGCTAGAAATTTTTATAAAGATTTAGAAAAAACATTAAAAAATATTGTGTCTTCACAAGGATTTAAAGTAAGTAGAACTAAATCGAAATTGGCAGAGATTGAATTAACAATAAAACCTAATTAATAATCATGAGATTAAGTCGAATTTTAAGTTATCTATTATTTTTAATAGGTGTTTTTATAGGGAAATCTCAAGAGATTTCAATCGTTCCAGCTCAAATAAAAAGTGAGTATGGTTTATCAGAAAAAATCAATACTCAAATCAGAGTGAAGATGCAGAAAGTACTTAATAAAAGTGGAATAATTGATTATGAAACTGCTGTTTTTGCATTGTTCCCAGAAGTTTCAATACTATCAGAACATACTTCTTCAGGAGTGCCTCCTATTGCAGAGGTGGACTATGAGCTTACATTTAATGTAGTTAATATTTTTGATGGAAAATCTTTTGCTGATTATTCATTTAAAACTAAAGGACGAGGTAGTAATAAAGCGAATGCAATTGCTATGGGTTTGAAAAATATTGATTTGAATAATCGTGATTTTATTGAATTTATAGAAATGTCAAAATCAAAGATTATTTCCTACTATGAGAAAGAATTATCTAAAACATTACAAAAAGTTAATGTCCAAGTTAGTGCTAAAGATTACGAAGAAGCTTTATTTTTATTATCTCAAATTCCAGAATCAATCCCATCGTATACCACAAGAGTATTACCTTTAGCAGAGAAAGTTTATAAATCGTATCAAGAAAATGTAGGAAAGGAACTTTTACAAGCGGCTAAAGCAAAGTGGGCAACTAGTAAAGATGAATATACAGCGTCCGATGTTGCAGAGCTATTATCTCAAATTCCAAGTGAAACATCCGCTTATAAAGAATCTCAAATATTATTAAAAACAATTGATAAATATATTACAAATAAGGAGATCTTTTATAGAAAACTTCGTGAAAAGGAAATAAACAACTCCCATCTAGAGCGTAAAGCAACTATTGAGGCTGTAAGAGCGATAGGGGTAGCTTATGGTAAAAATTCAGGAACAAAAGTTATTCTTTGGAAATAGGATGAGGGGTAAATCATTAAAAATGATAATTATGGAATGGAGGCTATGCTATTAATTGTTTATCATTTATAATTTAAAGATATGAAAAATAAGTACTTAACTTCAAGTTGTTTTATTTCTTTGTTATTATTTGTTTCTTGTAACAATACAACCGAGGAAGTAAATAAAATTACAGAAGATACTATTAGTCAAGAAAATTTATCAGAAGTTAATACATTAAAAACAACTACAATTGAAACAGATGTAGAAACTTCTGTCTCTAATGATTTTACTGTCGGGAAAATTCCTGTAAAAAAGATTACTCCATCAATGTATGATACTTTGGAATGTATTTTTTTTGAAAACCAAAAGGATTATAAAAATGCTAATAGGCTGTCATTAAATAATGTTGTTTATTTAGGAACCTATGATTATTTATATTTATATATTGATGGCAAATTACAGAAATTTAAACATATTTATGGTACCTCTAAATTTTCTAATAAAGAGTATAGTATAGTGTTAAAACAAACTATTACAAATGAAGAAAATTTAAGCGATAGCGATTTAGAAGATGCATATGCATACGATGCTAATCTACTAATTGAAATAACAAGATTAAAAGACATGCATATGCAAGAGGTTCAACTTTATGGAGGTTGCTCAGGTCATTAACATTCAAGAGATTGTGAAAGCAGTCTCTTTTTTGTTTTTATAGTGGCTATTGTGAAAGATTTTTTCTAATGAAAATGCTAGTCAGTTCAAAAATAATGAATTATAGTTTGTAGTTTCAAATAAAAGTCTTATTTTTGCAGCCTAAAACTAAATTATATAAAAGCAATTAAATGCCTACTATTCAACAATTAGTAAGAAAAGGAAGAGCCACACTTGCCAAGAAGAGCAAATCGGCTGCTTTGGATTCTTGTCCACAAAAGAGAGGTGTATGTACGAGAGTATATACCACAACACCTAAGAAACCTAACTCAGCACTTAGAAAAGTAGCTAGGGTAAGACTTTCTAATGGTAAAGAAGTAAACGCTTATATCCCGGGCGAAGGACATAATCTCCAAGAGCACTCGATAGTATTGGTAAGAGGCGGAAGGGTGAAAGACCTACCGGGAGTTCGTTATCACATTGTTCGTGGTGCTTTAGATACCGCAGGTGTAAATGGAAGACTTCAAAGAAGATCCAAATACGGTGCTAAGAGACCTAAAGACAAAAAGTAATCATTAAATTTTAAGACACAGAACAATGAGAAAGACAAAAGCAAAAAAAAGACCATTGTTACCAGATCCAAAATTTAATGATCAGTTGGTAACAAGATTTGTAAACAACCTAATGCTAGACGGTAAAAAGTCTGTAGCATTTAGAATTTTCTATGATGCTTTGGATATCGTAGAAACTAAAAAAGGAGAAGAAGAAAAATCTTCTCTAGAAATTTGGAAAGATGCCCTTACTAATGTGATGCCCCATGTAGAGGTGCGCTCTAGAAGAGTAGGTGGTGCTAACTTCCAAATTCCTATGCCAATTAGAGCCGATAGAAAAATTTCTATGGCAATGAAATGGTTAATCAAGTATGCTAAAGCCAGAAATGATAAGTCTATGGCTCAGAAATTAGCCGCTGAAATTATTGCAGCTGCTAAAGAAGAAGGTGCAGCCTTCAAGAAAAAGACAGATACACACAAAATGGCAGAAGCCAACAAAGCATTCTCACACTTTAGATTTTAAGAAACAATGGGAAGAGATCTTAGATACACCAGAAATATTGGTATTGCGGCACACATTGATGCCGGAAAGACTACAACCACGGAAAGAATTTTATTCTATACCGGAAAAACTCACAAAATTGGTGAGGTGCACGAAGGTGCTGCTACAATGGATTGGATGGAGCAAGAAGCTGAAAGAGGGATTACGATTACTTCTGCAGCAACCACTTGTAACTGGGTATTCCCTAGACATGATGGTAAGCCTACACCAGACTCTAAAGAATATCACTTCAACATCATCGATACACCGGGGCACGTTGACTTTACCGTAGAGGTAAACCGTTCTCTTAGAGTATTAGATGGTTTAGTATTCTTATTCTCTGCTGTAGATGGTGTAGAGCCACAGTCCGAAACCAACTGGAGATTGGCTGATAACTACAAAGTAGCCAGAATGGGCTTCGTGAATAAAATGGACAGACAAGGGGCAGACTTCCTTAATGTGGTAAACCAAGTAAAGGAAATGTTAGGTTCTAACGCTGTTCCAATTGTACTACCAATCGGTGCTGAAGAAGACTTCAAAGGCGTGGTAGATTTGATTAAAAACAGAGCGATCATTTGGCATGAAGAAACTCAAGGTGCCACTTTTGATGTAGTGCCAATCCCTGAGGAGATGAAAGATGATGTACTTGCTTATAGACAAAACCTTGTAGAAGCAGTAGCAGAATACGATGAGAGTTTATTAGAAAAATTCTTTGAAGATCCAGATTCTATTACAGAAGACGAAATCAACGAAGCATTGAGAAAAGCTACAATTGACTTATCAATTATCCCAATGACTTGTGGTTCTTCTTTCAAAAACAAAGGGGTGCAGTTTATGCTAGACGCTGTATGTAGATATTTACCTTCTCCAATGGATAAGGACGATATTAAAGGTACAGACCCTAACACAGACGAAGAAATTACTAGAAAACCAGATGTTAAAGAACCATTCTCTGCATTGGCATTTAAGATTGCGACTGACCCATTCGTAGGTAGATTAGCATTCTTTAGAGCATACTCAGGTAGATTAGATGCAGGTTCTTATGTTCTTAACACTAGATCTAATAATAAAGAGAGAATCTCTAGAATCTATCAAATGCACGCTAACAAGCAAAATCCTGTAGAATATATTGAAGCAGGGGATATTGGTGCAGCAGTAGGTTTCAAAGATATTAAAACAGGAGATACTCTTTCTGATGAGAAAAACCCTATCGTTTTAGAATCTATGATTTTCCCAGATCCAGTAATTGGTATCGCTGTTGAGCCTAAAACTAAAGCAGACCAAGATAAATTGGGTAACGCTTTAGCTAAGTTGGCTGAAGAAGATCCAACTTTCCAAGTGAAAACCGACGAAGCGTCTGGACAAACGATTATCTCTGGTATGGGTGAGCTTCACTTAGACATCATTGTAGATCGTTTGAAGAGAGAGTTTAAGGTAGAAGTAAACCAAGGACAACCTCAGGTAGAGTACAAAGAAGCTTTAACTCAAACAGCTAACCACAGAGAAGTTTACAAAAAACAATCTGGTGGTAGAGGTAAGTTTGCAGATATCGTATTTGAAATCGGACCAGCTGAAGAAGGAAAGACGGGCTTAGAATTCATCAACGAGATTAAAGGAGGTAACATTCCAAAAGAATTTATTCCTTCCGTAGAAAAAGGATTCAAAGAAGCGATGAAAAACGGACCTTTGGCAGGATTCGAAGTAGAAGCAATGAAGATTACCCTTAAAGATGGATCTTTCCACGCGGTAGACTCTGACCAGCTTTCTTTCGAATTGGCAGCAAAACTCGGTTTCAAAGCTGCTGGTAAAGCCGCAAAAGCCGTGATTATGGAGCCTATTATGAAATTAGAAGTGGTAACGCCTGAAGAATACATGGGGGACATCGTAGGAGATTTGAACCGAAGAAGAGGAACCATCAATGGTATGGATGACAGAAACAACGCTAAAGTGGTAAAAGCTTTCGTTCCACTTTCTGAAATGTTCGGTTATGTAACCTCTCTTAGAACTTTATCTTCAGGTAGAGCAACTTCTTCTATGGAGTTTGAAAAATATGAACCAGCGCCACAGAATGTTGCTGAAGAGGTGATTGAAAAAGCGAAAGGGTAATAGAGGCTTTAAGCTTTAGGCATGATGCTGAAAGCTTTTAGAACTTGATTAATTTATTTATAATAATCGCAGAAGTAGCATATCGCTTGTTGCTTACTGCATAAAGCATAAAAAATAATGTCACAAAGAATCAGAATAAAACTTAAATCTTACGATTATAATTTAGTAGATAAGTCTGCTGAGAAAATCGTAAAGACCGTAAAATCTACGGGTGCGGTGGTAAATGGACCAATTCCATTACCAACACACAAAAGAATTTTTACAGTGCTAAGATCTCCGCATGTTAATAAAAAAGCAAGAGAACAGTTCCAATTATCTGCACACAAAAGATTAATGGATATCTACTCTTCTTCTTCTAAAACGGTAGATGCTTTGATGAAGCTTGAGCTGCCTAGCGGTGTAGATGTAGAAATCAAAGTGTGATAAATTACACTTTGCTATGATACCAACGTCTTCCTAAATTTTAGGGAGGCGTTTTTTATTGATAGACTTGTCAATTAAAAAAATAGTTTATATTTGTAGCATAACAAAAAAGTAAAATATTATGAAACTACGCTACACTTTATTATTATTTTATCTATCCTTAACGATTTCTGCACAAGAGGTTATGGTGTATTATAATGTCAGTTTTAAAACAGATTCTTTACAAGACAATTTTGAAAGAGAAGAGGCTGTTTTGGATCTTTCTAAAGACGCTGTAAAATTTTATTCTACGGAATATTTAAAAGCAGATTCGCTTCAGAAGCAAACCAATGAAAGACAGTTTGCTTATCCTAAATTAACTTATAGAGTGAAAAGAGCAATCAATACGTCTAACAATACAGAATATGTAATAGTTTCTACAGACTATTATGCTTTACCATCTGATGATATCCAAGATTGGAAGATATTAGATGATACCAAAACGGTAAATGGCATTAAACTAAGAAAAGCCATGACTCAATATGGGAATAGAGATTGGGAAGCATGGTTTTCGGAAGACTACCCCATTTCTGAAGGACCGTATAAATTTAGAGGTTTACCAGGGTTGATATTTGAGTTGAGAGATACTAAGGAAATTATATCTTTTCCGTTAATAGAATTGTAAATAAGAAGGACGCCGTAGATACGGATGGTTTTTTAGAAACCGATTATGGTAAAAAAGCCATTCCGATCAATCTAAAAATGTACCGTAAATTGAAATTAGAAAATTTTGAGAATCCTATAAAAGATGCTAAGGACATCATTGTTTTAGATGAACACGGCAATAAAAAGGTTATAGATATGAGAGCACAAGCCAAAAAATACCAAGTTCATTTAAGAAAACACAATAACCCCATAGACCTTATAATGGCGATTAATTATCCTGAGGATAATAAATAGGAGGGAAAAGTTTTGATACGAAGTGAAAAAGTAAAACACTACTTTATTATTTGTACAAAATATAAATAACTTTTTATGATTTTTTTCATATAAATATTTTTGTATTTTATTTTTTTTCATATATTTGCGATATGTTAATAAATAAAATTTTAAATTATGAAAAAATTATTTTTTATGGCTACATTGTTAGTGGCTGGTGTTATGAGTGCAGAAAGTTCTGTTATAGAAAAGTCTTCAAGGTTAGAGTTCTCTAGTTTAGTTATGGCTGATTTAAAAGTACAAGGAGGATGGTGTGAAGTAAAAGTATACAGGAATAATGTTCTTGTGGCGTACTCTTATACTTATGAGTCTTCTCAAAGTGCTTGTGAGTCAAAAGCTCGAAATATGATGGCTAAAGTAGCTTTTGATGAGGCGAGATAATTTGCTGAGTTTTTAACTTTAAAATTGAGAATGAAATTTCATTCTCAATTTTTATAAAAAATTTTTAAATGAGGTTTATTTTAGCAATTACAATTCTATTATTTTCTGTGTTTAATGCACAGACTTATATGTTTAAATATCGTTTAGTATCAAAGGAATATCCGTCTAATAAAGAATTAAAAGATATAGCCTATGTACTAACTAAAAAGAATACTAATGAAAAACTTTATAAAGTAGCTTTTGGAAAGCAAGAGAAAGAGACTAAAAGTGAGAGTTACTATGGGAGTTTAGCCTTACCAAGAACCCCGTATGAATATATACTATATACTAAGAATGGGCGCCAGTTTTTTATTCAAGATTTCATACAAGAAAAATATTATAGTTTGGAAGATAGTGTAGCGTTTAAATGGGATATATCTTCTGAAACTAAAACAATAGATGGTATAGAATTAAATAAAGCAACTACCCAATTTAGGGGGAGAACTTACACAGCTTGGTTTAAGCCATCTAATGAGTGGCAAGTAGCTCCTTGGAAATTCTCGGGACTATCTGGAATTGTTTACGAAGTATATGATGATAAATATCTGTTTCAATGGATGCTTATACAAAAGGAAAAAACACAAGAAGAACTAAAGAACCCTTTTGAAAAAACTCAACAATTTATACCTTATCAAAAGTACCCAAAATTAAGATATGGATTGTCTGAAGAGTTAGAAAAAGCACTGAGTCAAAATCCTGATAGGACAATCTTTGAACAGCCAAGAGTAGATTTAGAAATAAAATTTAAATGGGAACAATAAAATTATTTAGACTTATCATTTTATTATTTAGCTTTAGTACTTATGCTCAGGGTATAGTTATAGATTATGCTATGGTATCTCGCCCAAACCAAGAGGATAAAACAATAATAGATAAAGCAACTTTTTCTCTTTTAGTGGATACTAATAGTGGAACTTCTTTATTTAAGCTAAATCAACCGAAAGAAATCGGTGAAGAACAATATAATAATTTATTGGCATACTCATATCAAATTTATAAACGCTATACATCAAGTCAGTTTTGTTTTGAAAAAATAAATTATAGTGATTATAAAACACCATATCCCAATTTGAATAATTGGGTTATTACCAATGAAGAAAAATCTCTTCTCGATTATAGAGTAAGAAAAGCAAAAATAGAGTTTGGAGGAAGGCAATGGGAAGCATGGTATGCAGAAAATATTTCTATAATGGATGGACCGTACAAATTTAGCGGACTGCCAGGATTGATATTAGAAATTTATTCATTAGATAATGATTATCAATTTACAGCAGTTGCTATTAAGAATGAGAATGTAAGTATTAATATGCCAAAAAGTATAGATATTAGCCAAGCACAATTATTAGAGTTTAAATCTAAAATTATAGAAGATCCTACAGCTTATTTAAAACAAATGTTAGCTCAAAATAAAAGTCAGAAAATTTCATTATCAATTAACTTTAATGGTAAAGAGATAGATGACAAAGAGTTAATAAGAAATGCTGAAAAAAATTATCAACTATTCTTGAAAAAATATAACAATCCTATTGATAAAAATGATATTTGGGTAAAATAATTAATTTTTAAGATTGGTTTATTCTAATTAATAGTTTATGAAAAATATAGTTTTATATGTATTACTATTTGTAAGTTGCTTTGCTTTTGCTCAAGAAACAAGCGCTGTTAAAGTCATCTATAAATATAATTGTTTGAGAGATTCTACTGATATCTATTCTCAAAAATTGATACCATGGCATTAGAGACTAGTCTCGGTCATTCTTTATTTTATAGTCATTTGCGTAGGGTGGGAGATTCTTTATTCAATAAAGATCGGGAAAATGGGGTTGATAGAATGGCTATGGTGATGAATCGGTATAAATATCATTTTGATAAAAGTGCTTATCAAATCACTAAGAATTTTATAAAAAATGAATTAACTTTTTATGATAAAATCCTAACCGATGCGTTTGAATATAAAGAAAATATTCCTAAAATCAACTGGAACATTGAAGATGATAAAGATAGTTTATTAGGTAAAAGCAAAGGGTCGTTTTGCAAGAAGGGATTATATCGTTTGGTTTACAGAAGATATTTCAATTCCAGATGGACCTTATAAGTTTACGGGGCTTCCAGGGCTAATATTAAAAGTTGAGGATGCCAAAAAACAATTTTTATTTGAAGCTGTTGCTCTAAAAAAGGTTAGATTCTATTCAAGGATTAGAACAATCGACTAAACCAATAATTACATCTAAAAAGCAATACTTTGAGCTTAAAGAAAGAGCAAGTAAAGATTTAGTAAAGTATGTTAATACATCTACAGAAGTAAAAATAACACCCACAGATAATCGTAAAACTAAACCAAAACCTTATAATCCAATAGAATTGAAATAAGAAGGCGATAGACCTTACAATGGCGATTAATTACCCTGAGGATAATAAATAGGAGGGAAAAGTTTTGATACGAAGTGAAAAAGTAAAACATTGTTTTTATTTATATCTAATATAAATAACTTTTTTATGATTTTTTTCATATAAATATTTTTGTATTTAATTATTTTGTATATATTTGCGATATGTTAAACAAATAAAATTTTAAATTATGAAAAAAATGATTTTTGCATGTTTAGTTACATGTACTTTACTAGTATCTTGTAGACAAGATAATGTTATTAAAAATGATGATCAAACAAGTTCATCTCTAACATCTAACCAAGTTAGCTTTTCTGACTTTTCTAAAACGAAAACAATTTTAGAAAAGTCAGATATAATTTCTGAAAATGGAGTTGACGCTGGTTTTGAGTTTATACTGGGGCGTAAATCAAGAGGTTGTCGTGGTTTTGGAATTTGTGAAGTCACAATGATTTGGATTGATATTTGGAATTCAAAAGATACTTTGAAATCTGATGGTAGTGCGAACAAGTTCAAGGGTGTTATTGTCAAAAATAAAAACACTAAAACTGATAATACTAAAAACTTGAACAATGTTGGTAGTGTGTATACAGGTTATGTGATTTTGGATCATGAAATTCAGATTGAAGGTTTTGACTCTACGCTCTATGTTGACGAAGATATTATTTTTGACAATAAATATATAATCAAATCAGGCGCATATCCATTATCAAAAAAATTAGGTAATTATGGAGGTTTTGAATTAAATATTGAAAAATTATGAACAAAATAATTAAAACTTTTTTGTTTCTTATATCTACTTTTAACTTTGCACAGTCTGTACAATATGTAGGGAAAGAGGATATTAGGGCTATTGCCCGTAAGTCAGAAAGAACGCTACTTAAAACTTTTGCTATTTGGTGTGAACCTTGTAGAATGAATATAAAAAATTATACAGATATAGAGCATCAGTTTAAAAATACACAATTGTATTATGTTCTTATAGAAACAGAAGGGAGTAAAAGACTTCAGCCTACTATTGACTATTTAATAGATAAATATCCTAAAGTAAAGATATTGGTTCTAAAAGATGAAGATTTTGGAAAAGGAGTTAGGCGTAAAAACAGAAACTTTTTAAAAGCTTTTAATTATAATAATCAAACAATAGACGAAGGTATTGGAAAAGATATTGTGTTAGATAAAGGAGCCAATGTCTTAACGGTAACGAGTTGGCAAGATAGACTCTCGGATGAGACTTGGCAAGATGAGATAGGGATTTTAAGAAGAAAAGTGTTTCCGTTACTTCAATAATTGTATTCAAAAAATAGTATCTACCATTAAAAACCTCACACCTGCTTTAGAAATTAAGGCAGGTGTTTTGATATAAACAAAAATCCTTATCTTCGCTATCAAATATATAAAAGATGAAATATTTAGCAATCTTATTAATGCTGGTTGGGCAGTGGTTGGGCGCTCAAGATATAAAAAGTATCCAATTGTTTAATCCACAAACCAATGATGAAACGCCTATTATCAAGTTTGGGGAACAGCTCATTTTAAGGTTTGATGACTTGGATGCCACCAGCAACCGATACCGCTATACCATAAAACACTACGATAGAAACTGGCAAGACGATGGCTTATTTTTTACAGAATATGCGAAAGGTAATCTGAATGCTCTGATTGATCAATATCAATACTCTTTCAATACGCTACAAAAATACACCCACTACGAACTGACTTTTCCTAACCAAGATATTCAACCGAAAATATCGGGAAATTTTGAAATTATTGTCTATAAAAACTCTCAAAATCAACCTTTATTTATTCGTAGATTTTGTGTGGTAGAAGAGGGTACCAATTTAGGGCTTAATATGACAAGATTTTCAGACGCACGCCAACCTCAATTAAACCAAAGGGTAGAGGTGAAAGCTGTGGGAGGAAGTGTGATGGCGAATAATGTCAATAATATCAGCCTTAATGTCATTCAAAATAACAATTGGAATATAGGTGTTTACAATCAGAAGCCAAGTCACACCTCGGGAAATGAATTGTTGTTTCAGCAGTTGTCATTAACTTTTGCAGGGAATAATGAGTTTTATTACTTCGACAATAAAAATATAGACCAAGCCTTTGATATGGTTGCCGCCACGGAAATGGTGGATGGAGTTAATCAAACTTATCTCTATCCCGTTTGGGCGTATCCGCTCAATTATCAATTTCAGCCCGATGTAAATGGTGCCTTTTATTTTAGAAGAAATGATTTAGGGCTTGAAAGAGCCGCTAATACTGAGGGCGACTATGCTTGGGTACATTTTTATTTGGATTCCGAACCTATGGACGAGGCAATTTATGTTTTAGGATTGTTCAACGAATATACGCCGAATGAAGCCTCAAAAATGACTTACAATGCCAAAACCAAACAATACGAAGCGAGAATTTATTTAAAACAAGGCTTTTATAGTTATATTTTGGCAACGAAAAAAGGGAATGCACCATTAAACTATGGACAAATTAATGGTAATTTTTGGCAAACGGAAAATCTTTATCAAGCCTTTTTATATTACCGTCCATTTGGTAGAAATTATGATGGACTTTTAGGCTACGGCGAATTTAGAACGCCTGTTAGATAGAAATTATTTTTGCGTTAGGCTATCCAATTTCTTTTGGAAAAAATCAATTAGCAATTGTTTCTCTTTTGGGGTAAGCTGAGCCTCTGGATGAAAATTAATATAGCTTGGCAAGGGCATACTGCCATTTTTTATTGTTTCGATGGTGTGTTCTATAGCGCCTTGTTTTAGATAAGGATTATAAGTTTCCCAAACAGAAAAATTAAGGTAGCGTCTACCATCATTGATATGACTTTTAATGCTCCAAGAAAGCGGCGCGATATAGGCATAGTTTGGATATCGGGTTTCATAAGAATGACAATCATAGCATGCCGTTTTTAGAAGTTGGGTTACTTTCTCGGGAGCGTGTTCTATTTTCACAAAATCGGTCTTAGCCTCTACGGGGGGATTGGTTCTATCTACGGGAATAAGTTGGATCAACCCCAATCCCAGAATTATCCAGAGAATAACTTTTAGCGTTTTATTCATTAGTGGTGGTCTCTTTTTTTAACGGCAATGAAAGTTTTAAACTAGGACTTTGTTGCTCCGTGCTATCTGATATTGGGGTTGTCTTTGCGGTATCGGTATTCGGTGCTAGATCCCAATCTTCCACCAAATCCCAAAGTTGACGCACTTCCAAAGTTTTCGGATAAAGATAATAGCCTTCGGCAAGGGTATTGGTGCTAAGGTTAGCCGTATCCCAAACGCCATTATCATTGTCATCTACTAAAATTTGGATATGATAGTTGCTAGGTTTTAACTCTGAAAATTTAATTTCACTCTTTTGAGTTTTTATAGAATTGATGGTTTTATAATCTTTATCCAATAATTGAACCCAAAAAGGCATTTTAGGTGCGTGAGCAAGGCGTATAGTGAGTGTACCATAGTTATGTGCGGCATCTACTTTAAAATCAAATGCATAAGGTTTTGCATTGGATTGGTAGTAAGATAATACCGTAGATTTTGGAATAATGAGGCGGTAATTTTTATCTGCTTCGTAGGGGGCGGAAACTTCTATTTTATACGGCGAATCCTTTGATATTTCAGCCTCAAAATTGAACGCCACTTGCATACTATCTGCGGTAAGTTTCCAATATTGAGCGTCTATTTTATCAATGGCATAGTTAGAAGTAATTACTAAAGGTTGTTTGGGTTTTAGCACCCCACCATAGTTGTTTTTTAGTGTTAATTCATCTTTGGTAATAGGCTTGTAGAAAGTTTGTACGGTATCTTTTTTAGAACCTAAATCATAACTGAATTTTAATAAAGTTCCTTTCTCTGGGCTAAAGCCCTCCTTGGCTGCATCAAACCAAATCGTTAATGAATCGGAATAAGGCGTATGGGTAATTTTGTAGTCCGAAAGTTCTGAGGATATAGATTTTACCTCTACCTTTTTAGGATTTCCTTCAAAAGTCATTAATATACCGCCATTTGTTGCTTTCAGTTCTTTATATTCCAATTTTTTCTTAGCAGGATAAAGGTTGAGGTTTAACCCTGAAATACTTTGTTTAAGGTTAATGGAATCTTTAATAAATCCTAAGGCTTCTTTCCCTGTATCATATACCGAATTGCCATTTTCATCATTAAAAGCGATGAGTTTATAATGTCCTACTGCTAGATAATCTAATTCGTAGTAGCCATCTTTATCCGCTTTGGTAATATAATAAGGCTTTTCTCTATAATTAATACTATCTTTATAAGGATACAGCCCAATGATGATATTCGCTTCTTTATCATTTTGATTGGATAATACGGCTTTAGCCGTTCCACTAAGATAAAGGCTATCCAAATGACTGCCCGTAGAAAATGCAAAATTGAAATAAGGTAAAACGTTCCCTTCGTTATAGTCCACAATGGCATTACCAAAATTAAAATTATAAGTGGTATTGCGTTGTAGTGAATCCCCCCATTGGATTAGAATATACTTATTGGCTAAGTTGGAAGGGATGATTTTTTTTAAATTTTTTATCGGTGGCGAGATAATCAGTTGTTTTTGGATATTTTTCAATTGAATATACTCGTCAAAATCAATGCGAAGTTCCCTTAGATTAGTAGAAACATTCACTCTAGGACTATCAATATTAGAGCCCATATACTGGGGCGGTATGGTATCTTTGCTACCACCAACTGGCGAACCGACTCTAGCACAAGACCAAAGTAATAGATTAGTGATAAGGATTAAAACAAGTTTTTTTATCATGGGTCAAAACTACAAAATTTATGATTTGGGTTCAGCAAGAACTTGAGATAATTTTTTTATATCGCCATCGCTTAAGTCGTTATTAAAGGTTTCAACCTCAAAGGGAAAATCTTCAAATAAACCAGAAAGCGTCATCGCGGAATAGATACTTCTAGAAAAACGGTTGCCAATGGCTATAATGGTGGTTTTAGACTTTAATAAATGTATAAAAATAGCATTAGAACCATGCCACCATCCTGTATGGTAGATTAGTTTTTCGCCATTATCATACACCTTCATTCTAAAGCCTAATCCGTAATTATTAACTCCATCTTTTTCATTACTGTAAGGGGTAAATACTTGTTGCATCAATTCAGGAGTAAGGAAATTAGGCGCATACATCGCTTGCGAAAATTTTAATAAATCGCGAGGGGTAGTATATACATTTTTATCACCATAAATTAAATCTAAATTATTGAGAGGATAGAGTTTGGTGTCTTTGTAATAAAATGATTGTGCTGCCGTAGGAATGTTGCGCTCTTGGAAAATATAGGTGTCATCCATACCAAGGGATTCAAAAAGCATTTCGTGCATGGCAACAGGGAATTTTTTATGCGTTACTTGTTCTACAATAAGTGCCAGTAGTGCATAGTTGGTATTACAATACATAAATCCCGTATTGGTAGGGCGGGCGAGAGGCGGCTGGTATTGTATCAGTAAATCTAAAATATTTTGATTACTCAAAAAAGGTTGTTCTAAAACTTTAGGTTTTGGAGTCAGATGGTCTAGAAAATGTTCATATTTTGGGATGCCACTTCTTTGATTAAGCAGATGGATAATTTCCACTTCAGCGTATGGGAACTTTGGAAAAAAATGCGTGACTTTTTGATGAAGGTTGATTTTCTTAGCTTCTATCAATTTCATAATCGCCATTGCCGTCATGGTTTTAGAAATAGAAGCTATATGCATGGGCGTGTTATGGGTAATGGGCATTTGCTCTTGCTCTCTACCATAACCACGGTAGCGTTCAAATAAAATATGATTGCCTTTAGCGACAAGAAATCCACCGCTCAATTTGCTACCGTCCCAAATGGTTTGGTAATAATTTTCAATGATTTGTCTTATAGAATCCTCGTGGGCTAGAGTATTATCTTGCGGGCTAAAAATAGTTTTAAAGTTGATATCCGCATAATGGGGTAAATTCGTTTTAGGCTTTACAGGCGTGGCGTCTTCTTGCTTTTTACTACAAGAAAAAAAAAGGCAAAGTATGAGTATCCACCATTTAAAACCATTCATAGTTATTACGACTTAAATTTTGCTAAGATTTTATTTACAATCACTTGGGCGAGTTTTATTTTGCTTTCGTGTGTCCATCCAGCGATGTGTGGGGTAATGAGCACTTTGTCGGAATGTAATAAATACTCTAAATCTTCGTTGTTATGTTCTAAGTTTTCAAAAGATGATTTTTCATACTCTAAAACATCCAATGCGGCACCTTTTATTTTTCCTTGCTTTAAAGCTCTGACTACATCGGGCGTAACTACATTTTTGCCTCTAGCCGTATTGATGAGGTAAAATTCTTTTTTCATCTTTGAGATAAAGTTTCCATCTAACCAACCCATAGTATCTTGGGCTAAAGGTAAATGAATACTCACAATATCGGCTTGGTTTTGTAATTCTTCTAAAGAAACTTGTGTGGCATACTTATCTGAAAGGTCAGGCAATATATCATGAAAAATAACTTTACACCCAAATCCACTGAGGCGTTTAGCAAAAGCCTTTCCCATATAACCGTAGCCAATCAACCCGACTGTTTTATCCTTAATTTCTTCTCCTCTGTTTTCTTCGCGTTTCCAAATGCCTTGTTTTAATTCATTAGCAGAAATAAACAGACGATTCATGAGCACCAATAACATACCTAAAGCATGCTCTGCTAATGCATCTCTATTACCTTCTGGGGAATTAATTAAGGTAATGCCTAGTTCTTCTGCTTTTTTAGTATCGATATTTTCCATGCCCGCGCCTACACGCGCAATACATTTTAAATGTGAGGCATGGCTAAGGAACGCCTCATCAATAGGTATTCTACTTCTTAAAATAAGACCATCATACGATTGAATTTTTTCCAATATTTCATCATAAGACGATTGCGTATCTTCATCTACTATAAATCCAGCAGCGGTCAATTGCTCGTGGATTAGGGGATGGTTGTGGTCTATTTGTAGAAATTTCATGAGACTTATTAAAGGTTTAAGAAAACAATTTTTTAAGTTCTATGGAATCCTTAGCTTGCATACGCCCAGAAAGGATAAGGGATAATTCTTTTCTTCTTAACGCGGCTTGAAAACGCTCTTTTTCTACCTCAGTTTCAGGTTCTAATTCTGGAATAGGTACAGGTTTATTAAACTCATCTACGGCGACAAAAGTATAGATGCCCTCGTTGGTGTGGATTTTCTTTTGGGCAATAGGGTCATCCATCCAAACATCTACATAAACTTCCATAGAGGTAGAAAAGGCTCTTGTAACCTTAGATTCTAAAACCACTACGCCACCTTCTGGGATAGGATGGTTAAAGGACACATGATTGACCGATGCTGTTACCACGCGTCTTCCACAGTGCCTTGCTGCAGAAATAGAAGCACATCTATCCATTTTGGATAATAACTCACCACCGAAGAGATTTCTTAGTGAGTTGGTTTCATTAGGCAGTACGATATTGGTCATTATCGTTAGAGTTTCGGCAGGTGTTTTTGTTTTTTTCATCATAAAATTTGGAACATATTATTTTGTCAATTGTAAACTATCTTGGTTTGTGGTAAGGCTATCCGATGTGATGGTATCTTTTACCACTGGGGTTTGTTGTATTTCTGGCGTTTTTTTGGCCGTAACTTTCGGTGCTAATTCACTTTGCTCACCAAAAATTAACTCAGGATTGGTAATTGCCACATAGGCAAAAATACCAGCGGAAATTAAAAATAAAACAATCCATAACCATAGCCAGTTTTTCTTCTTTTTAGGTTGCGGTGCGGTAGGCTCATGTTTTGGAGTAATATCCGCTAGGTTAATGGCTTCTAATCCAAAGAAATCTGGGGTGTTATCGGTTTCTACGCGTTCCCCTTCAAACACCATTTGTTGTTGGTTCAAATGAAACTGTCCAATACCTTCTATATTAAAAGGGGTTTTAGCCTCTAACTGTTTATTCCAATAGTCCACTTGGGTATCGACTTCAAATTGGGCAACTTCTAAGGAAATTTCCTTATATTGAGCTACTTGATGTGTGAATTGTCCCTTATCCGAAACCTTGTCTTTGGAAAAACATACCTGTTGTGCAGGTGGCAAAATACGACCATCTTCTGCGTTGAGAATAGCCGCAGAACGCTTTAGATAAAACACTCCGAAATTGGGCAATGTCACTTTGCCATTAGCCTTCAATGATTCTAAAATACAATTGTTGATATTCATAGCGTGGCAAAGATAGAGAAATAATTTGATAGAGATTAGAACTTAGAAGTTAGATTTTAGCCGTAGGCAATAGTTTAGAATTTAGTTCTTTGACTGCAAGTCACTCGAAACACAAAACTTTTGATTCTTCACTTTTAATTTAAAATTTATAATTTAGCATTTATAATTAACTTCCCCCCCATCCTTCAAAACTTTTCACTCTACACTTTTCATTTCACCTAAACTCCCCCATATCCAGTTTTAGCGAGAAAAAATTAGAATACAATTGGCTGCTTCCAATTCCAGAATTGGTGATGGCATAGTCTAAAGTTAAGCCTTTGTATTTGATACCTACCCCAGCACTAGGTTGAAAAGAGACTTGGTGTTTCTGACTTTCTATATCGGTAATGTTTTGGAAACGATTAATCCCAGCTCTTATAAAGACCATATTTTCATAGGACAATTCTGCTCCTGCATAAGGCGTAATACTAGCGAAATCGGTAGAAATAATAGCGGCAGTTTTAGCAAAATCTACATTGATGCCGGCTTCTGGAAGTAAGTTTAAATCTCTGCTGAGTTCAAATGTTCTACTGACACCTAGATTAAGTTTAGGCATTATGAGTTCCATTTTGTTTTCTGGGACGGGATTCAATTCCTCTCCATTTACCACAGTAGACAATTCTTTTTGATTGATAGACCAAAAATTAACCGTGGTGGTGGCATCTCTCAGCATGGCTCCATAGTGCCAACCTTTGTCAGAATGGTATATGGCGCCAATATCAAACCCAAATCCAAATCCATTAGCAAATTTCCCTACATTACGATAGACTAATTTGGCATTTGCACCCACACTCCATTTGTGGTGCGGATTAAACGCATAAGATACAAGAGCGGCATAATCTGCCTGAGAGAATTTTGTAATTTTATCATAGTCGATATTACCCTCGCTGTCGATAAGTTTGGTTGTGTTGAGGATGTTGTCCACACCCAATCTCACAACGGAAACACCGAACACCCCACCATTTCTATCAAGGGCTTTGGCATACGAAAGGTAGTCGTATTTGGCAATGCTTTCAAAATATTCGGCGTGCATAGCGGCACCTTGCCAATCGGAGGTAATACTCGTGAGTCCAGCGGGATTCCACATAGGTGCATAGACATCATTTTGGTTAGAAATTACGGCGCCACCCATTGCTAGACCTCTAGCCCCAGCCCCAATATTTAGAAATTCATTAGAATATTTTCTAATTAGTTGAGCGGAAGCGGTATGGTAGAGTCCAATGGATAATAAAATTAATAATCGTTTCATAGCGTTGGATTTTCAGCGTCTTCGGTAAGACTTTTGGCTTTTTTCCTTTTGGATTTTATAATGCCATTGGCAATAATAGATCCAATCATAATGGATGCTCCGAGGTAAAACATAGGATTCATGTGTTCGGATTCCCCAAAAATGAAATATGCCAACAGAATACCATAAACAGGCTCTAAATTTACCGTTAATATTAAGGTAAATGGTGAAATGATTTTCATTAAATTGGTAGATTCTATCATGGGATATGCCGTAAATACGATTGCCAATATGAGTATTAACGCTAAATCGGTATAGTTTATTTCATAGATTTGGGTAAAATCACTTTTAAATATTAAAATTAATGCCATCAGTAGGCAGCCCCCCATCATTTCGTATAAAATAATATTCCCTGCTGAGGTTTTTTGGGAAAGTTTTCCATTGCAAATAGAAAATATAGTACCCAATAAAGCGCAGAGTACTCCGTAAAAAATACCTAGTTTATAGCGAAATTCGGTTTTAAAAATCAGTCCCATACATCCCATGATGATGATTCCGATAATCACTTCCGACCAATCTAGTTTTCGTTTATATATCATAGGTTCTATGATGGATGCGAATAGCGTAGACATGGCGATGCAACTCAAAGTAATGGAAACATTAGACACTTTAATAGATTCAAAGAAAAATAGCCAATGTAGCCCCATCACGAGTCCAATTCCTAAAAGACTAAGCAGTAGTTTTTTAGAAACCCAGATGTGCCTACCTTTGATGATTCTAAGAAATATAAAAATACTGATTGCCGTAAGCCCCATTCTGAAGAAGACCAAAACGAAAGACCCCACGCTAATCATTTTTCCCAAAATAGCGGTAAAGCCCCACATAAACACGATGATATGGAGCTTAAAAGTCGTATTGTTCCAGAAGTTTAAATTCATTTTGCAAAGAACGAAAATAAATGTCAAACCATCAATATTTGATGAAAAAAACTGGCAGATATTTGTGGTTTTAAAAATAAAATGATACTTTTGCAACCGAAAAATGAGATGTAAATTATGCTAATTATTCCAGTGAAAGATGGAGAGTCCATCGACAGAGCTTTAAAAAAGTACAAAAGAAAATTCGATAGAACTGGCGTTGTGCGTTCACTTAGAGCAAGACAGCAATATGTGAAGCCTTCCGTTCTTAGAAGACAGCAAGTGCTTAAAGCAGCTCACAAACAAAGGAATTTAAGCAAAGAAGAACAAGCATAAGCCTTTTTCTTTGTTTAAAACAACTAAAATCACTTTCTATTATTTAGGAAGTGATTTTTTATTTAGTATATTTGGAAATCATTATTCTTATATGGTAGAACAATTTTTAGATTATATCCGTACCGAAAAACGCTACTCCCCGCATACTATCACGAGTTATGCTAAGGATTTAGCAGACTTCAGTTTGTTTGTTAAAGAGACGGAAGGGCAGAATGAGATATTATATGTAGATAAAAAAGTCATTAAAAATTATATGATTAACCTTAGCGAAAGGCATTTGTCGAAAAGAAGCATTAATCGGAAATTGTCTACCCTACGCAGTTTTTATCAGTATTTACTACGATTGGGTGAAATTCAAGTTTCCCCTATGGAAAGTATTACCTCATTAAAATTTTATCCCGAAAAACAATTGCCGTTTTCACAAGAAGAAATGGCAGAGGTTTTAGAGGTGTTAAAGGCATCTGGCACTACATTAGACTATCTTGTTGTAGAAACTCTATATCAAACGGGGATGCGTAGAGCGGAGCTTTGTCAATTGAAATTAAATGATGTTCGTTTTTCGAGTAATGAAATCAGAGTGGTGGGAAAAGGGAATAAAGTGAGGATAATTCCTATTTCTGAGGCTTTAAAGGATTTATTATGTGCATATTATCAAAATGATAGAAGCCCAAATGATGTAGCGTCTACTTATTTTTTTATCCACGACAATGGAAAAAAACTCACCGAAAAATTTGTTTATTCAGTGGTAAATAATTACTTTAGCCTAGTGTCTTCTAAGAAAAAAAGAAGTCCCCATATGCTGAGGCATAGTTTTGCGACGCATCTTTTGGATAATGGTGCAGAAATTTCTAAGGTTAAAGAAATTATGGGACATGCCAGTTTAGCCTCTACGCAAGTCTATACTTCAGCTAATATTCAACAATTAAAAAAAGTGCTTGAGGCCAACCATCCGAGAGCAAAACGAGATAATAAGTAGAATCATAACCATTAAATTTTAAACACTATGAAAATACATGTTCAGGCCTTAGGGCTTACTCCACACCAACCATTAGAAGAGTATATGGAGAAAAAACTAAATAAGCTGGAAACTTTCTACGATAAAATTTTGGAAGCTAAAGTATTCCTAAAAGTGGAAAATTCTAGTGAAAAAGAAAATAAAACGGCAGAAGTTATTTTAGATGTTCCAGGGGAAGATATTGTGGTGAAAAAGACTTGTGCTACATTTGAGGAGGCAATAGATAAATGTAGTGATATTGCTAAGAAGTTGCTAATCAAAAAGAAAGAAAAGAATTAAAAAATAATTATAAAAATATTTGCGTATTTAATAAAAAGTGTTGTATATTTGCAACCGCAAAAGAGAACAGAAGTATATTAACATACGCAATATTTGCCTCCATAGCTCAGTTGGCCAGAGCACGTGATTTGTAATCTCGGGGTCGTGGGTTCGAATCCCTCTGGAGGCTCATAAAAATTGTCGGGGGGATACCAGAGTGGCCAAATGGGACGGACTGTAACTCCGTTGTCGTGAGACTTCGCAGGTTCGAATCCTGCTCCCCCCACATTTTTTTAATAAAATTTGCAGATTAATAAAATTTGTTTATTTTTGCAATCCATTACCAACCATAAAAATGCGGAAGTAGCTCAGTTGGTAGAGCGTCAGCCTTCCAAGCTGAATGTCGCGGGTTCGACCCCCGTCTTCCGCTCAAAGAAAATCACAACCTTTTGGGCTGTGATTTTTTTATAAGCCGTTATAGCTCAGGGGTAGAGCGCTTCCTTGGTAAGGAAGAGGTCTCGGGTTCAAATCCCGATAATGGCTCATCAATCTCTCAACTAAGTTGGGGGATTTTTTTGTTTTATATCCAGAATATAAAAAGGTTTTTTTAAATTTGCATAACCCCTAAATATGAACCATGTATCAATCAATTATTAAACCTATTCTCTTTCGCTTTGACCCTGAAAAAGTACACCATTTTACTTTTAAATTCTTAAAATTTGCATTTAAATTACCATTTATTAAATCTTTTGTTAATGCTCAGTTTGAAGTTAAGGACAAGCGTTTAGAACGAGAGGTGTTTGGGTTAAAGTTTAAAAACCCCGTAGGGCTGGCAGCAGGCTTTGATAAAGATGCAAAACTGTACAAAGAACTATCGGCATTCGGATTTGGTTTTATAGAAATTGGTACATTGACGCCTAAACCCCAGCCTGGGAATGATAAAAAAAGATTGTTTAGACTGGTAGAAGATAGCGCTATTATCAACCGAATGGGCTTCAATAATGAAGGGGTTGAAGCGGCAGTGACTCGTTTGAAACAAAATAATCATGTGTTAATAGGAGGCAATATTGGAAAGAACAAAGTAACACCGAATGAATCAGCAGAAAAGGACTATATCATTTGTTTTAATGCGCTGTTTCCTTATGTAGATTATTTTGTGGTTAATGTAAGTTCACCAAATACGCCCAATTTAAGAGCGCTTCAGGAAAAAGAACCTTTAACGCATCTTTTGAATCAACTTCAAAACGAAAATGCAAAGCAAACTCAACGCAAGCCTATACTACTAAAAATAGCTCCAGATTTAACGAATGAACAATTGCTAGATATTATAGATATTGTAAAATCAACCCATATTGATGGGGTAATTGCAACCAATACTACAATTAGTAGAACAGGCTTAACCTCCGAAAATAAAACAGAAATAGGAGGGCTTTCTGGAAAACCTTTAACAAAAAAATCAACCGAAGTGATTAGATTTTTATCTGAAAAAAGTAATGGTACATTTCCAATCATTGGGGTGGGGGGGATACATACGGCTGATGACGCGATAGAAAAGTTAAATGCAGGGGCAACTTTAGTTCAACTGTATACAGGATTTATATATGAAGGCCCTCGATTAATAAAGGAAATAAATGAGAAAATATTGGCTTCTCAATCATAAATTAAGATTGATAATGGATAAAATGTTATTTTGGAATAATAATTGTTAAATATTTAGAAAAAAAGATTATGAAAATCAAAAATATTTTAAGTACTGGAGCAATTGTGGCGAGTTTAGTGGCTTGTACGGTGAATCCGATGACGGGTAGAAAGTCGTTTCAGTTTATGAGTAATAGTGAATTAGCAGCAATGGGGCTTCAGCAGTATCAGGCTACATTGTCCAAAGTAAAAGTGATTACAGGGACTACAGATGCTAAAAAAGTGAAGAATGTTGGTCTAAGGATTAAAAATGCAGCAGAAAATTATTATCGTTCCATTGGTAGAGAAGGTGATTTATCTAACTATCAATGGGAGTTTAATTTGATTGATGATAAGCAATTAAATGCTTGGTGTATGCCAGGTGGTAAGGTGGCTTTTTATACGGGTATTATGCCAGTGTGTAAAAGTGAAACTGGAGTGGCAGTAGTCATGGGGCACGAAGTTTCTCACGCCTTAGCGGGACATGGTAATGAAAGAATTTCTTCTGCTATGATTGCTCAGGGGGTTGGCTTAGCTGGTGGTTTAGCGATAAAAGATGAAAAATTAAGACAGATATTTTCCATTGCTTATCCACTTGGGGCACAAGGCGCACTTTTGGCATATGGGCGTAACCAAGAGTTGGAAGCAGATCAAATGGGACTCTATATCATGGCAATGGCAGGTTATGATCCTCGTGAAGCCCAACCGTTTTGGCAAAGAATGGAGCAAGCTTCTGGCAATGGAAGCCGTCCTCCAGAGTTCTTATCTACACACCCTAATCCAGAACATAGGAGAGCAGATATTCAAAAACATTTGCCTAAAGCTTTAGAATATTATAAGGCATCAGGCGGAAAATTATAAAAACAAAAATTATAAAACATAAAACTATGAAAAGTTTAACGATTACAGGTGTGGTACTTGCAGGGATTGCAGCCATTCTATTTTATATGACTACAGATTTTTCTGTTGAAAGAATTACTATTTCTCATCTCATGGGAATGATGGCTGGCATAGGTGTAGGCTTGATTATTGGAGGTTTGGTTGGCTATGTGAGCAAAGGTAATGCAGTAAGAGAGGCTGCTAAAATTAAAGAATATGAAAGACTACAGCGCGAAAAACAAGAAATTGAAAAACAAGCAGCGTCTTTAGCAGCTCAACAAGCTAGACAAGAAGCACACAATAACAATACAGCATTATAAAAAAACAAAAAACCAGAACTTAATTGTTCTGGTTTTTTTCCTGAATTGTGTGTTGCATCAATCTGAGGTGTGTTTAATTTGTACAATCTTTAACTTTTATATGGTCAAAGGTAGTGGTTGTTCCATTGATATCTACGGTCATTTTTGGAAATTCGCCAGTCAGGCAGCCGTTATTGTTCGTGTCAAAATCACCATCTTCTAAGATAATTTCTATGCCTTTACCAGATAAGGTATAAGTGCTTTCTTCAAATAACATTTGATTGAGCGGATAAGTTTTACCATTGATGTGGGCAACTCCCACATTGGATACGGTATTAAAAGTAATCACATCGCTCCCATTTTTAGAAAAAACAACTTTATCTTTAGCTGTTTTAGAGGTCGATGTTTCATTGGGGGTATTGGTAGCATTTAGCCCTTGGTTGTTTGGTGCTTCTACAACAGCAACAGTATCGCGTTCTTCAGCGATGACATCAGAAATTTTTTCATTGTTTTGGCAAGAAACAATACTGAGCAATCCTATTGTGGCGATGAATAATCTCATTGATAATTTATTTTAGAAGATAAAGTTACGATAAAATTTCTATATTAGAAAAATTTACAAAGAAAAAATCTTTATTTTTGTTATTCAATTTAGTAAGGTTTATGAATTTTGAACGCATTCAAGAAAAATTAGAAATTCTAGCCGATGCTGCCAAATATGATGTTTCCTGTTCTTTTAGTGGAGGAAATAGGAAAAATAAAAATGGTGGCTTGGGTAATAGCCATACCTCTGGAATTTGTCATTCTTATACAGAGGATGGTCGTTGTGTGTCGTTGCTCAAAATTTTGTTGACCAACCATTGCATTTTTGACTGTGCTTATTGTGTATCGCGGAAAAGTAATGATATTAAGCGTGCTGCATTTACGGTGGATGAAGTGGTAGATTTAACGATGAATTTTTATCGTAGAAATTATATCGAAGGCTTATTCCTAAGTTCGGGTATCTTTAAAGATGCGGACACTACAATGGAGCGTTTGGTAAGAGTGGCTAAAAAGTTAAGAAAAGAACATCGATTTAATGGCTATATTCATTTAAAATCTATCCCTGGTGCGAGCGATGAATTGATGCAAGAAGCAGGCTTGTATGCCGATAGGCTTTCGGTAAATTTAGAAATTCCAACAGAGTCAGGGTTGAAGTTGTTGGCACCAGATAAATCTCATAAAGATTTGGTAAAACCTATGGGGTTAATTAAAAATCAACTTCAAATCTACAAATCCGAAAGAAAAATCATTAAAAGTACCCCAAAATTTGCACCCGCAGGTCAATCGACTCAGATGATTGTTGGTGCGACTAATGAAACTGACCTTAAAATTATCCATGTTGCTGATTATTTTTATAAAAAATATGAAATGAAGCGCGTGTATTACTCGGGGTATGTACCTGTACTCGCGGACAATCGTTTGCCTTCGCTAGATACACAGGTGCCAGTGCAACGGGAGCATCGGTTGTATCAAGCAGATTGGTTGATGCGTTTCTATGGTTTTGAAGCTAATGAAATTTTAGATACTCATCATCCATTTTTAGATTTGGAATTGGACCCCAAAATGGCTTGGGCGATAAGGCATCGCCATAAATTTCCAGTCAATATCAATACAGCACCAAAAGAAATGTTGCTAAGAATCCCGGGTGTAGGTACAAAATCGGTCTATAAGATTTTAAAAGCCAGAAGGTTTCAAAAGTTGAATTTAGACCATTTGAAAAAAATAGGTGTCGCGACCAATAGAGCGAAATTTTTTATAGAATTTGATGCGGAAAACAGATATAATGCTTATATTGACAAGGTCAATTTTAGACAAATGATTTTAAACGGGACACGCTCGAAATGGAAAAGTCCATTTTCACAGCAATTGTCTTTATTTTAACTAAAAAATAGAAATATGAAAATTACACTTAATAGAATCAACGACGATTTTTTATTTGAATGTGCCAATACTAAAGGTGCTAAAATTTTACTTGATAATACCTCGCAGCCAGATGCTAAAGGGGCTTCCCCAATGGAGGCTTTACTAATGGCAGTAGCAGGCTGTAGTGGGATTGATATGGTCAATATCCTTAAAAAACAACGCCAAAGCATTACCGATTTTAAGGCAGAAGTAGAAGGCGAACGCCAGCAAGAAGATGAAGCTAAACCTTTTAAAAGTATTATGGTTCATTTTATGTTGGAAGGCGATATTGCTCACGAAAAAGCAAAAAGAGCGGCTCAACTTTCATTTGAAAAATACTGTTCGGTTTCTAAAACTTTAGAGCCAAAAGTGAGTATCCATTACAAAGTAACGGTAAACGGCGAAACATTATAATTTAAACTTTAATGGTCTTTATTATTTCTTTAATTATCTTTGCCGAAAATTTAATTAAGTGTATAAAAAATTATTTGGGCAAACGGCTATCTATGGACTGAGTTCGGTATTAGTTCGGGTATTTCCTTTTATCATTTCCCCGATTGTTACGCGGGTTTTTGGCCCATCTGCGTCATCACCATTTGTAGACTGGTATTCCATTGCTGGTGTTATTACAGTATTGCTCACTCATGGAATGGAAACCTCATTTTTTAGATTTGCACAGGAGGATGATATTTCTAAAAAGACTTTGGTTTCTACCACTTCGCTTAGCGTGCTTACTTGTGGGCTCATTTATTTAATATTGGGCTATGTATTTCGTCAGGATTTAGCCAATGCATTTGATACACCCGACCAAGTGAATTATTTGGTAATTTTCCTCTTTATTTTGTCGCTAGATGCCTTTTCAACGATACCTTCGGCGGTATTAAGGCTAGAGGGTAAGGCTTTGCAATATACTTTATCTAAGGTTTTGGGAGCGTTAGCCTATTTTGGCGTTGTGGTATTTTACATTCAATTTTTAAAAAATAGACCAGAAGGTTTTTTAGGTATTCATTACAACCCTGAAATTGGCATTGGTTATGTGTTTATTGGGAATTTAGCACAGAGTATTATTACTTTGTTGATAGTAGGAAAAGAGTTTGTCAATTTTAGTATTCGCAGTTTTGATTTTAAATTATGGAAACGCATAATGAACTACTCGTGGCCTGTGATGGTAGCAGGATTGGCAGGGGTAGTCAATCAAACTATGGATAGGCAGTTTCTAAAATATTTATTGCCTGATAAAGAAGCCCGTCATCAGATTGGAGTTTATGGTGCATCCTATAGAATCGCCACATTTATTACCGTGTTTAGACAAGCCTATCAACTGGGAATAGAACCTTATTTCTTCTCTACTTTTAAAAATAAAGACAGTCATAAAACCTACACCGTATTAATGGATGTTTTTGTAATCTGCAACTGTATTATTTATTTATTTTTGATGGTTAATCTTCAATGGATTTCAGAAAAATACCTACGCAATGCAGCTTATTATGAAGGGATTGAAATTATTCCTTATGTTATGTTGGGGGCTCTATTTTTGGGGATTTATCTTAATTTATCAATTTGGTATAAATTATCCGACCAAACCCGCGTGGGGCTTTATATTTCATTAATCGGTGCTGCGGTAACCATCGCGGTTAATGTAATGTTTATTCCAGACTATGGGTATTATGCCAGTGCAGCAGGCGCATTGCTTACCTTTGTTACCATGACGGTGGTTTCTTATATATGGGGACGCATTAAATACCCTATTCCTTATAACACGGGGAAGATATTGGACTATTTAGGCATTACCGTTGGGTTTGCTTTGGTGTCATTCCATTATTTTAGAACCAATTATTGGGTGGGGAATATATTATTTATTCTATTTTTAGCGTTTGTAATATATAAGGAGAAAACTATTGTCAATAAAATTTTGAAAAGGCGAAGTCCATAAAAATTCATCATAATTCATTACTTTTGTAAAAATTTAAAACAATACAATGAAAATAATAGTACCTATGGCTGGGCGAGGGTCCAGACTAAGACCACATACTTTAACCGTTCCAAAACCTTTAATTCCTATTGCTGGAAAGCCTATTGTACAGCGTTTGGTAGAAGATATTGCCAAAGTAGCAGGGCAGCCGATAGAGGAAGTTGCATTTATCATTGGAGATTTTGGAAATGAGGTAAAGGCATCACTAAAAGAAATAGCAGAAAAATTAGGCGCTAAAGGCAGTGTTTATACTCAAGATGAGCCGCTAGGAACGGCACATGCGATAAAATGTGCAGAAGCTTCCATGAGTGGAGATGTTGTCGTAGCATTTGCAGATACATTATTTCGCGCAGATTTTGTGTTAGATACCAATTCTGATGGGGTAATTTGGGTGAAAAAAGTAGACGACCCTTCTGCATTTGGCGTAGTGAAATTAGACGATAACGGATTCATTACGGATTTTGTAGAAAAACCTCAAACCTTTGTTTCAGATTTAGCCATTATCGGAATTTATTACTTTAAATCTGCTGAGCAATTGATGAATGAAATTAATTATATCATGGATCAAGGTATTATGGAAGGGGGAGAGTACCAATTAACCACAGCACTAGAAAACCTTAGACAAAAAGGAGCTAAGTTTTCTTTAGGTAAGGTAAATGATTGGATGGATTGTGGGAACAAAAATGCAACGGTGGAAACTAATAGTAAAATCCTTCAGTACGAAAAGGAAACCATGTCGTCTTATCCAGAATCCGCTACGATAGAAAATAGTCTAATTATTCCGCCATGTTTTATTGGAGAAAATGTAGTCATTAAGAATTCTAAAATTGGACCTAATGTTTCCTTAGGTAATGATACAGAGGTAGAACATTCGAACATCGAGAATTCATTAATTCAAGAAAACACGATTATCAACCATGGGAATTTAAGTAATTCTATGATAGGAAATTCTGCTAAATATTATGGGGTGTCTCGTGAAATTTCGTTAGGAGATTATTCGGTTTTAGACTTTTTGTCTAAATAACCATTGGGTTTGGTACGATAATCGTTAGATTATCGTAAATTAAATAAATTCTATTCCAATGAAACAGATAAGTTATGCCCTAATGCTAGGTGTATTAGTGGCTTGTGGTACACAGCAAAATACTATTAAAAAGCCGGTAGATACACATAAACCATTAGAAAATACCCGTGCGTTTTTTGATAAAGTTAATCAAAAATCAAATTTTAATGCATTAAAAATTTCAAGTAAAATAAAAGTTGAGAATGGGAGTGCTATTCCTACTTTAGACGCTTTGGTTTATATAGAAAATGATAAAAAAGTGTGGATTAATCTTTCAGCGTTATTTTTTAATGTGGCAAGGGGAATGGCTACACCACAAGGTATAAAGGCCTACGAAAAATATAATAAAACTTATATTGATTCGGATTTTACTTATCTTAATCAATTGTTGAATGTGAATTTTATTGATTATCAAGCTTTACAAAATTTATTGTTAGGAAAGGCGTTTGTAGAAATTAATCCTAAAGATTATACTTTAACTCAAAATGCGGAAGGGTATGTGTTATCATCTAAAACGAATCAAAAAGTAGAGGTAGATGGGAAAAAGAAATTCTACACTATGCAATTGGGATACGATACTGCATTAAATCTAAGAAAAATAAGATTGTCGGAAGTAAATACAGCAGATTATTTAGAAGTTTTTTATGATAACTGGGGCCAACTGTCTGATATGAAAATACCTCAGAATGTTAAAATTATTATAAAAAACAAAAAAACCGACCAAATTTTGATTGAAAATACGAAATTTGACTTTTCTACAATGGATACCCCATATGTGGTTCCAAGTAATTATCAAAAGAAAGAAATTAAATGATTGTAAAAAAGCTAAGTTTTCTATTGAGTATTTTGTGTTTTGCTTTGATGTGGTCTCAAAAAAAAGAACAACTTCAAAAACAAAATGCGGAATTAAAAAAACAAATTGCTCTTATCAATGCAGACCTTGCTAAGACTAAAAATGAAGCTAGGCTCTCTTTGGCTTATCTTAACAATGTCGCCAAGAAAATTCAACTTCGAGAGCAAATTTTTAGAAATACTCAAAAAGAAAAACGCTTTATTGAAGATGATATTTACAAACGCCAATTAGAAATTAATAAGAACAAAAGAGAATTAAAAGTTTTAAGAAAAAATTATGCTGAAATTTTAATCAAGGCTTATAAAAATAAAGGCATTCAAAACAAGGTGACTTTTATTTTATCCTCAAAAAACTTAGGACAAGCCCTTAGAAGAGTGCAATATCTTAAACAGTATTCAGATTACCAAGATAAAAAAGCAGCTGAAATTACAGATAAAGCAAACCAAATTCTTAAAACTATTGAGCTGAAAAAGCGTTCGGTGCAAGAAAAAGAAAATCTATTGGGACAGCAGAAAAAAGATTTATTGGTCATTCAAGAAGAACGAAAAGGTAAAGAAGTTTTACTGGAAGAGTTTAAGAAAAATGAACAAAGGCTTACGGCTGAACTAAATCAAAAACAAGCGCAGTCTAAAAAAATAGAAGGCGAAATTCGAAAAATTATTAAAGAAGAAATTGCCGCGGCTAAAGCTAAAGAAGAGGCAGAAAAGAAAGCAAGGCTAGAGCGTGAAAGAATTGCCCGCGAGGCAGCCGCTAGAGAGAAAGCTAGAATAGACGCTGAAAATAAAGCCAGACAAGAAGCCTTAGAACGCGAGCGTAAAAAAGCCGAAGCTGAAGCTGCTAGATTGGCAGAGATAGAAAAGCGAAAAGCTGAAGAAGCCAGAAAAAAAATAGAAGCAGCTAAAGCTGAAGAAAGTGCAAAAAACGAAGCGCGTCGTATAGCCGCAGAGAAAGATGCTAAAGAAGCTGCAGAAAAAGCGAAAGAAGCCGCAGATAAAGCTGCTGCTGCTAGAGCTGCAGAAGCAGAATTAGCTAAAAAGAAGTCCGAAGAAAAGAAAAAAGTAGAGGAAAAAACCATGACGGCTTTTGGCGTGGGTGCTATTGCAGGGGCTAATTTTGAAGAAAATAGAGGTAGGATAGGTTTCCCAGTAGATAGAGGTCAAGTGACACATAGATTCGGAAGGCAGCCTCACCCAGTATTTAAAAATATTGTGGAAGAAAATAATGGGATTAGAATTGCCGTATCACCTGGAGCCAAAGCAAAATGTGTATTCCCAGGACAAGTGTCTAGAATATCTTTTGTAGGAGGGACTAAAACGGTAATCGTGAAACACGGTAGTTACTTTACCATATATAGTAATCTATCAGATGTATCGGTATCGCCTAACCAAAAAGTATCTGCGGGAACACCAATAGGGACCATAGCTCAAGATTTTGAAGGTTCTTATTCATTAGACTTCCAAATTTGGAATGGTAGTTCGCCTGTTGATCCATTAGGCTGGGTGTCTAGATAAAATAAATTTGTTGTAAATTTGCAAAAAATATAAATATGTTATTAACAATTTTAGGCGCAGTAGGGCCGTGGCAAATCGCCCTTATAGTCGTAATATTATTGCTTCTTTTTGGAGGGAAAAAAATTCCTGAACTGATGAGAGGTATGGGGTCTGGCATCAAAGAATTTAAAGATGCCGTAAAAGAAGACGAGAAAAAAGAAGAGGATAAAACGGTAAATTAAAAGCGTACGAAATATGTCTTTTTCAGATAAGGCTTGGGGGATTTTTAACCAAGCCATTTTGGATTATCATGTCTATGATCATGTGGATACTATAGAAAAAAATCCCTACAGCGAAGGCTCTTTGGAACATCTTTTGTATTCAAAAAACTGGATTGATACCGTTCAATGGCATTTGGAAGACATCATTCGAGACGAGCATATAGCGCCTTTAGAGGCCTTAAAAATCAAACGACGAATTGATAAATCTAACCAAGAACGAACAGATTTGGTAGAGTATATAGACGATTATTTTTTAGAGCAATACCAATCTGTTCAGCCAAAACCCGATGCAAAAATTAATACCGAAAGTCCAGCCTGGGCAGTTGATAGATTGTCAATTTTAGCCTTAAAGGTGTATCACATGGCAATAGAAGCCAATAGAGCTACGGCTGATGAGATGCACAAACAAAAGTGTCAGCATAAATTGATGGTTTTAAAAGAACAACAGAAAGATTTAAGCCAGGCAATAGACCAATTACTTTTAGATATTGAAAACGGTAACAATAAGATAAAAACTTATAAGCAAATGAAGATGTATAATGATGAGAGTCTTAACCCAATTCTTTATCAAAAAAATGAAAATACTTAAAAAAATAGATATTCTTCTTTCTCTATTAGGAGTTATGTTGATAGTGGTAAGTGGTTCTTGTTCAGTAGAAAAGGTAAATTTATCGCCATTATCACAAAACTTTATGGATAAAAATGATCTTTCTGTTTATCAATCTCTAGATCATGTAGAAACTAATTTAGAGAGACTCAAATACACCTCTGATTTATCCAATGTAGTCACAGCTTTTCCAGTGTTTGAAAATCATGATATCAACCAATGCGTCAATCATCTAAAATCTCATATCTCTGAATATTTGTATGCTACACAAAAATATAATGAAGACAAAAGAGTACAATCTTTAAAAGATATTCAGAACACCTATAAAAAAGTTCAGAAATATCGTAAAGCATTATCCCCTCAAGATAATGAAACTTTAAACTTCTATTTGGTAAAAATTAAAACCAATATCAACCTTATAGAAGCATCCAAAAAACAATCTGCTAAATAAAATACCATGTTAAAACTTCAGGCTGAAGCCAATATTCCTACTGATTTTGGTCTATTTCGTACTATGGCATTTTCAAAAGATGAGTCGGATTGGATGCCGCATTTAGTATTGGTTGCTGAAAATACGGATTTTAGTCAACCTGTGAATGTAAGATTCCATTCAGAATGTATTACGGGGGAGGTATTTCATTCAAGAAAATGTGAGTGTGGGCAACAGCTAGATGCCGCGATGGCTTATCTACAACAACATGGTGGAATGATTATTTATCTTAGACAAGAGGGAAGAAATATTGGAATCATCAATAAACTGAAAGCCTACGCCTTACAAGAACAAGGTCTAAATACAGTTGAAGCTAATTTAAAATTAGGTTTACCTGATGACGGCAGAGATTTTAGTAGTGCAATTGAAATTCTAGATTATTTTAAAATAAAAGAAATTAATTTACTGACCAACAATCCTGAAAAAATTAAATTTGTAGAGGATAGCCCTATTAAACTGCACCATCGTATCCCTTTAAATATCAAGCCTAACGAGACGAATCAAGATTATTTAAATGTTAAAAAAGATTATTTTAAACATTTGTTGGATTAAAGTTTTAATAAAAAACATTTTTTAATTTGTGTTTATGTTAAGTATTATGTGTTTTTTAATATAAAAAGTATAATATTCATTTTTTTTTTTTTTTTCTTATTGTAAACTCCAATATTTTTTTATTAA
>NZ_KB894229.1 GCF_000374405.1 Riemerella columbina DSM 16469
TTCTAAATTTAGTGCAAAGATAATACTTATAGGTGTAATTAAGGATATTCAATTTTTTTTATAACAAAATCTAATTATCGTTAAAAATTAGTTAAATAAACTAGCAAATATGGCATATTAGAAATTCTTTGCGTTATTTTTGCATAGAGATTTAGTGAACAAAATTTTAACAACATAAATTTACATAAACATGAAAAACAATATTAAAAAAATTCTTCCTTTAGCCGTAGTGGGCGTTATTTCTGCTGCGACTACTTTTGGCACTATAGAATATTTCCACAAAGACGATACCCAAGATACGGGCTATTTCTATACAGCTAAAAACGATGGGCAGTTTGCCAGCCTCAATGCAGCTGCCCTAGGCGATGATTTCGTAAATGCCGCAAAAACTACAGTCCCTGCGGTGGTAACCATTAAAAATTATCAAAAAAACAACCGAAACAGTAGAGGCAACGAACAAGATTTATTCGACTTTTTCTTCGGTGACCCTTTTAGTAGAGGTCAACAAAGACAGCAACGTCAACAGCAAATCCCTGAAGATATGCCATCAGGACTAGGTTCAGGAGTAATTATTTCGCCAGATGGTTACATTATTTCTAACAACCATGTGGTGGCAGGGGCAAGTAAGCTAGAAGTGACTTTAAGTAACAAAAAGACCTATGTTGCTAAATTAATTGGTACCGACCCGTCTACTGATATTGCATTATTAAAAATAGAAGATAGCGGATTGCCTTATCTAAACTTTGCCAACTCAGATTTATTAGAAGTGGGTCAGTGGGTAGTAGCAGTAGGAAATCCATTAGGACTTAACTCTACGGTAACTGCGGGAATTGTTTCCGCCAAAGGTAGAAGCATCGATTTATTAAGACAGCAATCTAAAACCCCTATCGAAAGTTTTATCCAAACCGATGCCGTTATCAACCGAGGTAATAGTGGTGGAGCTTTAGTAAATATCAAAGGGGATTTAGTGGGAATCAATTCTGCTATTTCTTCATCTTCTGGGTATTACGAAGGTTATGGGTTTGCAGTTCCTTCTAACTTAGCCAGAAAAGTGGTGGAAGACATCAAAAAATATGGTATGGTACAAAGAGGGTTCTTAGGGGTTGGTATCTTAGACCTTTCTGATGAAATGGCGGTAAAAGCGTATAACCAACAAATGAAAGCTAACCTAAAAAGTGGCAATGGCGTTTTCATTACCGAAATTACCGACCATGGTGGCGCTGAAGATGCAGGCTTGAAAAAAGGTGATGTGATTACACAAATAGACAACATTAATATTTCAGATTTTGCTGATTTATCTATGGCAGTGGGTAGAAAAAGACCCGGCGACAAAGTGGAAGTGACCTACCTAAGAAATGGTAAAACCAATACTGCTACGGTCACCCTAAAAGACCAAAAAGGGAATACCAAAACCCGTACTAAAGCCGACTTAACGGTTATTGAAAAACTGGGGGCTCAATTTCAACCCCTAAGCGATGATAATAAAGTTTACTTTGGTTTAAAAAGTGGTGTTGTAGTAACCAATATAGAAGACAATAGTATTCTTGCATTAAAAACAGGAATTGACAATAATTACATCATCACAGAAATCAACGGCAAACCTGTAAACTCTCAGAAAGATGTAGAAAGAGTTTTAGAAGGCTATAAAGGTACGGTTTCTGTAAGATTTTTAGATACTTATGGTAGATTATCTAACAGAGGATTTGTTATGCCATAATACTTTGATTTGAGTTGTTAAGAAAGTTCCACTTCGCTATGAAGTGGAACTTTTTATTTTTAAACCACGAAGGTATTTATAAGGTAGACTTTCAATAAGAAATTGTAACTTTGTCTTTCAAAATTTTATCAAAATGAAATATGTTCTTTTAGCATTAATTTCTGGACTTTTATTTTCAGTATCATGGCCTACTTACGGGGTGCCTTATTTTATTTTTGTTGCCTTTGTTCCGCTATTGCTATTAGAACATGAGATTTCTAAATTTTCATCTATAAAAAGAAAAGGCTGGGCGGTATTTGGCTATGCTTATTTGGCTTTATTAATTTGGAACTGCGTTACTACAAGATGGCTCTACGAAGCTAGAAATCCAGATGGCTCTCACGCCATTTTCGCTATGCTATTTCCTGTATTAGTCAATACTTTATTGATGGCACTAACTTTCCAACTTTACCATTGGTATAAAAATGCTAAAAGCACCTATTGGGGGCTGGTATTTTTTGTTGCGATATGGATGTGTTTTGAAAAGTTTCATCTGTCTTGGGAACTTACTTGGCCATGGCTTAACCTAGGTAATGTTTTTGCAGAACACCCTAAAATTATCCAATGGTATGATACGATAGGGGCTACGGGTGGAAGTTTTTGGATATTATTGGTTAATGTACTGATATTTTATACCATCAGAATTTGGGAAGCGGGAAGAAAACCCAAAAGTTTAATTAAAAATATCATCTTGGTTCTTGGCTTTATTTTTATTCCCATAGCAATTTCTTTGGTTAAGTTCAATCAATTTGATGAACAACCGATAGGCAAAGTCCGAATGATGATGCTACAACCCGACCTTAACCCTTATTCTGAAAAATATCAAAAAGACAGCCTAGATATCGTAAAAGAATTTTTAGATTTAGCACAGCAACATCAAACTTCTGGCATTGATTTCTATCTTACACCAGAAACTTCGTTCCCTGGTTATGGTGGACTTTCAGAGTCGGGATTACAATCCAGTCAGCAAATTAGCCTTATAGAGCAATTTTTAATCTCTCATCCAAAATCTGTTTTTATTGGCGGGGTATCTACTTATAAAGTTTTCCATCCGTCGGATGAGGTTCCTGCTTCTGCAAGTTATTACCCTACACAAAATATTTGGGTAGACTCTTATAATTCAGCCATACAAATTTACCCCAAACAACACTATGATATTTATCGCAAAGGCAAACTTGTTCCAGGTGTTGAAATTTTCCCTTATATGAATGTTTTAAAACCAATTTTGGGAAATGCCATGCTCAATTTTGGAGGTACAGTAGCTTCTTTAGGTAGCGATAAAGAAAGAAAAATCTTTAAAAACCCATACAATAAAGCCAAAGTAGCCCCCATTATTTGCTACGAAAGTATCTACGGTGAATTTGTAAGCGACTATGTAAAAAAAGGTGCCAATGTATTAGCCATCGTAACCAATGACTCATGGTGGGGAACCACACAAGGGCATCAACAGTTATTAACCTATGCCCGACTTAGAGCGATCGAAAATAGGCGAGAAATCGCGCGTTCTGCCAATAGTGGCATTTCAGCCCATATCAACGCTAGAGGGGAAATTCTAGAAGATACTTTTTACGGTGACCAAACCGCTTTGGTGTCGGATATTCAGTTGTATTCTCAATCTACATTTTATAGCCGCACGGGGGATTTAGTTTCTAGAATATGCCTATTTATTTTGGGGTTTTTGGTGTGTTATTATCTCGTTGAACAATTGAGAGCAAAATTCAAATTTTAAACCGATGAAACAGTTGTTATATAAAAGAAAACAAGTCTTATTATTTGTTGTAGCGGGAGGACTCAGTGCCATAGTAGAAATTGGATCATTCAAATTATTTAGCTTAACAATACCTAATTATTTCCCTAAAGAACTAGATTTATGGGGAATCCACTACCCAATAAGTAATATTTTATCGACGAGTTTTGGAATTTTATCCAATTATTTTCTCAGCATTTGGTTCGTATTTCAGCGTGGTAAACATTCTAAAAAGAGAGAATTTGCATATTTTATAGGGGTTTCCGTTCTCTCAACAATATTGAGTTTAATCGCATTCCAAATATTCTACAGATGGCTATTCCTTTATAATATAGAAACATCTATTTTTACTTTCAGTAGAGAAATATTAAGCAAAATAGCAGCAATTGCACTGGTTTCTATTCTCAACTATAGTGTAAAGAAAAAAGTTATTTTTAATGGATAAAAAAATTGCCTAGTAAAAATTAGGCAATTTTAGACTTTGATTTAATATTTTTACTTCTTTACTACAGCAGAGTAAATTGCAAGTAACAATACTGAACCACCGATAGCTACTAAAAAACTTTTAATGTTAAATCCAGTTACATCAAAACCTAAGAACATAGATCCTAACCAACCACCTAACATACTACCAACGATACCGATGATAATTGTTACAATCCAACCACCCGGGTCTTTCCCTGGGTGAATCGCTTTAGCAATAGCACCTGCTATTAGTCCGAATAAAAGCCATGTTAAAATTCCCATAATACTTTGTTTTAATTGTTAAAAAAATTATTTGTTTATAGTAGAAAAACCAAAACGATAAAATCATTTCGTTTTTCTGAAGAAGGAATCTACAAACTCCGTGCCATTAAATAATTGTAGGTCGTCCATTTTCTCTCCAACGCCTATATATTTTACAGGAATTTGGAACTGATCGGAAATTCCTATCACGACGCCTCCTTTGGCAGTACCGTCTAATTTAGTGATTGCCAGAGCTGTAACTTCTGTAGCGGCTGTGAATTGTTTGGCTTGCTCAAAAGCGTTTTGTCCTGTAGAACCGTCTAATACCAACAACACTTCGTGTGGGGCATCGGGAATTACTTTTTGCATCACCCTCTTAATTTTCGATAGTTCATTCATCAAATTCACTTTATTATGGAGTCTACCTGCGGTATCTATCAAAACCACATCTGCCTCTTGGGCTACTGCAGATTGAACGGTATCAAACGCTACAGAAGCAGGATCAGAACCCATATTTTGTTTTACAATAGGGACGCCCACCCTTTCACTCCAAATTACCAATTGATCCACTGCGGCAGCACGGAATGTATCTGCTGCACCCAGAACTACTTTTTTACCCTCCGATTTAAACCGATGGGCTAATTTCCCAATCGTTGTGGTTTTACCCACTCCATTCACCCCTACTACCATAATGACATACGGTTTTTTATTGGTATCTATATTTCCTGTCCCAGCATGTGGATTTTCTAATAATAGCCCCGAGATTTCCTCTTTTAAAATCTGATCGAGTTCATCTGTTCCCACATATTTATCTCTAGCCACGCGCGCTTCGATGCGTTCTATAATTTTGATCGTCGTTGCTGCCCCCACATCGGAAGCAATCAGCACTTCTTCTAAGTCGTCTAAAACTTCATCATCTACTTTGCTTTTTCCAACAACCGCTTTAGAAATTTTTTCAAAAAACCCTTGACTTGATTTTTCTAATCCTTTATCTAAGGTTTCTTTTTCTTCTTTTTTAAATATTTTTTTAAACCAACTCATATTTGATTATTTTGGTTATGATAAAAATTGTTTCAACAAATATATAAAAAAACTATCCAAAAAATTGGATAGTTTAATATATTCGAGATGGGCAGTCCTTATTTTTTCAAATAAGCGTCTACTTCATCAGCGTTCATTACTTTTTCATCGAAAATATAAGCTCCAGATTTTGGAGATCTTACCATTTTCACTACTTTGGTCATCTTTTTAGAAGATGTTTGTAGGGTTGCTACTACTTTCTTTGCCATTTTAAAATGTCTTTAAAGATTATTTAATTTCTTTATGAAGTGTATACTTCTTAAGCACTGGATTAAACTTTTTAAGTTCTAATCTTTCAGTGGTATTTTTCTTATTTTTAGTGGTGATATATCTGCTCATTCCTGGCATTCCACTTTCTTTATGTTCAGTACACTCTAGAATTACTTGTACTCTATTTCCTTTTTTTGCCATGATTTTTATTATTTAATAAATCCGTTACGCGTTGCTCTTTCTATAGCCTCTTCGATACCAATTTTATTGATAACTCTCAATCCATGAGCTGAAACTTTAAGGGTTACATGTTTCTCTTGCTCAGGAAGGTAAAATTTCTTCTCTAATAGATTAATTTCAAAACGACGCTTCGTTTTGTTATTAGCGTGAGAAACATTGTTTCCAACCATTGCACGCTTTCCTGTTATTTGGCAAATCTTTGACATATCTCGATGTTCTTTATTACTACTAAATATTTGAGAGTGCAAAATAACAAAGAATTTTTGAGATAGCCAAATGTTTTGTGAAAATATTTGCATCAAACTTATGTTCTTTTAAGAAGTTACTTAATTATCTATATGATGCAATGCGGGCAAAAGATATCTATTCTTACATAAGATCTGAAAATGACAGAATTTGCTAATAATAAGTTTATAGAGGCAAGTTTTAAAGTCAAGAAACGATTACCCAAAGATAAGCGTTGAGAATATATTATTCACCTTATGAAAGCAGGACGATTTTCTACCTATCATTCATTACCAGAATCGGGATCCCATGGAGTATTACTTCAACAAATCGTTTGAGGTATGAGGTAAAATTAAAAATGCAAATTATCTAAGAGCAGAATATTTCTTCTTAATTCCATGCAAAATAGCATTTTCCACAAAGGATTGTAAAGTATGAGCGGGTAGCAAAATCGTTTCTTTAGCCGATGCTATTTCGGGCGAAGGTTGATTTTTTAAAGAAAAGTGTTGTTTTGCATTTTTTTGCAAAGCCACATAACGATGCACAAAGTTTAAAAAACATCATTAAAATATGAAACTCTAAAAACTAATTAATTAGCAATGTTTTATTAATCGAACTTAATTTATTGACGTAGAAAAAGAGGAACCTATCGTGATGTATGTAGCAAATAATCCAAGTGTTGAAAAAGGGGTTCGCGTTCGATTTATCAATTTCGAACAAACAGATAGTTATTTACAATTTGATAATGAATCACCGATTCGGGTATTTAATAAAAACACCAATTGTTTTAGTCCCTCAGATGATTTATTTATCATTAAAGACGATTTAAAAACTATTAAAATTATAGGGGCTGATGATACCAATCCTTATGAATCCCCAAAAATTAAAGTGAGGCAATTTGTTATCCCAAAAGGTATTAATGAACTAGCTATTACTCAAAATGAAAAACAAATAAAAACCGATCATTTAATGGGAGTTATCAAAATATACAAAGGAAAAATAATGATATTTTTTACTCCATATTTCGAGGGAGGTCTTACAAAAGAAGAGGTTGGAGATAAATCGGAGATGCGAAGTTTTATAGACTCTATAAAAGAAAATCATGAGCGAAAAAATGCAGATAATAAGGAAGCAATAACAGAAGATGGTACGATTATACACTATCAAAAATTACCTGCCCGACTATTAGAAAATCATCCCTCTAGTTTAGATACAATTACCAAAAGTATTTTTCATAGAGAATGTGAATAATTAAAACTATATATGCTCAAAAAAATCGCAATTTCCATATTTGTAATAGGTCTTTTGTTTTGTACTTATCACTACATAAAAAGCCCTTTTGAAGTTTATAATTCGAGAGCCGAGCATTTGGGCACAAAGCCCTACCTTTTCGTGATAGTGTCTATTTATATATCCCTTACAAATTAACCCTTGTAAATAAGTATGGCGATACCATTAAATCAAAGATAGCAAAAATTGATGATGAATCAGAAGATGGAATATATGAAGGATTACTATTTAATGAAAATGGAGTAGAAATCGCCAGTTTTTATAATAGCTCCTTGAAGGAATATATTATCATCCCTATTGGGAGTGGATCCAAAAACTGCATCAGAAAACGATTTATCCTTTTAGCAAACGAATATTTTATTACTAGAAAAAACATAAAGTTAACAATAAAGAAGATTTATTCGAAGCGGTAGATATTCCTTTTGATGCCATATATCAATAACTTTATAAGTTGAAAAAAGTAAAGCAAAACGGAGGAAAATATTTTACTTCCTTTCGCAAAAACCGAATTTCGATTGCCAACTATAGTAGCAAAAACAATTTTGAAGTATCGATGTTCAAATCCATCAAAGACAATATGGTGGCAGAATTTTACGATGAATTGCGTCAGCAATTACAAATCATCGATGACTTAAAACTCAATATCAATATTTGGAAATCTTAAAAAAACGAAAACAATGTCATTACTAATCACCCTTTCGGTTATCGTTGGATTACTATTGATTGTCATATGGTCTACCTACAACCGACTTACCAAAAAACGCAATCAAATCGAGAATTCAATCTCAACCACAGACGCCTTGTTTATCAAGCGAAACGATTTGATTCCCAACCTGATTAGCGTAGCCAAGCAATATGCCAATTTCGAAAAAGAAACTTTGGAGAAAGTAGTTGCTTTACGAGGAATGAACACCCAAACACCACCCTCGCAAGAGCAAGAAGCACAGCAAGCCCTACAAAACTTTATGTTGCAAGTAGAGCGCTATCCAGAGTTAAAAACCAACCAGCAATTCCTCAATTTGCAGTACAATATGACCGAAGTCGAAGAGCAAATATCGGCAGGCAGACGCTACATTAGTTCCAGCATTACCGATTACAACAACAGCGTTCGCACCTTTCCGTCAAATATCGTTGCGAAGATGACAGGATTTCCCCCATACCAATGGCAATACGCCACCCAACAACAACGACAAAATATAGATGCCAGCGAACTCTTTAATAAATAAAACAAAGGCATCAGTATAAATTCAGTTCGTAAGTGTTCCTATGTTATGCCTAAGAAAAGAATCACAATTTATAATTTTAAAAGAGAATTATTCCTATATTTGCAAAAAAATAAAATCATGGGATTTGTAAAAGAATTTAAAGAATTTGCATTTAAAGGCAATGTAGTAGACCTTGCTGTAGCAGTAATTATTGGCGGAGCATTTGGTAAAATCATCACTTCTTTAGTAGAAGATGTTATCACACCGTTATTACTTAATCCAGCTTTAAAAGCTGTAGGTGCTGAAGATATTGCTCAACTTACATGGAATGGTGTAAAGTATGGTAATTTCTTATCTGCAATCATCAATTTCTTATGTATTGCAATTGTATTATTTATGGTTATTAAAGCCGCTAATAAAGCAAAGAAAGAAGAACCTGTTGCTCCAGAAGTTCCAGCTGGACCTACACAAGAAGAACTTCTTGCTGAAATTAGAGATTTATTAAGAAAATAATCATCTATTACTTTAAAATAAGAAAAACCGCCTTAGTGCGGTTTTTCTTATTTTTGTAACTCATTAGAATTATATCATTATGGATTTAGTACAAAATTATCAACATATTATTTCTCAACTTCCAAACGATGTACAGTTAGTAGCCGTATCAAAAACGCATCCTATTGACAAAATTCAAACTGTTTATGATGAAGGGCAAAGAGTATTTGGAGAAAATAAAGTGCAAGAAATGATTGCCAAACAGCCTGAATTACCTCAAGATATTGAATGGCATCTCATCGGGCATCTACAAACCAATAAAGTTAAATATATCGCTCCTTTTGTCGCCCTAATACAAAGCGTAGATTCTGAAAAATTATTAAAAGAAATTCAAAAGCAAGCGAAAAAACACAACCGAAGCATCCCTATTTTACTTCAAATAAAAATTGCAGAAGAAGAGAGCAAAACAGGGATAGCGTGGGAAGATGCACAACTCTTAACCAATAAAATGAAAAATAGAGATTTCCCCAATATAGAACTCAAAGGTTTGATGGGGATTGCTACATTTACAGACGATGAAGCTCAAGTGGAAAGGGAATTTAAATTTTTAAAACAATGCTATGATGAACTTTCAAAAGAGCATCCTCTTACCACTTTATCTATGGGGATGAGTGGCGACTATGAACTGGCAATTGCTTGCGGGGCTAACTCCGTAAGGATTGGTTCTGCCATTTTTGGGCATAGAAACTATACAAACGAAAATTAATATTCATCCATTAAAAAATATACTATATTTGTCCCATGCAAAAGATTTTAATTGTAGAAGACGAAAAAGCCATCTCAGGACTTTTAAAGAATATTCTTTCTGACGAAGTGAAAGATTATGAAATCCAAATTGCTAATGATGGATTGGAAGCATTAAAAACTATTGAAAAAGAAGATTTTTCTTTAGTAATTTCAGATATTAAAATGCCTAAACTTTCAGGCACAGAATTATTAGAAAAAGCCTTGAGCATAAAGCCAGAAACTACTTTTGTAATGATTTCTGCTCATGGGGATATCAATACGGCAGTTGGTTGCCTTAAACAAGGAGCGTTTGATTTTATAGAAAAACCAATAGACCTCAACCGATTGATTACCAGCGTTAGAAATGCTTTAGACCGCAAGCAACTGCAAGATGCCAACAATCATCTAAAAAAAGAAAACTCTAAACTAAAACGAGAGGTGAATAAAAAATATCAAATGATTGGTCAGTCCGATGCCTTGAAAAAAATTCAAGATATGATTGATAAAGTCGCCCCTTCGGATGCCAGAGTGATGATTACGGGACCTAATGGTTCTGGTAAAGAATTGGTAGCCCACGCCCTACACGCCCAAAGCGACCGTGCTAAAGGTCCTATGGTAGAAGTGAATTGTGCGGCTATTCCTTCAGAATTAATTGAGAGTGAGCTATTTGGGCACACCAAAGGTTCTTTTACGGGAGCAATAAAAGATAAATCTGGGAAGTTTGAACAAGCGCATGGCGGGACTATTTTCTTAGACGAAATTGGGGATATGAGTTTAGTGGCTCAAGCTAAAGTCCTTAGAGCCCTGCAAGAGCATAAAGTTTCCCCCGTAGGAAGTGACAAAGAAATAAAAATTGATGTCCGCGTTCTAGCGGCAACTAATAAAGATTTGAAGCAAGAAATTGCTGATGGTAAATTTCGAGAAGACCTTTATCACAGATTATCGGTCATCGAAATTTCTGTCCCTTCGTTAAACGATAGAAAAGAAGATATTCCTTTATTAGTAGAGCATTTTGCAAATTTAATCGCTTCGGAAAATGGTGCCCCTGTAAAGGAATTTAGTGATGAAGCTATAAAAGCATTACAAAACTACGATTGGACTGGAAACATCCGAGAACTTCGCAATGTGGTGGAGCGTCTTATCATTCTTGGAGAAAATCCCGTCAGCCAAAAAGACATCAACGATTTTGTAAAGAAAAAGTAATAGCGATTTAGATTACTTTTAACTCCAAACTCCACTATCCTTAATTTTTTGAGGATATCATAAGGCTTTATCTCTCAGTTTTATCAAAATTTGCCTATCTTTGCCTTTCGAAAAAGACCTTTGAAATGTTAGGAAGAAGACAAATCCGAGAAAAAGTAGTGCAAAGCCTCTACGCTTATACCCAAAATCCGATGAACACCGATGCGATACAACGCAAAATGTTCTCAGAAATTGATAAAGTATATCATCTCTACATCTATGAGCTTAATTTTTTAATTGCCTTAAAGCAATTGGCAGAGCATCAAATGGAAATTGGGAAAAATAAATTTCTAAAAACCGAAGACGATGTAAATCCTAATCGCAAATTTATCAAAAACCAAGTTCTAGAAAATCTAGAAAATAACCAAGAGCGTTTATCCTTTACCTCAAAGTTTCAGAACTTAAAATGGGATTTAAACGACGAATTTCTAGTAAAGACTTTTCAAAGAATGAAGGCTGGGAAACGCTATCAGGACTTTATGAATAGTGATGAAATTTCCTTTGAAGCCGACCAAAAGTTTCTGGGTAAATTATTCTTAAGATATGTGGCAGAAAATGAAGCTTTTCACGATATTTTAGAGGAAAAAGAAATCAGTTGGGCAGACGATTTTCATATTGCGAATACGATGGTGCAAAAAACCATTGGCTTTACTAAAGAAAATGAACCTACCCATACCCTCATCAAAATCATTAAAGATGAAGACGATAGAGCCTTTGCTGACAAACTGCTTAGAAGTGCCATAAACAATTGGGAAGACGCCGAAAAAGAAATCAAAAATCGCCTTGAAAATTGGGATTTGGAAAGGGTATCTTTAATGGATAGAATTATCCTAATCGCTGGTATTACAGAAATCGATGAGTTTCCTTATACGCCTTCAAAAATCATTATTAATGAATATATTGAAGTGTCCAAAGCCTTTTCCACAGACAAAAGCCAAGTCTTTATCAATGGGATTTTAGGACGCTATGCAGAAGACAAAAACAGATTATAAAACACTAATTTCAAAATAATAAACAATGAATTTAATTTTAAAAGCAACTATAGCGGCTGGTCTTTGTGGTCTAACCCTTACCGCTTGCAAGAAAAAAGAAGAAAAACCAGAAGTTTTAGACACAGCCATCGAAGAAACAACTACGGTAGCCAATCCCAATGCGCTAGAAGATGATTTAGTATCTACTGCACAACAATCGCCATTAACTATGGTTGCACTATCAGAGCCAAGTTTTGATTTCGGTGAAGTGAAATCGGGGGCTATTGTAGAACACACCTATGAAATTACCAATACGGGTAAAAATCCATTGATTATTTCTAATGTAAAACCTGGTTGTGGCTGTACAGTACCAGAATACACCAAAACGCCTATCCTACCTGGCAAAGTGGGTAAAGTGACTTTAAAATTCAATTCTTCTAGTTTCAATGGTGTGGTTCAGAAATTTGCAAATGTCTATACCAACACAGAAAAAACACCCATTACCCTAAGTTTTACTGCTGAAGTAAAATAATCCATACAAACCTTTAACTTAAATAAATTATTATGAACACGATGTTAACGATATTACAAGCACAACCCGCTCAACCTTCTATGATGCCGACCTTTCTTATGATTGGGGGGATGATTGTATTTTTCTACTTTTTTATGATGCGTCCGCAAATGAAAAAGCAAAAGCAAGAAAAAAACTTTCAAGAAAGTATAAAACCTGGGCGTATGGTGGTAACGACCTCTGGAATCCACGGTAGAGTTTCTCAAGTCACCGAAGATGGCGTCATCTTAGAAACGATGGCTGGGAAATTAAAATTTGAAAAAGCTGCTATTTCTAGAGACTTCACTCTTAACAGATTCCCTGAAAACAAGGATTCTAAAGACAACAAATAACTAATCTAAAGCAAGCCTCTGCGCTTGCTTTTTGTTTTATGGAACAGGTCACTAAGGATATGCCAATTAAAAAGATGGCATTGCTATTAGCCGATGTTGCGGTGTCTCTTATTTCTAATGGTGCCAATTCTACACGTACCAAACGAAATGTCCTGCGTATCGCCAATGCTTATGGCTACCAAGCCGAAGTATTTTTTTCATATTCAGGGGTGGTAATTTCTGTACAGCAACCTCATGAGGTACACACCGAAACTATCGTTAAAAGTATTCCTGCCCATGGCATTAATTTTAACCTTATTTCTGATATCAGTATTTTAAGTTGGGATATTACAGCCCAAACCCCATCTTATCCAGAAATAGCACAACGGCTTCACTACATTAAGACCAAGCCTACCTATTCCCAAACTACAAAAATGCTGTTTATAGGCATTGCTACGGCATCTTTAGTTAAAATCTTTTCTGGGTCTTATTTAGAATTCATCGTCGTTTTTCTTGCCAGTTGTGTAGGATTTTGGGTTAAAAACCAACTTCATAAAAAACACTATAATATCTTTACCACTACACTTATTTCTGCATTCGTTACAGTATCTATGGTAAAGATTGCAATTTTGTTAGGTTTAAAAGACCACTATGCCGCCATGACTTCCTGTATATTATGGCTTATTCCTGGTGTCCCATTAATTAATGGCTTTTTGGATTTATTAGAAGGGCATATCGTTTCAGGCTGGGCAAAGGCTGCTTTGGGTGGTATGCTTATTTTTATGATTGCCGTGGGTTACTATTTATCATTATTCGTCTTTAGAGTTACTTATGGAGTTTGAAATTATAGAAAAAATATTTTGGGCAGTATTGGTATCGCTAGGCTTTGCGGTACTATTCAACACCCCTAAACGGGCATTGTGGGCAGTAGCTTTATTGGGAGCTTTAGGATTTGGTATTAAAACCTTAGTACTCACTTATTGGTTGCCTCATCAATTGGTAATGGCATCGCTTTTGGGCGCTTCTGCGGTAGGCTTATCGGGAATGTATTTTGCCCATAGAGTCCATACGCCGCCTATTGTTTTTACCATACCCGCCGTTATCAATATGATTCCTGGTACGCTAGGCTACAACTTTATGATGGGGATTCTCAAAATTGTATCTTCTAAAAAAGAACAGCCCATCAGCATAGAACACCTTATTGAAATTATTAATAATGGGCTTAATGCGGCTTTTATAGTTTTAGTCTTAGCCTTCGGTGTGGTCTTCCCTATTCTAATGTTCAATACTAGAACGGTAAAAAATAAAGACCTCAACCAATTCATCAAAAAGAAAGTTGCCCACATCAAACAAAAACGCACGCATAAAAATAAACGCCGCAAACCTTAGATAAAAAGTTTCAGATTATTTTTTAAAAATCTTATCTTTGTAAGATGACAGCAATTGAGGCTCAACGATTTTTAGAACAATACCTCCATTCAGAAGTGGTGGGTTTTGAACAATTGCCTGCCAGTGGCTCTTCTAGGGTTAATTTTATTGGCACCGCTGAAAGCCATAATAAGTGGGTGGTAACTTATAATGAGAACCTAAGGGAAAACAACGCATTCATTTATTTTTCTGAGGTATTTTCTAAATTAAAACTAAATACACCTAAAATTTTTAAAGTTTCAGACGATAGAACGACTTATATCCAATCATTTTTAGGAACGCATACCCTATCTCAACTCATTGCTCAAGAAGGCGAAAGCGAACATATTGCCTCATTAGTTAAAAAAACTTTGCAGGCATTATATCATCTTCAAAATAAAACGCTTAATAAAATTGACTATCATCAATCTTATGAATATGAACGCTATGATAAGTTGCCCATAATCCATGATTTATATTATTTTAAAAATTATATCGTAGATATTTTAGAACTTCATTATCATAAATCAACTTTGTTAAAAGAATTTGAATGCTTAACCCAACTTATTGAAAATTTAGAGCCTAAAGGACTGATGATTAGAGACTTTCAATCTCGAAATATTATGGTTAATTCTGATGACGAGGTGGGTTTTATAGACTATCAGGCTGCTATGGAAGGTCCATTGATGTATGATGTGGTTTCGTTTCTATTTCAGGCGAAAGCCAATTTTTCAGAAGAATTTAAACAGCAGATGCTGTCCTATTATTGGCATTTGTTCGATGATAAAACCACACAAGAACAACTTAAAACCAGCCTCCCCTACATCCAACTGATTCGTTTTATGCAAGTTTTGGGGGCTTATGGTTTTAGAGGTTTAATTCAGAGAAAACCTCACTTTTTAGAGAGTTTATCACAAGGCATTAGTAATCTCTATCAGTTTGCTCAACAATGGGAAGGCATGTCACAATTCTCCGAATTAGCACAAGTTATACACCAATTGAATCAACATCCTATTACTAAAGACGCCTCATCCTATCAATTATATTAAACACTATGCGACAGCCTATACAAAATACCAATCCAGATTTTAAATCTCTACAATTTGAACTTCAGCATAAAATCTATCCTTTTGAAAAAGATGGACTTCAGCTAAAAACACGCTATACCCAGTCTGATGCTCAGCCCTTAACTCAAAAAGGATATTCCGCTGGTGTGGCGCCTTACCTAAGAGGTCCTTATGCCACAATGTATGTTCAAAAGCCATGGACGATTCGCCAATATGCGGGATTCTCAACGGCTGAGGAATCTAATGCGTTCTACCGAAGAAACTTAGCGGCAGGACAAAAAGGGCTTTCGGTAGCCTTTGATTTGGCGACCCATAGAGGCTACGATTCCGACCATCCTCGTGTGGTTGGGGATGTTGGAAAAGCGGGCGTTGCCATAGATTCTGTGGAAGATATGAAGATTCTGTTTAAAGATATTCCACTTGACCAAATTTCAGTGTCTATGACCATGAATGGTGCAGTATTGCCCATTTTAGCCTTTTATATTGTAGCCGCAGAGGAGCAAGGTGTTCGCCAAGAGCAACTTTCGGGGACTATTCAAAATGACATTCTAAAAGAGTTTATGGTAAGGAATACTTATATCTATCCGCCAACGCCATCTATGAAAATCATTGCTGATATTTTTGAATACACCTCACAACACATTCCGAGATTTAACTCTATTTCTATTTCGGGCTACCATATGCAGGAAGCTGGTGCTACACCGGTGCTGGAAATGGCTTACACCCTAGCCGATGGATTGGAGTATGTTCGTACGGGAATAAAAGCAGGGATGAACATTGATGATTTTGCCCCTCGATTGTCCTTTTTCTGGGCGATTGGCATGAACCATTTTATGGAAATTGCCAAGATGAGAGCGGCACGCTATATTTGGGCGAAACTCTTACAACCCTTTAACCCTAAAAATCCAAAATCTTTAGCGCTTAGAACCCACTCGCAAACTTCGGGATGGTCGCTAACAGAGCAAGAGCCATTTAATAATATTACCAGAACGGCTATTGAGGCTTTGGCATCGGCTCTAGGGGGTACGCAGTCATTACATACCAATGCATTAGATGAAGCGATTGCCCTACCTACCGATTATTCCGCAAAAATTGCGAGAAATACCCAAATTATCCTTCAACAAGAAAGCGATATTTGTCAAGTGGTAGACCCTACGGGTGGCAGTTACTTAGTCGAAACTTTAACCCAACAAATGATAGATGAAGCGATGAAATTCATCAACGAAGTAGAGGCAGAAGGTGGGATGACCAAAGCCATAGAGGCTGGGATTCCTAAAATGCGTATCGAAGAAGCAGCTGCCATTAAACAAGCTAAAATTGATAGTGGCGAGGAATTTATTATTGGCGTTAATGCCTTTAAATCTCAACTTAAACATCCTGATTTTGAAATTTTAGATATTGACAATACAGAGGTAAGACGAAAACAAATCGAACGCCTCAACCAAATCAAAGCAACTAGAAATGAAACTGCGGTACAAGAGATTTTATCTGAACTAAAATCTCGTGCAGAATCTGGCAAAGGTAATCTTTTAGCTCTGTGTATAGAGGCTGCTAGAAGGCGCGTGACTTTAGGCGAAATGAGCGATGCGATGGAAAGCGCTTTTGGAAGATATAAGGCGAATATAAAAACCATACAAGGGGTCTATGCTATAAATGCTACTAAAAATGAGTTTTTTGAAAAAGCCCAACAGTTGGCCCAGCAATTTGAAGATGAAGAAGGGCGTCGCCCAAGAATGATGGTGGCAAAAATGGGACAAGATGGACACGACCGCGGAGCTAAAGTAGTAGCAACCGCCTTTGCCGATATGGGATTTGATGTGGATGTAGCACCATTATTTCAAACGCCAGAAGAAGTTGCCAAACAAGCCGTAGAAAACGATGTGCATATTTTAGGGATTTCTTCATTAGCAGCGGGACATAAAACTTTAGTTCCTCAAGTGGTAAAAGAATTGCATCAATTGGGTGCGGATGATATTACCATTGTAGTAGGTGGTGTAATCCCACAACAAGATTATGAATTCCTCTATAATAACGGTGCTGACCATATCTTTGGACCAGGAACCAATTTACCAGAGTGTGCTTGTGAAATATTAGAAGAATACCTAAAAGAGTAAATAATTTAACAAGGCACAGCGTAAAACTGTGCCTTTATTATTCTATCTATATTACTTGTTACTGTTTTTTAGTTTGTTCTGGACGCTTAGCCCAACGATCCATTTTTTGTTCTAATATTTGTAATGGCAAACACCCTTGGTTTAAAAGTTCGTCGTGGAATTTGGCTAAACTAAACTGCGTTCCTAACTGCTCCTGATATTTCTTACGAAGCTCTTGGATCTTCATAGATCCTGTTTTGTAACTCAATGCTTGTCCAGGGTTTGCCATATAGCGCTCAATTTCGGCGGTTGCTGCGGCTTCATCATAGGCTACATGATTAAGGAAATAGGTCAACGCTTGTTCACGCGCCATCTTTCCAGTGTGGATACCCGTATCTACTACCAAGCGTACGGCACGCATCATTTCGTCACTTAAGGCACCCATTTTTTGATAAGGATCGGTATACAATCCAAATTCAGGACCTAGAGACTCACAATACAATGCCCAGCCTTCGCCATATGCACCTATCCAACCAAAACGCATAAACTTGGGCAATGCCATATTCTCTTGCTGTAATGCAATCTGGTAATGATGTCCTGGTATCGCCTCATGAAGAAATAAAGACTCCATCCCCGAAGTCACATTAAAGGCTTTAGGATCTGGAATAGGAATATAGAAAATACCATTTCGCTTACCATCTGGCGTTCCTGGTTGATATTCTGCACTTGCAGAAGCTTCCCTAAACTTTTCGGTTTGTCGGATTTCAAAACCCGTTTTAGGCACTACGGTAAACATAGTTTCTAATTTCGGTTCTATCTTGGTTAAAATGCCATTAAATGCATCTAAAATCTGCTGCGAAGTTTGATAAGGTTTCGCTTTAGGGTCAGACTTTACAAAAGTTAAAAATTCTTCTAGACTTCCGTTAAATCCAACCTGTTGCTTTACTTGTTCCATTTCGCCTCGGATTCTTTCCACTTCTTTTAAGCCTTTTTCGTGGATAGTTTCAGGCGTTTCAGAAGTTGTTGTCCAGTGTTTTACATAATAATTATAGATTTCATTTCCTTTTGGTAAGGCGTTGTAGCCGTCGGTAGTTCTAGCATGAGGCAGATAATCTTTTTCTAAAAATGTTGCCATCTTTTGGTACGCTGGAATCACTTGTTCTAAAATCACTTTGTTATATTCCTTGGTATAATGGGCTCTGTCTGCTGCAGACATTCCTTTAGGAAAATTTTGAATCGGCTTAAAGAAAATATTTTTTGAAGGATTAGTAGATGTTAATTCTTCGGCACTCATTTGTGGAATCATCTTAACGACCAATTTTTTGGGTAATACCATTTGGTCTTTTATTCCTAATTTAAAATCCTCTATCGCCGTATCCATCCATGCTGGAAAGGCTTCCATTCTTTTAAGCCAATTCTCGTAGTCTTCTTTATTTTCAAATGGCTGACTTCCCTTGCCACTACCCAATAAAGGAAATTCCAACGGCAGCCCTTCAAACTGGGTAAAAGGAAAATATTCTGGATGGTACGCGTAACCTTCAATCTGGTCTTTTAGCCTATGGTCTAGCACATTATAAACCACTTTTTGGGCGTCGGTTAATTGGTCGTAATCAATGCCTTCGAGTTTTTTAATAATGGAATTATAGAACGAAGTTTCTTCGGAAATCTTAACTTTATCTATGGTTTGAGGCAGAATATCATTAAAACGACGGTCGCCTTGTGCGGTTGCCTCAAAAGGATGGAACTTAAGGTAGCCATCATAATATTCCTCTGCAATACTATCTAAATTAGCGTGTACTGGTGGTACATTCAGTGGCGTATCTTTTTTCTTACACGAAAACACCAATGCTAAAAGTGTAGCGATTATAATTCTAAATCCCAATTTCATTATTGATTACTTTTTAAAAGCAAATGTAATCAATAATTTTTAAATAGACTGGGATAATGTTTCAAAAAAATGCCATACTACAATGCCTCCACATACGCTTACATTCAGCGAATGTTTAGTCCCCAGTTGTGGAATTTCTACAAAATGATGGTATTGTGGCAAGCCTTCATCACTTAGCCCTTCTACTTCATTGCCCAAAACTAAAGCATATTTTTGAGATGCATCTACTTTAAATTGATTTAATGGCTGACTATCCGTTGTTTGTTCAACGCCGATTAATTGATATCCTTTTTCTGTTAAATTGGTAAGCGCATCGCAGATATTATTTTCGTACGACCATTCTACGCTATCCGTAGCACCTAATGCTGCTTTATGAATTTCTCTATGCGGTGGTTTTGGGGTAATGCCACACAAAATAATTTTTTCAATTAGAAATGCATCTGCAGTACGAAAAATGGCACCTACATTATGCATACTTCGGATATTGTCCAAAACAATTACAATAGGGGTTTTAGATGATTTTTTAAAAGTCTCTACATCTATCCTACCGAGTTCTTCTAATTTTAATTTTTGAGTCATAGTCGTTTTGTTGTTATTTAATGTCTAAGAACACCCGCAGTCTTTATCGCAGTGAGTTCTTTTGCTGTTGCCTTTTTGGGGGGCAAAGTTCTTCCAAAAAATTTTAAATATCGAATAACACGCAAATATAACGACTAAAAAAATAATAATATATTGTAAAGTCAACATAAGATTTTATTTAAAGATTTGATACACAATTAATGATGCCACATACGCCAATCCAGACATCCCCACCAACTGAAGCATCGTCCACTTTAGACTTTTGGTTTCTTTATAGACTACGGCAATGGTAGAAATACACTGCATCGCAAAAGCGTAGTAGATGAGTATGGATAGCCCCGTAGCCAAACTGAATACTTTTTCACCATTAGGTTTTACATCGCGTTCCATTTTTTCTATAATTTTACCTTCGGGTGCATCGTCATCTAGACTATAAAGCGTAGACATCGTCCCTACAAAAACTTCTCTGGCGGCAAAACTCGTCAATATCCCTACGCCCATTTTCCAATCGTAACCTAGCGGTGCAATAACGGGTTCCATTTGTCTTCCAATTTTGGCAAGATAAGAGTCACTAAGTGAAACATCATCTTGAACCCATTCCGTTTTACTCTGGCTCGGTCCAAAATAACTTAATACCCAAAGGATAATACTCACGGCAAAAATAACTTTACCTGCCCCTGTGATAAAGCCCCAAACTTTACCCAAAACCAATTTAAAATCATGGAAAAACATCGGCATTTTATAAGTCGGCAAATCCATTACCAAAAATGATTTCTGTTTAGAATTAATGAACTTTTTCAACACCCAAGACGCCGCCAATGCCATTAAAAATCCTAATAAATACATCGCCATTAACGCTAAGGCTCGATAGCCCACCCCAAAAATATAGCGGTCTGGAATAACCAAAGTAATGATGATACTATAAATTGGTAACCGTGCCGCACAAGTCATAAATGGCGTCACTAAAATGGTAATAAGGCGTTCCTTAATATTTTCAATATTTCTGGTCGACATAATAGCGGGAATCGCACACGCTGTACCAGATACTAATGGTACAATACTTTTTCCATTTAATCCAAAAGGTCTGAGCAATCTGTCCATTAAAAATACCACCCGAGCCATATAGCCAGAATCTTCCAAAAGGTAGAGAAAATAAAGTAAAATTCCAATTTGTGGGGCAAATACCATAATCCCGCCCAAACCTGAGATAATCCCATTTGAAATTAAACTATTAATAGGACCTTCTGGCAGATGCTCAGCAGCCACTTCCGAAAGCCATGAAAAACCGCCATCAATCCAATCCATAGGATAGCTGGCAAGCATAAATACACTCTGGAAAAGTAATACCAGTAATAGTCCAAATACAGCATAACCCCAGATTGGATGTACCAATATACAGTCTACTTTTTCGGTAAAGCGTTCTTTAAATTGTTTTTGTTTGGTTACCGTATCCGTTACTATGGCATCAATACTTTGGTAGCGCCTTACTGTTTCCTGAACTTGCAATCGTTTAGGTACTACACAAGCCTCATCTTTTTTATCTAATTGTACCGCAATAGAATCGATACCATCTTTAAATAAATCGGAAGAAAGCAAAGTCCATACCTTATAATGATTAGATTCATTGATTTGCTGACTTACTCGTTCTACAATCGGCTGCTGTGCTTTAGGGATATCAAAAAAAGTGGTACTAGACGATTGGAATCTGTTATGATGAATTGCATCTTTAAGTGCTTCTACACCAATATGGTCTTTGGCATTAGTCTTAAAAACAGGAATCCCCAAATGCTGCTCCAACTTTTGAATGTCGATACTAATTCCTCTTTTTTCAGCTTGGTCTATTTGATTGACTACCGCAATGACAGGAATGCCCCAATCTAAAATTTGCTGTAATAATAACAGACCTCTTTTAATGCTTAAAGCTTCAATAACATAAACCACACCCACATAATGCGCTCTCTGCTCTACCAAATACTGGCTGAACACCGCTTCGTCCTCCGAAGAAGGATATAGGCTATATGCCCCTGGTAAGTCGATGACCTCTACGGTTTCATTTTGGTAACTGTATTCGCCTTGTAAACTCGCTACGGTAACCCCCGCATAGTTACCAGTTTTTTGTTTTCGATTACAGAGTACATTAAAGATAGTGGATTTTCCCACATTAGGGTTACCCACCAAAAGAATTTTTTTATGGTTACGAGGCTCCGTCATAGTCATTTTAAATCAATTTCATAGTATTTCACCCAAGACCTTAGTTGGTCTCCACCAATAAATAAGCCGCTTCTGAACGGCGCAGCGCCAACCTATTATTTTCATTGCCAAACTCTATATATAAAGGGCCATTAAAAGGAGCTTGATGTAATATCTTAATGGAAGTATTTGGCAACAATCCCATTTCTATCATTTTCGTTGGCATATCGAGGGCATCATTATGATAGCCTACGATTTTTCCTTGTTTTCCTAGGGTTAAATCACAAAGTGTCTGCGTTGAATTAGATGATGGTAATGCCATAGTTTTCGGTTTCAAAGTGCAAATATAACTATTTAAAATTAATAAAAATTGTTGTAGAGAAATTAAAAACTATTTGCTATAGGCAATAGGCTATAAGCAGTAAGAAAGCAACATATCACTCAAAACTCATCACTCAAAACTTTTAGCTCAAACTACTTGGCAGACACTGAAACAAGTTCAGCGTAACACGCTATAATTTTAAATTGCTTTAGACAATAGGCTATAAATAAACTTAAACCTCTTCACTCAACATTTTTACCTCCATTTATAATCTATAATTTTGAATTTATAATTCCTACCGTCTTCTCCTTGTGGTAGATTTTAGGCCGAGCATACCGAGAATAGCCTTTGCTCCTTCTCTCATTAAGGTAGTTCCGAAAGTTTTTGCCATGGGGCTTTTTAAAACGCTATCAAATAAACTAGGCTCTTCTACGGGTTTTCGAGTCGATGTTTTAGTTGATGGACGCTCAACTTCTTGTTCCTGATGGGCTTCTATTCTTTGGGTTAAGATTTCGTAGGCACTTTCTTTATCAATACTATTTTGATATTTTTTTACCAAACTAGAGTTTTGAGTCAAAGTTTCAATTTCATTGTCTGTAAGGGTTCCCATTCTACTTTCTGGTGAAATTAAAAAAGTATGAACCAAAGGTGTTGGAATCCCTTTTTCATCCAAAGCGGTGATAAAAGCCTCACCGATTCCTAAATTCTGGATCAGTTCTGTGGCTTTGTAGTAAGGCGTAATGGGGTAATTTTCTATTGCTTTATCAATTTCTTTTCGATCTTTAGCCGTAAATCCTCTTAGGGCATGCTGGATTTTCATCCCCAACTGACTCAATACATTTTCTGGAACATCCCCAGGAATTTGAGTGATGAAATAAATTCCCACGCCTTTAGAACGAATTAATTTGACCATTGTTTCAATTTGAGAGAGTAAAGTTTTTGAGGCTTCCTTAAAGATTAAATGAGCTTCATCAATAAATAATACCAACTTAGGTTTACCACTATCGCCCTCTTCTGGGAAGGTCATATAGATTTCCGCAAATAGCGACAACATAAAAGTAGAAAATAAATTTGGCTTACTTTGGATATCATCTACCCTCATGATATTAACTACGCCCTTACCATCTCTGGTTTGAAGCAAATCCTGAACTTCAAAACTGGGCTCTCCGAAAAACTGGGTCGCCCCTTGTTGCTCCAATGCCACGATAGAACGCAAAATAGCGCCTAAAGACGCCGAAGATATCGCCCCATAATGTTCTGCAAGTTCTTGTTTTCCCTCGTCATCTGTGGTAACATATTGTAGAACTTTTTTTAAATCCTCAAGGTCTATTAATGGTAAACCTTTGTCATCACAGTATTTAAACACAATCGACATGATGCTGCTTTGGGTATCATTAAGCCCTAAAATTTTACTTAATAATACAGGTCCAAATTCGGTAGTCGTCGCTCTTAGTTGTACACCTTTAGCCCCAGAAATCGTCATCAATTCAACGGGAAAGGCTTGGGGATTATATGGCAGCTCGGTTTTGGCATAGCGTTCTTTGATAATTTCGTTCTCGGTACCTGGCTCTGCAATCCCAGAAAAATCACCTTTGATATCTAATACTAAAGTCGGTACACCTGCATGAGACAATTGCTCCACAAAGACCTGAACCGTTTTAGTTTTACCCGTTCCCGTAGCACCCGCAATTAGTCCGTGGCGGTTGATGGTTTTTAATGGAAGTTTTACATCTACTTCTTTTACCACTTCGCCATCGAGCATTCCTTTTCCTAAAATGATACTTTCACCTTTAGCACTATACCTTTGGTTAAGTTCTTCTATAAATTGAGTTGAGTTTGACATATATTATTTATGATTGAGTTAATTAATGATTTTTTTGATTGAGATGTTGGGCGATCAGCCACGCTTCGCTCCAGCAGGCTTGAAAATTAAATCCGCCTGTTACTGCATCTATATTAAGGACTTCCCCAGCGATATAAAAATGAGGTAGTTTTTTAGACGCCATCGTTTTAAAATCGATTTCTTTTAATTCCACGCCACCCGCCGTTACAAATTCTTCTTTAAAAGTGGATTTTCCTTTTACCTTAAACGGTTTTCTACAAAGCATTTCGGTAATTTGTTGCATCTCTTGTTTAGAAAGATTTGCCCAATGTTTGTCCTCATCTATTTTGAGTTGATGCAATACTTTTTGCCAAAAACGGTTGGTGATTTCAAAGGGTTTATATTGAACTAATTTCTTTTGGGCATAGTCTTGTTTTGTTTCTTTTAAAAGATGAAGGCAAGTGTCAATAGGCAACCCTAAAAAATTCACTTCTAAATCCACTTCGTAATGGTATTCTGCCAATCGACGGGCTTCCCAAGCGGATAATTTTAAAATGGCGGGTCCACTTAGTCCCCAATGGGTAATCAGTAACGCACCAGATTCTTCTGCTTTTAGTTGTGGTAATTTCACTTCAGCATAGGGAAAACTCGTACCTGCCAAGCCATCGAGCAAATCATCTTTGATATTAAAAGTAAATAATGAAGGTACAGCAGGTACAATTTGGTGCCCTAAGCCTTCTAATAATTTATGAGCTTTTGGCGAGCTTCCCGTTGCAAAAACAATAATATCCGCGACTACTTCCCCTTGATTGGTTATAATATTATAGCCTTCTGGCTGAGGTTCTATGGCTTTAACGGGTGCTTTTTTTAAAATATTAATTCCTTTATGCTCTACTTCGCCAACTAATGTATCAATTATCGTTTGTGAGGAATTGGACTCTGGAAACACACGATTGTCACTTTCTATTTTTAATGACACGCCACGCTCCTCAAACCAACCCATGGTATCGGCAGGTTGAAATTTAGAAAATACACTTCGCAATTCTCGGTTGCCTCTCGGATAAAACTGGACTAAATCCCGAGCGTCGAAGCAAGCATGGGTGACATTACATCTGCCACCGCCCGAAATTTTCACTTTTTGTAGCACTTCCGAGTTTTGTTCTAAAATACTGACACGATATTGGGTAGTATCTAGATTTACCGCACAAAAAAAACCTGCGGCACCGCCTCCGATAATGACAATATGAGGTGTTTCATGATTCATACCCACAAATATAAGATTTTCTAAACGCTTAGGGCATTAAAAAACATCAAAATTTTTCTGTTAAATATTTCCAATAGCGCTTGGGCAACTGCTGGATATGAAGTTTCATATTTTTTCGCTCTACGATATCAACTTTTGTAAAATACCGCTGCCACAACTTTTGGTATTTTAATTCTTCTTCATGAAACGGCATCGCATTAGGATTTAGGCTAAAAGTTTCCGAAGGATAGATAAACTGACATTCCGAAAGATTATAATAGAGTCCATAGTTTCGTTTTAAATCAAAAATCATCCATTGTTGGTCTCGGTAGCGATGATAAAAATGATTTCTAATCATCGGTAATACATTGAAATCGGGTTCTATTTTAGCAAAAAAGACCTCATCTTCTAATTTTTCAAAACGAACAAAGGCATTCATCCGATGGATTTCTCGTCCCACCGATTTTACAATCTTAGCAATGGCGAGCATCTCTTCGTTGGTTAAATGATAGAGTATATTTTGTGCTGGAAATTGGAGCATTAATCTGACGGCACTCAATATCAAATGTTCCAAACGCTCATCTTCGGAAAGGTAAACCCATAGCAATTGCCTTAAACCATCTTTTCCTAAATTGGTTTCTAATTTTTGCAATACCCGATCCGCTTTGTCTTTTTGTGTTAAGACTTTATGAGGCTCAGAAAAAAGACCTTCCACATGATAATTATTTTCAGAAACAATGTCTACTTCCGAATAGCGGTATTCAAACACTTCAAAAATAGCGGTGAGTAAGCCCTCAAAATTACCATCATAGATAAGTGTGGTCATAGATTTTTTTAATGTATGTCATTTTCAACAAAGATATTGCCAATTTAAGGAAAATATCATTTAAAATTGTTTATCTTCGGGAAACATATTGCCGAAGGACGAGCTTTTGATAATTGATATGTCCCGCCCTAAAAAAGCGTTACAGTTTTGGGACGGGACATTTAATCATTTATTGGGCGGATAATTGATTTTCATATTTAAGTCAATAGGATTATTATTATCTAAAATATTTTTTCTTATTTTTTTGCTCAACTGATTAAAATTAGGGTTCTCAATTGTATTCCCATCATCATCTTGGAGATAACCTTTAATCTGCCCTGATTTGACCTCTTTATATGGATCTAAATAATAATCAATCTTTATTTTCTTTATTTTAGAATAATCAATTTTAACGGGCTTCATATGGTAATAGTTTTCAAGAAAATTACTAGTATCAAATTCCTCCTGAATATTTATATTTTGTACAAAAGAAAATATATAACTTTTCAGTTCATCATTTACTTCTAAAATCATCCCTGGCAGTCCAGAAAATTTGTATGGCCCATAAGGCAATGGGATTTCTTGAGTAAACCATGCAACCCATTTTCTTTTTCCAAAATTACACTCGGCTTTTTGAGCTCTATATAAGCCAATATTTTTAAATTCATTCTTTATCTTCCATTCCATTTTATCGTTTGTTTTATAAGCATAAACATTCTGTAATAAATTTTCGTAATTCATATAAGTATTGGTACCAATTACTCTAGCGAATCTTTCTTCAAAAGGAGGAGTGGCAAAATAAAGAGATTTAGAGTTTTTGTTAATAGAATCATATTTAACAAATTCATAACTGAATGATTTTACAGTTTTGGAATTTACATCAGTCACTATATAATCTTCCTGATATAAAGAATCACTAGCATTGCTTTTAAACTTTAATTCATAAATAAAACGATGAGTTTGGCAATAAAGTGTACCATATATAAAACACAATATTAAAAAGTAGTATTTATCTTGATTTTTCATATCCATTTAGTGCAATTATTATTATTATTATTATTATTATTATTATTATTATTATTATTATTATTATTATTATTATTATTATTATTTATTACATCAAAACTTTTCTGAATTTTAAAATCTTTACTGTAAAGCGTAAATTTTTGGTTTATACAATCAACGGTCATACATTCTTTTATGATGAAACCATTATCAACTGCCACACCTCTCGTATAAGGCATTTCAAGCTTTTTTTCTACTAAAACCTTATTATTTCTTAGATTTGATTTAAAGACTGCTCTTTTTGAAGGATAAAACATGAAAATTGAATCCATAATAATGGTATAACTTTCTGGAAAATTATCTTTGATTAAAGTTCCATAGTCATAAGTTAAATATTCTTTTTTTCCTTCAATGATTGAAATATTCTTTTTTTTACTGTTTTGTAAAAATAATTCATTATCAAATACATCTAGCTTATTTGTACCTTTTTTTACATTAAAGGATGTCAACTCTTGAAAGTTCAATGAATTCAAATATTCTCTATTGATTATTCTATTTTCATTTTTTTTACTTTTCGACCAAACTAGTAAAATTAATATTATACCAATTGCAATACTTATAATAATTATTATATTTTTTTTCATAGTAATAGGTGGTATCAAATAGATACCCCGAAGGGTATCTAAAAAATTAATTTCTGGCTATACTTACTTTGATTTGTAAAACACAGAATCGTTACCTACGTCGTAACAACAGTTAGTGCCAGATCCAGGACAGTTTCTTGTATTACATGGAGCATCATCAACTGAAGTCAGGGTTGATTGTGCAATTGATAATCCACCTCCAAATAAAAGGGCTGTAAATAATAAAATTATTTTTTTCATGATAATAAAAATTTGAAATTTATAAAAATATTTCCTTTTATTTTTCTTTGGGTTGAATAGGTAAAACTCCCGCAATTCATAGCTATTGAATAATCTAGATATCTATGACAAATATCATAAAATATATTTATAAAAATTAGGACAAATGTCTCAATTTTTATAAAAATAACAATTTTGATTTAGTTCTTATTAAAGTTTTCCGTGAAATCGATAGAAAAGATGCTAAAATACTATCATTTATGCGATTTTTAAGAGTGGGGAAATTTTTATTAAAATAAATTAATTTTTCTAATGGCATGGAGGTAGATAAATGATGATAGCCCCTTATATTGATTGCCATATATTTTTCTAAAATTAGTTGATAAATTTTAGCTAAGTTTTCAGACACCGAAAGAAGTTGGTCTAAATCTTTTTTAGTTATTTGAAGAATTTCAGCATTTTCAATGCATTCTATCGTTTCATTATTGTCAATACCATTTTTGCGAAAACTATCCATGTTTGTTAGAAACCCATTTTCCCATGCTATTCTTCGAGTAAATTCATTTCCATTGTGGTCAATATAAAAAGACCTCAGCAAACCTTTATTTACAAAAAAAAGTTTGTTGCAAATAGAGTTTTTTTTAATTAGATTTGTCTTCTTTTTAATATTGAGAGGTTCAAAGTAAATCTTTATCATTGCTTTTTCCTTTTCTGAAATTTTCCCATATTTTTCTAGTAAAATAAAAAGTTGTTGATATTGCATATTACTAACTTTGGATTTTGACAAATCTACCAAAAATTATGGATATAAAAATCTATTTTTTCAAAATATACAATGGGATATAGTTTTGGATTTTGTAAATATATTGATGAGCATTGAAAAAAAGGTACTGGAAAAAAAGAATAAATTTTGCATTGAGTATATAATTATTTATATAGTTCACTCTTTAATTTCGCTTTTCAAATAGAATAGTATATAATGTTAAAATGAAACATATGAATTATAAAAACAATCAAAGTGGTAATGGTGGTTTTATCACTATGGAAAATGGCACTGAAGAAATCGGTAGACTTACTTATACTATTATGCCGAATGAAAACATTTTAGTGATTTCCTTTGTAAATGTCTACCCCAAATTTGAAGGCAATGGGTATGGGAAATATCTCGTTCAACAAGCGATAGATTTCGCAAGAGAACACCAATGGAAAATACGCCCTCATTGCTCTTATGCTGGTGCGGTGATGCAAAGAATGAGTGATATAGAAGATGTATTTCCAATCTAAAAAATAATCTATCACATCAATAAAAAAAGCCTTAAGTCATTTCTTAAGGCTTTGGGTTTATTGCAAACGGCTTATATTAAGCGTCAAAATCTGCGTCTTTATCAGCAGAAGCTTTCGCTTCTTCTTTAGACTTTTCTTTTTCTGCTTTTCTTTGCGTTTGTCCTTCTTTGATAGCTGCTGTTACTTGAGATAAAATCATATCGATAGACTTAGAAGCATCATCGTTACCAGGAATTACATAATCCACTTTTCTTGGGTCAGAATTGGTATCTACGATTGCAAATACAGGAATACCTAATTTCTTAGCTTCTGTTACTGCAATATGCTCTCTCATGATGTCTACTACGAAAATCGCAGATGGAAGACGCACCATATCTGAGATAGAACCTAAGTTTTTCTCAAGATTAGCTCTTTGTCTGTCCACTTGAAGTCTTTCTTTTTTAGAAAGCGTTTCAAAAGTACCATCTTTCTTCATTTTATCAATAGCGTTCATTTTCTTAACCGCTTTTCTGATTGTAACGAAGTTAGTTAACATACCACCTGGCCATCTTTCTGTGATGTAAGGCATATTAACATCTGATGCATGCTTAGCCACGATTTCTTTCGCTTGCTTTTTAGTTGCAACAAATAATACTTTTCTACCTGCAGAAGTGATTTTTTCTAAAGCTTGACACGCTTCATCTAATTTTACTGCTGTTTTATGTAAATCAACGATGTGAATACCATTTTTCTCCATAAAGATGTATGGAGCCATATTAGGATTCCACTTTCTAGTCATGTGACCAAAGTGAACACCTGCCTCTAATAGGTCTTTAACATTTGTTTTTGCCATTGTTTTTCTGTTTGTTAGTTTACTTTCCGCTTTTTCGCAATCAACTATTTCTTAAGATGGGAGAAATGTTTGGATGCTAAACATAACGGGCAATTTTTATAAGTGCTTAAGCGGTAAACTTGTAGGCTATAAGCATTGGCTTATAGCATAAAGTATACGGCATAAAGCGTTGAAATTAACGTTTAGAGAATTGGAATTTCTTTCTCGCTTTTTTCTGTCCTGGTTTCTTTCTTTCCACCATTCTTGCATCTCTTGTAAGCAATCCATGAGGTTTCAAAGCTGTTCTGAACTCCTCATTGATTTCGCATAATGCACGAGAAATACCTAATCTAATCGCTTCTGCTTGACCAGTGATTCCACCTCCAAAAACATTTACAGTAACATCGTATTGTTCTGCAGTTTCTGTTAATAAAAATGGTTGATTTACTTTATAAACCAAAACATCAGTACCGAAGTACTCATTAAGCGCTTTACCATTAATGGTGATATTTCCGCTACCTGGTTTTACATATACTCTAGCGACAGAAGTTTTTCTTCTTCCTATTTTGTGTACTATAGACATATTACTTATTTGAATTCGTTAATATTGATTTCCTTTGGCTGCTGAGCTTCGTGTTTGTGCTCAGTTCCTTCATAAAGGTAAAGGTTTTTAAGAATTGCAGATCCTAGTTTGTTTTTAGGTAACATACCTTTTACAGATTTTTCTAGAATTCTTAGGCTATTCTTTTTTCTTAACTCTTCAGCCGTCATAGATCTTTGTCCACCAGGGTACCCTGTGTGCCAGATATAAGTTTTATCTGCCCATTTGTTTCCAGAAAGTTCTACTTTCCCAGCATTCAAAACGATTACATTGTCCCCACAATCTACATGCGGTGTAAAATTCGTTTTGTGCTTACCTCTCAAAATCTTCGCAACTTTAGACGCTAAACGTCCTAATGGTTGCCCGGCAGCATCTACCACAACCCATTCTTTATTAGCGGTAGCTTTGTTTGCCGATACTGTCTTGTAACTTAATGTATTCACAATTTATCGTTTACGATTAAACATAATTTTCCCCAATAAGGGTCTGCAAAGGTAAGAATATTTTTTTAATTGTGAAATTTATCTTTTAAAAAAAATCCACAAGCCCCACCTTTTTAGGACTTTAACTAAAAAACTATACGAAAATACACCATTTAAAAACAAAATTTTATATTTGCTCCTTTAACTTTAAAAGTAATGGTAATTTTAGTTTACTTATGGCGATTGTGGTTTGTGATATTAGGTATTGTGATGACCTTGCTCATAGGACCTTGGGTCTATCTATTTTCTTTCAAGCCGTCGCATTATAAAATCTGCTATGCGCTCATTCGTTTGTGGGCAGTTATTTTATTTTATGGTATAGGATTTAGATGCCAATACTTTAAAGAAGTGAATGAACACATAGACCCTAACCGACAATATATTTTCATTGCCAACCACACTTCAATAGTGGATGTATTTTTAATGTTGGTTCTTCTTCCTAATCACCCATTTTGTTTTGTAGGGAAAAAAGAATTGGTTAAGATTCCCATCTTTGGAACTATCTATAAAAGAGTCGTGGTAATGGTAGACCGCAGCGATGCAAAAAGCCGTTCCGAAGTTTACGCTAGAGCATCAGAGCGGATGCAGAAAGGTCAAAGTATCGTTATTTTCCCAGAAGGACTGGTACCAGATGACACTTCTATTTTATTGGCTCCGTTTAAAAATGGGGCGTTTATCCTAGCCGCAGAACATCAGTTACCTTTGTGCTGTTTTACTTTTATTGGACTAAGAAAAATGTTTCCTTTCAACTATTCTAAAGGCTACCCAGGGAGAATCCCCGTTTATTTTAATGGCATTATAGAGCCTAAACCCGAAGACACTTTTTTAAGTTTGAAAGACAAGGCTTTTTCTAAAATTAAAAACACACTAGAAACACACGAATTATCATTTTAATTATATATATTTGCTCTTAGTAAAAACTTAATACCAATTTTAATAATGGAACAACATACGCAACAGACAAAGTGGTCGCAGTTTATTTCTTTGGTTATCGTATTTTTCTTTTGGGGCTTTGTGGCTGCCAACAACGATATCCTGATTCCCGTATTTAAGAAAAGTTTTACCCTAACCCAAGTCCAGTCGCAGTTGGTAGCTTGGGCATTCTACGCGGCTTATTTTATTGGGTCGGTTATATTTTTTGTTATCTCGCTATTTGGCGATATTTTACAAAAGTTTGGGTATAAAAAAACTTTAGCATTTGGCTTAATTATTTCTGCTATTGGAGCATTTCTTTTCGTTCCTGCGGCTACTCAGTATAGTTTTGGGTTTTTCTTAGCGGCCTTATTTATTGTAGGGTTAGGATTTTCGGTTCAGCAAATTGTAGCGAATCCTTTAGCCATTAAAATGGGAAGTCCAGAAACTGGTGCCCACCGGCTGACCTTAGCTGGCGGTATCAACTCTCTAGGGACTACTATTGGTCCTATTCTTTTGGGGTATGCCTTATTTGGCAATAGTGAAACAGAAACTACACTTAATCTACACGATGTAAAATTACCATTCATTATTTTAGGGATTGCCTTTATTTTAGTAGCTATATTTATGTTGGTTTCAAAAATTGAAAATCCTACTAAAGAAGAAGCCTCCGTAGACAACCAAGACAGCAAGGGCACTTTTAATATCATGAAATACCCTCAATTGGTTTTGGGAATGTTAGCAATTTTTATTTATGTAGGCGTAGAAGTGTCTATCGTGAGTAATCTTCCTGCCCTACTCCACACACAAGAGTTTGGAAATATTCTGGAACACAATATCCCTCCATTTGTATCCCTTTATTGGGGTAGTTTAATGATTGGTAGATGGAATGGTGGGATTAATGTATTTAATACTTCTAAAAATACCAACCTTGCCTTAAAATTCATCGTCCCTTTTGTAGCCTTTGGCATTATTTGGGGAGCTAATTATTTGAGTGGTAAAGATGTTTCGGCGTTTACTATTTACCCTATTTGGATAGGCGTGTTTATATTAATGAGTTTCCTAGGTGGAAAAAACGCGGGGAAAACCTTAATGATTTTCGGTATTGCAGGCGCTGCGATGATGGTTATTGGACTAGTATACCCAGATAAAACTATTGCAAAATACTTCTTTATTTCTGGTGGATTATTCTGTTCTATTATGTAGGCCAGCCATTTTTGATTTGGCAATTGCAGGACTAGGTAAAAACACAGGTAAAGCCTCATCATTCTTAGTGATGATGATTCTGGGCGGTGGTATTATTCCTTTAATCCAAGGGTGGGTTTGCGACCATGACCTTAGTTCACCAGAAGGAATTTTCGGAATGAGTTACACGCATTTTTCATATATTATTCCAGTGTTATGCTTCGCGTATTTAGCATTTTATGGATTTATAACCCCAAGAATTTTAAAGAAACAAGGCGTTGTAATGATCGAGAATAGCGATAGTGCACACTAAAAAATTATATCATAGGATAAGATTTTGGGCAGGAATTTTACTTGTCCAATTTCTTTTATTTTATGTATTATCTTATTCTTCTATTGCAGTTAATATATTTTCTCTATTTTTTGAATGGAAAAAATTTGTACACCAATGGCTATCTTCTAAACTCCCATTTTCTATCGGCGATGTTTTTTATATCGTTTTAGCAGTATTATTAATCTGGACTTTATATCAATGGATAGTATCCTCTAATAGAAAAACGAGTGTCAGAAAATTATTAGTAGGCATTAATCTATTTTATTTTATCTATCAATGGGTTTGGGGAATGCTCTATTTTCAACCGCCAATTATTAATCAACTTTCTTCCAAAGACCCTAGTATTGAAGATGCCAAACATTTAAGTTTAAAATACCTCAACCATTGTAAGCAACTAAGAAACAAGGTTAAAGAAAATAGAGATGGCGTTTTTGAATACCCTTCATTAGCTAACATTAAGCAAAACATCCTTCAGCAACAATATCATTTACCAAAGTTTTTAGATTATAAAACACCAACAAATATTGATGATTTCAAATCCAGTTTATTTGCTCCCATCATGGCTTATACTGGAATTTTAGGTTATTATAATCCCTTTACCGCCGAGGCACAATACCATCAGAATTTACCTCAAACTTATATTCCTTTTACTTTAGCCCACGAAAGTGCGCATCAATTGGGCTATGCTAGAGAAGAAGAAGCCAACTTTATAGGTTATCTTATTGGCATCCAATCCCAAGATAAAAATTTACAATACAGCACGGCTTATTTTACTTTAAAAAGTTTATTATCGGATTTATACGATACCGAACCAGAATTCGTAGAACAAATCCTAAACCAATACTCTGAAGGGATGAAGCGAGATAGAGCGTATGAAATGGCATTTAGAGAAGTACATAGAGGAAAGTTGGAAGATTTTTTCGGGTGGACCAATCATTTATTTTTAAAATCTAACCGACAAGATGGTCGCATTACTTATTCCTATTTTACACGATTACTCTTAAAATACGAGGCTGAATATCCTCTAAAATTTCATTAAAACGAATTCTATTTATTGGGTTATTCTTTGTCCTATTTTAGCGAAGAATCGTTGTACCAGAAGTAAGGCAGAAAAGGTAAGTCCTATGCCTAGCGCAATCCACATCCCAAAAGCGCCCATTTCCATAGTGACACATAAAAAATAGCCTAACGGAATAGTAATTACCCAATACGCTACAAAGGTAATGACACTCGGGATTTTTACATCTTGCAAACCTCTTAATAAACCTAAGGCTACAATCTGAATGCCATCGGATAATTGAAAAAACGCCGCTACAATGAGCAATTGTGCAGCCAAAGCAATCACTTCTACCTCATCGGATTTGGTAAAGAATACTGGTAATTGGTGGCGTCCTAAAATAAAACCTAAGCCACACATCAACATAAACAAAAAGGTAATCTTAAGGTTATTAATCCCCACTTGTTTTACCGCTAAGAAATTCCGTTCCCCTACTCTATTGCCCACCATAATCGTAGACGCCACACTGAACCCAATACAAAGGTTAAAGGTAAACGACGCCATACTCAACGCAATTTGGTGCGCTGCAATATCTCTGGCACTTACAATACCACAAATAAATGCCGCTCCCGCAAAGGCAGTAACCTCAAAAAACATCTGCATTGCCATAGGAAAACCCAGTTTCAACAAATTGGCAAACATAGATTTTTTAAAGATACTTTTCCTCAACGAAAATCCGTCGATATAAGGTCGCGTCACTTTATTATTCTTCATCACGAAAAATAGAAATACCATCATAAAAATACGAGCGATAAGTGTCGCATACGCCGAACCTGCTACCCCCATCGCTGGAATAAAGCCCATCCCTTTAATAAATACATAGTCCAAAATAATATTTAAAATATTAGCGATAATGGTGGCTTTAGTCACGCCAATGGTAAAGGATAAACCTTCTGAAACCTCGCGCATGGTTTGGAATGCCATAAATGGAATAATCCCCACCACTACAATTTTCAAGTAGACTTCGGCATCAGGTAAGATGTGTTCGGGCTGGTTCATATGGTACAACATTGGGCTAATGGCAAAAATCAATACCACTAAAAGCGCTCCAATCACCATATCAATCACAAAACCATGACTAAATACACTATGGATACGGGCATCGTTATTTTGGGTTTGTGCCTCTGAAACCAACGGTGGAATGGCTAAAGAAAAACCTAAAGCAACCACAAAAATGGAAAAGAACAATCCATTTGCCAACGATACCGATGCCAAAGCATCTGCTCCCAGCAAATTCCCCACAATGATATTATCGAACAAATTAACCGAAACTTGCCCCACTTGTGTAAGCATCACAGGAAGTGCCAACTGCACCAATCTTTTCGTTAAAGGTTGATCTAAAAAAGCCATAGTTCAAAATTAATTAACGCCCTTGGTTCTAGTCCACTGGCGTTAAGTTATAATATGTTTTAAAGTTTTTATTTTTTAAACTAAATAGAATTTTTCTAATTCCTCCTCGCATAAGGTTTTAATCACTTCTATCCAGCGGTCTTCATCATTTAAGCAAGGTAAATAGTGAAACTGCTCACCACCAGCATGTAGAAACTCTTCTTTACCTTCCACAGAAATTTCCTCCAAAGTTTCCAAACAATCTGATACAAATGCTGGGCAACAAATGGCTAAATTTTTAATGCCTTTAGCGGGTAGTTTTTCTAAAGTTTCATCCGTGTAAGGCTCTATCCATTTATCTTTACCCAGTCGAGATTGGAAGGATACAATGTTTTTTTCTTTTGGAATATTCAATTTTTCAATTACCAATTCTGTCGTTTTAAAACACTGATGGCGATAGCAAAACGAATGGCTTGGATTGGTCTCGCGCGAACAGCAATCATTTAAATTACAAGTCTTAGTAGGGTCGGTTTTATAGATATGTCGCTCCGGAACACCATGGTAAGAAAATTGCAAGGCATCAAATTGTGCAGGCAATTTCTCTCTAAGGCTTTCCGCCAAACAGTTAATATAAATATCTCTGTTATAAAACGGCTGCACATAATTGATACGAACTTGTGGAAAATGTTCCTTACGCACTTCTTCTGCTTTTTCTACCACAGTTTCGGTGGTACTCATCGCATACTGAGGGTACAATGGAAATAATACTACTTCTGTAACGCCTTGCTCTACTAATTTCCTCAGTCCATGTTCAATACTCGGTTGAGCGTAGCGCATGCCCATTTCTACAGGAATATCCACACACTGCTGAAGTTTATGTTTTATTTTTTCGGTAATTACAATTAATGGCGAACCTTCATCTGTCCATACCGTTTCATAGGCTGCAGCAGATTTCTTCGGTCGGGTATTTAAGATGATACCGCGTACCAATAGCGCACGGAAAAACCATCGGTAGTCGATGACTTTTTCGTCCATCAAAAATTCGTCTAAATATTCTTTAACATCCGAAACCTTAGTAGACCTAGGCGAGCCTAAATTGACTAATAATATTCCTTTTTTTGCCATTCTATTTTATATTTTTCTTTCTAATGCCGAGATATTGTCAATCGGCGTTAGCACTATTAACCATTTACGGCTTCTACTTTCTCTACCAAATCGGGCACGAATTGTTTTAATACATTTTCAATCCCGCCTTTTAATGTCGCCGTAGAACTTGGGCAACCACTACACGCTCCTTGAAGAAGCATTTTTGCGGTTTTAGTGGTCTCATCATATTCCATTAATGATATTTTGCCCCCATCATTTTCCACAGCAGGTGCAACATATTCGCTTAAAATATCACTAATTTTTTGCTCTTTATCTGTATATTCTCTGTTGATAATTTTTTCAACAGGATTTTCGTGTTTCTGAGGTTCTAGATTGGTAATCTCGCCTCCCGCTTGTAAGTATTCTGCAATTAGAGCGCGTACCGTTACCATCACTTCGTGCCACTGAACAGAATCGTCTTTAGTCACCGCCACAAAATTATCCGAAATAAATACCTCTTGGGCAAAGTCAAACTCCTTAAAAATGGCTTGAGCTAAAGGCACTTGGTCGGCTTCCGCTCTAGATTTTACTTCTACAAAACCATCCAATAGTAATTTAGAAGATACAAACTTCATTACCGATGGATTCGGCGTCATTTCTGCGTAGATTTGGTAAGCCACCTTGTTATTTTTCGGACGGTAAATTCTTGGATTAGCTAAAAGCTCGTCTTCAATCACATTTTTAAGGCTTTGCGCTACATGTTCCCAGTCTACGGTATCTTGTTTAGCAACTGCTATAAAATTTGCCGTGATGAAAATTTTATCCACAAAAGGATAATTAAATAATTCTTCTGCAATAGGAATTTCAGAAATATCCGACTGCCTATCCAACTCCAGCGACCCTGGAATTAAATTATAATCGGCAACGAATTTCATTACGCGTGGATTTTCTGTAGGTTCTATGATGATTTGTCGCATTTTTATATTAAATTTGGAACTGCAAAAATACGGAAAGCAATCCACAATAGCATCGTTGTATTTTAGTTTTTTTCAATAAGGCTGATTTACAGATTTTAACTTAACCTTCATATTTTTAAAATTATGGCATTGATTAGACCACTTTTAGGACATACTCCAAAGATTGGAACTCACACTTTTTTAGCCGAAACCGCCACCATTATTGGACAGGTAGAAATGGGCGAAAATTGTAGCATTTGGTACAACGCGGTAATCCGTGGCGATGTTCATTATATAAAAATGGGAAATAAAGTGAATGTCCAAGATAATGCGATGCTCCATTGCACTTATGAAAAATTTCCACTCAACATTGGAAATAATGTATCTATTGGGCATAATGCCATCGTCCACGGCTGCACCATCTATGATAATGTTTTGATTGGCATGGGTGCCATCGTTATGGACAACTGCATCGTAGAAAGTAACTCTATCGTGGGAGCTGGCTCGGTAGTGACGCAAGGAACGCATATAAAATCTGGGGAAGTTTGGGGCGGTATTCCTGCAAAGAAAATCAAAGCCATCTCACCAGAACTTTTGGAAGGCGAAGTCCACAGAATTGCTAATAATTATGTAAAATATTCAAACTGGTACAAAGATGAACAATAATCCACAGCCTCAACTAGAGACAGAGCGCTTGCTACTAAACGCCATTCAGAAATCTGATACAGAACGCTTGGTGGCTATCCTCAAGCCAGCGAAGCCTATTCCAAAAACACACTAAATATTCCCTATCCCTATGAGGAAAAAGATGCGGAATTCTTCTATAATTTAGCCCAAACTGTTTTTGAAAATCATACTGGTATTATTTTTGCCATTAGGGAAAAGGCTTCTCAATTATTGGTCGGCGCGATTGGTTTGCACGATATCAATACACATCAAAAAGCCGAAGTTGGCTATTGGATTGCGGAAGATTATTGGGGAAAAGGCTATGCCAAAGAAGCACTAAAAAGTGTACTGCATTTTGGTTTTTGAAGATTTAAAATTGAATAAAATCTACGCCACCCACAATACCGATAATACAAAGTCGGGTAAAGTAATGGTAGCCTGTGGTATGAAACAAGAAGGCTTTTTAGAAGAAGAATTTTATAAACAAGGGAAATTTTTGGATGTGTACCGCTACGCCATTTTAAAACGAGATAAAAATTCTATTTAAATTTATAGTTTTCTCATTTTGAGAATACATTAATGTTGATGAATATTAATACTTATGAAACACCTTAAATCTTTTTGGAATATTATAAAAGAAACTTTTAGCCAGTGGAAACAGTCTTCTGCCTCTAGAGATAGTGCCAGTTTAGCCTATTATGCCCTATTTTCGTTACCAGGGTTGCTTATTATCATCATTTGGATAGCAGGATTATTTTTAGGGGATACCAATGTACGCCAAGAACTTTTAGGCAAAATGAGCGACATGATTGGCAAAAATACTGCAGAAAACTTCACCAATATCATTACCAATGCTATGGCAGATGGCAAAAACTTTTGGATGAAAACCATAGGGGTTTTAGCCTTAATATTTGGGGCAACTACTCTATTTTTCTATCTACAACAATCGCTGAACAGAGTTTGGGGGATTAAAGAAAATCCTAAAAGCTCCATCAAAGATTATCTGAAAGATAGAGGTATGGCATTTCTTTTAATCATCGTAATTTCCTTATTATTTTTGGTTAATTTATTAGCGTCTTCCTTTCTATCTGCTTCTAATGATTGGCTGGTTTCTCATTTTGGGGAAAGCGTTACCATATTATTTTCGGTGGCAAGTTTTGTATTTAGCTTTTTATTGATGGCACTTTTGTTTATGTTTATATTCAAATATATGCCAGACATCAATATTTCTTGGAAAGCGGTTTGGATAGGGGCCCTACTCACGGCAGTATTATTTGAAATTGGTAAGTTCCTTATCGGGTTGTATTTCCAGTACTCTAAACCCTCATCCGTATTTGGTACCGCAGGTTCAGTGATTTTAGTGATTATGTGGATTAATTATGTTTGTCAAATTTTATTTTTCGGAGCGGTATTTACCAAAGTTTATGCTCAGAAAAACAACTATGAAATCACGCCTTCTAAAGATGCCGAATGGATTAATTCCCCTAGTTAAATTCCATTGACTTTGCATAAATTTCCGTATTTTCGCTTTATGAATTCGGAAATTTTTCAACTTTTAGAGTTTACCCATCGCTCGGTATTTCTTACAGGTAAGGCAGGAACAGGAAAAACCACTTTCCTCAACCATTTTGTACGCCAAACCAAAAAGAACCATATCGTACTAGCCCCTACGGGAATTGCTGCGATTAATGCGGGTGGTGTGACGATTCATTCTATGTTTGGGTTGCCGCTTCGCCCTTTTCTTCCTACACACGAAAGGGTAGATGAAAATCTTGGCAATAATATTTCCGATTTATTTAAACACTTTAAATTCCGAAAAAACAAACTCAAACTTTTAAGAGAAGTTGAAATCATCATTATTGATGAAGCCTCTATGCTCCGAGCCGATGTTCTGGATATGATGGATTTCGCCCTGCGACACATCCGAAGAAATACACAGCCCTTTGGTGGTGTACAAATGTTATTTATAGGGGATTTACACCAACTACCACCCGTTGTAAGAGACGAAAACTTATTGAAACTCTACTACGATACGCCATTTTTCTTTAGTGCTAAAGGGCTAGCCGATATGGATTTGGTAACTATTGAACTCACAAAAGTATATCGCCAGAAAGATGAAACTTTTCTTTCTATCCTTAATGAAATTCGAGAAGGAAAGCTCAGCGATGCCCACCACCAGTTGCTCAATTCACGCTATATAGAGGATTTTGAACCCAAAGATAAAACCTATGTCTACCTTACTTCACACAACCGAATGGCAGATAGCATCAACCAAAAGCGACTAAAAGAACTGAAAGGGAAATCCTATCAATATAAAGCTGAGGTAAAAGACGATTTTAGAGAAAACCAATATCCCAATGAGGAAATTTTGGAACTGAAAGTAGGGGCTCAAGTAATGTTTATACGAAATGACGCCAGCGGCGAACGCCGTTATTATAATGGAAAACTCGCCGAAGTTACCGCACTGAGCCACGATGAAATTCAAGTATTAATAGAAGGCGACGACGAAACTTATACCCTAAAAAAGGAAACTTGGGAAAATAAACGCTATAACCTAAAACCCGATAAAAGTATCGACGAAGAAGTTTTAGGAAGTTTTACCCAATATCCTATTCGGTTGGCTTGGGCAGTAACCATACACAAATCACAGGGCTTAACTTTTGACCGTGTAATCATCGATGCTGGGCAGTCATTTGCCTCTGGGCAAGTCTATGTAGCACTATCTAGATGTAGAACTCTAGAAGGTATTGTTCTTAAATCTAAAATTTCGCAAGAGGTTATTTTTAATGATGGTAGGGTAAATCAATTTCAGCAGCACACCAATGCTAATGAACGCATCACAGAAATCATTAACACAGAAAAATACGATTATGCCATCAACAAAGTCTTATCCAAAATGGACTGCAATTGGTTTCAAAAAGCCGTGGAACAATGGCACAACCAAGCCTTAGTCACTAGAGATTTGAATAAAAAAAAAGCCGAAGCCCTCTATGTTTCCATTCAGCCAACGCTTAAAAATTGGATAGAAATTTTTAATAAATTAGAACGCATTCTAAAACAAAAAACCTATAAACTTTCTCGAAATGAAGATACTTGGCAATCCATAGAAGATAAAGTAAAAGGAGCTGTTAATTTCTTTTTTAAAGAAATAAGCACTCATTTCTTTAGACCTATGAAAGCGTTCTATGCTGAAACCAAAGGCGGAAAAGGGCTCAAAGCCTACAATGAGGAAATCCGTACACTATTAGACGATTTAGAGGATTACCTTAATGATTTAAAAGAGGCTTACCTGATGGATACGCCACTTTTCAACCCAGACAATGACGCGTCTATCTCAACGGAAGTAAAAAAAGTACCTACGCACATCTTGACTTATCAACTTTTTGAAGAGGGAAAAACCATTGGCGAAATTGCAAAACAAAGAGGTTTGGTTACTTCTACTATATACGGACATCTAGCAAAATTTGCAGAACAAGGGCTTTTAGATTTAACTAGAATTTTACCTCAAGAGAAAATCAATACTTTTAAATCTGCCTTTGAAACCCACCCACAAGAAAATCTTAACGATTGGAAAAAAATTCTTCCCGATGATTTTGAGTATCATGATATTCGGTTATTATGGAATCACTTTAGATTTTTAGCCGAAAAGGAACAAGGTTAAAGAGATTTCAATCTGTACCAAGTCATTAGTTTAAACCCTATGATTACCCCAATGGTATTAAGGATAATATCATCCACATCAAAAACGCCCAAACGGGTAAAATATTGTAATGCTTCCACGACCGTAATAGCCGATATAAAATCGATTACTAAAGGTTTTAGCTGTCTGTATTTAGGATAGACAAAGCCAACAGTACCGAATGGTATAAACATTACCACATTCCCTACAATATTGATAATAATAGATTTCCAAAGAATACTTTTTTTGATGAAAAGAATGGTAGAAGCCAAAGGTGCCAACCTTACAATATTCTGAGAATAAGGCGAACGATGCCACACAAACATAAGATAAAGCACAAATAGTGTGTATAACCCTAAACTTATTTTGCAGAACACTTTCATTAGCCCTTAACAAAAAAGGTTATTTAGATTAATCTTATTCTATCTAAATAACCTTATATTCTAATATCTTCTAATTAATTAGTTAGCTTTCGGTAAAAAAACTTCTGCCAACATACATCTGGCACTGCCGCCACCATTGGTTTCAATTGTAGTTAAATCCGAATAAAGAATTTCTGAATAGTTTTCAATTGCTTTAATTTGTTCTGGGGTTAAAGATTCATAAGCACTTTGGCTCATCACTAAAAATTTGTCCCCTTTTGAATTTCTCAATTGAAGCATATTCCCTGCAAAATTTTGCATTTGTGCTTCGGTAATGGCAATAATTTCTTTCCCCGATTTTTCAATTGTTTCTACAACATGCTGGCGTTCTTTTTCATCATCTATACTATCCAAACATATCACTACAAACTGGTCTGCCACACACATCATCACATTGGTATGATAGATGGGTAGCCTTTCGCCATCTGCCGTTTGGTAAGAATGAAATACAATTGGGGTATATCCAAATTTTTCACAAAACTGACGAAATAACCCTTCATCCAACCTTAGGGAAACAGAACCATATGCCAGTTGATGATCATGGTCAAAAATCATACTTCCCGTACCTTCTAAGAATACATCGTCTTTTTCGGATACCGTTAAGTCCACAATTTCCTTGACTTCAAACCCTTGATTTTTTATTGTATCAATGATATCGCCTCTTCTTTCGTCTCTACGATTGGGCGCATACATAGGATAAAGCACCACTCTACCATCAGCACCGAAACTCACCCAGTTATTTGGGAATATAGAATCTGGCGTATGAGGTTCTAGCGTGTCCTTCACGCTAATGACTTCTATCCCCTTACTTCTCAACTTAGAAACGAATTGTTGAAACTCTTCTAAAGCCTTGGGTTGCGTCGTTTTATTTTCAGAATCTACTTGGAAATAATTGTTTTCTGCGGTTTGTGCGTTGTATCCGAACGCCACAGGTTCTACCATTAAAACAGTTTGAGCTATTTGCATTGAAAAAAATTTTCGCAAAGATAATATTTTGGCTATTGCATTACAATAACTTCAAGCAGTTTATTTCTAAAATATTACAGAAAGAAAATTAACTAAGTTTTTGAAGGCTCAAAATGAAGGCTTACAGAGTTCATACAATAGCGAACGCCAGTAGGTGGAGGTCCATCATTAAAAACATGACCTAAATGAGCATCACATCGTTTACATACCACTTCAATACGCTCCATGCCGTGAGAAGAATCTCTTTTGTATTTCACGCCATTTTTATCAGCTTCAAAAAAACTAGGCCATCCGCAAGTGGATGCAAACTTAGCATCAGACTTAAATAAGTGATTACCACAAGCCGCACAATAATAATCTCCTTTCTGGTCAAAATCATTATAAACTCCAGTAAAAGGGCGTTCGGTAGCAGCTTCTCTAGCCACTTGGTAAAGTTCTGGTGACAGTACCTTCTTCCACTCTTCATTACTTAAATTGAGCGAGGTGGTATCTGTTTTAGAGTAATAAGGATTCTGTTGTGATGGTTTCTGTTCCATAGGAGTCGGGGTTTGATTGCTACATTGGTAAAATACGAACCATAATATAATGGTGCCTATTAAAAATCGTATATTCATAATGACAAATATAGGATTTTTTCTTTTATTAATCTTAACAACAAAAATCCCAAACCTGAAAACTCAAGTTTGGGATTTTAAATAGTATAGAAAAATCTTATTCTTCAGATTTTTCCTCAGCAGCAGGTGCTTCTGGAGCTTCCTCTACTTTAGTGTCTTGTGCAACAGTTTCTACTTTTTTAGCACTAGATTTTCTACGACCTCTTCTAGTAGATTTTTTCTCTACTTCGTTAGGGTTATAAAGCTCGTTGAAATCAACCAACTCTATCATCGCCATATCTGCCGCATCACCTAGTCTAAAACCAGTTTTAATAATTCTGCAGTATCCACCATTTCTTTCAGCTATTTTTGGAGCTACTGTTCTGAATAGTTCACTTACTGCATATTTATTTTGTAGGTAAGAGAATACTACTCTTCTGTTGTGTGTAGTATCTTCTTTAGACTTAGTCAAAAGCGGCTCAATATACATTCTAAGTGCTTTTGCTTTCGCTACCGTTGTGTTTATTCTTTTATGTTCAATTAGGGAACACGCCATATTAGAAAGCATTGCTTTTCTATGAGGTGCTGTTCTACCTAAGTGATTGAATTTTTTTCCGTGTCTCATTTTTAAGGATTATTTATCAGCGTCCAACTTATATTTACTTACATCAAACCCGAAGCTAAGTCCTTTAGAATGAACAAGCTCTTCAAGTTCTGTTAAAGATTTCTTACCGAAGTTTCTAAATTTCATCAAATCAGATTTACTGAAAGCTACCAATTCGCCAAGCGTTTCTACTTCAGCTGCTTTTAGGCAGTTTAGTGCTCTTACAGAAAGATCCATCTCTGCAAGTTTAGTTTTAAGTAGTTGTCTTGTGTGAAGGGTTTCTTCGTCGTACTGAATAGATGCTTTTACCGCTTCCGTCTCTAATGTAATTCTTTCGTCAGAGAATAGCATAAAGTGGTAAATTAAAATTTTAGAAGCCTCTATCAAAGCATCTTGTGGGGTAATAGAACCGTCTGTTTCTATATCTAGGATTAATTTTTCGTAATCCGTTTTTTGCTCTACACGGTAGTTTTCTATACTATATTTTACTTTCTTTATAGGCGTATAAATAGAGTCTATAGCGATAGTACCAAGTGGTGCATTGTTAGATTTATTTTGTTCAGATGGAACATAACCTCTACCTTTATTGATGCTTAAAGTCATTTCTAAATTTACATCTTTTGCAAGGTTACAAATTACCAACTCTGGGTTTAAGACTTCAAATCCTGAAATCGACTTTCCTAAATCGCCAGCAGTAATTTGCTTTAGATTAGAAAGTTTTGCCGTAACAGTTTCTGCTGGCTGATTTTCAGACTTAGCCTTTAAACGAAGTTGTTTTAGGTTGAGAATAATCTCTGTAACATCTTCGATAACGCCCGGAATGGTGGAAAATTCGTGCTCTACGCCTTCTATTTTTATTGATGTAATAGCATAACCTTCTAGAGAGTTGAGTAAGACTCTTCTCAAAGCGTGTCCGATAGTTAATCCGTAACCTGGCTCTAATGGGCGAAATTCAAATTGACCTTGAAAATCTGTAGAGTTGAGTAGGATTACTTTATCGGGTTTAATAAAATTTAAAATTGCCATAGTTTTGGGTTGAGCAAAAATTTGATGATTATTTAGAGTATAATTCGACGATTAACTGTTCTTTGATGTCCTCAGGAATCTGAATTCTTTCAGGGGCACTAGTAAAAGTACCTTCCTTAGTTTCATCATTAAACTGTAACCATTCGTAATTAGATTTTGATGCCAGAGCATCTTCAATCACATCTAGTGATTTAGACTTAGCTCTGATAGAGATTTTATCACCAGCTTTTAGAGCGTATGAAGGAATATTTACAATTTCTCCATTCACTAAGATGTGTCTGTGTGATACTAATTGTCTCGCTGCTGCTCTAGTTTTAGCGAAACCTAATCTGTAAACAACATTATCCAATCTAGATTCGCAAAGTTGAAGTAGAACTTCACCAGTTACACCTTTGCTAGCGTGAGCTTTTTTAAACAAGTTAGAGAACTGTCTTTCTAGAATACCATAAGTATATTTAGCTTTTTGTTTTTCTGCTAACTGTACTGCATATTCAGATTTTTTAGCCCCTCTTCTCTTGTTTGGTCCATGTTGTCCAGGCGGTTGATTTTTTCTTCTTTCGAAGTTTTTATCGTCTCCATAGATTGCCGCACCAAATTTTCTTGCAATCTTAGTTTTAGGTCCAATATATCTTGCCATATTTCTTTAATTATTTGATTTGAAGTACAACTCAAAAAAGTTGCGACTGCAAATATAGATTATACTCTTCTTCTTTTTGGTGGTCTACATCCGTTGTGTGGCATAGGTGTAACATCCACAATCTCGCTCACTTCGATACCAGAATTGTGAATAGATCTGATAGCAGATTCTCTACCTGCCCCAGGTCCTTTTACAAATACCTTTACTCTTCTAAGTCCAGCTTCGTGTGCTACTGCTGCACAGTTTTCAGCTGCCATTTGAGCTGCAAAAGGAGTGTTCTTTTTAGAACCTCTAAAGCCCATTTTACCAGCAGAAGACCAAGAGATAACCTCTCCGTTCTTATTAGTTAAAGAAATAATGATGTTGTTGAAAGTAGCTTGGATATGTGCCTCGCCAATTGCTTCAACTTTTACTTTTCTTTTTTTCGTTACTTTAGTTTGTTTTGCCATAATTCCTAACGATTATTTACTTGCCTTCTTCTTGTTAGCAACAGTTTTTCTTTTTCCTTTACGGGTTCTAGAATTGTTTTTCGTTCTTTGGCCTCTTAAAGGTAATCCCAGTCTGTGACGTATTCCTCGTTGGCATCCTATATCCATCAATCGCTTGATGTTTAATTGCACTTCAGAACGTAATTCTCCTTCAACTTTGATGTTGTCTGAGATGTAGTTTCTGATAGCAGCCAATTCATCGTCATTCCATTCGTTGACTTTCTTGTCTTCGCTGATTCCAGCGTTCTTCAAAATTTCCGACGCGGTGCTTCTCCCTATTCCGTAGATATAGGTAAGTCCTATAACGCCTCTTTTGTTTTTTGGTAAATCAATACCTGCAATTCTCGCCATAATTTAATTTTGCTAAATTAGCCTTGTCTTTGTTTAAATTTAGGGTTCTTTTTGTTAATCACATACAGAATACCTTTTCTTCTTACGATTTTGCATTCTGCACTTCTCTTCTTAATTGATGCTCTTACTTTCATAATTTTTTCTTTATGCGATAAACCTATTAAAAGGATTATTGCTTTGGTTAATATCTAAATGTAATTCTGCCTTTAGACAAATCATAAGGGGAAAGTTCCAATTTCACTTTGTCTCCAGGAAGAAGTTTTATATAGTGCATCCTCATCTTACCAGAAATATGAGCGATGAGGACATGCCCATTTTCTAGTTCTACTCTAAACATAGCGTTGGATAGTGCTTCCACTATCACGCCATCTTGTTCAATATGTTTTTGTTTCGCCATAATATAAAATCTATCTTTTATTATTTAGTGGTTCTCGAAAGTTTAGACTTCATTAAACCATCAATATTGTGACTCAACAAATAAGTATTGATTTGCTGTACTGTATCTAGAATTACCCCAACCATAATCAACAGTGAAGTCCCTCCAAAAAACAGAGCAAATCTATCTGTCTGCACAAAACTTCCATGCACAATTGCAGGAAGGACTGCAAAGATAGACAAAAATATCGCACCAGGCAAAGTTATTTTAGATAAAATATCATCTAAATAGTCTGCGGTCTCTTTTCCAGGTCGTACTTTAGGGATTAATCCACCATTTCTCTTCAAATCATCTGCCATTTGATTTACAGGAATTGTAATCGCAGTGTAGAAAAATGAGAAGATTATAATCAGTATCGCAAACAATACATTGTATTGCCAACTGAATACATTTTTAAATCCTGCTAAAAAGGTGTTGGATTCATCAAACTTAGTTAAGAGTCCTGGAACAAACATCAACGCTTGAGCAAAGATAATCGGCATTACACCAGAAGCATTCACTTTTAATGGAATCCATTGTCTTGCCCCTTGCATTAAGTTTTTATTAACTCCACCTCTAGCCTGTGCTCTACTTACATACTGAATAGGAATTTTTCTTACCGCTACAGAAAGAATAATTGCTAATAGTACAACCAATAACCAGAATAGGATTTCCACTAAAATCATAATCGTTCCCATTCCACCTTTACCCGTTTGGGTTGTTACTTCTTGTACAAAAGCCATTGGTAAGTCGGCTAAAATCCCCACCATAATCAAGATGGAAATACCATTACCAATTCCTTTATCTGTAATTTTTTCTCCTAACCACATCGCAAATACAGAACCTGCCACCAAGATTACAATACTTGGTAACCAAAACATAATAGAGGTAGGCTCCACATAATAAGCGGAAGCGAAGTTAGAATAAGGTAAAAATAATCCTGTGATAGAACCTAAATAAGATGGTGCCTGAACCAAACATACCGCAATGGTAAGCCAACGCGTAATCTGATTTAAGGTATTTCTACCCGACTCTCCATCTTTCTGTAGTTTCTGTAAGTAAGGAATAGCCATCCCCATCAACTGAACAATGATGGATGCAGAGATATACGGCATAATCCCTAACGCCATAATGGAAGCACGACTAAACGCACCTCCAGTAAATGACGATAGTAAACCTAATAAACCTGCACCTTGCTTGCTACCTCCTTGGTTTTGATACTGCTGCAATAGCGTACCAACTTCCGTCATGTTGATAGCAGGTAGTGAGATATAGGATGCGAATCTATACACCAATATCATTCCTAGAGTAAAGAGAATTTTTTCTCTAAGCTCCTTAAGATTCCAAATATTTTTGAGTGTTTGTATAAATTCTTTCATTGTAAAAATTATAGGGTAACGGCTTTACCTCCTGCTTTATTAATAAGCTCTTCGGCAGATTTAGTAAATTTGTGTGCTGAAATAGATACAGCGGATTTCAACTCTCCTCTACCCATGATTTTGATTAAATCATTTTTAGAAGCTAATCTATATTCTACTAAAACATCTTTAGTAATATCTCCAGATACATTTTTAGTATCAATTAAGTTTTGAATAACATCTAAATTGATGGCTCTGTATTCTTTCCTGTTGATATTATTAAATCCAAATTTAGGTAATCTTCTTTGTAAAGGCATTTGTCCACCCTCGAAACCTATTTTCATAGAGTAACCAGAACGAGACTTTTGTCCTTTGTGTCCTTTTGTGGAAGTACCACCTTTACCACTACCTTGTCCTCTACCGATTCTTTTAGAATTGTGGGTAGAACCACTAGCTGGTTTAATATTATTTAAATTCATTATTTTTAGATTTGAGATTTCAAGATTTGAGAAACTGAAATTTAAGACTTGCAATGCTTAAATCTCATCTCTCCTCTATATTTCTATTTTTGAACTTCTACTAAGTGGCTTACGGTTGCAATCATTCCAAGGATTGCAGGGGTAGCCTCATGTTCTACTACTTGGTGTAACTTTTTGAATCCTAAAGCTTCAAGAGTTCTCTTTTGAGTTTTAGTTCTACCAATAGCACTTTTAACTTGTTTTACTTTAACTGTTGCCATGTTTCAAAAAATTAACCGTTAAACACTTTATCTAATGTCACTCCTCTCATTCTTGCAATTTCTTCAGGTCTTCTGATATCCAATAATGCTTTGAAAGTAGCTTTCACCACATTGTGAGGGTTAGAAGAACCTTTAGATTTTGAAAGGATATCGTGTACACCTGCAGATTCTAGTACCGCTCTTACTGCACCACCTGCAATTAATCCTGTACCGTGTGCTGCGGGTCTTAAAAAGATGTTTGCACCACCGTATCTTGCTGAAGTTTCGTGAGGAATGGTGTGGTTGATAATTGGAACTTTCACTAAGTTTTTCTTAGCATCTTCTACCGCCTTAGAAATAGCAGAAGCTACCTCTTTGGACTTACCAAGACCATATCCAATTACGCCATCTTCATTTCCTACAACCACGATTGCAGAGAAACCAAACGCTCTACCACCTTTAGTTACTTTAGTAACTCTGTTTACAGCTACTAAACGATCTACTAGTTCTAGACCTCCAGGTTTTACTCTTTCTATATTATCTAATCCTAACATAATTTTTTAATTTTTAAAATTTCAAACCTCCTTCTCTAGCACCATCAGCAAGAGCTTTTACTCTACCATGATACACGAAACCATTTCTATCGAATACTACTTTTTCTATTCCTGCAGCCAATGCTTTTTCAGCAATTGCTTTACCTACAGCAGTAGAAATTTCTACTTTAGTACCTTTAGCATCTACGCCTTTTTCTCTTGAAGAAGCCTGAGCTAAAGTTTTACCATCATTATCGTCGATTAATTGAGCATAGATTTCTTTGTTACTTTTGTATACAGATAATCTAGGTGCTGCCTGAGTTCCAGAGATTTTTCCTCTTACTCTTTTCTTTATTCTTAATCTTTTCTGTTCTTTATTTAGTGCCATATTCTTAAATTTTAAGCAGATTTACCAGCTTTTCTTCTAATTTGTTCTCCTACAAATCTTACACCTTTTCCTTTATATGGCTCAGGTTTTCTGAAAGATCTGATTTTAGCAGCTACCATACCCAATAGTTGTTTGTCATAAGAAGACAAAGTAATAATAGGGTTTTTACCTTTTTCTGTCAAAGTATCTACTTTCACTTCATCTGGAAGTTCCATAATGATACCATGCGAGAAACCTAGAGCCAAATCAAGTCTTTGTCCTTGATGAGATGCTCTATAACCTACCCCTACAAGTTCTAATTTTTTAGTAAATCCTTCAGAAACACCAACCACCATATTGTTGATTAATGCTCTATAAAGACCATGTAGTGCTTTATGTTGTTTAGATTCAGATGGTCTACTTACAGAAAGTTCGCCATCTTTTTGTTCTACTGTAATACCTTCTTTAAGCTCCTGAGTCAATTCTCCTTTAGGACCTTTTACTGTTACTACACCATCTTTTTCAGTGATTGTAACATCGGAAGGGATTGTTATAATTGCGTTACCAATTCTTGACATTTTCCTTTAATTAAAAATTAATATACATAGCAGATTACCTCTCCACCTACTTTCTCTTGTCTCGCTTTTTTATCCGTCATTACCCCTTTAGAAGTAGAGATAATAGCCACACCTAGTCCGTTTAATACTCTTGGAAGTTCTGCTGAACCTTTGTACTGTCTAAGACCTGGTCTTGAAGCTCTTTGAATAGATTTGATGGCTGGTTTCCCAGTTTTCTTGTCGTATTTTAAAGCGATTTTGATATTCCCTTGTACAGCATTGTCTTCAAATTTGTAGTTTAGGATATATCCTTGATCAAATAAGATTTTAGTAATCTCCTTTTTGATTTTTGATGCAGGAATTTCCACCACTTTGTGGCCTGCGCTTTGTGCGTTCCTTACTCTAGTTAGGAAATCTGAAATTGGATCTGTTACCATGTTTCGTTTATTAAATTATTGGTTAATGATAATCAGTATTGGTTGCATTAAATCTGGGAAATAATCCAACCAACTTAATTATCTTGATTTGTTAAAAATTATTACCAACTTGCTTTTTTAACTCCAGGGATAAGACCTTGGTTGGCCATTTCTCTGAAAGTTACTCTGGAAATACCAAAAGTTCTCATATATCCTCTTGGTCTACCTGTTAGTTTACATCTGTTGTGTAGTCTTACAGGTGAAGCATTTTTTGGTAATTTTTGTAATGCTTCGTAATCTCCAGCTTCTTTTAGCGCTTTTCTTTTGGCAGCATATTTTGCTACTAACGCTTCTCTTTTGCGCTCACGCGCTTTCATTGATTCTTTTGCCATTCTTAGTTCTTTTTAAATGGTAAACCGAAGTGTGTTAATAATGCTTTCGCTTCTTTATCCGTCTGTGCAGTTGTAACGAAAGTAATGTCCATTCCTTGGATTTTCTTTACTTTATCGATTACAATCTCTGGGAAAATAATTTGCTCGGTAATACCTAAGTTATAGTTTCCTCTACCATCAAAACCATCAGCTTTGATTCCGTTGAAATCTCTAATTCTTGGTAAAGCAGAAGAAGTAAGTCTATCTAGAAACTCGTACATTTTATCTGCTCTTAGTGTTACCTTAGCACCGATAGGCATTCCTTTTCTTAATTTGAAAGACGCTTCGTCTTTCTTAGAAAGGGTACCTACAGCTTTTTGCCCAGTAATAGCGGTTAATTCTTCCACAGCATAGTCTACAATTTTCTTATCTGCAGTAGCTGCTCCCAAACCTTGAGATACAACGATTTTTTCTAATCTAGGCACTTGCATAATTGACTTGTACCCAAATTCTTCCATCATTGCAGGAACAATTTTCTCTTTATATAATTTTTTAGGTCTTGCTATATATTCCATCGTTGTATATTATAAAGATTTACCAGTAGTCTTTGCTACTCTTACTTTTTTATCTCCATCCATTTTGTAACCTACTTTAGTCGCTTTTCCGTTTTCATCCATCAAAGCCACATTAGAGATATGGATAGAAGCTTCTTTTTCTACGATACCACCTTGAGGGTTCGCTGCAGAAGGCTTCGTGTGTTTTTTTACAATGTTGATACCTGCAACAATTACTCTAGGACCTTTTCCTTCTTTTCTGATTACTTGAAGAACTTCCCCTTTGCTCCCTTTATTTTTTCCAGTGGTCACGATAACATGGTCACCTCTTTTAATTTTAACTTTAGTCATTGTCTTAAAATTTTTAAAAATTAAAGTACTTCAGGAGCTAATGAAATAATCTTCATGTATTCCTTATCTCTCAACTCACGAGCCACGGGTCCGAAAACACGCGTTCCTCTCATTTCACCAGCAGTGTTAAGAAGTACACATGCATTATCGTCAAAAGAGATGTAGGATCCATCTTTTCTTCTTACTGCTTTTTTAGTTCTTACCACTACGGCTTTAGATACTTGTCCTTTTTTTGCGTTTCCTGTAGGAGTAGAATCTTTGATAGTCACTACAATTTTATCACCCACAGATGCATATCTTCTTTTGGTCCCTCCCAAAACTCTGATTACTAATACTTCTTTTGCACCAGTATTATCAGCTACTTTTAATCTTGATTCTGTTTGTAACATTACTTAGCTCTTTCTATGATTCTTACTAATCTCCATCTTTTATTCTTACTCAAAGGTCTTGTTTCTTGGATTAAAACAGTATCACCTTCGTTGCATTCGTTGTTCTCGTCGTGTGCGGTATATTTTTTCGTTTTCATTACGAATTTACCGTACATCGGATGTTTCATTTTCATAGTTTCACTAACAACAATGGTTTTTTCCATTTTATTGCTCGAAACTACTCCGATTCTTTCTTTTCTTAAATTTCTTTCCATAATAAAATGAAATTCTTATTGTTGTTTCTTAGTTAGTTCAGTCTCAAGTCTCGCGATGTTCTTTCTCAAATCTCTGATTTGGATAGGATTTTCAATCGGGCTGATTCTGTGAGCTAATTTCAACTTGTTGTAAACTGCTCTATCTTCAGCCAATTTGTTTTTTAAATCCTCTACACTTAGATTTTTAATTTCAGTATTTTTCATATTATCAAAGATTATTGAGGTTTAACAAAATCATTCGCTACGACAAACTTAGTAACCACAGGAAGTTTCTGAGCAGCAAGCCTTAACGCTTCTTTTGCCACATCGTAAGGTACACCTCCGATTTCAAACATAATTTTGCCAGGTTTTACTACAGCTACCCAATATTCTACAGCACCTTTACCTTTACCCATCCTTACTTCGGCTGGTTTCTTAGTTACAGGTTTATCTGGAAATATTTTAATCCATAGTTGTCCCTCTCTTTTCATATATCTCGTTGCAGCGATACGCGCAGCTTCGATCTGTCTTGCAGTAATCCAAGCGCCTTCTGTCGCTTTGATACCGAATGTTCCGTAAGCAAGCCTATGTCCTCTGTTGGCATTGCCCTTCATTTTCATTTTCTGAACCTTACGGAATTTGGTTCTTCTTGGTTGTAACATAATTTTATATATTAGATGTTAGATGTTAGATGTTAGATTGAAAAAAATTAAATTCAGCTCTTGTAACGGAAGATCTAATTTCTAATTTCTATCTTCTAACTCCTAATTAAATTATTTTCTATCTCTTTTTCTTCCAGAAGGTTTTTTCTGTGTACCTACTAAAGGAGAAAGTTCTCTTTTTCCATACACTTCTCCTTTCATGATCCACACTTTTACACCTAATCTACCATAAGTAGTATGTGCTTCTGCAATGTGGTAATCTATATCTGCTCTGAAAGTAGATAATGGAATTCTTCCCTCTTTAAAAGATTCACTTCTTGCCATTTCAGCACCGTTTAGTCTTCCTGAGATTTGGATTTTAATTCCTTCTGCACCCATTCTCATCGCACTAGCAATAGCCATCTTAACGGCTCTTCTGTAAGAGATTCTGTTTTCGATTTGTCTTGCTACGCTATCCGCTACTAATACAGCGTCTAATTCTGGTCTTTTGATTTCAAAGATATTGATTTGAATATCTTTACCTGTTAATTTCTTAAGCTCTTCTTTCAGTTTGTCTACCTCTTGACCACCTTTACCGATGATTAATCCCGGTCTAGCAGTCGTAATAGTTACTGTAACGAGTTTAAGTGTTCTTTCTATATAAATTCTAGATACACCACCTTTGGATAATCTTGCTTCAAGATATCTTCTGATTTTGTAGTCTTCTGCGATTCTGTCTCCATAATCGTTACCACCAAACCAGTTAGAATCCCATCCTCTGATGATACCTAATCTATTACCAATTGGATTTGTTTTCTGTCCCATATCTTGATTATTGATTATCTGTTTTTGAACCTAATACTAATGTCACATGATTAGATCTTTTTCTAATTCTATGACCTCTACCTTGTGGTGCAGGACGCAATCTCTTCAATTGTCTTGCACTATCTACATATATTTCTTTTACAAAAAGGTTAGCCTCTTCGATATCTGCCCCTTCATTTTTGTTTTGCCAGTTAGCAATTGCAGAAAGAAGGAGTTTTTCTAATTTGTTAGAAGCTTCTTTTTTTGAATATTTAAGAATATATAATGCTTTATCTACATTTTCTCCTCTAATGATATCAGCAACGAGTCTCATTTTTCTAGGAGAAGATGGGCAATCATTAAGACGGGCTTTTACCACATCCTGATTCGCTACTTTGCGTGCTAATGCACTGTCTTGTTTTCTTTTTCCCATAATGATTATCTGCTACCTTTATTTTTGTTACCACTATGACCTCTAAAAGATCGTGTTGGAGAAAATTCGCCTAACTTGTGTCCTACCATATTTTCTGTAACATATACAGGGATAAAAGATTTCCCGTTGTGTACAGCTATAGTTTGACCTACCATGTCTGGAGAAATCATAGATGCTCTAGACCATGTTTTAATTACTGTCTTTTTACCAGACTCTATATTCGCTTGAACCTTCTTCTCTAATGAGTAGTGAATGTAAGGTCCTTTTTTAAGTGATCTTGCCATAATTATTTTCTTTTGGATACGATGTAACGGTTAGACACTTTATTTTTCTTTCTCGTCTTGTAACCTTTCGCTGGTTTACCGTTTCTAGATCTTGGGTGTCCACCTGAAGATCTACCTTCACCACCACCCATTGGGTGATCTACTGGGTTCATTGCTACTGCTCTAGTTCTTGGTCTTCTACCTAACCATCTGCTTCTACCTGCTTTACCAGATACTGTTAATTGATGGTCTGAGTTAGACACTGAACCGATGGTAGCCATACATTCTACTAAAATCATTCTTGATTCCCCTGAAGGTAACTTCACGATAGCAAATTTACCATCTCTAGAAGTTAATTGCGCTGATGAACCAGCACTTCTCGCTAAAATTGCCCCTTGTCCAGGTCTCAATTCGATGCAAGAAATTACAGTACCCAAAGGAATGTTTTTTAGTTTCATTGCGTTACCAACATCAGGAGTAGCCGAATCACCAGATACTACAGTTTGTCCCACTTTAATACCGTTTGGAGCGATCATATATCTTTTCTCTCCATCCGCATACTCAAGAAGTGCGATAAAAGCAGTTCTATTTGGATCGTATTCCACAGTTTTTACAGTTGCCTTAACATCAAATTTGTTTCTTTTGAAGTCAATGATTCTGTACTTTCTTTTGTGTCCACCTCCAGTGTAACGCATGGTCATCTTACCCGTATTGTTACGACCGCCTTTCTTCGAAAGACCTACAGTAAGGCTTTTCTCAGGTTTGTTGGTAGTAATCTCATCAAAATTGTTTACAATTCTGAATCTCTGTCCTGGGGTGATAGGTTTTAATTTTCTAACAGACATTACTATTATTTATAATTATTAATTAGTTGCAAAAATATCAATGAATTCACCTTCTACAAGCTGAACCATTGCTTTCTTTAGTTTATTGGTTTTCCCAATTTGAAGTCCCTTTTTAGTGTACTTGGCAGAAACTTTAGGCGCATAAATCATGGTTCTTACATCTGCTACCTTTACACTATAAGCTTCTTCTACAGCTTGTTTGATTTGGATTTTGTTCGCTTTAGTATCTACTAAGAAACTATAAACGCCTCTCAAATCAGACAAATTAGAAGCCTTTTCTGAAATAATTGGTTTTATGATTACTGACATGACTTATTTTCTTAAATTTTCTTGAAATTTCTCTACCGCACCTTCTAAGAATACCACTTCTCCAGCATTTACTAAATCGTAAGATGAAATCTCGTTAAACGTTTTCACTTGTGATTTTGGTAAGTTTCTAGAAGAAAGATATACATTCTTATTAGCTTCACCAAGGATGAATAAAGACTTTTTACCTTCTAAACCTAAAGCATTCACTACATTGATGAAATCTTTAGTCTTAGGCGCATCAAATGAAAAATCTTCTAACACCTTTACGCTATTATCTTTTACTTTCTGAGAAAGCACAGATTTTTTAGCTAATCTTTTAAGAGCTTTATTTAATTTGAATCTATAATCTCTTGGTTTCGGACCGAAAATTCTACCTCCACCTTTGAATATTGGCGACTTAATATCACCATATCTTGCAGAACCTGAACCTTTTTGCTTTTTAAGCTTTCTAGTAGAAGCGGTAATTTCGCTTCTTTCTTTAGCTTTATGCGTTCCTTGTCTTTGTGCAGCAAGGTATTGCTTAACTTCTAAGTAAACAGCGTGCTGGTTAGGCTCTATACCGAAAATCGCATCGTCTAAAGCGATGGTTCTTCCAGTTTCTTTTCCTGATGTATTTAATACTTTTAGTTCCATTTTCTGATAATTACATAAGAATTTTTAGCTCCTGGAACAGCACCTTTTACTACTAAAAGATTTTGTTCTTCATCTACTTTTAACACTTGAAGGTTTTGAACAGTCACCTGCTTACCTCCCATTCTACCTGCCATTCTCATCCCCTTGAATACTCTCGATGGGTCTGAACCTGCACCAATAGAACCTGGAGCTCTTAATCTGTTGTGCTGTCCGTGAGTTGCCTGCATTACACCACCGAAGCCGTGTCTTTTAACAACCCCTTGAAAACCTTTACCTTTAGAAGTTCCTGTAACATCTACATACTCTCCCTCTTTGAAAAGGTCTACCTTCACTTCATCTCCTACTTTAAGCGTATCAACAAATGCATGATAGAATTCTACCAACTTCGCTTTAGGAGTAGAACCAGCCTTTTTAAAATGACCAGCCAATGCCTTTCCGACATTCTTTTCACTCTTGTCATCGAAACCTAGCTGTACGGACTTATAGCCGTCAGTCTCTTCGGTTCTGACCTGTAAAACCGAGCATGGACCTGCTTGAATAACGGTGCAAGGAATATTTTTCCCAGCCTCGTCAAACAACGATGTCATACCGATTTTTTTTCCAATAATACCTGACATTATTAAAATTAATATAGTTAATTTATTCTTTTCGTCCTCAACAAAGGGTTTGGCGATTTCTACTTTTGAAATAGGCACACTCCACCCTCAATTTGAGAGTGCAAATATACAAACTTTTTTTGAACTGACAAACAATTAGTTGAAAATGTTTTACTTGACGCGGTCGGGGTTTTGCTTAATAAAACTATCCCAACCCGAATAGTTTTTGCCCGTTTCTATTTTTCCTGAATTGTAATGGTGGCACACCGCAACAGCCAAGCCATCTGTGGCATCTAGATATTTTGTAGGAAATGCCTTTAAATTCAGTAATTTTTTAAGCATCCCTGCCACTTGCTCCTTACTGGCATTACCATTTCCTGTAATCGCCATTTTGATTTTTTTAGGGGAATATTCTGTAATGGGAATATCTCTATATAGGCTAGCTGCCATTGCTACACCTTGCGCCCGACCTAGTTTGAGCATACTCTGCACATTCTTACCATAGAAGGGTGCTTCTAATGCTACCTCATCGGGGTGAAATTCATCAATTAAAGCTAGGGTACGCTCAAAAATATATTTAAGCTTGGTTTCGTGGTTGGGGTATTTTTTTAAAATCAACTCGTGGATGGATACCAATTCCATTTGGTTTCCTAAAACCGAAATGATTCCAAACCCCATCACCGTAGTCCCTGGGTCTATGCCTAGTATGATTTTTTCTATTTTCACTCGACAAAAGTAAGGATTAATATAATGGATACAAAATAAACTATTAAAACAAAAAAAACAGCCACTAAAAAAAGTGACTGCCTTAGTATTTAACATAATGTTAGCCTTATTTGTTACCGATATTGTAAGAAAAACCAACACCTAAAGTTTGTTTAAGCTGAGTTTTCTTAATTTGGTTATGATCATAGATTAATCCTAAAGTCACTACTGAAGAAATATATTTATTAATCTTCATATTTAATGCACCATTATAACCTAACACCAAATGATCTGGATTCTCTAAATAATTTGAAAATACCGATGCAGTATTGTCTAATGATATATTTTCCATTAATTGAACTCTATACATAGCAGTTCCTAGGAAACCAAATTGAAATAATGAAGAGTCTCCATCATTTTTAAGACCAAAGTTTCCTTTGCTTTGTAAATCTTTATCTGAAACGATTGTCCATCTCGCATTAGCAGGGCGAAGTGTGGCTGTAAAGTTTTTGTTTGGTGTATAAGTAAAACCTGCACCCATCATTATATAACCAGGAGCCATAAAACTAGAAGTTTTTTTATGTCCTTCATTATCGATTTTATTACTTAATACAGTACTATTACCTGCATAATCATATCCTGGTGCAAACTGAGTATCTAAGCTCGCTCCTGCAGACGCATACCAGTTATTAGAAATTTTTCTACCGTAGTTAGTTGACAAATTAATAACATCTTGAGTTTTTCTACTACCCACACCTTGAGTATTAGTTTGCCCATAACCTAATACAATATTATTCTCCCAAAGATCACCATTCTCTCTGTAAGTCATATTGTAATTAGTTCCCGCAATCCAACCTACATTGTTTGCTCCACCGCCTACCCAGTTAGAGAAAGCTGCTTGGTTTAACATCAATGTGTTTTGTCCTACAACAGTCCATCCGCCTATGCTGTCGCTAGGGACTTCCTGAGCCACAACATTCATTCCTACTAAGGCCAAAGCCATTAAAATTGTTTTTTTCATTTCTTATATTTTTTGAGGGTGCGAAATTACAAAAAATTTTCAAACCAACAACATACTATTTATCAACTAAATAAACTTCAATAACAGACACCAATTTCAACTAAAAAAAATTAAAAAATAATTTTTATACATAAGAAAATTATGTATATATTTGCGAGGTATTAATAGAAGATTCGCTATGAAAAAAAATGCATTGTATAAAGGCACACTCCAAAACATTATTCTAAAACTTCTAGCTAAAGAAGTAAAAATGTATGGTTACCAAATGACGCAACGCGCCAAAGAACTGACCAAAGGTCACCTACAAATGACCGAAGGTGCCCTCTATCCAATTCTCCATAAACTAGAAAGCGACGGCATAATAGAATCCGAAGTTCAAAAAATAAATGGTAGAGATAGAAAGTATTATCTGCTGACTGAAAAAGGCAAACGCCAACAAGCGGAGGAAGAAGCAGAAATGAAGAGTTATATCTTTAACTTGAATACGATTTTCAACCTTAAAATGAATTAGTATGCTATCTCAACAAGAACTTCAACATATTACAGATTATTTACTACAAAAGAGTCTACCTTTAGAATTGGTTGTAGAAATCCAAGACCATATGGTAGAGCATATCGACCACCTTATGTTTCAGGATGGACTTTCTTTTGATGAAGTTTTTAAAGCTACAAAATCAGAATGGAAGAATGACCTAACTATGGTTAAAAGATATTGGTTTTCGCCTAAAAGAGAAATAACCAAAATTCATAAAGAGACTTTAAATTCTGTTATTAAACATGTTCATATTCAAACTCTAAAATATTTTATTCCACTAGTATTGATATTGTTAATACTCGGATGGTATAATTTTAAAATGGCGTATTATTATTGGAACTTCATTAATGTAGTGCTATTTTTAGTAGCCTTATTTATCATTATTTTCGATTGGAAAGTGATAAAGACATGTAGAAGGAATTACTCTAAATCAATCGGCATATTACAGAAATGTTCGAATTTTTTTATAGGTGCTGGAATGGCTTACATTTTCTTAAGAGTAATGGGAGGATACGAAATTTTTGAAAGGTCTATGAATATCATTTATCATTTCGAAACGAAAAACTATTATAATTATGACACATTATTTATACCAATTTTCAATAATCTATTTATGTTTTTAATGGGAGTCTATTTTTGTATTGCTGGTATAATTTCCTACAGAGAATATAAAAAGACCATTGGGCTTCTGGAAAAGAAAATCAACTTAAAATTGTAAAACGATGCTTAACTCTACAGAAATTTTTCAAATTAAAAAATACCTATGGGATTTCTTCATGTCATAAAAAACTGATTTACTTCCATATTCATAATAAAAATGTTTTACTCAGATGATAGCGATTCAATTTCTTTCCGATATTTTCCCGTACCGTAGTCCTTATAGAGTAATGCTCAACCTTTCTCTAAAAATCAGCAATTACCTAGAGTTGCAAGTATATCAACATTGGAAGAATGGTATAAACCTCTATTCATCGGAAATCGTTGTTGGGGCTGTGGTTTTCATTATGGTACTCATCGGTTTTATTATCTATAAAAAGTTTAATACTAAGCAATCTATTTCATCATGACTGAAACACAATTAACACAGATTCGCAACTACCTTATTTCAAGAAAATTATCTATTGATGTGTTGATGGAAGTGGAAGACCATTTCATTACTCAAATGACGCATTTGATGGAAGTAGAAGATAAAAATTTTGACGAAGCCTTTGATATGACCAAAACCCGATGGATTAGCGAACTTAAAATGACTTACGAAGCCTTATATAGCTTTGATGACATTACACCATTAATGAAAAAATTCCAAAAAGAAGCCTATAAAACCGTGGCTAAAAAAGCCATTCCTACTGCTCTAATAATAATTTTAGTCCTATTTCCTCTCGCCTATATATCCACCCAAACATTCTTTTATTGGACATTGATGATATTCTATTTTATTATAATATTCGCTCCGTTATTTATTTTCATTTACCACAGAAAAGAATTTACACTTAGACACCAATATCAAAATTACACCCTCACGGTCTTTGATGGTATCAGTACAGCTATGCTGGGTGGCATTGGTGCAGCTTTAAGTTCTTATGGAAATTTAGAAGAAAGTATTCCTATGATATACAATCTATTGCATGGGCATTATTCTAACAGAGGATTTGTATTCTTATGTTTCCTCATCTTTATATTTTTTCTAATTTCTATTATCATCAGTAGCCAAATTCAATACCTTAAACGACTGGATAAAATAAAGCCTTATCTTAAATATTTATAAAAAAACGACCATCCTCATAAGAAGATGGCCGTTGTAATATTAGAAATCTACCGTTAATTATTGGTTGTATTTTTCTTCTACTTTGTCCCAGTTAATCACATCAAAAAATGCAGATACATAGTCTGGTCTTCTGTTTTGGTAGTTTAAGTAGTAAGCGTGCTCCCAAACATCTAATCCAAGAATTGGCGTACCACCACAGCCTATATTTGGCATCAAGGGATTATCTTGGTTGGCAGATGAACAAACTTCTAAAGAACCATCTTCTTTCTTACATAGCCACGCCCATCCAGAACCGAATCTTGTTTTAGCGGCTTCAGAAAAATCATTTTTAAATTTTTCAAAACCACCCATTTTTTCAATCGCTGCTTTTACATTTCCTACAGGCTCTTTGCTTCCACCAGGGGTTAAAATTTCCCAGAATAAACTGTGGTTGTAGTGTCCACCTCCGTTGTTTCTTACGGCTGTATTATCACTTTCGGTCTTGCACAATTCTTCTAGAGATTTGTTTTCCATCGGCGTACCTTCTACTGCTTTGTTAAGGTTGTTTACATAGCCTTGGTGGTGTTTTGTATAGTGGATTTCCATTGTTTTCGCATCTATACTTGGTTCTAATGCATCGTATGCATAGCCTAATTTTGGTAATTCAAATGACATAAAATTTATTTTTTAGTTCGCTCAAATATAAGCATTAATTTAATGTGTTTCAATCTTTAGTCTTAATCTTTGTATATTTCTGCTATTGATGCCGTCTATTATTCAGGCTTTAAACATCGATAATCTACTGTAAACCAAACGCTTGTTTAATATCTTCTACGCGGTCAAGTTTTTCCCAAGTAAAAAATTCTAAATTTTTAAGCGTCTTCTCTTTTTCTAAGCCCTTATTAAAAGTTTTATCTGCCACATACGGTGTTCTTCCCATATGTCCGTAAGCGGCGGTTTCTTGGTAAATCGGATTTCTAAGTTTTAGATGCGTTTCGATAGCATAAGGCCTTAAATCAAATAACTCGCTTACTTTTTTAGCGATAGTGCCATCAGTTTCATTAACTTTAGAAGTTCCGTAAGTATTGATGTAAAGTCCACAAGGTTCCGCCACCCCAATCGCATAAGACACCTGAACCAAAACCTCATCTGCCACCCCAGCAGCCACTAAGTTTTTAGCAATATGACGCATTGCATATGCCGCACTTCTATCTACTTTTGAAGGGTCTTTACCAGAAAATGCACCACCACCATGCGCACCTTTACCGCCATAAGTATCTACAATGATTTTTCTTCCCGTAAGCCCAGAATCCCCATGAGGCCCACCAATAACAAATTTTCCCGTTGGATTGATATGGTATTTAATATCGTCATTAAATAATTTTTGTATTTCAGGTTTTTGGTTTTTAATGACTCTCGGCATCAAAATTTCGGTTAAGTCCGTTCTTATTTTTTGAAGCATCGCCACATCTTCATCAAACTCATCATGCTGTGTAGAAATCACGATACTATCAATTCGTATCGGCTTATGGTCATCGGAATATTCTATCGTTACCTGACTTTTAGCATCGGGTCTAAGGTAAGTAATATCTGTATTTTCTTTTCTAATTTTTGATAATTCCTGCAAAATAGCATGGGCTAAATCCAGGGCTAGAGGCATATAGTTTTCCGTCTCATTAGTCGCATAACCAAACATAATCCCTTGGTCACCCGCCCCTTGTGCATTGGCTTTCGTTTCAAAATCATCAGTATCTGTGATTCTATCCACGCCTTGGTTGATTTCTGGCGACTGCTCATGGATGGCAGAAAGGACACCACAAGAATTACCATTAAACATATATTCGCCTTTGGTATAGCCAATATCATTAATCACCTCTCGGGCAATGGTTTGCACATCTAAATAAGCGGAAGACTTCACTTCCCCCGCCAAAATCACTTGTCCCGTAGTCACTAGAGTTTCGCAAGCGACTTTAGAATTAGGGTCATAGGCTAAAAAATGGTCGATAAGTGCGTCTGAAATTTGGTCGGCTATTTTATCGGGATGTCCTTCAGAAACGGATTCTGATGTAAATAAGTAAGGCATATTTTCTTTTTATTAAAGTTAAAAAACTGAAAAAAGGCTAATATGCAAAGACGAAAAATGGTCTAAAATAGAAACTCTGTTTTAGCATTTTTTAATGAGGTTGCAATCAGCCAAATTTTTCCTCTTAATTCGAAATGCAAATTTATAAAAGAATTTTATCTTGTACAAGTTGATATTATTCAGGTTTAATTAAATTGTTTATTTCAAATCCATATAATCTATTGTACTCATATCTAGTTTTAGGTATTTTCCTTGGTTATTAACAGCTTTCGGATTCCTTACATTCATCAATTGTAAAACTGTAGAATATAGACTGCTCGTTGAAATGGTATCTTTAACAACCGTATTTCTTTCATTGGTTTTATACAGTGGCGAATACCAAATAAAATAAGGTACTTGTACCGCTTCTCTATAATCCCCATGACTATATACCCCCTCTTTTTTTACTTGCCCATGGTCTGATACATACACTAAAACAGAGTTTGTGTTTTTCAACTTTTGTATGGTTTGTCCTAAAATTTTATCGGTATATCGTATAGAATTATCATAGCAATCATCAATATCGCCTTTCCAAATTTCTTCTTTGGCAGGGTATTTATCACAACTATATGGATGGCTACCATTGATATGTACTATAATCATTTTTTTTGAAGCCGTAGTGCTATTATTATTTAATATATTCGCCAACTCGGGTAGTAATACCTCATCATAACCATTAACCCACGCTTTATTCTTAGCAAAAGAAGCAATGGCAGTAATTCCCCTAGCCCCTCCTTGGGTACTGAGCCAATAGGTTTCGTACCCCAAATGATTCGCTACATTCACAATATTATCGCTAATGCTTAAAAAATTCTTACTATAATCATTCATTTCCACATTGCTCAAAATGATTGGCACTGCCAAATTGGTAATTGCCGCGGGAGCGTAAGCATGGGTAAATAACTTTATGTTTTGAATTTCTTTTGATACTAAAGGCGTAGTATTTCGCTGGTTATAGCCGTAGAGACTCATATTCTGTCTTCTCGCCGACTCACCAATAAACACCACGATATTTTGAGGCACTTGAGCATCCGAATTATAGGGTTCTAAATGATAGGTCACTTTATTATTTTTAACCTTATCCATTTCATTTCTAAAGTTATAGGCACCTACCAAATCCTTACCATGGTAAAGGGCGTTCTTTACCATAAAACCACCACCTTTATTGCTTATAAATCGATGTTTAAGATAAAATATTACAGGCATCAAAAGCCATAATGACATCATTAACTTTAAGACCAAAGAATATCTAATTTTAGATAAGTATTTCACTAAAAACCAACTACATATAAAAAACAATACAGAAAATAATATAGGTAAAACTAAAGTTTTGACCATACTTAAACTTTCTGCGACATTCGTATCTAGTATACTCACCATCATCCCGATATTAAATCCCTGCTCGTATATAAAAAAGCAGGATGCGGAAATCATAAAATTAAGGCTTAATAAAACTAAAATGATGGATGATATTACCCTTAAAAACTTACCTTTTTGGTATAAAAAAGCACAAAAAAGCATCAGTGAAATATACATCACACTATACTCCATGACATTTCTAACTGTATCAAACAAACTTACATTTTTAACTTCAGCATCAAGTAAATAGGGATACGAAGCGAAAAATCCACCAATATATAGACATAAACAAAGTACAATAAGAAATAGAACTTTAAGGGAGGTATTTTGCTTCATTAGATTATTCAGGTTTAACATTAATATAGTCGTTTGGGGATTGATAGTAATTCAATTTTTCTTTAATGATGGTACTAATATATCGTTTCAATGCATCAATAATTTTTTGCTTATAGGTGGGTTTATAATAGATTAAACTAATTTCTCGATAGGGAAAAGGGCGTCTTAATCTTGAAATTTTTTTTTGCTGACTTTCAGGCAGTTGTTTTGCTGCCAGTTCAGGCAATAGTGTAGCTCCACCCACACGGTCTACCATCTGAATCAATGTACTGATACTCGAACCCTTAAATTGAAGGTTTTTAGGTTTTAGGTGGTTTTCTTTTAAGTTGCAAATATTTTCAAACTGGGTGCTTAAGCAATTGCCTTCTTCTAGAAGCCATACTTTTTCCAAATCTATATCTTCTGGTAAAATAAACTGGTCTTCTTTTTTATCATTAATGGACAGCGTAGAGTAAATCATCAACTCTTCATTAAAGAGTTCATCTTTAAAAAACTCTTCTGCTTTTTTATAAGGCGTCGCAATGATTCCAGCATCAATTTCTCCACTTTTTAATGCCTTGATAATACTATCTGTACTCATTTCTTTCACTTCCATTTCGATATCGCTATGCTCGCCTAGAAAATCGAAAATTTCGTGTGGCACCACATAAGGGGAAAGCGTAGGAATAATCCCTAAATTTAATGCCCCAGCCACCATATCGTTTAGCGCATTGGCTTTGCCCACCATTTCATTAACTTGGTCGATGATACGATACGCATAATTTAAAATTTCTTTTCCCGAATCCGTCGTACGGATAGGGTGCTGGGTGCGGTCGAAAATTTTAACTTTGAGTTCCTCTTCTAGTTTTTGCACCATAGCACTTAGTGTTGGTTGGGTTACAAAGCATGCTTTAGCTGCTTTACCAAAATGTTTGTATTTATCTACGGCGATTAAATATTCTAATTGCTGGATATTCATAATAACGATGATAAATGTTATTCAAAATATTTATGCACAAATATACAACTCTTTAATAAGTTTAGCACTAATTTTGTATAGCAAATTAAAAGCAAAGATTATGTCTGATAAAAAATTAACTAATAACTCTGGTTTACCATACTACGAACACGAAAATTCTCAAACCGTAGGACCTAGAGGGCCTGTATTATTACAGGATTTTATATTACAAGAAAATTTAGCCCATTTCGTAAGAGAGCGAATCCCTGAAAGAGTGGTACACGCCAATGGTAGTGGTGCTTATGGTACCTTTACGGTGACTCATGATATTAGCCAATATACCAGAGCGAAATTATTTTCTAAAGTAGGAAATACTTGCAAAATGTTTGCCCGTTTTTCTACCGTTGGGGGCGAAAGAGGCAGTGCCGATACCGAAAGAGACCCTAGAGGTTTTGCTCTAAAATTCTATACTGAAGATGGCAATTGGGATTTAGTAGGTAATAATACACCAGTATTCTTCATTAAAGATGCAAAAAAATTTCCAGACTTTATTCATACGCAAAAAAGACACCCAAAAACTAACCTAAAAAGCCATACCATGATGTGGGATTTCTGGTCGCTTAATCCAGAATCTTTACACCAAGTTTTAATTCTAATGTCAGACAGAGGTACTCCTTACGGTTATCGCCATATGAACGGCTATGGTTCCCACACTTTTTCTATGATCAATGATAAAAATGAAAGAGTCTGGGTTAAATTCCACTTAAAAACCCAACAAGGTATCAAAAATTTCACCGATGCTGAGGCGACTAAAATGAAAGGGGAAAATCCAGATTTTGCACAAGAAGATTTGGTTAATAAAATTGAAGCAGGACACTTCCCTAAATGGACGATGTTTATCCAAGTAATGACAGAAGCACAATCTAGAGAATTCCGCTGGAACCCCTTTGATGTCACCAAAGTATGGCCACACGAAGAATTTCCATTGATTGAAGTCGGTGTTATGGAACTGAACGAGATTCCAAAAAATTATTTTGCCGAAGTAGAGCAGTCGGTATTTTCGCCAAGCCATATGGTAGATGGCATCAGCTTTTCCCCTGATAAAATGTTGCAAGGGCGATTATTTTCTTATTCAGATGCACATCGATACCGTGTTGGGGTCAACGCTCATCAATTAAAGGTCAACCGTTGCCCTTATAAAGTCAATAATTACCAAAGAGATGGCGTCATGGCAGATGCTTCAGATTACGAAGATGCTCCAAACTACTATCCTAATAGCTTTGATGACATTCGTCCTGACCCTGCTTATAAAGGTTATGAATACGAGTTGGATAGCAATCAAGTTGCTTATTTTGATAGAAATGAAAATGACGACGACCATTTTACGCAACCTGGTCTACTCTATACCAAAGCCATGAACGACGAGGATAGAACCCACTTGGTTAATAATATCGTGGGACATATGAGCAAAATTGATGGTCCTAAAAAGAATGATATCATCAACCGACAACTATGTCATTTCTTCCGTGCTAATTTGGATTTAGGAATGAGAATCGCTTCAGGATTAGGCGTAAATATAGATTTTAACCAAATGCATCATAATGGCTAATACCAAATGAGGAAATAAAAAATCGGGTTCAGCAATTGCTGAACCCGATTTTTTTTAATATTTCCATGTATTAAACTTCTTCGCTATCCTCAATGGTAAAGCTTCTGCTTTTATAGTCTTTATCGTGTCGCTCAGAAATTACATCTTCGCCTTTTTCTTGGATAATGAACTCCGAAGTTTCTTTAAACATTTCTAAAAAGTTATTGAAATCTTCTTTGTATAAGTAGATTTTATGCTTCTCAAAAGTCGCATTGCCATCTTCCTGAAAATGTTTTTTGCTTTCGGTAATAGTTAAGTAATAGTCGCCTGCTTTCGTTTCACGGACATCAAAGAAATAAGTTCTTCTTCCTGCCTTCAACACTCTAGTGAAAATTTCATTTTCGTTTCGTTTTTCTTTGTAATCGCTCATTGCATCTGTTTTTTAGAAATCTTTGGTAACAAATATAAAAGTTTTATGCAAACCACCAAAAAAAATTTTAAACTTTTCGCTTTATCGTCTCATCTTAACACAAAATTCCGTGCTTTTTTCACTTAAATTGATTATATTTGAAACAAAAACAAGCGTATGTATAAATTAATTGATATCGATAGCCACTATGGCGGTGCTTTACAAGTGGCGTACCTCAACCAACCTGAAACTTACAACAGCCTCAATCCTACCATGCTAAAAGAGCTTACCAAGTTCATCAAAGCCTGCGATGCGGATGATGCTGTGCGATGTGTAGCCATCAGTGGTAAAGGTAAAGCGTTCTGTTCTGGTCAAAACTTGAAAGAAGCCTTAGCTTACAAAGAGGAATCCCATGAAGAGCGTTTTATCCAACGCATCGTGATTGATTATTATAATCCTTTGGTAAAGGCTATTGTCAAATGCAAAAAACCTGTAATTGCTTTAGTTAATGGTCCCGCAGTGGGGGCTGGTGCGATGTTAGCCTTAATTTGTGATTTTGCTTTAGCAACCGAATCTTCTTATTTTTCTATGGCGTTTTCTAATATTGGTCTTATTCCGGACACCGCAGGGACTTATTATTTGCCTAAATTATTAGGCCGTTCTTTAGCCAATTATTTAGCCTTTACAGGAAAAAGACTTTGTGCTAAAGACGCTTTAGAACGAGGGCTAGTAGTGGAAGTATTCCCTGATGAACATTTTGGAACAGAAGCGCTCCATATTTTAAACCATATAACCAACCAGCCCACCGTAGCTTTAGGTTTAACCAAAAAAGCCTTCAATGAGTCTTACCAAAATAATCTAGCTGAGCAATTGGACTTAGAAAGCATCCTCCAGCAAGATGCCGCCGAAACCGAAGATTTTTTAGAAGGAATCCAAGCCTTCGTAGAAAAAAGAACACCGAAGTATAATGGAAGATAGAAGGGGAATTATAAATGCTAAATTATAGATTTTAAATGAAGTGATAAGTTTTGAGTGTTAAGTTACCTTCTGCCTCTTGCTTATTGCCTACGGCTGTTTAATATCTAAATTCCAAGTTCTAAACTCTAATCTCTAAACTATTGGTAAATTTATACTTTTTACATCAGTACATATTTACACTTTTACATTAATACTTTTTACATTGGTACATTCATACATTAGTACATCAAATCCTCATCTCTACAAAATTCTCTATCTTTGCACGAACAACAATTTGCTTATGGTAAAATCTATGACGGGCTTTGGTAGAGCCGAAGGTGTTTTTAATAATAAAAAAATAAGTATAGACCTTAGAACGGTTAATAGCAAAGGGCTAGACATTAACCTTAGAATACCAACTCTATATAAAGATCAAGAGTTTGTCCTAAAAAAAATCATTTCCGAAGGGGTTATCCGTGGGAAGGTAGATGTATTTTTTAATACCGAAGATTTGGTAAAAGAAAGTCAAATCTCTCTAAATACGGAAGTGCTAAAAGACTATATCAACCAACTAAAATCTATAAGCGATAGTCATACTCCAGTATATGAACTGCTAAAGATTGCCATGCGCTTACCCGATGCCACCACCCCAAAAACCGAAGATATTTCAGAGGAAGAAGGGCTATTTGTAGAGCAGTTATTGCAAAAAGCCATCGCCCAATTGAACGAGTTTCGTACTACGGAAGGGGCATCTATGGAAGTCCAATTGTCACAAAGCCTTCAGAATATTAGTGATTGTTTAGAAAAGGTGGTTCCCTTTGAAGAAGAGCGTATCATCAACATTAAAGAAAGGTATCGCAAAACACTACAAGAGTTTGAACAAGTCGATGAAACCCGCTTCTACCAAGAAATGGCTTACTATACAGAAAAATTGGATATTTCTGAAGAAAAAGTACGCCTTACCCAACATTTAAAATACTACCAAGAAGTGATGCAAGATACCGCTCCCAATGGTAAAAAACTAGGCTTTATCGCTCAGGAAATGGGTAGGGAAATTAATACACTAGGCTCTAAAGCCAACCAAGCCGATATTCAAAAACTAGTGGTAGAAATGAAGGACGACCTAGAAAAAATTAAAGAACAAACCCTCAATATTTTATAATGCAAAATCAAGTCATCATATTTTCAGCACCCTCTGGAAGTGGTAAAACCACTTTGGTAAAGCATTGTCTAGAGCTGTTTCCACAGTTGCAATTTTCCATTTCAGCAACGACTAGAGCCCCACGAGGCGAAGAACAACACGCCAAAGATTACTACTTTCTAACCCCTGATGAGTTTAGAACTAAAATTGCGGAAGATGCCTTTGTAGAGTTCGAGGAAGTCTATACCGATAAATATTATGGTACTTTAAAAAGTGAAGTGGAACGCATTTGGGACGAGGGCAAAATTGTGATTTTTGATGTAGATGTGGTAGGGGGCGTCAATTTAAAACAAATTTTTAAAGACCAAGCCCTTTCTATTTTTATCGCGCCACCCAATGTAGACGCCTTAAAACACCGCCTAACTCAAAGAGGCACCGATACTGCTGAAGCCATTGAAACCCGCTTAGAAAAAGCCGAAGAAGAACTGACCTATCAGCCACAATTTGATAAAACAATCATTAATGATGATTTGGCCACTGCAAAATTAGAAATTGAAAATACCTTAAACCAATTTATAAAATAACACGATGAAAGATACTAAAAAAGCCAACCTTCCCGTTCCCAAATTTTTAGATTTTAACGATTTTGCTTTACCTAATCCTGAGCAGTTGGTAGACGAAATTTTAAAACTTAAAGCAGATAAAGGGATATACATTACCCTTCACCCTTCGCAAGATTCTGAATCTCGCCGTGCAGTAGCGGATATTGTAGGTTCTTTAAAAGAAGTTGCCGACCACCTAAAAACGGTATCGCATGATACTATTTTGTTTACGGGGACTATGGCAGACGCGGGAGTTTTAAAAATGTTACACCCTAATAAAACCATTCTATTCCCTGAAGAAAATGACTTTTTGGGATTAGAAGACCTTAACGATGAGGAAAGCACCACCGATGAGTTGCTAGAGGAAATTTATTTAGCCCTAAAATATGAATTCCCTTACGCTTTATTAATCGACCAATCTTTTGAAGGCTAAATTTTTATGACAAAGTCTCAAATTATTTTAGAAGATATTAAAATCTATGCCCACCATGGGGTACTGCCAGAGGAAAATCGTATTGGTACTTATTACCTCATCACGCTAAAATGTGATGTAGATTTATGGAAAGCCGCAGAAACAGATGATTTAGAAGATACCATCAGTTATGCAGATATCAATGAGATTATCCATACCGAAATGGCAATACCCTCTAAATTATTAGAACATGTTGCGGGACGCATTTTAAAGTCGGTGGCTAAAACTTACCCACAAATTTCCTATTTAGAAATTAAATTAACCAAAACAGCACCACCAATGAAAGGCGAAATGAAAGGGGCTAGTGTAGTCTTAACCTTAGAAAACAAAGTTTAAATTCTATTGATAAAAATGGCTCCCATCTAAATACTCAAAAACTTCTGGCGGTAGCATCGGACGCACATTTTTATGCTCTTTAATCATTTTCCTAATTTCCGTTGCTGAGAGTTCTATAATCGGTGCAGACACCTCATGGATATTTTCGTGATGGGCAAATGGGTAGTCGGTAGTATTGCCTTCAAACAATCTTGGATATACTATAATCTGGTGGTTATCAACCAAAGTTTGTGCATTTTTCCATTTGTGAAGATGAGCTAAATTGTCCTCCCCCATAATTAAACTAAACTGATGCGATGTATATTTTTCATGCAAATACGCCAAAGTATCAATTGTATAGCTTGGTTGTGGCAACGAAAACTCTATATTGGACGCTCGCATTTTAGGATAATGTTGTATCGCTAGCTCCACCATTTCTAAACGATTATGGTCAGCAAGAAGAGATTTTTTATCTTTAAACGGGTTTTGGGGACTTACCACAAACCACAATTCTTCCATATCGGTATGCTCCAAAATATAGTTGGCTAAAATTAAATGACCGATATGGATAGGATTAAATGACCCAAAAAATAAACCTGTTTTTTTAGTTGCACTCATAATTTAATCTATAAACTCTACATCTCGTATATTCAAATAATAATTTACATTGCCCTTCCAATGGTTTTCCTCCAAAGTAAAGGCGATATGGAAGGATTTAGTTTTAAACTCCTCTGCTGCTTTGCCCAATTTAAACCCTACGCATTCTATTTTTCCATTTCTAAGATTGGGATTGTGGATAAAGAATTTTACATGGTTGTTTTCTCTACCCATCGTTTTTACAAAACCATCTACTTTTTGATTTTTGAGCACCAGTACTGGTTTCATATTATGCGGTCCAAACGGCGACAGTTTACGATGAAAGATAAAAAAATCTCGGTTCAGTTCTTCAATTGCTACTTCTGTATCGATGTTAAGACTCGGCTCTCTTTGATAATCTTTAATGTTTCGTTGAACCGCTGCTTCAAAGCGTTTTTTAAAAGTCTCTAAATGTTCTTTTTCCATAGATAGCCCTGCTGCTGCAGGATGTCCCCCGAATTTTAAAAACAAATCCGAGCATTCTTCCAACGCCTGATGCACATCAAAATCCGAAACCGACCTCGCCGAAGCCACAATTTCGCCATTATTACCATCGGTAAAGACCACTGTGGGTTTATAATAATTTTCCGTTAGTCGAGAGGCTACTATACCAATCACGCCTTTGTTCCAATCCGAACCATAGACTACCGTTGTCGCATTTTGAGCTTGGTGGGTCTCTTCCACTTGTTGTAGCGCTGCCGTAGTGGAACTCATATCCATTTCCCTACGGTTGTTATTAAGATTAACAATATTCTCAACAATTTCGGTCGCGTGTTTTAAATCTTCGGAAATCATCAGTTCTACGGCTGCCTTGCCATGCGAGATTCTACCTGCCGCATTGATTTTTGGGGCAACATCAAAGACAATATTTGAGATATTAAAATGGGATAATTTTTCATCATCATTAATTAATAACCTCAACCCAATTTTTCTAGTTTTACGAAGGTGTTTTAATCCTAGTTTTGCTAACACACGATTTTCGCCCGTCATAGAAACGATATCTGCCGCAATAGAAATAGCTAGCAAATCGGTTAATTCGTAAAATTCTTCATCGGGGATTTTATAAATGGTATTCAGCCCTTGGCAGAGTTTAAACCCTACACCACAACCCGATAATTCTTTAAATGGATAGCGACAATCTTCTCGCTTAGGGTCTAGCACTGCCACCGCATCGGGAATTTGTTCCCCAGGTAAATGGTGGTCACAAATAATAAAATCTACGCCTAATGTTTTAGCGTATTCTACTTTATCAACCGCTTTAATACCGCAATCCAAAGCAATAATTAATGAAAACCCTTGAGCCTTAGCATAATCAATCCCTTCAATGGAAATTCCATAGCCTTCAGAATTTCTATTGGGAATATAAAATTCGAGGTATTTTTTACCCACAATTTTGGATAGGTAGAGGTACATCAGCGAAACAGCAGTTGTGCCATCTACATCATAATCCCCATAGACCAAAATTTTCTCGCCATTTTCCACCGCAGTTGCAATACGCTCTACGGCATTTTGCATATCTGCCATTAAAAATGGATGATGAATATCCTCTAGCCGAGGCTTAAAAAACTCTCTGGCTTTTTGATAATTATCAATCCCTCTAAGCACTAATATTTTTGATTCGAGCATACCATAGCCAATCGAAGACATTAAGCCATCTACGATATCTTCATCGGGTTCAGGTTTGTAAATCCATTTTTGATTCATATCTCACAAATGTAGCAAAAATTTTTAGGATATGAAATTTGGTAGGTTTAGTCTCTATCGGTTTTGGCTAATTTTTTATCTACCCAAATGGTAGCAAATGGGAAGAAGGCAGAGAGCAACGCGAAGACGAAATCCTCATCGTCCCAATTGAAAATCTTACGCACAAGAAGGCACAAAATAAGGTACAAAGTAAAAAATAACCCGTGGATATTACCGACAATAATAATAAAAATGGTGGGGAGCAGTCCTTCAGAATCGTAGCGTTTCCATACCATAGCAACGCCATAAAGCAGAAAACAAGAAATGGCTTCTGCAACACAAATCTTTTTAAACCATTGAATAATTTTATCTTGTGGGTACTTTGAAAAAAAACGGTCTAGCCAATCCATTATTTAATATTGATTATAAAATTCTGAAACTTTGGGAACATCCGCACTTTCATTGGGTTGGGAAGGTTCATTGGGAAACCCTGCCACGCCTCCGCTTACAGCAAACTTCATTGCATCTGCCGCGCTGATATTTTCCAACACTTTAATTTGATGCCTTTCTACCATTACCACCCAGCCAGACACCGCATAAGAGTGCGGCAAGTATACGGAAATATAATCCTTAAGCCCTAAGACAGAAATATCTTCTTGGGTTAAAAATCCCATACGCCACACCTCTGGCTGTTCATTGGTTTTTACCAATACTAGTCTATTAAACTTCTTTTTATCCCCTACAAAAGACGACATCACATCTTTCAGCGAAGTATAGATGAATTTAATCCCTGGTGTATTTTGTAGCACATAGTCCATACTATCCACTATCACACGACCTAATAAAAACTTATTCCCGAGCCAACCAATCAATGCGGTTCCAGAAATTACACAGACAAAAATTACCCCTGGAAATTCCTCGGAAATAGATGGAATTAAATTATCAATACTCGAAACGATATACCAAATAATCCAAATAGTGGCGGCAAAAGGACCTAAAATAACCAGCCCTTGTAAAAAAGAGCGTAAAAATAGTCTTAGGTAATCGTTGAGGTTTTTATTCATTATTTTTTAATTGATGACAGACGCTTTTCCTCATTGCGTTCAATTTTATGCCCCGGCCTTGTCCACTTTGGATTTTCGCCTAATGGCTGATATTGTGTTTGGTCTTTTTCTACCACTTCTCGCTTGGCATGTTTTTCAAACGGCTGTTGCGGTGTTATGCCTAATAGCTGAAATAAGGTTTTGTCTTCGTTAATATCAGGGTTTGGTGTGGTTAATAATTTATCCCCTGCAAAGATAGAGTTGGCCCCTGCAAAGAAACACAATGCCTGACCTTCTTTAGAAAACTCCGTTCGCCCTGCCGATAGCCTTACTTGAGTTTTAGGTAGCACTATTCTAGCTGTAGCGACCATACGAACAAACTCAAAAATATTAACAGGTTCTTGGTCTTCCATTGGCGTTCCTTCTACTGCTACTAGCGCATTAATTGGTACGCTCTCGGGTTGTGGGGTCATATTCGCCAAAACTTTCAGCATGCCACAGCGGTCTTCTATGGACTCACCCATACCGATAATTCCACCTGAACACAGCGTAATAGAAGTTTTTCTAACATTGCCTATCGTTTCCAAGCGGTCTTCAAAGGCTCGGGTAGAAATCACTTCTTTATAATATTCTTCGGAACTGTCGATATTGTGGTTATAGGCGTATAGCCCTGCTTCTTCTAATCTTTTGGCTTGGTTTTCCGTAAGCATGCCCAGGGTACAGCATACTTCCATATCTAGTTTAGTAACCTCTCTTACCATATCCAACACATGCTCGAAATCTGGACCATCTTTTACATTTCGCCATGCAGCTCCCAAACATACTCTAGAAATCCCATTCTCTCTTGCTCTTAATGCTTGGGCTTTCACTTGGTTTACGGGCATCATTTCATGAATTTTAACCTCGGTATGATACCTTGCCGCTTGTGGACAATAGCCACAGTCCTCTGGACAGCCCCCCGTTTTAACCGAAATCAATGAAGAAATTTGTACTTTATTGGGGTCGTGGTGCTGGCGATGAACTTGTGCCGCTTGATAAACCAAATCAAAAAATGGTTGATTATAAATATCTAAAATCTCTTGTGTTGTCCAAGTTTTACTCATGAAGTTATTTTTATATTAAAATCCAAAAGTAAGGATTTTTTATAAGTAAAACATAGAAAATGATAAAATATCAGGCTAATCTCTTTCTGAATCCTTTTCAATTTTTCTTACTTCTTTTTTCCATAGCTATTTGCCTTCTACCTCTACATATAAAAAACCTAACCCACACAAAAAATCCTATGCCTATAAGTTTGTAATTTTATAAGCATAGGATTTATTTTTATAGTTATAAAAATTTATTTTATAGCTATAAGTTTTTAGAGCTTCTCGTAGGTGAGGCTAGCCAGCGTCTTTTTAATGTTTTTGCCTGGGGTGAAAATCACTTTGGGGTTTTTAATACTCGTGGCATTGACCTCCTCGGCTTTGGCTTTGCCTTCGCTACTGAAACTTGTGCGCAGGCTGCCTAGCTCGCCCAAACGGACGATTTGCCCCTCGGCTAAAGCGCCATCCATCACATCTACTAAGGCATACAACACCGCGCGAATGTCTGCTCCGCTCACCGTGCTAATCTTCTCAATGGCTTTGGTAAGCCCCTCTAGGCTTAGTTCTCCGCTCATATTGGGCGAAGCGTAGTATTTCTTAGTACCACCGCCCTTTACACCAGGCTCTCCTCTCTCGATTACTTTGTATTTAATTGGCATGTTTATATGTTTTATATTTAATTAATAATTTTAATTTACACAATTTGAGCACGCTGGAGGTGCATGATCTCCTTGAACGTACCCGTAGGAATCCCCTGTCCATACACGATCAGGAGTAGAATAAAAATCTAGGTAATGGCTTTGATTTGGACCTCCCCAATATTTAGGATACCAATGCCACCATAAGTCATTCCTAAATGCATCAAGATCTTCTCTATCTTGCTCCGAAAGTTCATTTATTCCAAAATTTAATCGTATATCTCTTAAATATTCAACTCTAAAACCGCTCAAAAATACTTTTTTACCACCTGGCTCAGTAATGATTTCGCCTCCTGCCTCTGCCACCTTATCTCTACACCACTGATACATTGAAGATTTACCTGGCTCTTCATAAAAGTTGGATTCTGGCTTGTAGTAAGGATCCTCGGTATCGTCTCCCAAAAATACCGTCTCAATAACATTATTATAGGCATCTCTTTTAACATAAGCCGGAAATAGCTTAAAGAAATTAAACATTACAAAAAGTGTCTCATGCCCATAAGTGAATTGGCATTTTGCTAAAAGCAAGTCAGGGGCAGTGTGGAGACACCCGCCCGATCGGGATTTAGCGGTTTGCTCTGCATTAAATTGCTCTACAAGTTTATCTGCTTTCTCTTCCGCATCCTGCTGGCTTATATTACTATAAGCCTTAATTTCTTTTTCTACAACGATAGAAGAACAGGCAAGTTGAATGCTTTCATATACATTTCTCATTGCAACAAAAGACTCGCTGATATTTATACCTTTATCCAAGCATTGTCCAATATTATTTACAAAATCCTGTCCTTCATTTTCTACTAATTGTTTTGCTTTCTCCATAGCCTTCTGAGCTTCTTTTTCTTTTTCTTCTGGAGTTGCATATTCTGCCACAGTGTAGGTTACATCTTTTTGGTAAGTCATTATTTCTCCGTAACCTTTTTGGCAATTATTTCGTTGAAAATCTTTTTGATAAGATGCTATCAACACTTTTGTATTAGGAGCATCTAGTGCATCCATTACTACAGTTTGTGCCTTTGCAACTAATGAAGTAAGGGATAAGATTAGGCTAAATATAATTGTATTGTTCATCATTATTTAGAATAATTTAATTGACAGCATCTCCTGTAATTGTAAAAGTATTTGGCTTATTTACAATAATTCCAATAGCCGAGTATTGAGTTCGTGTTTTATAGCCTCTGGCGGTTTTCATACTAAATGTTCCATCTGGAACAATAAAAACCTGCCCATTACCTTCTTGTACTATTACACAATTAAACCCTAAAGGAAGTCCAACATAATCTGATAGGTAAATATTTATATTTTCATCAGAATTTACATACAAAAAGGAATTATTATGCTCTGGCAATAGGTAAGTTTCTTCTGTGATTTCGTAAATATTCTTTTTATTTCCTGAAATAGGCACCCACATTCCATTGTCTTCCTTGGTATCGTAGTAATAATAACCTGCCTGATGTATAAGCCTGTATTTTCCCGTTCTGTTTCTAAGTTCGGTAAAAGGCTGTGTTACATAAAGAAGTAAAGAGTTTTGGTCTTCGCCTATCTTATTGGCATCTGTCATAGTCTTTACCTCGTCTGCCGTAAGGCGTGGTATGAGTAGCCCTTTGGCATCGTCTACGCCCTCTTTGCTAATGTCTAAAGTGGCTTTTGGAGAGGTGGTGTTTATCCCCACTCTTCCTTGGTCTTGCTGAGCGTAAAGACTAGCGCTCATCGCTAAAACCGATAAAAGTAAAATACTTTTTTTCATAAAATTTAAATTTAAAAAGTTGATATTTGCTTATTAAAAAACACAAAAAGCCCCTTTCGAAACTTTTCGAAAGAGGCAATAATTGTATGTAATGCTAAATTTAGTGTATAGCTTAAGCGTGTTTTCTACAAAATAAAAAACAGCAAAGCTTGTATATTTTAAAAGTTTTGTAAATATTACGCGCGTGCACAAGAACGGTCGCCCTTGTGTGTGTGTGTGTGTGTGTGTGTGTGTGTGTGTGTGTGTTTACACAATTTTCTGAGACCACCAAATTATTTTGGAAGTTTTTGCCTAAAAAGTTTTGGTTTGCAGTAAGTGCTATGTTCTCAGTTCGTTTCATCGCTGGCAAAGATAGGAAATGTTTTCTAAATAAAAGCATAATAGTCCAATATTTTAAATAAATTAAAGAGCAAATGATATAGCATTTTAAATATTTGTGTGTTTTTAATCTCCCTATTAAAACATATCAAGCTTATGCTTGCGTTTTTTCTCGTAGATGACTTCTACAATTTTACCCCCTACCCAAGAGAATGGAAAAAAGATAAGAAAAATAGCAATTTTATAAAATGTAGGATGGTATGGGAAAATAATTACATCTAACATCGCCAAAAACAACAATATAAACCCAATCAAAATAGCATAAGCCACTTTAGCATATTTTACCACAATTGCAGTAACTACGCCACCCACCGTTGCTCCAATCCCCGAAGAAATAAGTAATGCTACAAAGAAATAATCCTTATGCCTTACGGAATACAATACCTCTTCCCACTGTTCAAACGGCGAAAAAGTATCGTAACTAATCCACGAGGGATTAAGCCTGACACCAAGCGTAATGATGACTCCTGCCACGAGAAGCCCTAAAATAACGCCTATGGTATTCCTTAAAAAATCCATTAGAATTGGTGTGCTATCATTGAAATTTCAACATTCACTTGCTTTGGCAATTCACTCACCTGAACAGTTTCCCGCGCAGGCAATTGATGAGGGTCTAAGTAAGAGGCGTAAATCTCATTGACGATAGAAAAATCCTTCATATCTTTAAGAAAAATGGTCGATTTCACCACATTAGAAAAAGTCATACCTGCTGCTTTTAGTACCGCTTCTAGGTTTTTCATCACTTGGTGGGTTTCTGCGTCTACACCTTTTACCAACTCCCCCGTTTGAGGATCTAGTGGAATTTGCCCAGAAATATACAGCACACCATTAATTAAATTAGCCTGTGCATAAGGTCCTATCGCGGCTGGTGCGTCTGTTGTAGATATGATGGTTTTCATTGTTGAAACATTAATTGGCTGCAAATATACTATTTTTTTGATTTTTAAAATTAAAAATCACCGCGCTGCGGGAAACTTCTATCCTTATATTTTACCGCATCTCTTAAGATATTCGCTTTGATGCCGATATAGAAATCGTAAACTTTGTAAGCCCCAAATGGCACCCAGTTAAAATTAATACTAAAACTTCGCTGGTCTCTTGCAAATCCTAATCGCGTATAGCCCCAAGTTTTATTGATAAAATCGTAATTGGTACTTCCATTAATCGCCCAGTAAGGTGTTAGTTTGATATTACCATTAAGCCCAATTGCCCCTACTTTATTTCCAAATTTACTCAATGAACGGGTGTAGCCATAGTTGGCATTAATATTTAAATTCCAAGGTTGCTCAAAATGCGCATAGTGATCATCATCAAACTCATAGACTTCCTGCATTACTTTACCCTTAGTTTTATACTTGGGTTTATTCTCGCCCTCTTTTTTACTAAAAATCGTACTCGATAGCGGATAGGATAACTGGATATTAAACCCCTGAACACTAAAATGTCCAAAGTTCTCTACCCTTTCACCTTTATCGGAATTTTGAGCGTAGACAATTTGGTAAGGGTCTATCGCCAGACTGGTATTGATATTCAGTTTATTATTAAAAAATGAAGATTGGGAGCTAACATTAAATATAGACCATTTAAATTTTTCTGCGGCAAAATTATACCCTCCAGAAATATTGATGTTTTCAAAAATTTTAATCTTTTTCACCCCCGTAGAATCCGATTTGGAGCGGACTTTCATTTCAATATTATTATTGATATTAAACCCAATAGACTGAGAAAGCCCTCTAGACGGCGCCCCAAACACACCGCCATCAAATATCGAATACGGCGTCATGGCTCCAGTGGCATCGTAATAGTTTTTATAATAGCCCCAAGATGGCGTTCCAAAATCTGGTGTATAGGAAAAATTCACACTCGGTGAGAGCGTATGTCTTATGGCTTGGATGGCTGAACCCTTTTTAAAGTTGGCTTGTCCATACAACATGGTTTGTACACTCGCCGAAGTGGAAAAAGTGGTAAAGCCGTTAATGTTTTTTTGATAATCATTTACCACTTCATTTTTAATTGGGTCGTATACTTTTCGTAAAGTTTTAGTCGTCAATACATTTTCTATATTAGCCCCTAAAGACAAGGTAAAGTACTTAAATATCGTTGTATTAGTCGATAGAGCGATAGGAATCTTCATTCCCGTTTGCATTTTATCCCACATTGCTTTTGTAAAGGCTTCGCCCTGTTCTGTATTCACATAATTATTAAAAGACAAGCCTGTATTCACATTAATATTTTCCAGAAGCCCTTGCCTTACCCCAGTTTTAGGCTTAAATAGATAAAATTGATTGACCGCAACATTCAACTGTGGCAAACGAATATTGGCTTGTCCCGTTGCAAAATTTTGGGAATAAGACGCATTTCCTGTAATGGTAATCGGTAAATTTAAAAAACGCTTGGTAACGCTAATAGACGAATTTTGCTGCGTTTTTAATACATCTTGGTTAAAGATATAATTATTATTAATGGTATTATTATAAAACTTATTACTCACCATATCCACCGAAGCCGAGAAATTAAAAAACGGGTTGGCTTTCGGGTCTTGGGTATGGCGCCACGCCACACGATAAGTTTTGGATTTGGAATAATCATCTAGCCCTTTAATCCCTCTTACCGTAGTGCCTATATCCGCAGAGAAACTGCCATTGTATTTATAGTTTTTCTTGTAGCCCAGTTCTGGACGGATATTCCAACTGCCTTTGGTATAGAAATCAAAATACACCTTTAAGTCGAAATGGTCGCCAATAGGCTGGTAATATCCTAAATTATTAAGGAAAAAGCCTACATCTTCTCGTTCCCCAAAACTCGGAATTAAAATCCCTGCGGTACGCTTATCCGAAAATGGTAAAATGGCAAATGGCAATACCAATGGCGTAGGCACTCGTTCGATATACATTTGTATAGGCCCTGTAATAACCCTTGAGTTTTTCTCACCTTTAATCAATTTGATGTTTGGGGCTAAGAGATAATAATCGGCAACGGTATCTTTTTTCTTGATGAAATAATCATCCGTGGTATACAAACCATTCCTCATATAGAATACCGAATCGCTTACCTTTTTGGTTTTTTGTGCTACGATAACGCCTTCCTGTTCTTCGGTTCTGGCGTTGTAAGCCACCGCTTTTCTATTTTTAAAGTTGAATTTGACTTCGTTGTACTCATAGGACTTGCCCCCTTGGGTAGACTTTGCTGGGGTAATGATTTTACCATCGTCGTCTTGCCCCCCTCTAGCGTAGATATCGCCCGTTTCCCAATTGATGGAAATATAATCGGCATCTATGGTCATATCCAAATATTGGACTTGGGCATTCTTATTAAGGTAAGACATTTTCTTAGGAATGTCATTGCGCTGGTTATCCGCTTTCATTTTTACCACTCCATCTAGCGATTCTTTTTTGGGGGTTAAAGAATCTTTTTTAACCATCACTGAATCTTTAACCGAAATTTTAGCAGGTTTAAAAGGTTGGGTTTGTGCTAAAAAATTGTTAAAAATTAGGATAATTAAAATATGTAAAGTATTTTTGAAGCCTTTTCTTACCAATGCCTTATCTTGAAAAAATTAGGTGTCAAAAATAGTAATTTTTATTAAATATGATGACAAATAAAAGTTTATTTAACATAAAAAAATCGTTGATTCTGCTGTTCAGTTTATTATTAATGTCTGTCTCAGCACAGCGAAGTAAGCCTTTTGTGATTGTTCTGGATGCAGGACATGGTGGTAGTGACCACGGAGCTAATAGAAGGTACAGCGACCTAGGCAATGTAGTAGAAAAAGAGATTTCCCTAGCCGTGACTCTAAAACTGGGGGCAATGCTAGAAAAAAACAAGGAATTTAAAGTAGTTTATACCAGAAAAGAAGATTTTTATCCTAACCTTACCTCTAGAACCAATTTGGCTAACCGTTCAAAAGCCGACTTATTTGTATCCCTCCATTGTAATGCCGCGGGAAGGTCGTCCGCTTATGGTACCGAAACCTATGTTCAAGGTCCTGACCAAAATGCAACGAATCTAGAAGTTGCCAAATCTGAAAACGATGTGATATTTTTAGATGAGGAAGATAAGCAAACCTTTGCCACCTACGACCCGCGTTCGCCAGAATCTTTAATTGCCTTGAAACTTCAACAACAGAAGTATTTAGAAAGCAGCCTAATCGTAGGCAGTTTGGTGGAAGATAATTTTGTAAAAAAAGACCATCGTTTCTCTAGAGGAGTAAAACAAAAAAACCTCCATGTGCTAAGACTTAATGCCATGCCTTCTATCCTCATAGAAATGGGGTTTATAAGCAATTATGATGATGCCGCATACCTGATGTCTTACGAAGGACAAATGGAAACTGCAAAAAGCGTCTACAATGCTATTGTAGAATACAAAAGACTATCAGACCGAAAAGGTGGAAACCTTACCCTAAAAAACATTCCAGAAAAACCTAAAGAACAACCTTTGAAAAATGACTTTAGAGTTTTACTAATGAGTTCGGAAGAGAAATATAACGAAGGTGACCCAGCACTAAAAGGGCTTAATTATATTTTAACTTTAAAAGAAAATGGTTATTATAAATATTATTATGGTACCACCAACTTTGCTTCTGTTAAAAATAGCAATGTAAAAACCGCCAAAGATGCTGGCTTTAGAAATGCCGTAGCCATTAGTTTTGTACCTAATCAAAAATTAGCCGTCGGGTATTACACCTTAGAAGTTGCGGTAACGGACAGAAAATTAGGACAAGAATCCTATATTCTGAATACCCTCGGAAAAGATGTTGTAAGAAATAGACAAAAAGGAAAATTCTATTATACCTATGGTAAGTTTGAAACCCTAGAACTCGCAGCTGAAGCCTTAAAAACTTTAGAAGCTAAAGGCATAAAAAACATTGTGATAGAAAAAGTAGTAAAATAATTTTTGAGGATTAAAAAATATTTGTATTTTTGCAATCCAAAAAAATTATGGCCTATTCGTCTAGTGGTTAGGACTCAAGATTTTCATTCTTGCAACAGGGGTTCGATTCCCCTATAGGCTACTAAATTAAAAATTTTATTAAAAAAATTTTGTAATTAAAAAAAAATATATATCTTTGCACTCAAGTTTTTAGAAAGTTATGGCAAATCATAAATCAGCACTTAAGAGAATCAGACAAAACGAAGCAAGAAGACTTCGTAACAGATACTATCACAAAACCGCTAGAACGGCTGTGAAAGTATTAAGAAATGAAGAAGATAAAACAGCAGCAGCAGAGCAATTACCAAAAGTAATCTCTTTGATTGATAAATTGGCTAAGAAAAACATTATCCACAAAAACAAAGCGGCTAACTTGAAAAGCAAGTTAACTAAGCATGTTAATAAATTAGGATAATAAAACCTATAAGGCCCGTTCGTCTATCGGTTAGGACTCAAGATTTTCATTCTTGCAAGAGGGGTTCGATTCCCCTACGGGCTACAATCCTCAGAATATTCTGAGGATTTTTTGTATTTTAGCATCAAATAACATTTTGCTTATGACTATCCTAATTATTAACGGTCCTAATCTCAACTTACTAGGTACCAGAGAACCCGAAATCTATGGCAATAAAACTATGGATGAGGTTTTAAACGAGATCAAAACCGCTTATCCCAGCCATAATCTATTATACTACCAATCTAATATTGAAGGGGAAATCATCAATAGAATCCAAGATGAGGATTATGATGCGTTAATCATCAACCCTGGTGCTTTTACGCATTATTCTTATGCCATCGCTGATGCTTTAAAAAATCTGAAAAAACCTAAAATAGAAATACATATCAGCCATATTTATCAAAGAGAAACTTTCCGTCAAAAATCTGTTACTGCCGCTTATACCGATGGATTAATTTCTGGATTTGGAACTAATGGTTACCAGTTGGCAGTAGAAATTCTTAACATCATTAAGTAAATATCAACTCCCAACATCTTTTAAATAATAGCGGTGCTTGAATACTCTGCTTTTTGATAGTTCATAGACTCCACTATCATGATATTCTATATGAGGTATTTGTGGGTAGATAATGGTATCGTTCTGGTAAATAAACTTTTTAATCATCCATCCTATTTCTTGATACCTAATAAATATTTAAGGGGAATGGCCGATTGGAGCATTACCATAAAGAAAAATCAGGTCTGTTGTATGAAATTTATTTAACAGTAATAGAATAACTATATCAACAAATAAGGCTATTGATATTATATTAACTGTTCTCTTATTCATATTATCAATAATAAAAAAACTGCCTCTTTTTATGAGGCAGTTTAGTTTAGTTATAAGTTATTAACAATACTCATCATAAGCGGCTTGCAAATTCGCGGCGATGGCACCTGCGGGGTTACCTTCTATATGATGTCTTTCTACCATATGAACCAATTCTCCATCCTTAAACAAGGCGACACATGGCGACGATGGTGGAAATGGGGCTAAATGCTTTCTCGCTTCTGCAACAGCTTCGATATCAAACCCTGCAAATACCGTTGTTAAATGGTCTGGTTTTTTATCTCCTGTTAGTGAATATAATACGCCTGGTCTTGCTGCTCCTGCCGCACAACCACATACGGAGTTTACCATAAGTAAAGTTGTTCCTGATTTCTTAAGAGCTTCGTTTACCGCTTCTGGCGTGGTTAAGTCTTCAAATCCGTTATTGGTTAATTCTGCCTTCATCGGCATGACTAAATCTTGTGGATACATAATATTTTATTTAGTAATTATTAATATGGTTAATTGTCGTCAAAAGTATTCCAAACTCGAAATTCGGTCATAATGACAAAAAACCGCCTCAATTATGAGACGGCATTTGATATTAATCTACATCTTTATTTAAGAATCTATTTTCTCTCAATTCCATTTTACCATCTTTCTGACTTAGAAAAGAGTCTATTCGCTGCTCAGAAGGCATATCCTCATCAATATTGATATTTTTTCTTCTGAATGCAGGAATCGTTTCAAATACATTTTCTTCTTCCTGAGTCTGGTAGCGAGAATTAAATTCTCTCAATTTATTTCTACGGTCTTGAACTTTTTTATCTTCTGGTTCTTTTTCGATAATGGTAAATAAAGTTTCCTCAGATGTTACGATATCAGTTTTAATATCTTGTACTTCCTCATTTACAGAGGCTTGCACCTCTTCTTTTTTAGGTTCATTAGCCAAAGGCTTTGCCTCTTCAAAAACAGTATTTGAAGGCTGTTCTTTTTCTTTAACTGTAAAATTAAAGTCCGTAGATTCTGTTTCCAATGTTTCGATAGAAGAACTTTCTACCTCTTCTTTTTCAAAAGTAAAAGAAAGCCCTTCACTTTCCGTAGAGAATTCATCTTCAAAAGAAAATAAGCTCAATTCTTCTTTGTCTTGGTGTCTTTCCCACTGGTTGGTTTCGTCTTCAACCATCAACTGGATTTCAGATGTTGCCGTTTTAGTTTCAAAAGCGGTGTTATTATCCGTAGTGGTTGAAAATTGTGGCGAAGAAAAATCATCCTCGTCATCCAATCTTACTATTTTTTTCTCCGCGGTAGAAGTCGATTCTTGCTTTCTTTCGGAGGATGTTTTAAATGGGGATACTCTTCTTCGTCCCTGTTGGTCATCATGAAGTGGCACTTTTACCACCTCAGAAGGTCCTGCATTAATTGGAGTTTCCTTAGCAAATCCTGTTGCAATCACCAATACTTTTATCGCTTCGCCAAGTTCTTCATCTGTTCCTACACCAAAGATGATATTGGCGTTATTATTTCCACCCGCTTCGTTTTGAACATAGTCATTAATCAATCCTATCTCGTCCATAGTGGCTTCATGGGCTTCATCACTACCACTCAAAATCAATAGCAATACATCTTTAGCACCAGTGATTTTATTATCATTTAATAATGGTGAATCCAAAGCCTTTCTTACGGCTTCTTCTGCTCTTTTTTCACCCGTTGCAATACCAGTGGACATGAGTGCTGTACCAGAATTTTGCAATACCGATTTGGCATCTCTAAAGTCAATATTAATAGAGAATGGTGCTGTAATGACCTCTGCCATCCCTTTAGCAGCATTGGTAAGTACTTCATCTGCTTTGGAAAAGCCTTGTCTAAAGCCTAAATTTCCAAACTGCTGACGCAATTTATCATTATTAATTACAATCAGGGAGTCTACATTTTCTCTAAGTTTTTCTAATCCAGCTTCCGCTTGTTCCAATCTTCTTTTGCCTTCAAATGCAAATGGTACGGTAACAATAGCCACGGTAAGAATACCCATTTCTTTAGCGATTTTTGCAACCACAGGCGCAGCACCCGTTCCCGTACCGCCTCCCATACCAGCAGTAATGAAAACCATTTTGGTGTTTTGCCCTAAGGCAGACTTAATATCATCAATACTTTCAATAGCCGCCTTTTCTCCTACTTCTGGGTCGGCACCTGCTCCTAAGCCCTCCGTAATTGCAGTACCCAATTGTACTTTGTGTGCTACGGGATTGCTGTCTAGCGTTTGGGCATCGGTATTGCAAATAACGAAATCTACACCATGTATGCCTTTTTCGTACATGTGTTTTAGGGCGTTATTTCCACCGCCACCAACGCCAATTACTTTAATAATTGATGAGTTGCCTTTTGGTAAATCGAATTGAAATCCTGTATTGTTACTATGTTCCATAGGTATATTTATAAAAAAACGAAATTAATAATTTATTCTGACTCTTCAAAGAACTTTTTGACAAATTCTAAGATATTTTGACCGATAGACGCCTTCTTTCTATCCCCTTCCAAAGGTGCTTCTACTCTAACTTCTTCATTATCTTTTACATCAGAAGGTTTATCTTCCAATTTATCCTCAGAAATTGGCTCTACGGCTTCGGCTTTTCGTTTGCTATTAATGTTTAAACTTTCCATTAGCAATCCAATAGAAGTCGCAAAACTTGGACTTTTTAATAAATCCTTATCATCATTAGAGATAAACTCATTGGCATAACCAATACGACTGTCAAACCCTGTGACATAATTTGCCAATTGTCTTAAATGCTTTAGGTTAGACCCACCCCCTGTAAGAACAATCCCAGCAATCAATTTTTTTCTCTGCTCGTGTGCGCCGTAGGCTTTCAGTTCGGTATTGACCATTTCCAAAATTTCTTCCATTCTAGCATGGATAATCTTGGCTAAAGTCTTTAATGAAATTTCCTTTTCGGGTCTGCCGTGTAAGCCAGGAATCGTCACATAAGTGGTTTCTTTTTCTTTCTCAGGTATAGCTGCCCCAAATTTTACTTTGAGTTGCTCGGCGTGTTTTCCTATTATAGAACAGCCGTCTTTAATGTCGTCTGTTACGATACCTCCTCCATAAGGAATAACACAAGTATGGCGAATAATATCATTCTTAAACACTGCAATATCCGTAGTTCCACCACCGATATCGATAATGGCAACACCCGCTTCTTTTTCTTCCTCAGTAAGTACCGCCTCCGAAGACGCCAAAGGTTCAAGGGTAAGCGATTCCATTTCTAAACCTGCCTCACGAACACAACGGGTAATATTCTTGATATTACTCATCTGCCCCACTACCACATGGAAATTTGCCTCTAAGCGCTTCCCGTGCATCCCGATAGGTTCTAAAATCTCACCTTCGGAATCCACTTTATACTCTTGTGGTAGCACATGGATAATTTCTTCACCTGGGAACATTACCAATTTTTTAACCTGATTTTTAAGGGTTTCTATATCCGCTTCGGTAATGTACTGGTCGGGATGTTCTCTCATAATATAATCCGAGTGTTGTAGAGAGCGAATGTGCTTTCCTGCAATGCCTACCGTAACTTTTTTTATGATGATCCCTGCATTTTTTTGTGCTTTTTCCACCGCCGACTTTATAGAGTCTATGGTAAGTGAGATATTATTAACAATACCATTATGCACGCCGAGGCTCGGTGCCACACCTACACCCATAACCTCAATTTTACCGAACCTATTGTGTCGCCCTACTATGGCCACAATTTTGGTGGTTCCTATATCTAAGCCTACTGAGAAATCTTGACTTTTCATTGATTTATATTTACTTTGTTCTACTAATTTTCTGTTGTTTCTTTTTGCTCCTTGTACCTTGGATTCAAAGTGGTTACAATTTGATTATCGTATTTTACGGATATTTTAGAATACTTCTCTGGCGATTGGTACACCAAATACTTCTCTACAAAAGTTTTAAAGCCTTTGATTTTAAAATCAATATGGTCTAAATCGCCTATTTCCACTTTATAATTACCATTGTCGGTCACCAAATTATAATCATTCTTATACTTAGAAATCCCTATAAAAAATTGTTTACTAAAACTATCTTGATTAATGGTCTTGATTAAATTAATCAATTGGGGATAGTCTTCTTTAGGGATATTCCCAGATACCAGCATACAAGGATAAGCAAAATTACTCTGTGTAGGAAACGCCACGCCTTGCTCATCTACATACCAACTTTTATTTCCTTTATGAAGTCTAAAGATAGGTATTCTTTGTTTAATATCCAAGTGTAAAATCCCATCTAGACTTAGATATACATTAGCACTATCCACCGCCTCTAGCGCTTTGATACTTCGCTCTAGTTTAGGGATATCTATATCGCCTACTTTATTGGTCGGGTTAGCTTGATTGACCAATTTCACAATATCTTTTTCATCTACAAAATAAACTGGTGTAGCGCCTTGCAGCATACGAATATCAATTGGCGGCATAGCCATTTCATTAAATCGCTTCAACGAAAAATTTAATAGAAACGCTAATATCACCAGCGTCACCGCAATTTTTAATATTCTGTATTTATTTTTCATTCCTTTCATTTTATACTGTCCACATATGCTACCAAATCATCATACAAGGTATCAATATTCCCCGCCCCTACGGTAAGCAAAATATCGAAATTTTTAGTTTTTATAAGGTCTAAAGCCTCATCCAAACTAGCCACCGCTTTATCTTTAAGTTCAACCTTGTCCAATAACCATTTGGATGTAACCCCTTCAAAATTAGATTGCAATTCGCGGGCTGGGTAGATGTCTAGCAGCAATAATTCGTTGGCTTGGGATAAGCTTTTCGCAAAATCATCAGCAAAATCTCTCGTTCTACTGAACAAATGCGGCTGAAAAACTACCAATAATTTTTTATCTGGATAGAAATTTCTTATCGACCCTATAACGGCATTGAGCTCTGTGGGATGATGGGCATAATCATCAATATAAATTTTACCATTATCAAACTGGTGCTTTGTATAGCGTCTTTTAATCCCCTTAAAAGTTTGAAGTCCCTTTACAATTACCGATAAATCTACTCCTAACTGATGAAGTACCGCCATAGCTGCCGTGGCATTTTCAACATTATGAATTCCCGGTATCCCCCAAGAACATGACTGTACCTCATGGTTTGGCGTATGAAAATCAAATGTAATTTGGTCACCGTTTAGTTTTAAATTATCAGAATAATAATCTGCCTCTTCATTCACAGCGTAAGTGGTAGCATTTTGATTTAATTGAATCCCTTTTCTCACAAATAAATGCTTTTCATGAGGCACTAAATCGGCAAAATCCTGAAACCCTTGCTGTATTGTTGCCTTATCCCCATAAATATCCAAATGGTCGGCATCGGTAGAGGTAATGATGGCATAATCTGGCGATAAATTAAGAAAACTTCTATCGTACTCATCGGCTTCTACCACCGCGTAAGTATCCCCATTAAATAAAAAATTAGACCCGAAATTCTCTGCTATTCCACCCAAAAATGCCGAAAAAGGCAAATCGGCTTCGCGGCATAAATGCGCCAATAAACTAGAAGTAGTGGTTTTACCATGTGTCCCAGCAACTGCTAGACATTGAGTATGCTCGGTGATTACCCCTAGAACTTTTGCGCGTTTTAAAACTTCAAACCCATGCTTTTGGAAATAATCTAAAATCCCTAGCGACTTTATCGCTGGGGTATAGACCACCAAAGTATCATCAGGATTGAGTTGGTGTATCGTATCGTCTACTTTATCTTCAAAACTAATATCTATTCCTTCTTTTTCAAGTGCTTGGGTAAGCTTAGTGGGTGTTTTATCATAACCTAATACAGTTTTCCCAATCGAATGAAAATACCTTGCCAATGCCGACATACCAATACCGCCAATACCTATAAAATAGAATGTGTCTTTATCCTTAATACTTTTTAAATGATGCGTATCCATAGTCTATTGGTTCAAAGGTTTTAATATTCGAGTTTCAATTTCATCCACAATGGCTTGCGTCGCCTTGGGTTTTGCAAAAGATAAAAGATTCTGCGATAGCGTTGCCCTTAATTCGGGTTGTGTACAAATTTCCATTAGTGTAGCCCAAAATTTATCTTCCATCTCGCTATCCTTTACCATTCGGGCTGCATTTTTTTCCACTAAAGCTTGGGCGTTTTTCGTTTGATGGTCTTCCGCAGCAAAAGGGAATGGCACCAATACAATGGGTTTTCCCACTACGGCTAATTCGGATACGGCAATTGCCCCCGCTCTAGATACAATGATATCTGCCGCCGCATACGCCAAACTCATATCCGAGATGAATTCTTTAATTTGTATGCCTTTATCTTGTGCTAAAGATTGCCCTAGTTCACTGTTAATAATGGCTTGATAATCCGTTTTACCCGTTTGCCAAATCAATTGAATATCTCTATCCAAAAGTTCGGTGGCGTGTTTTTTCCAAGCATTATTCAAAGTTCTAGAACCTAACGACCCACCCACGGATAAAACCGTTAATTTTTCTTGGTTTAATCCTAATTGCTGTTTGGCAACTTTAGTATCTATATTATCTGTAATAATGTTTTCTCGGATAGGGTTTCCTAAAAATAAAGTGTCCGTACCATCAAAGTAAGATGCCATATCAGGATATGCCGTAAATACCGCTTTTGCCTTCTTCGCTAAAAACTGATTGGTTTTCCCAGGTAATGAGTTTTGCTCTTGAACCATAATGGGAACACCCAGCATAGATGCAACAAATAATGCGGGACCACTCGCAAAACCGCCTGTTCCTATGGCAACATCGGGGTTAAATGCTTTAATCATTTTTCTTGCCTTCCAAAGACTAGACACCAGTTTAAAAGGCAATCCCAAATTCTTGATAAGGCTACTTCTATCAAACCCTGCAATGTTCAATCCTTCAATTTTAAATCCCGCCTGCGGTACTTTTTCCATTTCCATTTTACCTAATGCACCAATGAATAAAAACTCAGCCTTAGGGTATCTTTTTTTAATTTCTTGGGCAATGGCAATCGCAGGGAAAATATGCCCACCAGTTCCCCCGCCACTCATCAAAATGCGTGGTGCGAAAGTGTTATGTTGATGCTGTTCCATGCGTAGTTATTTTTATATTAAGCAATATCATTAATTTCCTCTATACTTTGTTTTTTGCCAATGCCTTCTTCATCGTAAATGGGGATTCTAGAGCTGATATTTAAAATTAAACCCAATTGGGCATAAGTAACTAACATTGAAGTTCCTCCATAACTGATTAAAGGCAAAGGCTGCCCCGTAACGGGTATCAGATTAAGGGCGACCATAATATTTGCCGAAAGCTGAATGAAAATCATCAACCCTAAAGAAATCACCAGCAACGCTCCAAAAAATGGCCGTGTTTTACTTGCTATGATAAGAATCCGAATAATCATGATAAAATACATCGCAATAAGCAACGACGCACCTATCAATCCATATTCCTCGATGATAATTGCAAAAATAAAATCAGATGCCGATTGGGGTAAACTTCTTTTAAGTACACTTTTACCTGGTCCTACGCCTGCAATTCCGCCATGTACTATCGCTGCTTTGGCATGTAATACTTGGTAATTTTTTTCTTTAACTTCTTGAAGTTCCGTTTCACTAAGTTCACTTTTGGATTTGCTATTAACAAAGGATTCTATCCTACTCCACCAAGTGTTTACACGGTTGTCTTTAATTAAATCGGTATTGAGGGCGATAAGCAAAAACAACGCTGAGGTAATAAAAGAAATACTGATAAACCCTGCAATATATTTCCAATTGAGTTGTCCTAAAATCAACACACAAATAGAAGTAAATAAAATCATCAATGCCGTAGACCCATTGTCCTTAGCCACTAATAAAAACACCAGTAATATTGGTCCAAAAATATAGATGATATTTTCAATTGGTAAGCGCTCGCGTTGGATTTTTTTAGTCAAATAGCGACAAAGGTAAATCACCAACATCAAATACGCTACTGATGATGGCTGAAACGAAAAACCTGTCCCCGGAATTTTTAGCCATCTAGAGGCACTCGCTCCTTGAATGGTTTGTCCCGTAAACATTGTAATGAATAACAACACCACCGAAAAACCTAGTAGAAATATACTAAGTTTACCTATATATTCGTATTTGACGGCACCGATAAACCTCATCAGCGCCAATCCCAAAAGTATAAACAACATATGTTTTACGGTGTGCAGTGTGGTAGAACCCGCATTTACAATATGCTCTAGATTGGAACTCGCCGAGTAAACTGGTAAAATGGACATCACCGATATCACGATAATGGTAATCCACAATACACGGTCACCTTTAAACAGTTCTATTTTTCTATCTGCTGACACTTCCATCTTAATTAGATTTTAAAGTTTCCATTTTAAACTGCTCGCCACGGTCTTCATAGTTTTTAAACAAATCAAAACTCGCACAGCATGGGGATAATAATACCGCATCGCCATCAGTAGCAATGGATTTAGCAATTTTTATAGCATCTGCCATACTGCTGGTATCGTAAATCAATTCTATTTTATCTCGGAAATATTCTATGATTTTATCATTATCTAAGCCCAAACAAATAATGGCTTTTACTTTTTTCTTAACCAAATGCTCTATTTCTGAATAATCATTTCCTTTGTCCACGCCTCCTACAATCCAAATGGTGGGTTGCTGCATACTTTCCAACGCGTAGTAAGTGGCATTAACATTGGTAGCTTTACTATCATTAATGAATTTCACATCATTAAGTACCGCAATTTCTTGAAGTCGATGGTCTACCGCCTCAAAAGTCATTAATGATGCTCTAATATTTTCATCACTAATGTTTAATATTTTCCCTGCGATAGATGCCGCTAGACTATTCGCCACATTATGGTTACCAATCAGGGAAAGCTCTTTCAGCTCCATAGCAAAATAATGGTCTAAATTAACCACTAATTTATCATCGTCAATATAGCCTCCTTTGTCCAATTTTTCTCTAAGAGAGAACGGAATTTTGCTTACACTAAAATCCAGCTCTTGCAAAATCTTTTGGCTCATTTCATCATCTTTATTATAGATGAAAAAGTTGTCTTGTGTTTGGTTTTCTGCAATTCTAAACTTCGCAAGGGCATATTCCTCATAATTATAGTTGTACTGGTCTAAATGGTCTTTGCTAAGATTCAGCAACAGAGAAATATAGGGTCTAAAATTCTGAATATCATCTAATTGAAACGAACTGACTTCCAGAACATAATAGTCGTGATTTTCATCGGCTACTTGCTTGGCAAAACTTTTACCAATATTTCCTCCTAAGCCCACATTCATGCCATTATTTTTAAGGATATGATAGATGAGCGAAGTGGTTGTAGTTTTCCCATTACTCCCCGTGATGGCAATAATTTTAGCATCGGTAAATTCTGAAGCGAACTCTATTTCCGAAGATAAACGGATGCCTTCTGCTTTTACCTTGATTACGATATCTGCTTTTTTAGGAATCCCAGGCGACTTCACCACCCAATCGGCATTCAAGATACGCGATTCGGTATGTTGCCCTTCTTCAAATTCTATATCGTGTTCTATCAGCAATTGCTTGTATTCTGGTTTGATTTTATTTTTATCGGACACCAGAACTTCCATACCCTTCTTTTTAGCAAGGTATGCCGCTCCAAATCCACTTTCTCCTGCACCTAATACGACTACTTTCATAATGTAAAGTTTATAAATTATCGGACGACTATCTGATTTTCAATGTAATTAAACAAATAATTGCTAATATCACCCCTATAATAATCATTCGATTCACAATCTTACTCTCGTGGTATCCACTTTTCTGATAATGATGATGCAGAGGCGACATTTTGAATAATCGGTTATTTTGGGCATATTCTAACCCATATTTTTTCTTCCTATATTTGAATACAGACACCTGAAGCATCACCGAAATATTTTCAATTAAGAAAATACCACACAGCACGGGGATTAACAATTCTTTTCTTAGAATAATCGCCAGTACTGCAATGACACCACCCAACATTAAACTTCCTGTATCCCCCATAAATACTTGGGCAGGATAGGTATTGTACCAGAAAAATCCAATAACCGCACCTACCATGGCGACGGCAAAAATGGTGGTTTCCCCCATATTCGGTAGGAACATAATATTGAGATAATCAGCAAAAATAATATTCCCCGACACATAGGCAAAAAAGGCTAACGCAAGAAGAATAATTACACTCGTTCCCGCTGCTAAGCCATCTATTCCATCAGTAATATTAGCACCGTTGGACACGGCTGTGACGATAAAAATCACCACTGGGATGAAGACAACCCAAGCCCATTCGTGGGCATCTTTTTCGTTCATCCAAAATAGAATACCGCTATAATCGAACTCGTTATTTTTAATCATAGGTACAGTGGACACAGTAATTTTTTCCTCTGGCATAAAGTTTTGTTCCACATTGTTTCGATTCACCACGCCCGCATCGGCATATTTTCTTTTAACCGTAATATCAGGATGAAAATACATTGTGACGCCCACAATTAATCCCAGACCAACCTGACCAATGACTTTAAATTTACCACTTAGTCCGTCTTTATTTTTTTTAATTTTCTTCAAATAATCATCAATAAAACCAATTACGCCCATCCATACAACCGAAACAATCAACAGAACGATGTAAACATTAGTAATTTTAGTAAATAACAATACGGGAATCAGCGTTGCTATAATGATAATTAAGCCCCCCATCGTTGGTGTACCTTCCTTTTGTTTCTGTCCGTCTAGGCCCAAATCTCTTACCAATTCTCCCATTTGCTTTCTTCGCAATAGGTTGATGATTCGTTTACCATACGCCACGGCGATAATCAATGAACTAAGCACCGCCATGGCAGCGCGAAAAGAAATATATTTAAAAAGATTAAGCCCTGGAATATGAATATTATTCGCGGTAAGGTATTCGTATAGGTAGTACAACATAAGTTTCTTTTTTTATTTAGACATGGCTTTATAGAGTTCTACAATCGTTTCTTTATCATCAAAATGATGCTTTTTCCCATTAATATCTTGATAGGTTTCGTGTCCTTTTCCTGCCACTAGGACAATATCTTTGGGTTCTGCAAATTTTATCGCCATTTTTATCGCTTCCTTTCGGTCTGGCACTACGGTATATTTGCTATAATGCTGGGGTTCTATACCCGCTTCTATGCCTTTGATGATTTGCTGTGGGTCTTCCGTGCGTGGATTATCCGAAGTAATGATAGACAAGGTGGATTTTTGGGTGGCTATTTTTCCCATTTCTGGGCGTTTTTCTGTATCTCTATCCCCACCACAACCAAACACGGTAATCAGGCGTTCATTTTTTGTTCTAATTTCATTAATGGCATCTAAGGTATTAGCCAACGCATCTGGCGTATGGGCATAATCTACAATAAAGAAAATACCACCATCGGATTTTAAAGTTTCAAATCGCCCATTAACACGCTGAAGTTTCGACATGGCTTGGAGTACTTCCACCTCATCAAAACCAAGTTCTTGGGTTATTGCAAATACCAATAATAAGTTATAGACATTAAACTTTCCTGTAAGCGTAGTCCAAAATTCATGACCATTAAAATTAAGCAACATGCCATTAAAATCAGCCTCCAATAGCCTACCATGATAGTCTGCCATGGTTTTCATAGCGTAGGATTTTTTAGTCGCTTTGGTATTTTGAAGCATCACCATCCCGTTTTTATCATCTATATTGGTAATCGCCGTTGCTGATGCGGGTAAATGGTCAAAAAATAATTTTTTAGTATTGAGATAATCCAAAAAGGTTTTATGATAATCCAGATGGTCGTGCGTGATATTGGTAAATCCTGCCACCGAAAAATTTAGTCCATTAATTCTTCCTTGATGAATGCCATGTGAAGACACTTCCATAAAAGCATATTCACAACCTTCTTCTACCGCCTGAGCAAGAATTTTATTTAAAGTTACCACATCTGGTGTGGTATGTGTAGATGGCAAAACGGTATCGCCAATTCTATATTCTACCGTAGAAATTAAAGCGGAAGGGTAGCCCAATAATTTAAACACATCAAACAAAAGTGTAGACACTGAAGTCTTACCATTAGTCCCTGTAACACCAATTAATTTCAAACGCTCCGAAGGATTGCCATAAAAGTTCGATGCCAAAATCCCCAAAGTTTCCGCAGAATTTTTAACTTGAATATACACCACGCCCTCTACCAATTCACTTGGTAGCTCTTCGCATACGATGGCTTTAGCACCTTTCTCAATAGCAGAGGCTATAAATTGATGACCGTCTGCCACTGTGCCTTTAATTGCCACATACATTGCACCATCGGTTACCTTTCGGCTATCGAAAACCAAAGACGAAACTTCTGTATTCAAATCACCTTGATGCTGAATAATGCCGATATGTTGTATTAAAGAATTGATGTTCATTCTGCTTTTATTTTTGAAGTGTCAAATAAATTTTTTGGTCTTTTTTAATATAAGTCCCTTCTTGCGGAAATTGGTTTATAATTTTCCCAACACCCTCATATTCTACTCTATAACCTAAGTTTTCCAATTGAGGAATCACATTTTTGCCTATCATATTTTTAAGATTAGGCATTCGGTGGTTTTCAATTTTAATTTTTACTTGATGTGGCATCATCTTTTTAAGGTCTACCTTCTTCTCTACCAACAATGCTTTTTCTACATTGAGTGGTGTTTTTAGGAAAGTTTTCCCTGCAATTTCCTTAAAGACTGGCGCTGCTACGGTTGAGCCATAGTAACCTTTTGTTACATCAGGCTCGCTAATCATCACATAACAAGTGTATTTAGGATTATCCGACGGATAAAACCCCGCGAACGATGCACGGTATTTTTTAGTCCCTTTTTTCCAATATTCAAACCTTGCCGTTCCCGTTTTTCCTGCCATTTTTAGGTTTGGGGTAAAGATACTGCGTGCCGTCCCTTTTTCCACAGCTTTTGTTAAAGCATGGGTCATCATTTCTATTGCTTTGTCCGAAGCCATTTTCTCTACCATGACTTCTGGTTGGGCTTCATATTTTACTTTACCATCCTTCATTACCTTTTCTATAAATAATGGTTTTAGCATTTTCCCTTTATTGGCAATCCCATTATAAAAAGTGGCAAGTTGCAACAGATTAAAGTTGGTAGAATAGCCGTAAGAAATAGATGCTAAAGTTGCTGCATTCCAACGCGGATTTTTAGGTGTAACGATTTTGGGGGTTGAAATTCCCGGCAATTCGATATCCATCGCATCAAACAATTTCCATCGTCTTAAATGGTCTAGAAATATTTTAGGGTCTTTAGCGTAATATTTAGTAATCAATTTCGCAGTTCCTACATTGCTAGATTTAGCCAATACATCGCTGATTTCGTAAGTACCACCGCCATGCCCATCACTAATGGTCTGTCCTGCATAAGTCCAAACGCCATTGCCTACATTCACTTTGGTGTTTTCATCTATAAAACCATCGTCCATCCCCGCCAATAACGATACTGTCTTAAATGTAGACCCTGGTTCTAAATTATCTTTTATGGCATAATTATAAGAATCCACATACACGCCCGGTTCTTTTTTTCTAAGATTAACCATCGCTTTTACTTTCCCTGTATTTGTTTCCATCACAATCACGGTTCCATGTTCAGCATCAAATTCTGCCAACTGTTTGGATAGCGCAGAGTGGGCAATATCTTGAATCCTTAAATCTAAAGTCGTATATACATCATTTCCATCTACAGGTTCTACAATTTTCCAATAATCTATGGGTTTCCATTGGGACGCATTCACTCTTTGCTCAAACCGGCTCCCATCTTTACCAGATAAGTATTTGCTGAATGCCCATTCTAATCCGTAGTGGTAATTGCCCTCATCTACCCCAATCGTTCCGCGTCCTATTTTTGCTGTTGCCAACTCTCGCTGGAATCTTTTTTCCACAATGAAGCCCCCTTTGTTTTTACCTTTATTAAATATTGGAAACTGCTTAATGCGTTCGTATTCATCAAAATCCAAATCTCTTACCAATAAATAATATTGATTTCCATAGCCTCTCTGCTTATCAAACTTAGCTCTAAAATAAGACCTCGGTTTCCCAAACATTTTACCGAGAGAATCCGTTAATGCACTAATGTTATTTTTGTAAAGCGAATCACGCATAGTTTTGAAATCCAAATAGATATCATATCGCATCACCGTAGTGGCTAGAATAGATCCATCGGCGGCATAGAGGTTGCCTCGTGCTGCTTTAAGGGTGGCTTGGCGATAATCTCTATTGATATAATCTGCCTTTATTTCTTCTACATTGGTATTTTGCAATACGAAAATTCTACCCACAAACACCACAAACATCACTAAAGCAACCAACCCGAAGCCGTAGCCCCAGAGCAGCATTTTTTTTCTTTTTTGCTCAAAAGTGTTGGTATTATTTTTCATTGGTAGAATCTATTTTTATAATCAGTTTATGCGGGTGGCTCTCTAGTGGCATCAATGAATCTTTTAGCATCTCCTTTCCCAGTTCACTTTCTAATTTTATTTTAATCAATCGACTCTGAGCATAAGCATTTCTCGATTTGTATTCTTCCGTTTGTTCTTTTAAAGCATTGATTTTCTTTATTTTTTTATTAACCAAATGGTTGGTATAAATAATACCACACATCATTGCAGCGAGAAGAAGAAGGTATTTATAGTGCGGTCTAATCTCATCACGATTCAGAAAATTCCCCTTCACAATATCGCCAAAGGTCAGTTTCTTCTTTTTATAAGTTGGTTTTCTCGCCATTTCTAACTCTTCCTAAACTTTAATTTTTAATCCCTACTCTCATTTTAGCACTTCGTGCTCTAGAATTTTGCTCTATTTCCTCATCACTCGGAATAATTGCCTTGGTTTGTAACAACTCAAAAGGCTTATGATAATTTCCAAAAATATCGCGCTCTGGCTCTCCTTCAAACATCCCATTCTTTAGAAAACGCTTTACCAACCTATCTTCCAACGAATGGTAAGAAATCACTACTAATCTCCCACCTGGCTTTAGCACATTGTAAGCCTGCTGCAACATATCCTTTAAAGCATCTAGCTCTTGGTTTACCTCAATTCTTATCGCTTGAAATAATTGGGCAAAAAATTTATTTCTTCTATTAGGTGGCAAATAGTCAAACAAAGCCTTTAAATCTTCCGTAGTTTCAATTTTTTTAGTTTTTCGATGATGTACAATTTCTCTAGCCAATTTCCTAGCCTCTCGCAATTCTCCATAATAATAGAAAATATCTGCCAGCTGATGCTCCTCATACTCATTCACCACCTCTTGGGCATTGAGTTTTTGCATGGCGTTCATTCGCATATCCAGCGGTGCATTACTTCTTGTCGAAAACCCACGCTCTGCGGCATCAAACTGATGCGAAGACACACCTAAATCCGCTAACACCCCATCCACTTCATTAACGCCGTAGAGCATTAAAGAATTTTCTAAAAACCTAAAATTTTGATTAATTAAAGTAAATCTTTGGTCTTCAAACTGATTATTTATCGCGTCTAAATCTTGGTCGAAAGCATATAATTTACCTTCCGCAGATAAACGAGATACAATCTCGCGAGAATGCCCACCACCCCCAAAGGTACAATCTACATATATCCCGCTACTATTAGTAACGAGCGTTTCCACACTTTCCTTTAATAATACTGGCTGATGATACACTGCTATCTATTTTTTAAAAATCAAAATCCTCTATATTCCCCATAATTTCTTCTGCACGCTCGGCAAAATCTTTTTCATTATAGCGAATATTATCTTCGTATTGGGCTTTATCCCAAATTTCAAAATATTCCCCTGCTCCAGAAATCACGATATCCGACTGCAAACCTGCAAAAGATTTTAAATCTTTAGGAATTAAAATCCGACCTACTTTATCCGTTTCTACCGTCTTCACACCTGCTGTAAATAACCTAATAAAATCCGTATTTTTCTTTTTAAAACGATTGATACGGCTGAGTTTTTCCATAAGTTTTTGCCACGGTTGTTGCGGGTACACTTCTAGGCAATTTTGAAACACAGAACGCTTCACCACAAGGTATTCGCCTTGCAATGTGGATAGATGTTTCGCTAAAGCGACAGGCAATTTCATTCGCCCTTTGCTATCTATCTTACACTCATATGTTTCAAAAAAATAATTCACCTGGTACAAAATTATATAATATTTTCCAAAAATTACCACTTTTTACCACTTTGTGGATAAGTTTTTAAAAATCTCTAACTCATTGATTATCCAAATACAAACTTAAAACCCATTTCAATTAGTCCCTAAACCTTATGAATATCAGCAAATTTTTTATATACCAGTAAGAAAAAAGGCAGTTTAGTAGGTCGGTTTAATCTATAATTTGTATTTTTGCGAGGTTTAGTAATGTTTTTATGATATTTAAAACTAAAAAAGAAAAGAAATTCAGTTACATCGAAGAAGGGGAAGGACATCCAATCGTCCTACTTCATGGACTTATGGGTGGCTTGAGTAATTTTGATGACACCATCTCCTATTTCTCACAGAGAGGTTATAGAGTATTGGCGCCCGTGTTACCCGTTTATGATTTGCCTATTCTGAACACCAACCTTACGGCTATTTCTAAATTTGTAGCCAAATTCATTCAGCAAGAACTGGGCGGGGAGCCTGTCACTTTAACTGGGAACTCTATGGGAGGACATATCGGTATTATCCTAACTTTAGCAAAGCCAGAATTGGTAAAACATTTGGTACTTACAGGAAGTTCGGGACTTTATGAAAAATCATTTGGGGATAGCTTTCCAAGAAAAGGCGACAAAGATTATATCCGCAAAAAAACACAAGAGGTATTCTACAACCCCGATGTAGCCACAGACGAATTAGTAGATGAAGTATTTGATGTGGTAAATGATAGAATGAAGGGCATTAAAACCGTAATGCTCGCCCGAAGCGCCATCAAACACAATATGCTGAAAGATTTGCCAAAAATCTCTTGTCCTACCTGCATCATCTGGGGAAAACAAGATAATGTAACCCCACCCGAGGTGGCAGAAGATATGCACAAACACATTCCAAATTCTGACCTCTATTGGATAGACGAATGTGGACATGCCGCTATGATGGAAAAACCAGAAGAATTCAACGATATTCTATACCACTGGCTAAAAAAAGTAGAAGCATAAAATACACTAAGGAAGGCCACCGTCTTCCTTTTATATTTTTAAGATATGATAAAAACTGTAGCCTTTATAAAAAGTAGCCAAAAATGGCAAGAGTGTCCAGAGCCTAATTTACCAGAGTACGCCTTTATCGGCAGGTCTAATGTAGGCAAATCATCTCTCATCAATGCCTTGACCAATCATAAAGGGTTGGCTAAAACCTCTCAAACCCCTGGGAAAACACAACTCATCAACCATTTTTTGGTTAATGACCAGTGGTACCTTACCGACTTACCCGGCTATGGTTATGCTAAAGTCTCAAAATCTATCCGAAAAGATTTTGAAAAACTAATTACCAACTATATCCTCAATCGAAAAAATTTGGTTAATCTTTTTGTTTTGGTAGATGCCAGACACACGCCTCAAAAAATAGATTTAGAATTTATGCAATGGTGTGGCGAAAGTGGCGTTCCTTTTTCTATCGTATTCACGAAAGAGGATAAACTAAAACCCAATGCGGCTCTAAAAAACCAGAATATATACACCGATAAACTATTGGAAACTTGGGAACAAACCCCAAAAATGTTTATGACCTCCGCAGAGAAAAAAAGAGGCACTGAGGAACTTCTAGACTATATAGACCAAACCAATCAAATGTTAGTAGAAAACAAAGTTCGTTTTGATGGATAAAATCATTTGGCATATCAGCACTTTTGAAGACCTTACCACCACACAACTTTATAAAATTATGGTGGCAAGGCAAGAAGTATTCCTTATAGAACAAAAAGTCTACTATCTCGATGCGGATAATACCGACCAAGTGGCGCTACATCTTTGGGCAGAACAAAATGGCGATATTCTAGCCTACGCCCGCTTATTTCCTAAAGGTATTAAATATGCTGAAGCCTCTATCGGAAGGGTATTAACGACTTCAAAAGCCAGAGGTAAAGGAATTGGCAAACAGTTGGTAGCCTACGCCGTAGAGTGTATAGAAAACCGATTGGGTACCAACCAAATTAGAATTTCCGCTCAGGACTACCTTATCCCTTTTTACCAAACTTACGGTTTTATAGAAACGGATAAAAAATATCTAGAAGACCAACTCCCGCATACGGAAATGGTAAGAAACCCAATAACTCCTTAACATTAAACCAAAAAATTAAATTCATTATATTTAGTCATAAAATATTTTTACAATGAAACGATTCTTCATTTTATTTATCATCAGTTATTCCACTTTATTGTTTGCTCAAAAAGGCAAATACTATCAGCAACACGCCGCTTATAAAATGGATATTGATGTAGATGCACAACACTATGCTTATAACGGTAAGCAAACCTTAACCTACACTAATAATTCCCCAGACGAGTTAAAGGTAGTCTATTTCAACCTATATTGGAACGCATTTAAACCCAATTCCTTAATGGACCAAAGGGTTCAAAATCAGGGTAACCACGCCGATAAAAGATTAGCCGACAAAAACAAAGCAGGGCAGTTAGTCTCAAGGTTAGCCACTATTCCAAAAGGTGAAGAAGGCGCTCAAAACATCCACTGGATTAAACAAAATGGCAAAGACCTTAAGTTTGAAATCCAAGAAACGGTCATGAAAGTTTACCTAGACCAGCCATTAAAACCTAATAGCAAAACCACTTTCACAATGGAATGGGACGCCAATATCCCATATCAAATCCGTAGAGCAGGTCGCCAAAATCGCGAAGGTATAGAAATGACTATGACGCAATGGTATCCAAAAATTGCAGAATACGACTACGATGGTTGGGCGACTTTTGACTATGTGGGCAGAGAATTTCACGCCCCTTTTTCCGATTACGAAGTTAATATCGCCATAGATGCCAATTATGTGATAGGTGCAGGAGGAACTTTGGAAAACCCAAATCAAGTGAAAGGCTACACCGCCGATCCTAACATAACACCTAATAGCGAAGGAAAAGTAACTTGGCACTGGATCGCTAAAAATATCTTAGATTTTGCTTGGGCAGCAGACCCAGATTATAGCGTAGAGCAATTTACGGTGCCAGATGGACCAAAAGTTTATTTTGTATACCAAAAATCCGATAAAACTCAATACTGGAGTGAAGCCCAACCGTATATAACTAAATTCTACCAACTGATGAATGCCAATTTCGGACGCTATGTATACCCTAGCTATGCCTTTATCCAAGGGGGTGATGGCGGTATGGAATATGGCATGTGTACGATGATTCTAGGCGAACATAAAAGCCTAGAAAGACTCATTGGACTAATGGCACACGAGGGTGGACACTCATGGTACCAGCAAATGCTCGCTACCAATGAGAGCATGAAACCATGGCTAGACGAAGGTTTTACCAGCTATGCCGAAGACTTTGTAATGTACCAACTCTTTCCAATTCAGAATCCATTGCCTAATCCTTTTGTAGGCGTATTGGATAGTTATAGAAAATTTGTAAAAACAGATAAAGAAGAGCCTGCCAGCTGGCTAGGTGACCACCACGATGATGCCTCGGCGTATTCCGTAGCCTCTTATACTAAAGGGGAACTTTATTTGGTAGAACTCGGTTATATTATGGGGCAAGAAGCCCTACAAAGCACCCTTAGAACTTATTATGATGAATGGGCGCTAAAACACCCATCTGATAGAGATTTCTTACATATCGCACAAAAAGTTTCGGGTATGGATTTAAAATGGTTTCAGCACTATTGGATTAATACCACTAAAACCATAGACTATGCCATTAAAAATGTAAAATACAACGAAAGCTCTACCACCATTACATTAGAAAATAAAGGGGAAGTGCCTATGCCTATTGATTTTGGTGTATTAACCAAGGACAAACAAATCATCACTTATCATATTCCACTCAATATGATGAGAAGCCCTAAAACTTCAGATTATTTTGGAAGTTTTACCACGCTGCCTTACTGGTGTTGGACATCTAAAGAATATAGTTTTGAAATTCCTTATGCTAAAAGTCAATTGGCTGCATTAGGGATAGATTTTTCTCAGCGATTAGCCGATGTGGATTTAAGTAATAATTTCTTAGAAGTAAAATAAAACACACGCGATGAAATCTATCGTCATTAATATTGGAAATACAAACATTCGTTTTGGACTTTTTGAACAAGACCATTGTAGCGTTTCTTGGGTTATCAATACCAAACCCTACCGAACCAAAGACGAACTTTTTGTTCAGTTTAAAATGATGTATCAATCTTACAATATTAAGGTAGAGGATATTTCTAAAATTATTATCGGCTCGGTAGTACCACAGATGACCCACGATATTGCCAGAGCTATTGAAAAAATCCACCAACAAAAACCAATTTTAGTCGACCGCAATACTCCTTCGGAAGTTAATCCTAAATCTAAACAAATGGGAACTGACATCTATGCGAATCTAGTGGCAGCACACCATCTTTATCCCGAAAGAAAAAAAATCATTCTAGATTTTGGCACAGCCTTAACGGCAAGTTGCCTTTCCGAAACGGGGGAAACCTTAGGCGTCATTATTGCTCCAGGGATTATCACCGCACTTAATTCTCTCGTAGGACAAACGGCACAACTGCCAGAAATAGAATTGGTAAAACCAAAATCTGTATTGGGTTTAGATACCGTTACTTGTATGCAGAGCGGTATGGTCTATGGCTATCTCGGTATGGTAGAAGGGTTTATTGACAGAATTAATGAAGAAGTAAAAGACGATTGTTTCGTGATTGCCACGGGTGGCGTATCCCATGTCTACAAACCACTAACCAATAAAATCCATATCGCTGATCGATTGCATACCTTAAAAGGGCTTTATTATTTAGGACAATAATCCAATCACTTTTGCTGATGACCTAGAAGCGAAAAAATCATATCTTTTAAATAGAGATTCAGTTTTTTTTCTAAGGCGGGCAAATAGGATTTTCCCTTTGGCAAATAATCTTTATAAAAAAATTGGTTTCTTATGGTAAAGACTATGGTACCTATAAGACTGGATAGGATTTCCTCCGCTTTTGCCAGTTTGGTAAATTCGCCCGTTACGATACCTTTTTTTATGGCGTCATCTAGCCTATGGATACACAAATCATAAAAATCCTTTAAGAAAAACGCAAGGTTTGGATTAAACTGCATTTCTTGTGTGACAAACCCATGAAAATAACTAAATTTCAGAATATGTTTCACTACAAAAGCAACCATTTCCGAAATTTGTGTGGTAGGGCTTGCCTTAGATATGGTCAATGTAAACACGCTAAATACCTCTCTCGTTTTTTCTACGCGATATTGATACAATGCCGCCATCATTTTTTCTTTAGAACCGAAGTAATAAGAAATCATCGCCACATTCACTTGGGCTAGTTTAGCAATTTCCCGCATAGAAGTAGCATCGTAGCCTTTTTCAGCAATCAGAACTTCCGCAGCATCTAGAATATTAATTTGTTTATCAGTAAAGGTTTGGCTCATAGATTATCAATCTTTATGCAAAATTAAGGTTTTTTGAGGGATTCCAATACCATTATCAAATGATTTTAAAACATCAATACCAATAAAATGTTAATTTTTCTTAATTCTTTCAAAATAAATCTTATATTTGTAGCATCATAAAACCAAAACTATAGATAAAACTTTACTCTTTTAACTATTATTAAAAATCCAAATTGCCCTATCCATTATAAGGCACTAACGAGTTAAACTGTAAAGTTATGAAAGTTTTATGCGATAGCACACTGATACAATCTTACCAGCAAGGCAGCGAATCCGCACTTGCCCAACTTATAGAAAAACACCAAAAAGATTTATTTACTTTTATTTTTTATAAAGTTTATGATGAGCATATAGCCAATGATATCTTCCAAGATACCTTTATGAAAATCATCATCAAATTAAAATCTGGCGCTTATAAAGACGAAGGTAAATTTATCCTTTGGGCTAAAAGAATTGCCCGCAACCTTATCATAGACCATTATAGAATAACATCTAAACGGCAGCACATTTCTGAAACTACCTTCGATGATGAGTTTTCTATCTTTGACACCCTTTGTGAACCTTCCGAAAACATAGAAGAACAAATGGTTTCATTACAAATTAACGAATCTCTTACCCAGATGATTCAGTTGCTTCCAGAAAATCAAAGAGAAGTCATTAAACTAAGATTTTTTGATGGTTTAAGTTTTAAAGAAATTGCTGAACAAACCGATTCTAGTATTAATACAACGCTTGGCAGGGTTAGGTATGCGGTTCTAAATTTAAGAAAAATTATGGAGGAACATCAAATAATTTTAACCCGATAAATATAATATTTAGGCTATTATTTCGTTATCAAAAAAACAAATAATAAAGCCGATGAAAAACATTTACTCTAGAGCCTATCAAGTATTACTTCCAAAACCATCAACGGTTAAGTTTTTGTTAGATTTTTCAAAATCGTTGACGGTTTTTAATTCTGAAAATGGAGTCTTCGTACTCTCAAAAAATTAACTAACTTTGTGCCTTATGAAAATTAGGCACATTTTTTTTGATTTAGACAATACCCTTTGGGACCATCGTAAAAATGCTCAGCTCACTTTACAAAAGTTATTCTCTGAGTACAATATACAAGATAAACTTTCTATCAGCTTTGAGGAATATCATAGTGTATACCATACCATCAACGAAGATTTATGGGCAAAAATCAGAGATGGCATTATTGATAAAGACACACTGAGAAAGCATCGCTTTTATGATGTATTTCTACACTTTGGGCTTGATGATTTTGAACTGGCTCAAACTTTTGAACATCAATTTTTAGATGAAATTATAGAGTATAACGAACTGGTAGAAGGCACTGTGCCACTTTTAAATTACTTAAAAGACAAAGGCTACACCTTACACATTCTATCCAACGGTTTCCAAGAAGTAACCCGAAGAAAATTAACGGGGAGTAAAATAGAACATTATTTTGAAACTGTAACCAGTGCCGATGAAATTGGGCTAAGAAAACCTCACCCGGAAATTTTTCAATTTGCTTTAAATAAAGCCCATGCCGAAGAGCAAAACACTTATTTTATTGGGGATGATTGGATTGCCGATGCCTTGGGCGCTAGAGATTTTGGCTTACCCGTTCTATTTTTTGATGTGTTCGACGAAGGATTTTCAGAGACGGGTATCATCAATATTAAAACGCTTTCTGAGGTAAAAGATTATCTTTAACCTATAAAATGATTAATTTTGCATTTGTAAAAAATAAAATATAATGTCAAGAATACTTACAGGGATACAGGCGACAGGAACGCCACACTTAGGAAATTTACTAGGTGCTATTATTCCCGCCATAGAATTGTCTAAATCTTCGGATAACGAATCTTTTTTGTTTATTGCCAACCTGCATTCTTTAACTCAAATTAAAGATGCTGCTACACTAAAACAAAATACTTACGAAATTGCAGCGGCTTGGCTCGCCTGTGGACTAGATACAGAAAAAACTTATTTCTACCGCCAAAGCGATATTCCAGAAGTCTGCGAACTCTCTTGGTATTTATCGTGTTTTTTTCCTTACCAAAGATTAACACTTGCCCACTCTTTTAAAGATAAAGCCGATAGATTAGAAGATGTCAACGCGGGATTGTTTACTTATCCCGTATTGATGGCAGCAGATATCCTTCTCTACGATGCTGAAATTGTTCCCGTGGGTAAAGACCAACTTCAACATCTAGAAATGGCAAGAGATATGGGATCTAGGTTTAATCACCAAATGGGGGAAACTTTTGTATTGCCACAGGCAGAATTACAAGAAAACACTAAATATGTACCAGGTACTGATGGTAATAAAATGTCTAAATCTAGAGGAAACATCATCAATATTTTCTTACCAGAAAAGCAATTAAAAAAACAAGTGATGTCAATAGAAACGGATTCTAAAACTTTAGAAGAGCCTAAAGACCCAGAAACCGACAAAGTATTTGCCATCTACGAATTGATTGCTAGCCCTGAACAAACCGAGGCGTTAAGAGCAAAATATCTGGCGGGTAACTTTGGCTATGGTCATGCAAAAACGGAACTGCTTAGCCTAATTTTAGAAAAATTTGCAAAAGAACGCGAACTGTACAATTACTATATGAACAACCTAGAGGAGCTTGAAGAAAAACTACAAGTTGGGGCAGAAAAAACAAGACGCATCGCCCATGAAACACTCAAACGCGTACGCACCAATCTAGGGATGTAGCTAGCAATTCCTATCCAGATTGAAGACCTTTTTATTTCAAAAAAAGGTCTTTTATTTTCACTATTAAAAAACTATCTTTGTTGATAATAAATTTACAATCCTATGAATAACGATGCCATAAGCAATGTTAAAATCAAGCAAATTGCCCTGATTTTAATTATCCTAATATTATTTCTACTGATCGCCTACAACTTAGCTATGTTTATTCCATCTTTGTTAGGCGCAATTACACTCTATGTAATTTCTAGAAAATATAATCTTTATCTCATAGAAAAGAAAAAATGGAAACCGTGGCTCTCCGCTCTCACCATTATGCTTTCTACGATTTTGATACTGATTTTGCCAATGTATTTTTTAGTAGATATGGTGATAGAAAAACTGGGGCATGCTAAGAACTATATGGCAAAGTTTAATGATTTCTTAGACAAAATACACCAATATATTTTAGACAAAGTGGGCTTTGATATACTAAGTCAAGATAATCTGGATAAGGTGAAAGAGCTCGCAGGGACTATATCTACAACAGCGGTTAGCAGTACCTTTAATACCGTTACCGTTGTAAGTTCTGCTTATTTTATTTTATATTTCATGCTCATTAATCCTAGGGTTTTTGAAAGAATTCTAGTAAAAGCGGCACCACTTAAAAGAACCAATATCAACCTTATTGCGGATAAAATTAGAAAAATGATTATTGCCAATGCTATTGGGATTCCTGTGGTTGCCTTAGGACAAGGGATTGTAGCACTGATTGGATATTATATCTTTGGGGCACCAAGCCCGATATTATTATTTGCATTAACTGCGGTTTGTTCTATGATTCCTATCGTTGGGGCGTCTATTATCTTTATTCCCGTTGCGCTATTTATGGCGGCAGAGGGCGATGTAGTTTCGGGGATTGGTATATTTCTATATTGTGTAATTTTAGTGGGGTTAACCGATAATGTTTTAAGGTTTACTTTACTAAAAAAACTAGAAGACATCCACCCACTCAATACCGTATTTGGAATTATCTTGGGTATGAATTTATTTGGATTTATGGGCTTAGTATTTGGACCTATTTTAGTATCCGTTACCTTGTTATTGATACAAGTTTACCAAGACGAGTTTACCGATAATCCAACTCCAGAATTGGTACTCACCGACCAACCTGAGGAAGACAGAGATGATACAGACTTAATTATTGACCCAAAAGATGCTTAATGGAACAACCTAGTATCAATCCAGAGATTTTAAAAGAAATTTGTAAAACCAAAATGCCTTTTGGGAAATATAAAGATTTCATTTTAGTCGATTTACCTATTGCCTATCTAGAATGGTTTCTAAGACAGGGAGGATTCCCCAAAGGTAAACTAGGCATGCAACTGGCAACCATCTACGAAATAAAACTCAATGGTTTAGAAGATATTTTAAGGGAAATTAAAGCCATGCTCAACTAAAAAGACCCAGCCTCTTTTTCAAGGCTGGGCATTAAATTTTTAATAAAGATATAATTACTTCAACAACGCATCAAAAGTATTACCTTGGCGGATGTCGCCTGTTTCATAGCCTTTTAAAAACCACTCTTTTCTTTGTGCTGAACTACCATGGGTAAAGGCTTCTTGATTCACATAGCCTTGACCGCGCTTTTGGATATTGTCATCCCCTACCGCAGCAGCAGCATCTATGGCACTTTGGATATCACCAGGTTCTAATATATGCGCTCTATTATCTGTTTTTCTAGCCCAAAGTCCAGCGTAGAAATCAGCTTGAAGTTCTGTCGCCACAGAAATCCTATTCATTTGCGCTTCAGAATATTTACCGCTGCGTCTCAATTCATTTACTTTTTGAGTTGTTCCAAGTAAAGTTTGGATATGATGTCCTTGTTCATGAGCCAATACATAGGCAACAGAAAATTCCGTTACTTTCGCACCAAAGCGTTTTTCTAGTTCATTAAAAAAACTCATATCCATATATATACTTTCATCAACAGGGCAATAGAATGGTCCCATTTCCGATTGTGCTACACCACAGCCCGATTGGGTGACATTTTCAAATAATACAATTTTTGGCTTTCGATATTGCATACCATTTTCGTTGAATATTTTTTTCCAAGTCATATCATTTTCCGCATGCAACATTTCTATAAACTCTCTCACCTTTAGTTCTTGTTGAGAAAGAGCTCTCTGCTCCGTTTGGGTAGGTGAAGAAGTAGAACCGATAACGGCAGAAGGATCACCACCAAGAAAAAACACAATAGCCGCAATGATAAGTGTACCTATACCACCCCCTATCAATCCCCCGCCTACGCCTCTACCACGGCGATCATCAATTTCACTTCTGTTATTTGTCCATTTCATAAGTCTATGTTTTAAATTTTGGGTTAAAATACAAAATTATTTGATGTGAGCAATCTTCGTTACCACATTTTAAAAGTATTTAACCCTATCAATTATCAAACCATTTTAATAGATTGATATTAAAAAGTAATTTATCAGATAAAAATGATTAGATATTATTTTTAAAGTCTACCATTTTGAGTGCAGTAATCGCCGCCTCTACCCCTTTATTTCCTAGAGCACCACCACTCCTTGCGATAGACTGCTCTTTGGTATCGTCCGTCAAAACACAGAAAATAGTAGGGGTTTGGGTTTGGGTATTGCACGCGGTAATGCCTTGGGTCACACCTTGACAAACATAATCAAAATGCGAGGTTTCCCCACGAATCACACAGCCAATCGCTATGATGGCATCAAAGTACTGGTCTCTAGCACATAGACGCATCGCGGCATAACTCAATTCAAATGCACCTGGCACATAATATACTTTTATTCGCTCTCGCTTTACCCCATGTTTTAGCAGGGTTTCTATTGCCCCATCTCTTAAATTAAAGGTTACAAAATCATTCCACTCGGAAACGACAATGCCGATGTTGAACGCATCGGCATCATTAATTTGGAGTGGCTTATAATCAGAAAGATTATCCGTTGCCATAATTTTTATTTTAATTAATAATATTTTACCATTTCAATGTAAGCGTCTGACGCCCCACCATCGTAATCTTGGTATTTTTCTTCAATGGTCTCAAAGTATTTTTTGGCATCTGCATTCTTTTTAAGCGCTAGTGCCATCACTCCCGCTTTTCTTGTAAAGTAATAAGAAGTATACGGGTCATCCGATACTGATGAAGCCTTGCCATACTGTGCCATAGCCTCGTCTGATTTGTTAAGACTTGCTAAACAGTCTCCCATAGCCCCATGTTTTAGTGCCATTAAAATTTTATTGTCTGATTTAAACGCATCTAATAAATCATAAGCCTCCTGGTATTTACCTTCTTTATATTTGATAAGTCCTGCTTCATAGGCAGACAATTTACCAACTTTAGTACCACCATACTCGTTAAAAGTTCCTAAAAAGCCTGGGTTGGTTGTAGATTTACCCCCTAACGCTTTAGCATCATCGCCATCGGCTTGTGCCTTTTGCGCAGCTAGATAGCTCATCGTGGCTTCTTGATTTTTAGGTGCTACAACAAATTGTTGATAGGCAAAATAACCAAAAATTGCTAATAAAATAAGACCAAACCCTATCATTAAATGTTTGGCATATTTTTCAATGAATTTTTCGGACTTTAGTGCCGACTGGTCTAATTCTTCAAAAATTTCTACCGTTTCCTTTCCTTCTTTTATTTGCTCTTTGCTGAGTTTATTAAATCTCTTAGCCATTGTTATATTTTATTTAATTCGCAAATTTAGTTTTTTCTTTGCTGATATACAAAAACTTATTTAATATTCTAAAATTTGATACACTTCGGCATCAAATTGTTTTAGTTTTTCTACACCTTTGAGGTCTTTTAATCCAATTAAAAAACTAAACTGCTTTACTTCTGCACCTTGTTTCTTTACAAGCATCGCTGCTGCTTCGGTAGTTCCTCCAGTAGCCAATAAATCGTCATGGATTAGCACTCTATCGCCTTTTTTAATTTGCCCTTCTTTCATTTCAATTTCTGAAGAACCATATTCTAGTTCATATTTCTGTGATACAAATGGCGGCGGCAATTTTCCTTTTTTTCTAATAAGCACAAATGGAACGCCTAATTTTACCGCTATGGCAATCCCAAATAAAAAGCCTCTACTTTCAATACCACAAACCACATCTACCTTCCCACGGCTAAATTCTACCAAATCTTGAATGACTTCTTCGTATAATTCTGGATATAAGAATATCGGGGTAATATCTTTAAACTGAATGCCTTCCTTTGGAAAATCAGGAATATTTTCAATTGTAGCTTCTAATTTTTCAATTAATTTTTTATTTTTCATTCTATTATATAAATATGTTATTGCTTTTGCGATGAGTTGATTTTATAACCGACAATCTTCCAACCATTATCCGTAGATTTTAGTGTATATACAGCGTCCAAAACGCTAACATTACCATTGTTATCAGTTACATTATAAGTAGCGTTCACCGTCGCGTTATTGTTATCCGTAGAAGTGGTACGCAGGCTTTTAACTGCAATGGTCTTAACAGAACCAAAACCAGAAGTCGGGTTAGAAAACTGTTCGTAAGACCCCCATTTTGGATTAGATGCCGACTCATAAGCCGCACGCAAGTTTTGACTTCCTATATTATTAAGAAAACTTTTTACCGCTATTTTGGGATCTGGTTTATTTTTTGGTGTAGCCTCTTCATTAGCCACTGTTTCTTCATCGGTTTCTGCTGTCGTGTCATCTATAATATCTTCCTCTATCACTACTGGAACTTTTAGAACCTCTTCATTTACTGGCACCCCCTTTTTTAGCATTTTAAGTAACTTTTTAGAAGTTTTTACTGACACCTGAACATCTATCATACCATCCACTACTTTTTCTCTAGGTAGAGAAGTCATCTTTAGATTAAAGCCTCTAAAATTATTATCTAACATTAAGTTTTTAGAGGTGAGCAATCTTTCACCGTTGCTAAATACTTCTAGCGTAGTTTCCAGCCCTGCGTTAGAAAACTCTACGAGATTATCCGATTGATCAACCAATCTAGGGATAATTTGTAAAGCAGTACCATTAGCGTAGGGTTGAACTTCTATACTAATAGAACTCGCCTTTATATCATTTGGATCATGTTTGGTAGGCTCTTGGCTTTGGAAAATATTCATATACCCTAAAGATGGTGGTGCTGTACTACTCCATTCAATGCCATTTTTCTGAGCCACTTCATTAGCCATTTGTAATATTTCTGGCACTTTTTTACCATTGAGCAATTGAGATAACGCATTGAGCTCTTGGATATCACCTTCTTTATCCACGCCGAAAGTTTTTAAAATATAAAGTGCCTCATTGAATTTTATCTGTTCAATAGTCGTTAAGTCAGAAGACATATCATTAATACTGGATTGGAAATTTTTAATGTTACTCCCATCTACAGTATCCTTTTTACAACCTACAAAAAGCAGTAGGATAAAAGCGAAGAATAAATATTTTATTTTGTTCATTGGTATTTAAAATTTTAATGCTTCACAAAAATAAGAAAATCCCGATAAATGTATCGAGATTTTCTTTATAATTTAAATATCAATTCATTAAAACGGATACTCATAGATTTCTGATTCGTGTAGATAAGGGTTTCCTGTAGGGATCAATTTAGTTTTTGACAATTGTGTCATTACAACAAAAATGAATAATCCTAACACAAATAATACCGAACCTAAAACTAATAACAATACTGTTACATTAGGCCAATATGGACCTACAGTTCCTGGCATCACCATATTAAAGTAATCTACAATATGACCAAGAATTACAATAACTGCCATGGTAGTTACCACTGTGTAATTTCTCTTAATACTACTACTAACCATTACTAATAACGGAATTAAGAAGTTTAAGATTAACATTGGTAAGAATGTAGGCGCATAATATTCAAATCTACCGAAGAAATAATTGACTTCTTCTGGAATATTCGCGTACCAATACAACATAAACTGTGCAAACCAAGTATAAGTCCAAAGCATACTGGTAGCAAATAGATATTTACCAAGGTCGTGAAGGTGGTTATCATTAAACTGAGGTAAAAATCCATTCTTCTTAAGGTAAACACTAATCAAAATAATAACTGCAATGGCACTCGTTAAACAACTTACCATAGAATACCAAATATACATAGTGGAATACCAGTGTGGGTCAATAGACATCAACCAGTCCCAAGCCCAACATGCAGAGGCAAAACCAAAGAATGCAATATAGCCCACATTCCATCTGTAAAGCATCTGATAATCTCTAGGGGATTTAGTAGCATCTACTTTCTTAGACATTTGTCTTAATTTCCATGCAAAGAACGAAGCACCAATCACATAGATCAAATTTCTCACTACATAAAATGGAATATTTAAGAACTTTTTCTTTTCATATAGTATCACATCAAAGTGTGGATCATTAGGATCAGTTAAGGATGGATCCATCCAATGGAATAAATGCCCGATATGCGAAACATTTAACGCCATAATGATTAAAAGAATGGCACCTCCAAAAGGGATATAAGCTCCAATAGCTTCCATGACTCTTGTGATGATAATTGGCCAACCTGCATGCGCCGCATGTTGTACAGAATAGAAAAACATCACACAACAAGCTAAACCAAAAGCAAAAACTGCTACCAAGTGGATGGCTGCTAGTGGCTGGTTATGTACCTGCATTTTAGCATGGTCTAAGTGTGCCGCATGATCTTGAGGCCCTACCATTTCGCTAGAGTGTGTAGGATTATGGTGACCAGAAGCATGAACAACTTCCATCATATGTTCTACTTTCGCATCATCTATTCCATGATTCAAGAAGTAACCAGCACCAAAAAGCACTAATCCCAAAACGATGAATACGATAGAATACAATCTTAATTTCGGTGAAAAACTATACATTTTCTTTAGTTTATTTATTTAGTATTGTCTTTATTTTCTTCTGCAGGTGCTACGGTTGCATCACTTTGTGTAGTGTTTGCCTCAGCACTAACGCCCCCTTTAAACGCTTCCATTACATAGAGCGCCACTCTCCATCTATCGCCAGGTTTCAATTGTCCTGCATAAGACCCCATGGCGTTTCTACCATTCGTTAATACATAATGTACAGAACCTATGGTAATGTCTCTATCTGCATATTTTGGCACACCTACATACGCCCCTGTCTTTACGATAGGTCCTTGTCCATCACCTTCCTTACCGTGGCAAGCTGCACAAGTGAGTTCATATAAATGTTTCCCTCTTTGGATATCTTTTGCTCTATTGGCAGGATCCAAAGGTGAGTTCACTACAGTTTTAGATGCATCATAGCCCGCATTGTATTCGTCTGGTGTCATTGTAGATTGTGGTGTACTTTCCACAATACCTTCTGGGTTTTGAGAAACGGTTCCAGGAACAAGGTATAATCCCGTAGCACCACTTTGTTTTACGAAAGCAGGAATCTCATTCTGATCTTTACGATATGGATCTTCAGCTTTCATCAATGGATCATAAGCCACTGGGAAATACATATCTGGAAAGTATACTAATGGGACATTTTCTTTTGGTCCGCAAGAATTAAGCACTACTGCTAACAAACCAAAGATACCTGATATTTTAAAAATATTTTTCTTCATGTTAAGCATCTTTTATCGTTATTTCTTCTACTCCAGTCTCGATGAGTAGTTGTTTAATGGTATCAACATCCGAAGATACAAATTCCATAAGAAACTTATCGTCCGTAGTTCTTGGATCAGGGTTCTGAGGTTTAGCCCCTGGATACATTTTATTTCTAAATAAGAAAGTCAAAGACATTAAGTGAGCAGAACAGAACACCATTAACTCAAACATTGGAACTACGAAGGCTGGCATATTGTGTGCCCAGTCAAATGCTGGTTTACCACCGATATTTTGTGGCCAGTCGTGGTTCATCGTATACCAAGTCATTAGTGCACCAATGGTTACACCATAAACTGCATAGATAAATGCCGCATCTGAAATTCTTGTTTTTTTAAGTCCTAAAGCTTTATCCAATCCGTGAACTGGAAAAGGGGTATAAACTTCGGCAATTTCAATGCCTTTTTCTCTAAATGCTTTTACGCCGTGCATCAAATCATCGTCATCGCCGTAAAGCCCATATATTCTTTTAGTGGTGCTCATCTCCTTCTTTTGCTTTATAAGTTTCACCTGAAATTTTCAAAATACTCTTCAATTCCGCTTGTGCAATCACAGGGAATGTTCTCGCATATAATAAGAACAGTACAGAGAAGAATCCAATCGTTCCTAAATATACACCTACATCAATAATGGTAGGTTTAAACATCGTCCAAGAACCTGGCAGGTAGTCACGAGACAAGTTAATAACGATAATGTCAAAACGCTCAAACCACATACCAATGTTAATAACTAAGGCAATCAAGAATGTGGCGATGATATTCGTTCTTATCTTCTTGAACCAGAATAATGCTGGAATTACAAGGTTACAGATAATCAATGCCCAGAATGCCCACCAGTAAGGCCCTGTTGCCGCTCCTGGCGTTAAGTAAGCAAAGTCTTCAAAACGGCTACCAGAATACCATGCAATAAAATACTCACACGCATAAGCTACCGTTACCATACCACCCGTTAAGATAATTACGATATTCATAATTTCAATGTGGTACATGGTGATATACTCTTCTAGGTGACATACTTTTCTCGCAACTAAAAGAAGCGTTTGTACCATAGCAAATCCTGAGAAAATCGCCCCTGCTACGAAGTATGGTGGATAGATGGTAGAGTGCCATCCTTTAATTACCGATGTAGCAAAGTCAAAAGATACCGTGGTGTGTACCGAGAATACCAATGGCGTTGCTAAACCTGCTAATACCAAAGATAATTCTTCGAATCGTTGCCAATGTTTGGCTTTTCCACCCCAGCCAAAGGCTAATATGGTATAGATTTTCTTGGTAAATGGTGTTTTTGCTCTATCTCTAATCATGGCAAAGTCAGGGATAAGTCCCATAAACCAGAATACTACGGATACCGAGAAATAAGTAGAAATCGCAAATACATCCCAAAGTAGCGGTGAGTTGAAGTTAGTCCAAAGTGAACCAAATTGGTTTGGTAACGGGAATACCCAATAACCTACCCAAACTCTACCCATGTGAATCACTGGGAAGATGGCCGCTTGTACTACCGCAAAAATCGTCATCGCTTCTGCAGAACGGTTTACGGACATTCTCCATCTTTGTCTAAATAATAAAAGTACGGCGGAAATCAATGTACCGGCGTGACCAATACCTACCCACCATACGAAGTTGGTAATATCCCAACCCCAGTTGATGGTTCTATTAAGTCCCCATGCACCAATACCCGTACCAATGGTATAAGCGATACAGCCAAATCCATAAATGAATAATACTAAGGCAGCGTAGAGAGATGCCCACCACAACTTACCTGCTCTTTCTTCTATAGGCTTTACGATATCAACAGTAATGTCGTGATAAGTTTTATGTCCTATAATTAAAGGTTCCCTAATTGGAGCTTCGTAATGTCCTGACATGTTTTACCTTTTTATAATTAAATTTTGTTTTCTTCTTCTTTTCTATTTCTTACTTTTGTGTGATAGAACACATTCGGTTTTGTACCAATTTCTTCTAGTAGGAAGTATCTTCTATCATCATTGTAGAGTTCTCTCACTTTAGAAGATTTGTCGTTCATATCTCCAAACTTCATTGCTCCTGTAGAACACGCTTTGGAACAAGCCGTTTGGAATTCGCCATCTTGCACTACTCTTCCCTCTTTTTTGGCTTCTAGAATTACGCTTTGTGTCATTTGGATACACATAGAACATTTTTCCATCACCCCTCTAGTTCTTACTACAACATCTGGATTTAAAACCATTCTTCCTAAGTCATTATTCATATTGAAATCAAACTTATTATTCAAATTGTATGTAAACCAGTTAAATCTTCTTACTTTATAAGGACAGTTGTTCGCACAATATCTAGTACCAATACATCTGTTGTAAGCCATTTGGTTTTGACCTTGCTTACCGTGTGAAGTAGCCGCTACTGGACAAACCGTTTCACAAGGCGCATGGTTACAGTGCTGACACATAATTGGCTGGAAAATCACATCTGGACTTTCGTTTGGCTCAATTAAAATATCATATAGACTTGGTACATCTAAACCTCTATCAATTCCTTCTTTAACTTCAATTTTTTCCTTAGCCGAGTAGTAGCGGTCAATTCTTAACCAATACATATCTCTCGACATTCTAATTTCGTCTTTACCCACTACCGGAGTGTTGTTTTCTGCCTGACATGCAATCACACAAGCTCCACATCCAGTACACGCGTTAAGGTCAATAGAAAGGTTAAAGTGTGGTCCATCTGTAAAGTCGAAAGTATCCCATAGGTCAATCTTACCTGCTGGCATAGACCCGCTTAAAGTATGATATTCCAATGGCTTATTCCAACCTTTGTGCTGGTCATCAAATGGCACATTTAAGAAAGTATCTAAAGACACTTCTTTAGCAATTTCATAACGACCCATTAAGGTATTTTGCAACTGCATTCCTGCAAATTCGTGCTCACCTGAAACTTTTTCAATTTTCACATTAGACACCGCGAAGTCATTACCATTAAATAATGGGTAAGCATTAACACCTGTGTTTGCTACTTTACCAGAGAACTTCTTACCATAACCTAATGCTAAACCAAATGAACCATCGGCTTGCCCTGGTTGGATAAACACAGGTACATTTTCAATAGTTACGCCATTTACCGTAACATTGACCTTAGAACCATCTAACTGCATTCTACCGTTAAGGTCGTTTTCTAAACCTAAATCTTTAGCATCTTTAGGGGAAACGGTTAAATAGTTATCCCAAGATAATCTAGAAATAGGGTCTGGTAATTCTTGTAACCACGGGTTGTTGGCTTGTGTACCATCTCCCATAGAAGTTTTAGTATATAATTGAAGTTCGTATGGGCTTGCTTTAAATTTCTTTAATTCTGCAATTGCACCTGAAGCATTTCCACCAGCGTAAGACAATCCCTCTCCAGCTGACACTTCATTATATGCATTATATAATCCTTTGTTAAATGATTTATCTCCTAAAATACTAGAAGCATTCGCTTTTAAGTATTTATAGTAATCATTATTCGGATGATTTTTTCCATTAGTCCAAACCAATAGAGATTCCTCTATTTGTCTACATTTATAAACTTTCTGAATCGTAGGTTGCATAAGTGTATACACCCCAGTTTCTGGCATCATATCTCCCCAAGACTCTAGCCAGTTCGCTACTGGAATAGCAGCTTTAGCGGCTTGATACATCTCATCTTTTTTCTGAGCTATCGCAATGTGACAAGGCACTTTCTTAATCGCGTCTTTCAGTTTAGCTCCGCTTGGATGAGAGTAAATTGGGTTAACATCGTTAGAGATTAATACACCAACCTGCCCAGCATTTAACCAAGATACAAACTCGTTAAATCTCTTAGCATCAAACTCTTTAAGATAGTTGGCTTTACCTGTAAAGGCAACAGAACCTAATTTTTGGTTAATTAAATGAGCTAATACATAAGCTGCTTTTGAACCATCAGCTAAAACTATCGCTTTGCTACCTTTAGCTTGAAGTTCTTTGGCAATTTTATTCGCCACTTCATTAGAGCTAGAACCATTCAATGCATTATAAACTTCTACTAAAGTCTTATAAATATCACTTGGTTTCATTCTTAAACGCGTATCCGCATTAGCACCTGTAAGTGACATATTAGACTCTATCTGGATATGACGCAACATATTTGGCCCTGGCTTTCTTGCTTTCGCATAAGAAGTTTCAAGACTTGCCGCGTTATAATCTTCAATAAAGTTAGCATTGAATCCTACAACAAGTTCTGTTTCTGATAAATCGTATACTGGTAATGCTCTCTTTCCAAATACTTCTTCTGCAGCGTCTAAAGCAGCCGTGTATGGAATAGCATCATAAGTTACCAATTCTGCATTCGGATACTTAGCCTTAAATTCTCCAAATAGTTTTTTGAAGGTAGGACTGGCAAAAGAATGCGATAATAAAACAATTTTCTTATTCGCTGCCTGAGCATCAACCAGGCCTTTTAAAACAAAACTATCAACTTTGTCAAAAGTTTCATCTTTACCATCTAATTTAGGTTGCTTTAGTTTATCATTATCATATAGTGATAATAGACCCGCTTGTACTCTAGCATTAGTTGCACCTAAACCTCCAGCGACTGGATTGGGTTCAATTTTAATTGGTCTACCTTCTCTAGTTTTAACTAAAACACTAGCAAAATCATACCCATCAAAAAATGTAGAGGCGAAATAATTCGGCACTCCTGGAATGATATTATGAGGTTTCACCACATAAGGAATTGTTTTCATAACTGGCGCCTCACACGCTGCTAAAGTTACAGCGGCAGTAGAAAACCCTAATAATTTAAGGAAATCTCTACGGCTAGTCCCTGAGTTATTCATTTTATCCTCGTTGCCCAAGAACTCATCTACTGGGATTTCATTTTGAAATTCCTTCTGAGCCAACTGCGCATTAAGCGATGGGTCTTTTAACTCGTGAATACTTCTGAATTGTATTTTATTTGAAGCCATTTATACTTCTAATTTTCTGTTATTAATAATGACATTTACCACACTCTAGTCCGCCAATAGCATCTACGGTAATCTTAGTACCACTGCCGTACTGTTTTTTCAACTTCTCATGTAAGTTTTTGAAATACTCTTTGTTATATCCATTATTCATATCTACCTCTGTAGTTCTATGACAATTGATACACCAGCCCATTGTAAAGTCGTTCGCCATTTGTACTACATTCATTGTATCAATAGCACCGTGACAAGCTTTACAAACTATATCCACATTTTTCGCTTTCTTAATGGTAGCCTCACCCGCCACCACGTGCTGAGCGTGACTAAAGAATACGAAGTCTGGCATATTATGGATTCTAGTCCATTCTATTGGATGACCTTTACCTGTGTAAGATTGAGTTTCCTCATCCCATCCAGCAGCAGCATAAATCTTTTTAATTTCTCCTGTATAGAATTCTCTAGACTTACCTGGCTCTATATATTCACCTTTGTATTCTGAAATGTTTTTGTGACAGTTCATACACACATTTACAGATGGAATTTCAGATACTTTACCGTATTTCGCACTTGAGTGGCACAACTGACAGTCGATGCCATTTTCTCCAGCGTGGATTTTATGAGAGAAGTAAATCGGTTGCTCTGGCTGGTATCCTTTATAAACACCAATCCACATCAACCAGTTCCAAACACCATAAGCAGCTAATATTGCTAACACTGCAAGCAAACCTTTACCTACATAGTCGTATTTTTCATAAAGTTCTGCAAAAGATTTAGTTTGTGTTTTTTGTAGCTCAGACAACTCATCTGCTTGATTAAGTTTCACTAATTGTCTTAACTTAACCAATAGCCAAATCAATAACGCAGCGATAAACAAAAGTGAAATAATCACAATCGTAGAATCTGTTTTCTGCTGTTGTGCTACCTTTAGAGCATCTATACTATTGGTATCTGTAGCCGCATCTGCCGCTTCTTTTGGCTCTTCTGCTGGTGGATTGGTTGTATAAGCTAAGATATCATTGATATCCTGATCAGACAGATTAGGAAACAACTGCATTTCGGTTTTATTGAATTTTTCATAAACCTCATTAGCATACTTGTCGCCAGATTCTCTAAGCTCTTTGTTGTTTTTAATCCATTTATGCAACCAGTCCGTGTCTAGATTCTGCTCTGTTTTCAATCTATCTACTACACCACCAAGTGCCGGTCCTACCATCTGCTTATCCAAAGCATGACAGGCAGCACAATTGGTTTGAAATAGCGTTTTCCCATTATTAGGGTCGCCAGTAGCAGCGTCCTGCGCATAGACAGAAACACTAGTTGATAGCAATAATCCTATAGCTACCAATCCCTTTTTGTAATGCTTTCTCCAACTAATCATTTATATAATCTTGGGTTATTAAATCGTTTTGAATTCTACATTCAGTTGTGCAAAAATAAGACTTTAACATAAAATTAACTGCTATAAAAGGGTGTAAATTATCATATTCCTTCAATTTGTAATCGTTCTAAATTAATTTTTACCGCTTTTTTTAGCTTTTTCGGTTGGTTTATTTGCTAGTTTTAGTATTTTTGCGATATCATTTAATTAAAGTTATGAAATCATTCCGCTATATTAGTTTATTTTTAATTGCTATATTTCAAATCAATACCACTCAAGCTCAAGTATTTACTACTAAAAAAGATACCATTTTGGGCACCGAACTCACCTTTTCTGCTGATAGAAATGTGAGCCGCTTGATAGAAGATTTAGAAAGCAAATGCGCCAACAAAAACAATTGGCTCAAAGATAATAATAGTTCTAATAACTCAATTGTTAACTCATCGCCAAAAAGAAAACTCAGCAATGCCGAAATTTGCAGACAAAATCCTAGAATATTAGGGGTTAAAATTCAGTTGGCATTAGTGAAAAGCAAAAAAGAAGCGGATGAAGTGGCACTTTACTTCAGACGAAGATTTCCTTATATTAAAGTACAACAAGACGCCTCACTAAGACCTAACTATAAAGTTCTGGCAGGGAGTTACTTTACTAAAGAAGATGCCGCAAAAGATTTAAGAAGTATAAGGGTCTATTTCAAAAATGCAGTACCCGTAAAATACATGATTTTCTGTGCAGAAGCACTCTAATAAAAAAAGCGATTGATAAATTAACTCAATCGCTTTTTTTCTAATCCATTTTCATATTCGCTTTTGTTTGTATCTTTGTTCTATGAAATTTAACCTCCATTCCGAATATAAACCTACTGGTGACCAGCCACAAGCCATTGAAAAACTAGTGAAAGACATCCAAAAAGGCGAAAAATATCAAACTTTACTTGGGGTTACGGGTTCTGGAAAAACTTTTACCATTGCCAATCTAGTCAACCAAGTGCAGCGTCCCACTTTGGTTTTAGCACATAATAAAACCCTCGCTGCCCAATTGTTTATGGAATTTAAAGAGTTTTTTCCTAACAATGCAGTAGAGTATTTTGTATCCTATTACGACTATTATCAACCCGAAGCCTATATTGCCAGTACGGGAACTTATATTGAAAAGGATTTAAGCATCAACGAAGAAGTAGAAAAATTAAGACTTTCTGCAACGACGAGTTTACTTTCTGGGCGTAGAGATGTACTGATTGTTGCCTCCGTATCTTGTATTTATGGTATCGGTAATCCTGCTGAATTTAATAAATCATTAATTGAGTTAGAATTAAATACCAAAATTTCGCGGACACAATTTCTTCATAAATTGGTCAATTCTTTGTACTCTCGTTCTGTGAATGAATTTGGTAGAGGGACTTTTCGTGTAAAAGGTGATGTGGTAGATGTATTTCCCGCCTATGCAGATAATGCCGTAAGAGTAAGATTCTTTGGTGACGAGATAGATAAAATCCAAAGTTTCGACCCTGTCACAGGCAATGTGATGTCGGATTTTGATAAAATTAATATCTATCCCGCAAATTTATTCGTAACTTCTAAAGAAACAATGCATGGTGCTATCCAACAGATTCAGGATGATTTAGTAAAGCAGGTGGAATTTTTTAGCGAAGTAGGTAAACCTTTAGAAGCTAAAAGACTACAAGAGCGCACCGAATTGGATTTAGAAATGATAAAAGAATTAGGCTATTGTTCTGGGATTGAGAATTACTCAAGGTATATGGATGGAAGGTTACCTGGGTCACGCCCGTTCTGCCTTTTAGATTATTTCCCAAAAGATTATTTAATGGTCATCGATGAAAGCCATGTGACGATTCCACAAGTTCATGCGATGTATGGGGGCGACCGAAGCCGAAAGGAAAGTCTTGTAGAATATGGATTCCGACTGCCCGCCGCTATGGATAACCGTCCATTAAAATTTGAAGAATTTGAAGCCATGCAAAATCAAGTGGTTTATGTTTCCGCCACACCTGCCGACTACGAACTACAAAAAACCGAAGGGGAATATATTGAACAAATTATCCGTCCCACAGGACTCTTAGACCCCGTAATAGAAATCCGCCCTACCCTCAATCAGATAGATGATTTGATGGAAGAAATTCAAAAAAGAGCAGAAGTGGATGAACGGACGCTGGTCACTACTTTAACCAAAAAAATGGCAGAAGAATTGACCAAATATTTCACAAAGTTTGGCATCAGAACCCGATACATTCACTCCGATGTAGATACGCTTGAACGCATCCAGATTATGCAAGATTTAAGAACGGGATTATTTGATGTTTTAGTTGGAGTTAATCTATTAAGAGAAGGGTTAGACTTGCCTGAAGTGTCTTTAGTTGCTATTTTAGATGCAGATAAGGAAGGTATGCTACGCTCACGACGCTCTATGATACAAACCGTAGGGCGTGCTGCAAGAAATGTGAATGGACTTGCCATTATGTATGCCGATAAAATCACTAAGTCTATGCAAAATACCATAGACGAAACCAACTATCGTAGGGCTAAACAAATGGAATATAACCAAAAACACAACCTTACCCCACAGCCATTAAACAAAAAAATATCTGAAGTATTGGTAGGTAGAACCGCCGATTTCCCAAAACCAGAGTATACTCAAAAAGAGATATTGAAAAAAGTAGCAGAGCAACAAAGCTCTTATGGTAAAAATATTGACATTGAAAAACTTATCGCTCAAAAGCAAAAACAAATGGAAGATGCAGCCAAACAACTGGACTTTATCCTTGCGGCTAAACTGAGAGATGAGATTAACGCCCTTAAAGAAAATGCATAAAAAATATTGCCCAAACTTAAAAGTTCGGGCAATATTTTAATTTAAACTATACATTTTATAGTTGAGGACCAGCCGCTACTAACGCCTTGCCTTCCTCATTATCTGTATACTGTTCAAAGTTTTTGATGTATTTTTCAGCCAAAGATTTTGCTTTCTGTTCCCATTCTGAAGCATCTGCATAAGTGGCTCTTGGGTCTAAAATTCCTTCCGTTACATGAGGTAATGATTTTGGATATTTTAGATTCATAATTGGAATTGTATCCGTTTCGGCTTTATCAATTGAACCATCTAGAATAGCATCAATAATCGCTCTGGTGTCTTTTAAAGAAATTCTTTTTCCAGTTCCATTCCATCCTGTATTTACAAGATAAGCTTTAGCCCCATGTTCTTTCATTTTACCAATTAAGGTTTTAGAATACATCGTTGGATGTAGCGATAAGAATGCCTCGCCAAACGCTGGTGAAAATGATGGTGTAGGCTCTGTAATACCTCTTTCTGTACCTGCTAACTTAGAAGTATAACCGCATAAGAAATGGTATTGTGCCTGCTCATCTGTTAAAATTGACACTGGTGGCAATACCCCAAAAGCATCTGCCGAAAGATAGATAATCTTTTTAGCGTGACCCGCTTTAGATGGCAATACAATTTTATTAATATGATGGATTGGATAAGATACTCTAGTATTTTCAGTAATTGATTTATCGGAAAAATCTACCTCTCCATTATCTTTTACCACCACATTTTCTAGAAGTGCATCTCTCTTAATGGCTCTCCAAATATCTGGTTCTTTTTCTTCTGAAAGGTCGATAACTTTTGCATAGCATCCACCTTCATAGTTGAAAACCCCATTGTCATCCCAGCCATGCTCATCATCCCCGATAAGATATCTTTTAGGGTCTGCGGAAAGCGTAGTTTTACCTGTTCCAGAAAGTCCGAAGAATACAGCAACATCACCATCTTCACCAACATTGGCAGAACAGTGCATAGACGCCATCCCTTTAAGTGGTAGGTAATAGTTCATCATAGAAAACATACCTTTTTTCATTTCGCCACCATACCAAGTACCACCAATAATTTGAACTTTTTCTGTTAGGTTAAACATCACAAAGTTTTCAGAATTTAAACCTTGCTTTTCCCAATTAGGGTTCGTTACTTTAGACCCATTCATTACTAGGAAATCTGGTTCTCCGTAATTTTCTAGTTCATAATGAGAGGGGCGTATAAACATATTTGTAACAAAGTGCGCTTGCCACGCTACCTCCATTACGAATCTTACTTTTAATCTAGTATCTGGATTAGTACCACAGAAAGTATCTACTACATAGAGTCTTTTGTTAGACAATTCATCGGTTACTAATTTTTTACATTCTTGAAAGACTTCATTAGTCGTTGGGATATTGGTATCGCCCCACCAAATATTTTTTTCTGTAGTGGCATCTTTTACGATAAATCTGTCTTTAGGTGAGCGCCCTGTAAAAATTCCCGTCTTTACAGAAACCGCTCCAGAGGTAGTTAATTCTCCTTTTTCAAACCCCTCGTTTGCCTCATTCATTTCATCCTGAAATAGTTTTTCGTAAGACGGATTATAAATGATTTCCGTGACATTAGTAATACCGTTTTTCTCTAAGTACTGTTTGATTTTTTCCATGATATTTAGAAATTATATATTTTATTTTTGTTATCTGACAAATTTAATTATTCTAAAACTTTAAGCGTGGGTTAAAGATAATGATATTCATCAGATATCACAAATTAATTTTATATCACTATAAATCAATTTATTAAATCCTTGTAATCATAAATTATAGAAAAGCCTTTTTGCTGAAAATATTCTTTGTAACCTTTAAATTTTGACGCCATTACAAAATCTCCGCCCCACGCTCCTAAACTTTTCACAAAACTAGGGCAGTCTGGAAACCATCTATCTTTTATTGGTTTTAAACCTATTAATTGAGATATTGCCTCTTCATGTTGGGTCATAAGTTTAGAGAATTGTTCTAAATCATCACATGCCACAACTTGTCTTGTAAGATGGGTAAAAAAATCAATATTCTCCTTGGTTTTCTCTTTTGATTTGAATAGCCGAATCCCTTCTCTAGAGTCTTGTTTTTGGTTAAGATGGATAAAGATTAAATCATTTTTAAAACTAGGATTAAAATTTACCACCGAAATATTTCGTTTATTAGAGTTTAATTGATACAAAATCGGTTGCCCTTCTTTTGCTACTGCTATATCGTATCCACTACCTCCCAAGCATTTTTCATTGAGTTGATAGGCATCTACCATTGCCCATTGAGCGAGGTTAGCCATCAAAGTAGAGCTACTCCCCAATCCATAATTTGATGGAAATTCTAAATTGGTTTTAAAGGCATATGATGTTCCCGACTCAAATAACCTCGGATTCATTTTTTGTATAACCTTAAAAACTTTAATTATAAAGTCCGCATTCTCGGGTCTATTGGCTTCGACAATTTTCCAATCTTGATAGCTAAATCTTAAACTTAACCATAATTCATTTTGATGATAGGCTTCCCATGAAATAGTATTTCCGCCTTCCTTAATTTCCACATCCAAACTTTGTCCCCATCGGGTAGGAATAGCAAGTGCTAACGCTCCAGAAAGAACTACATATTCAGAGGTTAAAAGAAGTTTACCATGGGAAAATAATTGCATAACGATTGGGCTTAAAGGTAATAACGATTTATAATTTGAGTAAGGTACAGTGATTTATTATTAAGTCGGTGCTCCATAAAATAATCCTCTACATCATCTACTGAGATTTGATAACCTGCTCCAGCTTTAATAAGGTTTAAATTCAAGTTAACATTTAATTGTTTTTCGATAATTTGAAGAATTTCAATAATGGTATAATTTTCAAGATAGGCAAGGTTGACAATCCGATTGATTTTATTTTTTTCGAGCAATTGAAGCGTAATCCCTTTAACATCTTCGGCATCTATAAGGTTACGAGTCGCTTTGGTATGAACATTAATTGTTTCCCCACCTTTCACCGAACGAATAAGATAGTTCATTAATAAATTAGGATTACCGCCATTACCTACAACATTGCTCACTCTTAAAACTAAAAATTTAGAACATAAAGAAGCAACTAATTGCTCCATTTTCAACTTATGAAGTACATAAGGACTTTCCGTTTTAGAAGAATCGTAAACACTACAAGTAGAAAAATAAACAAAAGTTTTATCGGGGTGGTTTTGTATCGTTTCCTTAATTAAATTTTCTTCTCTAAGAAATTGAGCATGATCCGTCTCTAAAGAATTAGAAACTCCAGAAGCAAAAAATATAACTTCTTCGCAATCTACTGTTTTAAATAATTTTGCAATAAGTCCGTTGCCAACTATCATGAATTAGTTTTTTAGCAAATATACAACAAAAAGGCAAAACCTTTTTAGATTTCGCCTTTTCACTTGATTATAGTTTAGTGGAAATAAATGCTTATTTTCCTAAGTAAGAGTTATACATCCAAACTTCTTTCTCTTGCTCTGTGATATAGTCACTCATCTGAGAGTTTGTACCTTCATCTCCTGCTTCGTCTGTAATATCAAGCAGTTCTCTTTGAAGATCAATTACCGTTTTGAAAGATTCTAAGATGTTTTCTACACATTTGTTAGCATCGTTTACTTCTTTACTTTCCTTAATTTTAGATACTTTTAAGTAATCTGTATAATTATGGTTTGGTGTAGCGCCTAGTGTTAAAATTCTTTCGGCAATTTCATCAATTTTTAGAACTAAAGCATCGTATAATTCTTCAAATTTTGGGTGCAAAGTAAAGAATTGATCTCCTTTAATATTCCAATGCGCCCCTCTTGTATTCTGATAAAACACTGAATAGTTAGCCAAAAGCTCATTTAATTTTTCTGCGATTTTTTTACAATCAACCTCTTTAAGACCGATAATACTTGCGTTTTCCATATCTTTATTTTTGTTTTATTAATTATTTGTTACTGCAAATTTAAGAAAATAAACCGCCCTAATGCAATAATTTTTGATTGTTAATAACTATCAATCCCATAGGAATAGTCACTATTAATCCTTATAAATGCTTTTCTTGTAAGATAATAGTGTATTTTTCATCAACATGGCCCTCGTCATAGGTCCTACACCACCAGGCACGGGCGTAATCCATGATGCTTTTTCCGCACAACTATCAAAATCTACATCACCAGCGAGTTTGTATCCTTTTTCGCTATCATCATCTACACGCGTAATTCCTACATCTATAATGATAGCACCCTCTTTGATCATATCGGCTTTTAAAAAGTAAGGATCTCCTAAAGCTGTAATGACAATATCGGCATTCCTAGTAAATTCTTCAATCCGAGAGGTATAAGAGTGCGTTAATGTAACCGTAGAATTCCCAGGAAAGTCTTTTCTTCCCATCAAAATACTCATTGGGCGTCCAACGATACGGCTTCTGCCAATAATTACACAATGCTTTCCTTTGGTTTCTATTTGGTAGCGTTCTAAAAGTGTTAAAATTCCAAAAGGGGTAGCGGGAAGAAAAGTATCCATCTCTAGCGCCATACGCCCAAAGTTCTCAGGATGAAATCCATCGACATCTTTGCGTGGATCAATCGCCATAATAATTTTCTCTTGATCCATTTGTTTTGGTAATGGTAACTGAACGATAAATCCATCTACATCAGGGTCTTCGTTTAGTTCTCTAATTTTTTCCAAAACTTCTGCTTCTGAAGCGGTACTTGGGAATTTATGCAATGAAGATTCAAACCCTACCTCTGCACAATCTTTGATTTTAGCATTTACATAAGCTTTACTCGCACTATTGTTCCCGACTAATATTGCCGACAAATGTGGCTTACGACTGCCCGATGCTTTGATTTTTTCTACATCTTCTTTGATTTCTTGCTTGATTTCCTTTGAGACTTTTAATCCATCTAGTATTTGTGCCATACAACTTTAGTTTTTACTTTTTATTGATTTACTTTTTATTGATTTATTTTTTATTTATGATTCAGAAAGTAATTCATCAATCCATTGGTAGAGCTATCATGAGTAGTGACGGGTTGATTGTCTTTTAGCTCAGATAAAATATTTTTAGCCAAAACCTTCCCGAGTTCCACCCCAAATTGGTCAAAACTGAAAATATTCCATATCACACCTTGTACAAAAATTTTATGTTCGTATAAGGCAATCAATTGCCCTAAAGAAAAAGGGGTTAACTCCTCAAATAACAAGGAATTGGTCGGAATATTTCCTTGAAATATCTTATAGTTTAATAATTGGTCTATTTCTTCTTTTGATTTTCCAGCTTGCTTTAATTCTGAAATTACCTCATCTTCATTTTTACCAAAGGCTAAAGCTTCCGTTTGAGCAAAGAAGTTTGCCAATAATTTTTCTTGATGGTCGGACACCTGATGTGCAGATTTTACATAAGCAATAAAATCCGATGGAATCATATCCATCCCTTGATGAATCAATTGGTAAAAAGCATGCTGTCCATTAGTCCCTGGCTCACCCCAAATAATTGGTCCTGTTTCATATTCTGTAAACTCACCCGCTCTATCCACACTTTTACCATTACTTTCCATATCACCCTGCTGAAGATAGGCGGGAAAACGGTCTAGATATTGAGCATAAGGCAAAATAGCGTAGGTACTCGCGCCACAAAAGTTACGATACCAAATTCCTAAAAGCCCCATCAGTACGGGAATGTTCTCTGTCCATTCCGCAGTTCTAAAATGCTGATCGGTATCATAAGCGCCTTTTAATAGTTGTTCAAAATTATCATATCCCACCGCTAATACAATACTTAATCCTATGCCACTCCACAAGGAATAGCGACCGCCAACCCAATCCCAAAATTCAAAAATATGTTGCGAAGCAATCCCAAACGCCTCCACCGCTTTCACATTCGTAGAAAGTGCCACAAAATGTTTTGCCACATCAGCCAGCGATGCCGACTGCAACAACCAATCTTTAGCCGACTGCGCATTCGTCATAGTTTCTTGTGTGGTAAAAGTTTTAGAAGCTATGATAAACAGCGTAGTTTCTGGATTGAGGTTTTTTAAAGTCTCTGCTAAATGCGCCCCATCTACATTAGAAACAAAATGCACATTTAGTCTTGTTTTATAATGTTTCAAAGCATTACACACCATCAGTGGCCCAAGGTCTGAGCCGCCAATTCCAATATTCACCACATCGGTGATTTTCTTCCCCGTATAGCCTAGATGTTGCCCAAAAATAACCTTTTCTGAAAAATCCTTCATTTGATTAAGCACCGCTTTAATCTTTGGCTTTATATTTTCGCCATTTACGAGAATAGGCTTATCAGAATAATCTCTTAATGCAGTATGCAATACGGCGCGACCTTCGGTTTCGTTAATTAGTTCACCGCTAAACATAGCGTCTATGGCTTTATCTAATTGACATTCCTTTGCCAAATCTAATAATAAAGATTTAGTTTTAGCATTAATTAAATTTTTAGAATAGTCAAAAAGATAATTGGAACGCTCAATTGAAAAGTCTTTAAATCGCTGAGGGTTTTCTGAGAAAAGTATTCTCAAATCAAAACTAAACTCATCAATATGGGCGTCTAATTTTTGCCAAGCGTTGGTTTGGGTAGGATTGATTCTAGGTAACATACTTTGTTTTAGCATCGGTTTATTTTCTTACGCAAAGGTACAAAAAACAAAGATACCATTGAGGTATTCTCAACAGTATCTTCATTTAAAAAAAATCAGAATTTATTCTTTTCCCTTTCTAAAAAAGTTCTGCTTTCTTTTTCTATAAACTATCCCTACCAGTATTGCAATAACGATAAAAGGCCAAATATTAAGCAACATCACAAAGGTCATTTTAATCATAAAAAGGCCATTAACCAATGCGTGTTTCGCCTCTAACCAAAAACTACTTCCATATTGATTTTCAATGGTGTTGGTATTTTCAATCTTAATACTCGCCACTCTGGTTTGAGGTTCTTTGATGTAAATATCTACCACACTATAATCCACCAAATCTTGCATCGTCATTTGTGCTATTTTCTGTTCTCTAGCTGATGTTAGGTTCTCTTTGGTTTCTTCTACTTTTTTCTCATCGGGTTTCATAGCATTAATGACTTTTTGGGTCGTCTGTGCATCGGTCTGTTTTAAGGCTAAATTTTTCTTTTGAATACTAATATCTTTTGCATCTATCAATCGGGTATTCAAAAACACACTTTTATTATGGACACTTTCTAAAAACTGCCCTAGCTCAGACGAAGGCACCCGAACCTGCATCCGATTTTCTGTGCGAAATTTTTTCACTAATACCGCTTCTTTGTCCGAGGTTTCATAAACTTTTTCCGATAATACCTCCGCTTCCAAATGGCTAGAAGTAACATAACCACCCAACGCTTTTAATTGATGTTCAATATAGACGGTGGCATCGTATGCATTTTTTACTTCCATATCTACACTCGCCGATTTTAGAAACTCTTTACCTTCTATTGTTTGACTTGCCGCCATCGACACTTCCGAGGCTTCGTCCATAGATTCGGTATGTCTATCAGCTTCACCAAAATTCTTTTCGCTTTTACTGCACGCATAGCTAATGATCACTAATAATATCCATGCTAAGGTCTTACAAAATTTTCTCATCGCTTTTAATTTTTAAAGTTTGAGTCAAAAATAAAGCATCTTTCAAAAGTCCCATTGTATATGGCTTAAAAATTAATTGTAAGACAGTTGTTACAAAAGAAAATATTAATTATCATTGCTTTGTATTTTATTTTACAATTGATATTTTCGCTCCAAACTCCCTTCCCGGAACTCTGAACCATACTTTTACATAAATTTATTTATCTTTACAGCCCTTTAAAAATAAACCCTTTATGAGATTTTTATTAAAAGTATTTATTTTAATTTTTAGTATTTTTACCTTAGGGCACCCGTTAAGTGCCAAAGAAAATGTAGAAACCCTAAAGGTAACTGTTGGCGTAAAGGTTTCGCCTCCTTTCGTAAATAAATCTGGCAATCAGTTTACAGGCATCAGTATTGACTCTTGGAATATGGTTAACCAAAACCTTAATTGGGAAACAGAATATAAAGAATACAATAATCTATCCGATTTACTTACCGCGGTAGAAAAAGGCGAAATAGATTTCACCATAAACCCCATCACCGTAACTGAAAAAAGAGCAGAACAATTTGATTTTACACAACCCTATTTTATTTCTAACACAGTAATGGCTAAGAAAAATCAATCCGCAGTATGGAATGTGATCAAAAACCTTTGGAGTTGGAGTTTTATCTCTGCGGTGGGTGCATTAGCAACGGTTATTTTTATTTTTGGTTTTTTAATTTGGATTTTCGAGCGTAAAGAAAATAAAGAACAATTTGGCGAAGGTCGCTGGAAAGGACTTGAACAAGGCTTCTGGTGGAGCGCCGTTACAATGACCACCGTAGGATATGGCGATAAAGCCCCCATCACTTTTATGGGACGCCTAGTAGCCATAGTATGGATGTTCTTTGCAATTGTTACGATTTCCAGTATGACGGCTGGTATAGCCTCGTCCCTTACGGTACAAAACCTCACGAAAGACATTAGCAATATTAGTATTTTATCCAAATTTAAAGTAGAAACAGTAGAAGGCTCTAGCTCTGCTTCATTCTTAGAAAATTCCAATATCAAATATACTACGGTAGCCTCTGTGGAACAAGGCATAACGAACTTAAATGAAGAAAAATCAGAGGTGATGGTATACGATGAGCCTATGCTGAAGTCGGCAATTACCCATATGAATCTAGATGATGATATCATTATCCTCCCACATAGTTTGCGTAGAGATTATTTTGCCTATTGTTTTCCAAAAAATACCGAATTGGCAGATAAAATAGACCCTGCATTAATTAGCACCTTAAGGACTTCTCAATGGCAGAAATTACTTACTAATTTTGAAGGCAATTAGTAGATAAATCTCATTATTTTTATTGGCATTATTCATTTAAGACAAAAAAGTCTTATTTTTGTCCCATAATACAATATAATTATGAAAGACATTGAAAACAGAGCCGATATAGAACGATTAGTCAACCGATTTTACGATAAAATTGGACAAGACGATATCATTGGATTTTTCTTTACCGATATTGCCAAAGTAGATTGGGATGAGCATCTGCCCAAAATGTATAATTTCTGGCAAACCCTATTGTTTGGAGAAGTGGCTTATAAAGGTAATCCTATGGGTGCCCATTTTCCACTCAACGAAGTTACCGCTATGGAAAAACATCATTTCGAACATTGGCTAAAATTGTGGTCAGAAACAATTGATGAGCTATATAGTGGCTCTATGGCAGAAACCGCAAAATATAAAGCCGCCAACATTGCCAATTTGATGTCCTACAAAATGGAAATGGCAAGACGCCTATAGGCAACCACTTCAGTATTCGAAAAATTTATTACATTTGTTTCTATGAATACTGAAGAAATTTTATATGCTATTGCGTTAAGACAATGTCCTAATATAGGCGATGTTAATTTTAAAATCTTAGTAGATGCCGTAGGTTCTGCTAAAGAAGTATGGCAATTGTCTAAAAATCATCTTAAAGGTATTTCGGGCATTGGAAACGCTATTGTAAAGCACATTGGAGAGGAGCAATATTTAAACTTTGCCGAGCAAGAACTAAAATTCTGTAAAGCTCATAACATTAAAATTCTACTAAGACATCTAGGGCAATTGCCTCAATTACTAAATCATTGTTATGACGCTCCAGCCCTGCTTTATCAAAAAGGCAATTTTGATGAAAACACCATTAACATCAGTATTATTGGCACTCGAAATGCCACCAATTATGGCAAAGAATTTCTGCAAAATTTCATTTCTCAACTTAAGGATAAAAATGTACAGATTATAAGTGGTTTAGCCCTTGGTACTGATGGTAATGCCCATCAAGAAGCCTTAAAGCACAATATAAAAACCTCAGCGGTATTGGCTCATGGGCTACACACCCTTTATCCCGCTAAACACAAACCTTTAGCACAACAGATATTAGCACAAGGCGGCGCACTATTCTCAGAGTTTAACTCTAAAGATAAACCAGACCGTGAGCATTTTTTACAAAGAAATAGAATTATTGCTGGATTTTCAGACGCTACCATCGTAGTAGAATCTGCCTATGCTGGAGGCTCTATGAGCACCGTGACTTTTGCCAACCAATATAATAGAGAAGTTTATGCTTTGCCAGGCAATATCCACCAAAAGTATAGCCAAGGATGTAATAAAATTATTTTTCAAAATAAAGCGAAAATCATTTGCGATATTGCGTCGTTACTAGAAGATTTGAACTTAAATCATTCCAAAAGTAAAACTCCTGAATTATTTCCAAAAACCCTCCCACCACTTGCACCACTACAACAGCGGATATACTCTACTATTGAAACCCACCCAGAAGTATCGTTAGATGAATTGGCCACCCAGTTACAAGAACATCCTTTTTCTTTATTACCCGTATTACTAGAATTAGAAATTATGGGAATTATCCGTACTAATTCGGGACGCTTATATTCAATTACGCTATAAAATCACGATTAAAATAATAAAAATTTTAACCCCTAAAAATTATTCTGCTTTTATAAAAATCGCCATAGCCATTTTAAAGTAATAGATTAAATTTTATTTTGTTAAAAATACCGCAAAACTAACAATTAACATTTGTGTAATATTAAAAAAAGTTTAACTTTGTTGCTATCAATTAATCGCTATGGAACAATATAATGTAGATCAAAAAATTCAAGAATTTATAGCAACTGTAGAGGCAAAAAACCCAAATGAACCAGAGTTTTTACAAGCCGTAAAAGAAGTTGCAGTGACCGTAATACCATTCATCGCCACTAAAAAAGAATACCGTGGAATGAAACTTCTAGAAAGAATGGTAGAGCCTGAAAGAACCGTAATTTTCCGTGTGCCTTGGGTAGACGACAAAGGAGAAATCCAAGTAAACAGAGGGTTTAGAATCCAAATGAACTCTGCTATTGGACCTTATAAAGGCGGTATTAGATTCCATCCTACCGTAAACTTATCTGTATTGAAATTCCTGGCCTTCGAGCAAGTGTTCAAAAACTCACTAACGACGCTTCCTATGGGCGGGGGTAAAGGTGGATCGGACTTTGACCCACAAGGGAAATCCGACATGGAAATCATGAGATTCTGCCAAGCATTTATGACAGAATTATGCAAGCATATTGGACCTCAAACCGATGTTCCTGCGGGAGATATTGGCGTAGGTGCCCGTGAGATTGGTTACCTATTCGGTCAATACAAAAAAATCAGAAATGAATTTACGGGGGTATTAACTGGCAAAGGATTGGCTTATGGTGGTTCATTAATTCGTCCAGAAGCTACTGGATACGGCGTAGTTTATTTCGCTGAGCAAATGCTAAGAACCATTGGCGAAGAAGTAAAAGGGAAAACTTTTGCAGTGTCTGGATTCGGAAATGTAGCTTGGGGTGTTATTAAAAAAGTAGACCAACTAGGCGGTAAAACGGTAACAATTTCTGGACCTGATGGCTATATTTATGATAAAGACGGTATCACCGGAGAAAAAATTGATTACTTATTAGAATTGAGAGCAAGCGGTAACAACAGAGCCGAGGACTACCTTAAAAAATATCCAGAGGCAGAATTCCACGCTGGAAAACGCCCTTGGGAAGTAAAATGTGATGTGGCAATTCCTGCCGCTACACAAAATGAACTTCATCTAGAAGATGCTAAAAAATTGGTAGAAAATGGTTGTATCTGTGTAACAGAAGCGGCTAATATGCCTTCTACGCTAGATGCCATTAACCATTTTATTGATAATAAAGTATTATTCTCGCCAGGTAAAGCGTCTAACGCGGGTGGTGTAGCAACTTCTGGTTTAGAGATGACACAAAACTCTATTCGTCTTAACTGGACTTCAGAAGAGGTAGATGCCAGATTAAAAGAAATTATGATTGGCATCCACAAAATGTGTAGAGACTATGGTAAAGAAGACGATGGTTATGTAAACTATGTAAAAGGTGCTAATATCGCTGGATTCGTAAAAGTTGCAGAAGCCATGCTAGCACAGGGTGTGGTATAAAAATATACAAGTAAAAAGTAAATATGAAAGAAAAATCCTTGGGTGTAATGCCTGAGGATTTTTTTGTGTTTTTAATTAGCAAAATATTCATTATCTTAGCAGAAGTGAAGATACTTTCACAAAATCAATATTAATCACAAAAATTAAATCTTATGAGTTATCAACCTATGCTTCAGCCAGAAGCGCTTAAAGATAAAATAGCCATTGTAACGGGTGGCGGTAGTGGACTTGGAAAAGCCATGTCCAAATATTTTCTAGAATTAGGCGCAAAAGTGGTCATCACTTCCAGAAATTTAGATAAACTAAAAAACACCGCTAAAGAACTAGAAGATGCTACGGGTGGTACCGTGCTTCCATTAGCCTGCGATGTAAGAAATTATGACGAAGTAGTAGCCATGAAAGAGGCTACACTAAAAGAGTTTAGAAAGATAGACATTTTACTCAATAATGCGGCTGGAAATTTTATCTCGCCCACCGAACGCCTATCCGCAAATGCGTTTGATGCCATCATTGATATTGTGCTTAAAGGCACTAAAAACTGTACCTTGGCGATTGGCAAACATTGGATAGAGCACAAGCATAAAGGCACCGTTCTGAATATTGTAACCACTTATGCTTGGACGGGTTCGGGCTATGTGGTACCATCGGCGTGCGCTAAAGCGGGGGTATTGGCAATGACGAGAAGTTTGGCAGTAGAATGGGCAAAATATAGCATCCGATTCAATGCCATTGCTCCTGGACCATTCCCTACTAAAGGCGCTTGGGAACGCTTACTGCCTGGCGACCTTGCCGAGAAATTCGATATGCGTAAAAAAGTACCATTAAGACGCGTAGGTGAACACCAAGAATTAGCCAACCTTGCCGCTTATTTAGTTTCTGACTATTCAGGATTTATCAATGGAGAAGTAGTTACCATAGATGGTGGAGAGTGGCTACAAGGTGCAGGGGAATTTAATTTATTAGAACAAATCCCTTCTGACATGTGGGACGCTCTAGAGGCTATGATAAAGGCTAAAAAGTAAGTTTTAAAATAATTGACCACTATGCAAAACCTATCCAAAAAGAAACTAATCGCAATCCTGATTCCCAATTTATTTTTGTTTATCTTTTCTATCAGAGGGATAATAAAAAATATTGGCATTTCCAATACAAAAGTTCTAGCATGCTCAGGAGCCTCTATTATTTTTATAAGTTTCTGGATATTGATATTAAAAAAATATTGGGAGGGTAAATATGATAATTAGATTTAATCTATGGGTAAATAGTTTAAATAGTTATCACAAGGAACAACACTGATTATTTTTGGATTAACCTCTATATTAAATTTAGAAGAAAGAGTAAAATCGTTCTATCATGATTTTATGTATACGGACTTTAATGAGATATTTAGTTTTCATATTCGGTTTTTTAGGGTGGTTAGAATTTTTTATAATTATATAGCTAATGAAACTTAACATCTTTACCTATTTCATTTTTTGTTTTTATTTGGTCTCATGTCTTGAGGTTGACTGTGACAAACTTAAGGAAGTATATTTAAACGAAGAGTGCTTATTAATAGTAGAAAAAACGCCTGAACAATCATCATGGTTCAGTGCGAAGGGAAGAAATCCAATTACCAATAAATCATGTGAGTGTAAAAGCATTAATAGATGGTGGAGTCTATATAGTAGTGAAATAAAAATAGGAGATACCATTATCAAACGAAAAGGTGAACTTACTTTTAATATTCATAAAAAAGATACCGTGATTACTCATGATTTTAAATGTGAGGGAACAATTGGTAAACCATAATCTTACACTTAATCAAAAATTTCTACGCTAATTCCTTTGTAGAAAAATAAATTTATCTTAATTTTGCGTTATAAAAATTTTTAGACAATGATGTTATCTGCATTTTGGCCGTTTTATCAGTTTATATGGACCGTTTTCTTCTTCACTATGATGATGGCAGGGTTCTGGTGTATTATGATGTTTGCAACCTTTATCGTGCCACTATGGCTTACACAAGGTTTAGCAGAATACTTTGGTAAAACCAAACCATTTGACCCAGAAGAAGTAAGATACAAAAAACTATACGAACAAGAAGGTGTAGAAGTAATCTATCAGAAAGCCGTTTCCCAGGCTTCAGAGGCTTCTAGCACAGCACTTCACTAGAAACTTTTTAGATTACTATCATATACAGTATTAAATATTGATAAACCATCTACTCTGCTAGATGGTTTTTTTATATTAATTTTCATTAACATTACCTCTTATATTCTAAAAAATCCTTAGAATTGCCACAAAAATAACACAATGGAATACTTTGTTTTTGTAGTGGTTCTTTTATTTGTATTGGCCATTTCCGATCTGATTGTAGGGGTAAGTAACGACGCCGTAAATTTCTTAAACTCTGCCATCGGCTCTAAAGCCGCTCCTTACAAAACCATTATTTTTACAGCGATTGTAGGGATTCTTCTGGGGTCTGTATTTTCAAGTGGGATTATGGAAATTGCCCGAAAAGGTATTTTCTATCCCCAATACTTTACTTTTGATATTATCCTTATCGTGTTTCTAGCCGTTATGCTTACAGACATCGTCTTATTAGATGTGTTTAATAGCCTTGGACTGCCCACTTCTACTACTGTATCCATTGTATTTGAATTATTGGGTGCCTCGCTCATCAGTGGGATTTTATTTTCTATGGCGAAAGACGAAAAACTAAGCGAAATCGGAAAATACATCAATTTTGAAAGTACAACCAATATTGTGTCGGGGATATTTTTGTCTATATTAATCGCCTTTACGGCGGGGGTGGTCATTCAGTATTTGTGTCGTTTATTATTCACTTTTCAATACCAAAATAAATTAAGTCGCTACGGTGCGGTATATTCTGGCGTTGGGATTACTGTGATTATCTACTTCTTACTAATCAAAGGGCTTAAAGGCACTACTTTGATCAGTGCTTCTGGAAGAGCATTTATCAGCGAACATACTTGGATTATTCTCGGCTCTATTTTTATTGTAGCCAGTCTTATCTTGCTTGTTCTACAAAAAACATTTAAAGTCAATCCTTTAAAAATTGTGGTTTTAGCAGGTACTTTCTCTTTAGCCATGGCATTTGCAGGGAATGACTTGGTTAACTTTATCGGCGTACCGATTACTGGGTTTTTAGCCTATCAAAACTGGATGGACTCTGGTGTCCCTGCCAACGAGCTTTATCAAACTTATTTGGCTAGTGGTGATGTTATAGTTCCTAACTATATGCTGATTATTGCTGGTATCATCATGGGACTTACGATATGGTTTAGTGCTAAGGCAAAAAAAGTAACCGAAACAGAAGTCAACTTAGGACGCCAAGACGAGGGCGACGAAAGATTTAAGCCGAACGCGGTATCCAGAAGCATCGTGAATTCTTCATTGGTATTAAGTAATATTTTAGGCGTTATCGTTCCTTCATCCATTGTAAAGCGCTACAACAATAGTTTTGAAAAAACAAAACTTCAGGAAGCTACTGTAGTTCAAGATAAACCTGCTTTTGATTTAGTTCGTGCGGCAACCAATCTTGTAGTCGCTTCTATATTAATCGCTTGGGCTACCTCTTTAAAACTACCATTATCCACCACTTATGTTTCTTTTATGGTGGCTATGGGGTCTTCTTTAGCCGATAAAGCTTGGGGTAGAGAATCGGCAGTTTATCGTGTGGCAGGGGTACTTTCAGTAATTGGTGGTTGGTTTATCACGGCGCTGATTGCCTTTACGGTATCTGCATTATTCGCCTTTATTTTATTTAAAGGGGGACAAGTTGGTACTTATATCTTAGTCGCTGTGGTATTTACTTTTATCATAGCCTCTCAGGTTTCTTTTAGCAAAAAAGAAAAGAAAAAGAAAACCGCAAGCGACCGATTGAGTATTCTAGACCAGCAAGATTTGAATTTGGTCGAAAAATACCGTTCTCTAGTCTGTGCTGCCATTTCCGAAATTGCACAAAGCTACGACTTGGTGATGCGTGGTTTAATAGAAGGTGATGTGAATAGACTTCAAAAAGCCCACCAAGCCATATTAGATTTAGAAGAACATGGCATTAAAGTAAAAACCAAAAGTATCAAGTATATTAAAGGGCTCACTTCTGGCGACCCAAAAACCTCAGAGGTGCTATTGCTCAGTAGCGATTTTATTCAGGATTTAACCCAATCTACAAAATCTTTGAGCAACGAAGCCTTATTTTATGTTAAAAATTTACACCAAATTACCGATAAAAATTTCAAAAAGGAACTAGAAGTTTTAAATGAGAAAATGCATCAGTTCTTTAATCATATTTTGGTTTCTCTAGAGCAACCTGAGAGTGAAAGCCTAGACGATATTAGAAATCTTAGAAATGATGTTAGAAGTTTTATTAATCAACAACTGGAAGCCCAGATCAAAACCATCAACCAAAACCAACCTAGTACCAAGCAAGGGATTCTACAAACAAGCGTTTACTTACAGAGTAGAGATATACAAGCCGTACTGATGCGTATTTCTAAGATATTTCTAAAACTTTATGATAAAAAAATCGCAGTGGTAAAACCAGAACATTAATTTTAATAATTTACCTATTCAGCCGACGACCCAGCCCTAAGGATTGTCGGCTTTTTTATTAAAACACAGCCATTTGCTAAATGCAGAAAGGATATCCATAAGATTGTTAGGACACTTGAGAAAAAAAAACTATTTTTGCTATTCATACCAAAACATTATACTATGTGTCTAGTGCGTTTAAAGTCTATATTGGACAACGATTTCTATAAAATAACCATGCAAAATGCCGTGGTAAAACTATTCCCCACGGATAAAGTAAAATACGAATTCATCAACCGTGGAAAGCACGAATTCCCCAAAGGATTTGCCGAAGAACTTAGAAAATGTGTAGATGCCATGGCAGAACTAAAACTGACCAAAGCGGAAAAACAATTTCTAAAAGAAACCTGCCCTTATTTTGATTTACCTTATCTCGATTTTTTAGAAGGCTACCATTATGACCCTTCTGAGGTAAAAATTACCCAAACCGAAACCGAACTAAAAGTAAGCGTAGAAGGCTTATGGTACCGTACCATTCTATGGGAAGTCCCATTGTTAGCGTTGATTTCGGAATTGCATTATAAAATGAGTGATTTAGAACGCGATTCTAATGAAATGGTCATTCAAAATACCGTAGAAAAATCTAAAAAACTCAATGATCTAGGCGTAACCTTCGCCGAGTTTGGTACGAGAAGAAGACATTCCTATAAAGTTCACGAACTGGTAGTAAAAACACTTATCGACGAGAAAAAAGGACAGTTTATAGGGACTTCTAATGTTCATTTTGCGATGAAATTTGGGGTAAAACCTATCGGCACCCATGCCCACGAATGGTTTATGTTTCACGCTGCGGAATATGGATTCAAAATGGCAAACCAATTGGCACTAGAACATTGGGTAGATGTGTATCGAGGGGATTTAGGAGTGGCATTATCAGACACTTACACTACTGAAGTTTTCTTCCGTCAATTCGATAAAAAGTTTGCTAAATTATTTGATGGGGTAAGACACGACAGTGGCGACCCAATAGAATTTGCCAAAAAAACCATAAAACATTACGAGTCTTTCGGAATTAACCCTAATTTCAAGTACATCATTTTTTCCGATGGTTTAAACTTAGAGAAAGTAGAAGAAATTACCGTTGCCACTAGAGGCACCATAGGTATTTCATTTGGTATTGGTACCAACCTAACCAACGATGTAGGACTAAGACCGATGAATATTGTGATGAAGCTCATCGGTGTACAAGCCCCTAATGGTGACTGGATTCCTACCGTAAAACTTTCCGACGAAAGAGGAAAATATACTGGGGAACCCAAAATGATTGAACTAGCTAAAGAAGTGCTTAGAATTTCTTAATTAAAAACAAGTTTCAAAATTGATGGAAGCAGTCTATTTAATATTAGTTTTTGTTTTAGGCATAGCTCTAGGGGCTGTCATATTATATTTAATGCTAAAGTCTGGGCATGTTTCTCGTGCTGCTTATGATGAGCTTAACCAACACTATATTGGCAGTACCGCCGATTTAAAAAACCATCAATCAAAAATTGAAGCATTAGAACAAGAACTTCGGTTAGAGAAAGAAACTATTTCATCAAAAATAATTGAAAATCAACAATTTCAAAATAAACTATCGACTATTTCAGCTGAGTTTCATAGTCAATCCAAGCGTTTGGAGGAAACCCAGCAACAACTTCAGCAAAGAACTTCAGCGTGGGAAGACCTTCAGCAAAAACTGCAAGACTACTATGCAAAAATTAGCCAACTTACCGCTGAAAAAGAAGGTTTAAAACAATTATTAGATGCTCAAAAACAGGAAATTACCAAAATACAAGAAGCCGCTAAAACACAGTTTGAAAATATTGCCAATAAAATTTTAGACGAAAAAACAGAAAAGTTTACTACCCTTAACAAAGAAAATCTAGGTGTAATTTTAAAACCATTTCAAGAGAAAATTACAGAGCTTAAAAATACCGTCCATGAAACCTACGATAAAGAGGCGAAAGAACGCTTTTCTTTAGGTACAAAAGTAAAAGAATTAGCAGAGCTCAATCAACAAATTTCTGAAGATGCTAAAAAACTAACCCGCGCCTTAAAAGGTGAGGCTAAAACGCAAGGCAACTGGGGCGAAATGATTCTGGAAAGTATTTTAGAAAAATCGGGGTTGGTAAAAAATAGAGAGTATTTTCTAGAACACGAATTAAAAAATGAGGACAACCAAGCCCTTTATTCTCAGTTTTCTGGTAAAAAAATGCGTCCCGATGCCGTAGTAAAATATCCCGACCAGCGTGCCGTCATCATCGATTCTAAAGTTTCCCTAACTGCATTTACAGAACTAGTAGACGAAACCGACCCAGATGTGTACGATATTAACCTTAATAAACACTTAGCATCGGTTAAAAATCATATTGTAGAATTGTCTCGCAAAGCCTATGATGATTATGGGAAATCTCTAGATTTTGTAATGATGTTTATCCCAAGCGAACCCGCCTATATCGCTGCCATGCAAGCCGATCCACAATTGTGGAGTTTCGCCTACGAACGCAGAATTTTACTGCTTAACCCAAGTAATTTAATTACCTCTCTAAAGTTGATTGCAGACCTTTGGAAAAGAGAATATCAAAATCAAAACGCGATGGCAATTGCGGAGCGTGGGGCAAAACTCTATGATAAATTTGTAGGCTTTGTAGAAAATTTAGAAAAGGTAGGCAAACATATGGACCAAGCCCAATCTACTTATCGAGATGCTTTCGGACAGCTCTATACAGGTAGAGATAATTTGGTGAAACAATCTGAAAAGTTAAAAAAATTAGGCATTAAAAGTAAAAAAAGTCTTTCCGATTCGCTGATTGAAAAGTCTCAAAATGAAAGCCTGATGAATGATAATAATAATCCAGAATGATAGAAAGCAGTCAAAATGATAAGATAAAATACCTCAAACGCCTACTAAGCGATAACCGATTTCGTAAAAAAGAAGGCGTGTTTGTGGTAGAAGGGCAGCAGGAAAACGAAAGGGCTTTGCAATTTCACTACGAAGCCGTGGCACTCTATATTTGTGATGCACTGTTTAAAGGAACAATGCCTAACCATAACGCTTGTCATTTTATATCTCAGCAAATCTATGAAAAACTAGCTTATAGAGGAACTACGGAAGGAATATTAGGGATTTATAAAATTCCAAATCGAGATTTAGCAAAGTATCAACCTAAGGACAACGCGAATATCATTATTATTGAAGGCATTGAAAAACCTGGAAATCTCGGCGCTATCCTTAGAAGTTGTGAAGCGTTTGGAATAGAGGCTTTGATTGTAACCGATACCAAAGTAGATTTTTACAATCCTAATGTATTACGCTCTAGCGTGGGGTGCTTATTTGGAATGCAAGTGTTCCAAAGCGATAACAAAACGACTTTAGAATTTTTAAAATCCAATGGATTTGAAATTTACACCACCTTTATGAGTGACCAAGCACAAATGATTTACCAAATCGATTTAAAAACAAAAGCAGCGGTGATTTTTGGAACAGAACATTCGGGAATTAGTGAATTTTGGCATCAAGTGGGTAAAAATGTTTTGGTGCCGATGGCAGGTACTATTGATTCTCTAAATTTAAGTAACGCCGTCGCCATCACTTGCTATGAATCCTTGAGACAAAGGCTTAATCATAAAGAACTGATTTAAACTTTTTTTTGGAAAACAAAAAAGGGTTGACGAAATTTGTGTTGCAAGACATAATTATTTCAAAGTCAACCCTATGATGTATAAAATACTCGACAAAGATACAATAAAAGATGAAATAATCCCACATTTGCCACGAGCAAAAAGAGGATTTCAAGTAACAGTTCCTTTAGAAGAAGTGGTAGATGCTATTATTTTCAAATTAAAAACAGGAATTCAGTGGCATTTATTACCCGTAGAATCTTTTTTCAAAGAAAAAACACTTTCGTGGCAATCGGTATATTATCATTATCGAAAATGGTGT
>NZ_KB894230.1 GCF_000374405.1 Riemerella columbina DSM 16469
TTTTGACTCTAAAGAGTTTCGTTGTTCTTGTAACAAGAAAGATATACAAGGTAATATTTGCTTTAATAAAAGAAACAACGATACTTCTGATAGGGATGAATATTTTGACCCTCTTCTCTACGAAGAAAGGTACAAAATAGAAAGAACCAATGGTTGGTTGGATAGTTATAGGTCTTTACTCAATAGATTTGACACAACAGTGGCTAGTTGGCTAGGATTTAATTATTTAGCATTTATAGTCATAGCCCTTAAAAAGTTTAAATGACTTCATAATATAGTTTTTGTAGGTGATAAAACTATATTAGATAAATCAAGATTAGGAGCTTGGTAATTTCCTTCTATTTCTTTCATAAGCCAATCTACTAATTCATTTGATACGAATACATGCTCCTCATTTGTTTTTGCAACAAAATAGGCATCAAAAGGGATTTCCCGATTGCAGAGTAGGTTTCTATTGATGTCAGTATTCCAATCAAAATTTGGGTTTTTAAAGGCTAAAGAACTGACTGTGGGGATGAATGCATGATTGGGTCTGTACCCTCTCCACTCTACTCTTTTTAAACTGCTTCTTAATACAGGGTCAAATTCATCTTTTAAAATTCCTTGGGTGTTGAATGTTCCCCCTTGTACTACATCCATAGAGCCTCTGGGGTTAGGGTTGTCCGTCCACCGTCTTACATTAATAATGTTTATCCCACAAGTAAAAGTCATTCCTGTAAGTGGAACGCGACATTTCACTATTTTTGTAAATTTGCCTTCAAAATTAAGTGCAGAAGTATTAGAGGCTGGCAAAGCGTTGTCAACTAAAACTACTGCTTTTAATTTAAATGGTCCAAAGCCTGCCATTTCTAATAGTGTTTGCGCTTCTGAATTTGTTTTTTGCCCTGTGGTAGTTCCGTTGGCAATGGCTATATTCCTTGTCTGTGTGGGAAATCCATTTGAACCTGGTATGCCATTGTTGGTTAGGTTTTGTAAAAATTGTTTACGAAAAGGATGATTGTTGTTTCTTCCTGAATTACTTGAAAGAGAGGTGGGATTAGGATAGCCATCAAGCTGCTCAATAAGCATCTGCCGTGCAGCTGGAGAGAAGAAGTTTTCTCTAAATTTATTAGCTGCTTGTTCTGAGCCTCCTATGGTTCCAAAGAAGAATAAATTGGTCTGTGCTGAAAGTGGAATGTTAGCCCCATGGTGAGGGCTATTAAAACTTACCCATAGCCTTGTATTGTGGGGAATATTATTTTTCTCCATATAGGCTAAGGCATATCTAGAAATAAGCCCTCCCATACTGGGACCTATTAGTATAATTTTTTCTGAGCTTCCGTTTTGTTTTAGTTTATCATTTTCTCTTTTAAGAAGCTCTACTACTGCCATCGCATTTCGTTCTATAAAATCTGCGCCATTAGGGAAATTGACCAGAGTAACATCAAAGCCTTTGTTTTGAAGTTCGTTAATGAGGTTTCGTTCACTTGATTTATTCTTTATATCATTAATATAGTAGTTCATCTGCTTATAGAGTGCATCTAATTTTCTACCATCACCAGGATCATACCCATCTAAGATAATCACAGGCTTTCTAAGTTGGGGTTGTTTTGAAAAAAATCCTAAACTTCCATTAGTTCCAGGTGTATATCCTGAGTTAGATATTCTATTGTAATAGGTTCTGTACTCTAATGTTCCAGATTTGGCAACAGACTCATTATAGCCTCTAAATGGTGTGGTTTGTGTGATCCCCCTATTCCCTATAAAATCTTCTGCCTCAGCATAAAGTCTGCTATTGGTACTGGCAGCCACGCGCTTATCTTCAAGTTTTACCTCTATACTTTTATGAAATGTTCTGCTGGTTCCGTCTGCAAATTTTAATTTGAAAGAGAGATTTTTGCTGCCCCCAGAGGTATAATTTACCACCAATTTTTGAGCTTGGGCTACAGAGAGTTGTGAGTTGAGGTTTAAATTCCGTATTACCCCGTCACCTAAGTTTAGTTCTATACTTTCAATGGGAGATAGAGTAGGGTCTTGCGCTATGGAATTGTTCGTGAGCACATAGTTTACTTGAGCATTTGTGATTTCTGACACTAAGGGGCTTACTAAACAGATCTGAGCTTCTTTAAATGGATTTTTACCTGGTACATTTCTAAAATAGCCTTCCTCAAAAACCAAGTTTGGATCTTCATCTGTACCAAAATCAATGTAATTGTATTTTAGATTAATCACCCCTATCTGTACTTGATTGTTTTGTAAACTGTTTATAGCATATTCTTGAAGATGATCAGGAGAAACAAAATTAGGCTGATAACTGGCGCGGTACATCTCGCTCCACGACTGGAGAAAATAATCGTAGGAGATACTACTTGGCACCGATGTATTTAGGTCTGAAAAAGAAAATACCCGGTCATAGAGAATAGGTGTAGTCATTTGGTTTTTATCTACATACATCATAAGACTGTCCATCTTTTGTGTATAAGTTTTTTCTTGAGCAAATAGTATGATGCTAAGAAAAAGGGCTGAAAATTTTAAAATTGTTTTCATATTTTTACTTATATCCCCATTAAAACATAATATCTAAAATACAATAGAATAAAAAAGCCCGAAAAAGCCCGAAAATAAAGGGGTTAAGGCGAAAAAAGCCCAAAATTTAGAAATAAACGAAATATACATTTAATTGAGTTTAATTGCGTTTTAATTTGGTTTTTGAACCCCTAAAAAAGCCTATTAAAATGATTTATATTGCAATTATATATGATAACGCATAAAAAGCGTTAGAAACGCTTAAATAAAGGATTTTGCATAGTAAAAGAACAAATAAAAAGCACTCTATTTTTAGGGTGCTTTTTTTGATTTAATATGACGCCAAAAAAAATTAAAAATCTATCAAAAAAATAGTTGGGGTTACAGTTGGGGTTACAGTTGGGGTTACAAAAGTTTTAATTTGATAACTAATTGAAAGGGGGTTAAACGCAAATTAAACACAAAAAAGAGCCTATTTTTACAAGTTCAACCCCCTTTAGTGCATTTTGATAAAATAAAAATACATTAATTATCAATGATTTATGACTAAATCACTATAAAAAGTTTGCACACACGCAATTTAGAATGCATAACTTGGTATATTTCGTTACATTTTCACCCATATTATCCAGACATTATCCCGTTGCTCTATCTTGTGGCTTGCTTTTAATGGCAGAGTTCTCTCGTTTTAAATGAGAGATTTGCTCTTGGAGTTGTTGGTTTTCTGCTTCGGTTTTTTTTACCTTTTCTTCTATAAGTGTTTTATTTTCTTGAAGTAACGAAATTTTATCTTGCAAATACTCTATTTCTTTTTGTAAAAAACTTATTTGTCCGTTTAAATGAGAGTTATCTATTACTTTAGTAGAATTAGATTGCCCCTCTGCTACTACTTGCGGTGGGTTTTCTTCTGTGGTATAGCCTTGCGGTTGCTTGAGCATTTCGCCCTTTCCTGTAAGGAGCCATTCTGGAGATATTGAAAACTCATTTGTTAATACTGACAATAATTCCACTCCTACATTCATTCTTTCTTTCAGTATTTCTGAAAATTTAGAGTTGGAAATACTAAATTTTTCTGCTAAAAAAGATTTGGATGGAGCTTTTTTTGTATCTAAAATAAAATTTATGCAATCTATAAACCTTTGATTTATAATGTATTTACTCATGATAAAAAATTTTATTTCAAAATTTCTGTAAAATAATTTGTTTATTTCAGAAATTCTGTATTACCTTTGTCTCATCAAATAACACTAAAAGGACAATGGACAAAAGTAAGAATAAAAAATATAAGTATAACCAAAGCATTATAAAAGAATTGGTTGTTGCCTATGGAGTTACAGAGTCGTCTGTACGCAAGGCACTCAATGGAGACCGCACCAGTGCGACATCCGAAGCCATCAAAAAAGACTACTACAAGGCAAAAAAAGCCCTTGAGGAGGTTACCAAAGCAGTATTAAATAATGTTATAAATCAATAAATTATGAGCAACATTATTACACACCCACAGTTTGGGGAAATTAGAATGAAAACAAAAGCAGGCGAGCCTTGGTTTTGCGCTAAAGATGTATGTAACTCATTAGGCTACGCCGATACCGAAGTTGCACTTAGAAAATTAGATGATGACGAAAAGCTACTCCGTAAAATTTACGCATCAGGTCAGTATCGTCAATTTATGTTTATCAATGAGAGTGGCTTATACGCTCTAATACTTAGAAGCAACAAACCCGAAGCTCGCAAGTTCCGCAAGTGGGTAACCTCGGAGGTGTTACCGAGTATCCGCAAGTATGGCACTTATAGCACGGATGAAAAAACGATGAGCCGTGCCAAAGCCAAAGCGGAACAAAAAGTGATTAAAGCAATGCTTTCGGAGGTGGGGAGTCATCTATCGCGTACGGACATTAAACTGGTAGCCAAGCAATGCCGCACGACCGAGTGGCAAGTAGAAAAGGTACTGCGAGGCGAAACTAAAGACACTTATATGCTCCAATTGCTCTACGCACGAAGCACGGGCAACAAAATACTGGAAAGCCAATTTTACACTGCCAGCGGAGCACAAAAACTCATGGACGAACTGAAAAAACGATAAGATTATGAAAAAGCTTCTCCAAAAAATTTACAAAACAAAAAATAGGATAGCGATTTACTATGGCAATGTAAAAGGTTCTATTTGGGTAAAAGACTACTACCTATTTGGGTGGGTATATAAAACAAAAGTACTTCGTAAGGCTACAAGAGCGGAAGTATTAAAAACATTCAACCACTTTTAAAATATAAAGAATAAGCAATGCCACACCTCTGGGGTAACATATTAGTAGTAACAAAAGACGAACTTGTACCAAAGTATTACAATACTTATAACTGTCTCAAGCAAAATATTTGGCGTTATAAGGACTTGCCTTATGGTATTAAACGGGTTCAGACTGGGGGTAATGGTCGTCAAATGTTAATCAATTTTGATACACTACCAAAAGAAATCCAAGAGGCTATTGGGGACACAAGGAAAATGAAACACCCATTGTTAAACTTTTGGGAAATTAGTTCTTTGGCAACAGCTTATTATACAACATTCGAGTTTGAGGACGGTATGCCTTTAAAACAAAAATTTATAGAAGAATACATCACAAACGCCTCAGTTCTTATCGCTTTACAAAAGTTAAAAGAGCAAAGATTAAGTATGAGAGGGGGTAAAAAAGTAGGACTAACTAAATCCCTATGGGAAGATTTAATCACTTTTAACGATATACTCCCCAAAATACACAATCAGGGACATACGATGATGTTTGGCGAAAGGCATTTTTCAAGGGTATTTAAAACCTTTTTAAAAGGCAATGAAAACGGCTACAATTTTAGAAGTCTAATATCTAACAAACTCAACAATCAGCACGCTAAAATTATGACAGATGAGATGATGGAACTTCTTAACGCTATGTTTGCAGGACAAGAGCATAAACCCACACGAACAGAGGTTGCGGACAAATACGCTGGGTTCTTAACGGGCGAAGTAGAGGTCATCAATCATACAACGGGCGAAATTTACGACTATACCGATAGAGCAAAATTCAAACCTATATCAGAGGGGTCAATTATTGCGTGGCTTGCTAAATGGGAGTACAAAATTGGAGCATTAGCAAGACGAAGCGGAAACAGACAAGAATTATTACAGCGGTTTGTGCCTTATCATTCTTTAGATAAGGTAAAAGAGGCTGGCGTATTAGTTTCAATTGATGATAGACAACCGCCATTTTTCTACGATAAAAGTAAAAGAATGTGGTTTTATATGGGAATTGACCTTGGTTCTGAGGCTTGGACAACTTGGGTATATGGCGAAAGTAAAGAGGGGTTAATTCTGGAGTTTTACCGCCAAATGGTAAGGAATTACACAGAATGGGGCTTTAATCTACCTCTGGAATTAGAGTGCGAAAGTTCTTTGAATAGTAGCTTTAAAGACACCTTTTTGAAACAAGGGGCTATGTTTGACCGTGTAAGAATTGAGGCAAACAAGGCAAGGGCAAAACATATTGAACGCTACTTTGGTAAAATCCGCTATGAATTTGAAAAAGAAAAAGAGGGCTGGCTCGGGCGTCCGTTTGCAAGGAAAGAAGATAACCAAAAAGGAGCTGGAGCGGACATAATTTTACCAAAGGAAAAAATAATAATGAACTCGCTTTATGATATACAAAAGTGGAATAATATGGAGCATAGCAGACACAAAGGTAAAAGCCGTTGGCAAGTCTTTACAGAAATGCAATGCAAAGACACGAAACCAACCAACTGGCGTGCTATATTGCCCTATTTAGGTAGGGTTACAAATACCTCTTGTAATGCGGGAATTGTAAAATTTAGAAGTTCAGAATATTTACTTGGGTTAGGAGGCGAGATAGCATTAGGCGATGATTTAATTAAGTTGATGAAATATGTAGAGGGCAAAAGTTTCGAGGTGTATTGGTTAGACGGGAACGACGGAAACACTATAAAAGCAATGATATACTATGATGATATGCTATTGTGCGAATTACTGCCTAAACCAACTTATAGCCGTTCCTATCACGAGTTAGACGACACGGGAAAAATTAACCGACAAATAATGAGTGCCTACGAAAATACTGTAAATGCCTTTATGCGTGAGCGTAAGAATGATATTGATAGGCTGACAGTTATAGACCGCCGTTCAAAAGTTATAAGCAGTAGTTTCGTAATTCCAGAACTAAACCAGTTTACACCAAACGATAAACCAGCCCAAGTTATAAATGATATAGATGATAATACGGAAGAACAAACAACAATATATCCTTCTACGGGTCGAAAATCAAAATCTTTATTCTCTAATTTTAATTAAAAAACACAATAAAATGGAAATATCAAACGAATTAAAAACAGCAATTGCACAGGCAATAATACAAGATAGGGAACGCTACGGCGGAAGTGCTCAGGCGTATGCTAAAACTTTAGGTATTAGTGGTTCTGTATTTAGTAGGTTGAAAAATGGCGAAATAGAGGGGCTACTCTCAACTTCGCAATGGTTAAATATAGGCAGGAAACTACAAGTAACGCTGGGTAAAAACACTTGGAAAGCGGTTGAAACGGATGTTTATTTAGAGTTAAAAGATGATTTTCACTTCTGCCAAAAGTATTCTAAGTCCTTGATATTAGTGGACGACTGCGGTATAGGGAAAACATATTGCTCTAAAATACTTATCTCGAAAATGAAGAATGCTTTTTATATAGATGCAAGCCAATACAAGACTAAAAGACTATTTATAAAAGCATTAGCAAAGGAGCTGGGTTGTAGTGTTACGGGAACTTATTCAGAGATATTAGAAAATCTAAAATACTATATCAACGCACTTGGGCAAGTATTTATTTGTATAGACGAGGCGGGCGACTTTGATTATTCTGCATTTTTAGAGGTAAAAGGCTTGGTTAATGGTACTACGGGGAACTGTGGCTGGTATATGATAGGTGCAGACGGTTTAAGGGCTAAAATTAGAAAAGGGATAAATAATGAAAAGGTGGGTTATAGAGAAATATTTGACCGATTTTCTGCGGAGTTCCGTGGAATTACGCCCGACGACAAGACCCAAAAAATAGAGTTTTACGATAAACTTTTGCGAGATGTTGCAACTGCTAATATGCAAGATAAAACTAAGGTAAACGCTGTTGTAAAACAATGCTTTACAAAGAGAGATGACAAAGTTAAAAGCCTTAGATATTTAGAAACATTAATCAGAACTAAACAAATAGCATAAATGAGGACAATAAGTGTAAAACAAGCCTATTCTAAAAAGTTTAAAACCTTTGATTTTGACGGCATTTGGAAAGATGTAATGGATAATCCCGAAACAACTGGCGGTTGGATTATTCAAGGCGATGAAAAGCAAGGGAAATCAACATTTGCACTTATGCTCGCTAATTATTTAACAAGGTTTGAAAAAGTCCTTTATATATCGGCAGAAGAAGGTGTGAGCAAACATTTTATAGGAGTGATGCGACGATTAGGTATTAAAGATAAAAATAAGAGATTTAAACTTCACGAATACGAAGAATGGAGCGAAATAGAAAAAAGGCTAAAAATGCGAACCTGCCCTAAAATAGTCTTTATAGATAACATAACAGTTTATAGAGATGAGATGACAAAAACGGACTTAAAAAATATTTTACAAGAGCATCAAAATAAACTAATTGTTTTTGTAAGCCACGAGGAAAGAGGCAAGCCCGACACAGCACAGGGGCGATATTGGCGAAAACTAAGCAAAATTATAGTGAGGGTATTAGGTTTAAAGGCATTTGTAACTGGGAGATGTACAGGGGGCAATTTAATTATAGACGAAGAAAGGGCTTTGCTTTATCACGGAACAGAAATCACAGAAAAAAACTAATACAATGAATACTCTAACATACGATTTACTCGCATTAGACAGCCTTTACAATTTGCTAAATGTAGGCGAAAGAATAAGCCTACATCGCAAAGGATTAGGCAGACCTACGATATTAACCGAAAAAGTAAAGTTTCTGCTTTTTTGGTTGGATAAGATGAACTGGAAAGCCCCCAACCAACGCTACGGACAAGACCGCCTACTTTACTATTGGGAAGAAAAAAAAGGCTGGGTATTAGCAGACGAATATCCAAAACTACACGAAAAATTAACTTATCAGATACAAATTTTAAAAAACGATGCCGAAAGTATAAAACACTATCAAATATGAAAACATTTAACAATTACCAATTTGAATTTAGGGAATATGAGAAAAAGCAATCCGCTAAAAAAGCCCTGCAAAAAGCAAAAGAATTAGAAGAACAACGAAAAAATAAGTCAAAATGCAAAGCATAGAAAACGAGATGTTTCCGCCCAGCGAAGCGGAACTAAACGAAATTATCGCGAAGTTAAAACAGCGATTAGAGGACGAAAGATACAGCGAAGACTGGAAAAATCTTCACGAGGAACTACAAAAAAGAGAGCAACAACTAAAAGAATTAATCATTAAAAACAACGCATTATGAACCAATTTGCAGTGCTACACAGCACTAAAAAACACGGACAAATCCTTATCCAAAAAGAACCTGAAGACGACCTGTATAGTCTTAAAATCACTTTCCTATCGGGAATAGCCGTCAGTACCCTTAAACTTACACTTAAAACTGAGGAGGCAGCTGATTCGTTGTTAAAATATTACGAAAAGGAAAAGAATGCTGTAAACACTGTAGAAAAAATTAAAAGAACAAATATCCTAAACTAAAAATAAACATTATGAATGACTTAACCAAACTATCAGAAAAAGAACTCCTCGCCGAATTGGCACGACGAGACCAAGCCAAAGCAGAGGACAGAAAGGCTTATAAAGAACTTGTAAACCAAGAATTAGCACAAATAGTAGAACCATTGAAATTGATAAGCGACAATATTAGCAAAGTTAAATTGTTCGCTTTTGAAAGCCTTAAGGCTCTATTAGACCTTAAGATTAAAGCCTACGAGGTAAAAAATACCCAGCAAAGCCACACTTTTTCCGATAACAAGGGATATACTATTACCTATGGCTTCCGCATTATAGACGGCTGGGATGACACCGTAACAGCGGGTATAGACAAAGCGCGTGAGTTTATAACATCGTTGGCGAAAGATGAAGCGACTGGAAAGCTCGTACACGCTGTAAACCATCTGCTAAAAAAAGACGCACAGGGCAATTTAAAAGCGTCGAGGGTTTTGGAGCTTACTAAACTGGCAGAGGAATTTAACGACCCAAATTTTACCGATGCCGTGAATATTATTCGCCAGTCGTACAAGCCACAGCGCTCGGCATTCTTTATAGATGCCAGCTATACCGATGCACAAGGAAAAAAAGTCAATATTCCGCTATCTATCTCTGCTGTGGACTTTCCAAAAGGTACGGATATAGAGGCTTTATTCCCAGTACACGAAAATTATTTAACTAACTAAAAAAATAAAACAATGAGTACAAAAGGAAACAAAATGACATTGTATGATGCTAATGAGAACAACGCATTTGCAAAGCAAGTAAGAAGACAAGTATCAGAATTGATAGACGACTTGGAAATGCTAAGAGGTATAGGGAAGTATAAAAATATAAACCCTGCAAGTAGTGAAAAACAACGCCTTATTTCTATTACACAAACCAAATTAGAGGAGGCGTGTATGTTTGCTGTAAAAGCGATATACGCAGATTAAAACTGGACTTCCTATGTAGCTCAATTGGTAGAGCAGCGGCGTACGCATTCGAGACAGCAGGTTCGGGGTTCGAGTCCCCGCATAGGAACGAACAACACAGGATGTAGTGATGACTCACAGCTAACCTTGTTACTCGCTGACTGTCCTAAATCTACCAAAAAACAGATGCAGTCAGAAATCTGGTAGGTACCCCGATCGGCAAGCACCGAGGTTCAAGCCCTCGGCGGGGACAAATTTAAAATATTAAATATTATGGGAAAAGGAACATTGATATTTAGAGTGGATACAGTTGGACTTCTACAAGAAATATGCGATTGCGGATTAAATAGAAACATGGGAGTTTTAAAAGTTCCGCTGAATATCTTTAGAAGTTTATTGTGTCAAGTGGCAGATAGGGCTTCTGAACTTAACGACCCAGAGTTGAATATTTTAATGTTAAGATTGGGGCTTTATGAAGTAGGACATAAGGAAATAGAAAAAGCAATTGAGTATCAAGAAAAAAGAATAAACAAATCATTATGATAAATATTTTATGCGGAATAATCGGAGTGATATTTTTTTTAAGAGCAGACGCAAACAGAGAAAAGTTAGACCGATATTACAGAATGGATATAGACATAGAAAAAGAAGAAATCGAAGAAATTATAAACCTTATATGTATGGCTATTTTTCTTATATCCGCATTTATAGACTGGGACATTACATTAAGTAAATTTTAAAAAAATGGCAACAATTAAAAAACTACAAACCCTTTTTAGCAAGAAAGGCTTTACAACAGACGAACGCCACGAGGTTATCTACAACTTTACGGACGGACGAACCCAAAGCAGTAGGCAACTTAGCAGACAAGAATTAGAGGACTTATGCAATGCCCTACAAGGCATTAAAAAGAGTAAAACGCAACTCATTAGCACTTGCCTTGCGATATTGGAACAAGAGGGCATACACCGCCCTAATGAACCGCTTTTAGAGGTTACAGAAAAGGGAGCAAAACCAAATCCCTTTGGACACTTAAACCGCTGGATGCTAAAAAGTAGCATTTATAAAAAGCCATTGCCGTTTCACTCGGTTAGCGAATTAGAGGCACTACTAAGACAGTTACATAAATTAGCCGACAATAATAGAAAATCGGCGAAAAAATTTGGCAATAAAGCCTACTGGAAAAAAGCAGACGAAATAAAATCTTTGAATTAAAATGAAAATACAAATTAAAATCGAACAAGACACACTCCAGCTACTTAATAAGTTAATGGGGGATATTACAATATTCTCTAAATCGTTGCCTGATAATAAAACAGGACAGTCTATTGTGGTAGAACTTAGAGATATTTTATTCAAAAAGGCTCTATCCTGCTTTACTAATAACCGAAAGAATGCTACCAAAATAAGTCTTAGATACCACACCGCTGAGGCTCTATATCTTTGGATAAAATATGTGCAAGAAAACTTTAGTATTGGAGCTTACGAAACATCTAAATTAGAAATATTAAAAGACCAACTATATCCAAGTTTATTATGAAACAATATCTAATTCTACACAAAAAAAGCGACAGAAAAATAACGCTTTCTTACGACGGAACTTTCGGCATACTTAGAGCCGTGGAACTATCCAACGCCCGCTGGACAGAAGAAGAAATAACTATCGTTTTAAGACACGCAAACAAACTCCGTACGGAGGTAGCGTTTTTACAAAAAATTGAAACTAAGGATGCCGATTTTGACTATATGGAAATGCCTGCGGATTTGCGTTTTGAGGTATTTTGGAATATGTATGGTTACAAAAAAGGGAAAATCGCAACCACACAAAAGGCGTGGAATAATTTATCCGATGCAGAAAAAATAGAAGTGTTGCTATATATCCCCAAGTTTAAAGCCACTAAACAAATGGATAAAACGGCGATGCCCTATCCGTCCACTTTCTTAAATCAAAAATACTGGCTCGCAGATAAAATATAAGTATGATACGCTTTACCCATAAAAAACCTGATATTATAAAAATGGAAATAACCACACATATTCCGCAGTTAGATATTATACAGTTTCTGCAAAAGCGGGGTTACGAAATAAAAGTATACCAATACACAGAACCTGCCGAAAGTGGCTTTATAATAGACGAACCCGCCCGAGAGGTTTATACCTTTACCGCCACAAAAGAGGGCGAAAAACAAAGCCCCGAAACGCTATTTTTAAAAGTCTTTGAAAGAGAAATTAAAACCCTTTTAAAAGAGTTTTTAAACTAACACAAAAATCTCCGATTTTTTTTATCGGAGATTTTTTTATTTAAAATACTGATTGTTATATATTTATTATAATTTAAAGATAAAAAATATAAGTATATACTTAAAAATTTGAAAAAAAATTTGGAAGATATATAAGTATATGCTTATATTTGCAGTATAAAAATAAAACAAAGTATAACAGCTCTTGCAGGAGCATTAAAAACAAAACATTATGACACTAAGAGAATTAAAAAAATTAGTAAAAGAGAAAACAGATTTAGTAATCTACAAAGTTAGAAAATGCAAAAATGGTTATGTACTTAATCTTGCCTACAAGTATGATGTAAGAACAATTTCGGAAGAGAGAGAAGAGTTCTACGATGCAAGAGATTATAGAGAATTATGTAATATTCTTTTAGAAAACTATTCGCTTGTAGCCTAAAAAAATGCCCTACTAATTGCAGTTAGTAGGGCTACAAACGAGGTTAAAAACAAAAGTATAACGCCTCGTTTGCTTTATGCAAATATAAATTTAAAAAATTACAATACAGATGGAAATGGTAAAAAAAACAAACGGAAACAAATTGGCAGATTACAAAATGCTTGTAAAACAATTTAACGGCGAAGATTTTATTAACTACGAGACTTCTATGGAAATATCCGAAAGTGAAGTAACGGCTTTATTCTTTGGAATATTGGTAAAAACAGCAGGGGAACATTACCAAAAAGATTTTAAACAAACCTTAAATTACGAGCAAATTTTCCAAAAGTTTGTAAAACGAGTAAGTTGGAAAAGAGTTCCACAAAGTCCTCCAAAAATGGTAATAGACTTTCCGAAAAGTCTTGCTCTTCCCGACTTTGTTAGGATAGCAGAAACCTATTTTAATGAAAAGGAAAAACAAGCAATGGCTCTTTTGCCATTGCACGAATTTGAAAATAATGTAGATAGAGAACAATTAGAAGTTCCCTTTTTAGTAGGTCTTTTTGGAAACTTTAAATTTGAATAATGGATATTAAACAAATAAAACAAACACTTAATTTAACCAATGCAAACCTTGCGGATATGTTTGGATACAAGACCGCAGATGCTTATATGAATAGTTCTGCAAAACCTCGTATAGAGAAAGGAATTGTAAAACTCTATAAAAAAATAAAAGAGCAACCCGAAAAAAAATAATTCAAAACCGCTTGGAACTTCCGAGCGGTTTTTTTAGTTTTGGCGCAAACTTAAAAAATTATAGATATGAAAAAATTACTACTATTATTTATTATGATAGTTTCTTTTGGTAGTTGTGGCAGAACCGAGACCGTTTCGGAAGAAAATTATTATGATATTTACAAAGACAACAAAGGAGGTGTCTTTGTGGGAAGTTATTTTGGTAAAAAACTTAAAACTGGGGAAATTGTCGAAGAGAGATTAAATAATTCCCAAATACATATTTGGGAAGCAACAGACAAGGACTTTGATGTAAATAAAAGCGGACTTGATATAATTTCGGGCTATCTGTATGATAGAAAAAGTGAAAAAAGTTACAAACCTGTAATTTCTACGATTAACAAGGCAAGTTTTTTTGAAACTTTAAAAGAGGGTAGATATTTTCTGTATATTAACACAGGTAAAAATGGTTATGGATTGCCTAATTTCGCTTACACTTACACCTATTTTACTATAACAAAATCGAAAGATACCGAACTTAAAAAAATCTTTATAAATTCGGATGTTAAATATCAACCTTGGTAACATAGGAAAGCCTTTACTATAATAAAAACCCCGACTTGCATCATAAGTCGGGGTTTTGTATTTTTGCGGATATGAGAGGTTTAACAGCAAATAAGGGGCGAAATATAGAGCTTATCCGCTATCGCAATGAAAAGTTAGCGGCTCGGTTCTATTATTACTCCTATATTTTAGGCTTAAAATTCTCTCGTTGTCTGGAACACTTAATTCCCGAGTTTGACCTTTCCGAAAGCCGTATTTGCGACCTTATTTCGGAACATACGGAATACATTAGTCGCTTAGAATTACAAAATATTAGTATCTCGGAATTAAAACAAACTTATCCGTTTATGGTTTGGACGCCTCCTGCTTCCACCCGCAAGAATAACGCAAGGCAACTATCTTTAGACCTTTTCTCAAGTTTTGCTCCGTAACACTTTGCAAATTAAAAGTGCTAAAATGGTCGTCTTCGTAGCCTTGTAATTTATTGTAAATTTTATCCGACAAATCTAAATAAGCGAGTGCCTGTTCTCGTCTATTATCTTCGGTTAGCGAACTGGTATCGCCCGCCTCTACAACCAGCGTTAGCGTAAAATCGGCGTTTATTTGTTGGAAAATATCTTGGAAAGTATCGGTGCTGGATATGTTAATACCAACCAAAACGGCAGGATATGCCAAAGGTGGTTTTTCTTCCATTATTTGTCCGAAGTTTAGGTCTATGTATTTGATTTCTGAAATTTCTTTTAGTAGTTCAAATAGTTTGTTATAAAGTCGTTTCATTGTTTGAATATTTTTTGAAGTTCTATGTTTACGATATTTTTAATTCTCTGCCTTAGCTCTGCCGAGCTTTCCTCGTCGCCAATAAACTGGCGTTTAGGAATGTTTTGATAAATGGTTCGGGTATGTCCTTTTACAGCGATAGGCTCGCCTTTCTTTCCACGACGCAAAAAAGGATTTACTTTTTGCTCTACCACTCCCGAAAACCCCTCGTTATGCACTTTCGCATAGGGAACATCCGCCCCGCCTGCGACCACGGTTACTCTATCTTTTTCCACTCTACTAACCCGAATACTCCGCCTTAATTTAGCAGTTTTAACGAGTAACGCCCGTCCCTCTTCGTCCCGTTTTCCCCACTTAGTTGGGTTTTTTCGTTTTTTCCACGCCTCGCCATTGTAGGCTTGTCGGTCGAAATTATCCTGTGCAAAATGCACGACTTCTTCGCCGATAATAGGCGGTAGTTCCCGCATAGTTTGTGCTAATCTGCCTTGCAATTGTTTAAATAATTCTTCTGCGGTCATTTTTTTTAAATAGGTTTTAAAATAGTTTTAAATATTTTTTGTATATTTGCGGTGTCGGGGCGTAAAACCTCTGACACACCTTTTATAAGGTCACCGCCCATAATTTTATTTTTTAGAATTATGGGCGGTCTTTTTATACCTATAAATCACATTACCCTCTTTTGAAATAACTACAACTTCTTCCGCTAAAAAATTAAAGTCTTCCCTATTGTCTAATTCTTTGAGTTGTTTTATTAGTCTTTCCAAATGGACTTTATGGTTTAATTTAATAGCGACTTTATTTGCCTGTTCTTGTCCGTGCTTAATCATTGCACCTATTTTGCCTATTTTAAATTTCCCCTCGTAACTTTCCATTTCCCAAAAATCATTATTCATTTTAAAATCTGGAACTTTACCATAGCGAGGTACGCCCTCAAAGTGAAAATCATACGCCCAATGTTCGGGCTTTATTTCGGGTAAAACTTTAACCTTAACTCCTAAATAATCTTTTAGAGCTTTAGAAGTAATAATCCTATTTTCATACTCACGCTCAACCCGTGTGCGTTCTGTTTCGGAAGTTGTATATTTTTTTGCTAAAGTAGAAATTTCCACACCGTCTATTTCTATGTATCGCAAATCATTTGTTATCAATTTTGGTGTATTTGCAATGTATCTATTTTCCTGCGTAAAAATCTCGCCCGTAACCCCCACATTGTTTAAAAATGCCGTCGGAATATCAATGTACGGAAGTAAATTTTGAGGCGTTGGCTCTGCATTTCTTAACTTAATTACATCGGTTCGGCAGTTAAAATGGTTAGGCGGGAAATATCGCAATAAGAAAGGGTCGTCCACGCTAACTATTACACCGCTTAGAGGTGTACATATTTCGGAAGTGTGGTCGTCCATGGTTACGGCAAATTTGACAAACGGAAAAATATGTTTATCCCGCTGTATTTCCTGCCATTTACGGCTCATCATCGCCCCTGCAACAATCGTGTCGTATTCTGTTTTTAGATAACGGTTGGACATACCAACCACACGCATAGCCTCTCGCTTAAATTCGTGCCATGGGCGGATACTTCCGTCGGGACGAAGAAGCAAATTATTAAGACGAATACAATCGTTATAATTTTTTGCAACCGAGAATTTCCAAACATTCTGCTTTAGTGCCTCTCGGGCGATAAAATCGGGCGTGTCGTACTCTACACCTTTAAAAATGTAACCCTTATCTACTGCGGTCGATAGTTCTTTTCCCGTCTTCTTTACTATCGCCGTAGAAAAGCCGTCTTTCGGTGTACTTTTGTCTTTATAGATGCCTCTAATCGTATCAATCCAATCTTTAGCGAGTAAATCTGCCCAATCGGGCTGGTCGCTATTATGCGACAAATGCACACAGCAATTATGGTATTCCAACTCTAACGCTTTCCAGTCCAGCTCCTCGTATAGGAAAAAATCTACCGAGGAGCGTCCCCGAAAAAATCTTTTATCTTGTTAAATAGGGATAATTCTTTAGCCTTTATCTTTTGTTTTTTAGGCGTTTTCTTTGGTTGTTGGTTTTCGTTTTCCTCTTTGGTTTCTTCTGTTTCCTCGCTTTCTTCGTCCTCTTCGGTCTCGGGTTCTTTATTTTCGGTTTGTGCTTTTTTACCTCTCGGCAATCCAAACTCTTCGTAAAAGTAGTCATCGTCCACGCCGTCGGTTGTAAGGTTATGCACACGCTCGGCAATTGCCATTTTTTCCTTTGCCGTCATCTCTCTTTTTTCCTCGATGAAATTGAAGAAACCGCCCGCCACGGGATAACCTCGTTTTTCAAGTCTTGGCTTCAACTCTTGGTTTAGAAAGCGACGCACAAAGATTTTATCTGCTTTTTGCAAATCATTTTCGGTGTCGCCGTGGACTTTTGCTTGGGCTAACGAAGTCCCGTCCGTAGTGGTCATGGTTTGACCTTGAGTAGAAATTAATAGTTGTTTGTCACAAAAATTTAAGAAATCGCCATGTACCGCCCCGTTAGATTGATTAGTGTTAATCGTATCAACTTCGGAATTTTTAGACATTGTCATACTACCTGCAGCTCCTCTTTTTTGAAACGCCTCTTCCATTTCCCTTTGACCATTCTCATCATCAGGATCGTATTTCCCAATTAATTGAGGGATAGCGAAAAATTCACAAAATTGAGCGTAATCTGCCCCGCCGTTTCGTTTAAAAATGGCATAGGGTGCGGTACGAGCAAAAATCCCTAAATCTTTATCGTTCCCGACATTCAAGATAAAATCGTCGTTTTCGTATGGAAATCCCTCATCGCTCGAAGTGTCTTTTAGGATTTTCTTATTTAAAGTATCTAAATGCCTGCGGTCGATGCTGTGTATTTTAAAGCCGTCTGAAAAATCCAACTCAATAACCGATTTTCCGTAAAATTTAGATAACAAAATTTCTCGCAAAAGATTTTCAAATTCGGGGGTGTCCATAAAATCCCACATTTCCTCGACTTCTTTTCCGTCTTTTTGAAATGTTAAATTAGCGTTTGTAATGGCTCGCACTCGCTTATCCATTGCCTCATAAAGCACGCCGTCCATTAGTAAATTATTGTATAGTTCGACCAGCCTTTGTCTTTTTCCTCTATATGCCTGCGATATTGCAGAAATCCAGTTTTGTATATCCAGAGGGCTGTGTCGTTCGGGTTTTACAACCAGCACTTGGCTAATTTTTAGCGTTTGTTTTTGGTTATTCGTTTTTTTCTTCATCTTAATAGTGGTTTTGTCGTGGTGGGTTCGAGTGATAACTAAATGATTTTACCTTGTCTTCGGTTTCTTCCAGCTTTGGCAAGTTGGCGGGCATACCTTTATAGACCGCCGTTAGCCAATTAACTGCTTGTTCATAGCGGAATTTTTTATCGTTGTAGTCGATATCGGGATTTGATAGCCCGATGAGTTCCCAAACAGCGATGTCCTTTATTACTTTAACCAATAGCGGACTGCGGTCATTTCCCGTTTTAGCGAAAATCTCGCTTACATTATAGTCTTTCATTAGTTTGGTTGTAGCGAACTCTACCGCCATATCTATACACGCTAAAGCAATAGTTTCGTCGTCGTGGATAATTGCTTTTAATTTTGCCTCGTGGCAATGCGTTTTTAATTCTTCGATTTCTATGTACATAGTTTTAAATTTTAGTATCGTTTTTTATTACTTGGTTTCCCATACGCTTTCGGTTTGTGGTCGCCTTGTATGTTTTTATGGTTAATTATCCACACTGCACCCTCGCAGGCATCGGGGGCGTCGTCGTGAGCCCTACTTTTTGGCGACAACGCTAAAAATTGAAAGTCGGCTTCTTTCATATCTGCCCGTCCTTTCAATTCTTCGTTAAAAATTAACTTCCCATTTCGGTTGAGTGGTTCGAGATTGCTTTCAATTCTAAAAAACTTATCGCCTTTTGACCTTTCATCTGCCTTTAGTGGCAAAGTGATATTGTAGCGTTTGTTTGCTTTTTTTATTTCTCTCTTTAAAGTGTCGTCTATCCAAGGATATTCGATATAATAGTATATTGATACTCCCGAATTATTATATTTCTTATTGGTCTCATAGAGGTTCTCCAGCATTTTTGCCGTTGTGGTTTTTTGACAAAACATATCTATAATATGATACTCGTCTTTGTATTTTCCAACTAAAGCCGTTGCTTTATAGTCCCCGTTTTTCTTATAGGACGGGTCGGTATAGGAAACAAGAAATTTATATTTTTTAAGCGGTTGAATTTTGCCATAGACCAACTCCTTAAACACTTTCCCGAGCGTAATTGGATTATTAAAATATTCCCCTTGTACCGCTTTTGTTGAAATCTTAGACAATGTTCGGTCAATAAATTGTTCTTTGTTTTTTGCCAACCAAGTGGATTTGCCGTTTTTATCTCTAATATTTATAATGTCCGTATGGTCTGCCATTTCTATGGCTTTTTTTATACAGCAATATTCTGCGATAATGTTTCCGTTAAACAACACCGTTAGCGGTTCGGAAACCGAGCGAGTGGCATATAACGCTTTTTCAAACCAATCCCATTTTTTATCTACAATATCGGGGTTTCGGCAATCTTCGTCCGTGTCGAAGTCGTCCACAATAATAGCATCGGGGCGTACATCTTCGTTTCTCGCACCACGGGGAGCATTCCCCGCACCGACAGCGATAAACATCGCCCCCTTTTTAATCGTAAATTGGTCTTCTTTCCAATGCCCGTGGTTTTGTTGTATGCCGTAATCGTGAATGATACGGCTGTTTTTTTCAAAGGCACTTTTAAAGGGCGTTAAAAGTTTAATTGCAGAAGCGTTTGTTGCCGATGCAATAATGATAAACTTCTTTTTACCTGTAAGGGCTAAATAGGTAAACTCCATCATTGCCCTTGCTGATTTTGCCAACTCACGAGACCACGCCCGTACTTCGTACCATTCCATATTTTCCGTTAGCCTCTTGGTGCTGGCTTTGTGAAACTCGGCGGGTTCGCATTTATAGTATTTATGAAAATAGTATTTAAACCATTCCTCTGGGTTGGCTTCCAAGCGTTTTTTTCGTTTTTCGATGTCCGAGGCGGTTTCGGATAAATCCACGCTTGCTTCTTGGCGTATGTTGGTGTAATATTGTTCCCAAAACTCTAACGCCTTTCGGTCTTCGGGGGTTAATCTTTTGGTTATTAGCATAGCCTTAGAGTTTTGATTTAATAAATGTATCGGTGTAATCTGCTAATAATTGAGCGTCTTCGAGATTTTCGGTTCGTACAAAATCCAAGAACTGGGTTAGAGCATTGATAATCTCGGGCAAAAGTGCCTTTGTTTCCAAGTCTTTAATATTCTTAATGAGTTGGTTTCGGATTTGTGCCGTTTTGAAGTCCGCAAAACGAACGCCCTCGTCTTTGCTTTGTATAAAGGCGTTTAACTCGGCTAATTCGTCTTGCATTTGAATTAGTTGCTCTTGTCTTGTTAGTAAGATATTCCGCTTTAAGCCCTCCCATTTTTCCGCTTTTACCCATTCGGATAATGTATTAGCAGATACACCTACACGCTCCGCAAGGTCTTTTATTGTGATGTTTTTTTCTTGTAGAAAAATGATTTTTGCGTACTCCTTTTTTTGCTCTTTTTCTTTGTTTGAGAGCCTACCTTTCTTTGCCATACTTATTAGTTTTGTGGCAAAATTCCCCTATTAAATAGGGTTTTGAAAGTTTAGGTTTTATGATACCCTAATTTTTAGGGTATGATACCCAGAATTTAACAGTATCATAAATTGCCAACTTTTTAGAGCCTAAATCTTACCCCAACTTTGCCCCAGCGAAACGGAAAAATGGGCAATATGAAATTCATTATAAACGACGAAACAAAAGTAAATTCAAAAGGCTTTAGAGTGTTAAATGACGGCATTAGTCTTTCGAGGTTCTTAGATAACCCAGTGTGTTTAAATAACCATTCAAATAATACAAAAGATGTATTAGGGACTTGGTCTAATTTAAAAATAGAAGACAACTACTTAACCGCTACTCCCGAATTTGACACGGAAGACCCTGACGGAAAAGAAGTCGTACGAAAAGTAAATGCAGGAAAAATCAAAGCCTGCTCTATCGGAATTTTCATTGCTCCCGACGCCTTGGAATTGATAAATGATGAATTAGTCGTTACCAAGTGTGAGCTTTTCGAGGTGTCTATTGTGGCAGTTCCTGCCAATGCCAACGCTATCGCTTTGTATAACGAAAACGGCGAAATGCTATCGGACGAAGAAGTTACCAGCCTTTGTTTATCCGCAAAACAACAACAATCAAAAATAAATACAATGAAACAAGTAGTAGCCTATCTGCAATTAGATACAAACGCAGACGAAACAGCAATTATTAACGCTGTAAAAGCAATTGAGGCAAAATTAACCGCCTCGGAAACCGAAAAAGCAACGCTTAAAGCCGAAAATGAAACTTTGAAAACGGCAGAGCAAAACCGCCTAAAAGCCTTATTAATCGCCGAGGTAGAACAAGCGGTAAAAGACGGCAGATTGGACGAGGCGGGCAAAGCCCCAATTTTAGAAATGTCGCACGACTCGGCTATGGCATTGCTTAAAGCCTTACCGAAAAGAAAATCCGTATCGGAACAATTAAAAGGCGATGAAAGCAAACTCGCTGCGTTCGACAAAATGAGTTGGGACGAGTTGGATAGAGGTAACCATTTAGCCACGCTAAAAGCCGATTATCCCGACTATTTCGCAGAACGAAAGAGACAGCAATTTGGAAAGTAAAAACAAAACAATAACCATTTAAACATTATAACCATGGGATTAGAGAAAGAAATTTGGAAAAAAACGATTGAGGAAAAACTAAAACAGGATAATACATTCCTTAATCATATCTCCGATGTGTCGGAGAGTAATATTGTAAACGGAAAGATTGTGCATGTTCCGCAAGCGGGCGAACCGTCTAAAGTTGTAAAAAACAGAACAACTTTACCAGCCGAAGTAAAGAAAAGAACTGACAGCGAGGTACTTTATAAAATAGACGAGTATACGACTGACCCGATTTATATTCCGCACGCAGAGACGGTTGAGCTATCCTATGACAAACGCCGTTCGGTATTAGACCAAGATGTAGCGAACCTATCGGAAGAAGTTGCAGAGGGTATGCTTACCAATATGGTTGTATCGCCGATTGGCGATAATAAAAGTCTACCGCAAAAAAACATTTTAGAAACCACGGGAACGGCAACCCCTGTACTTTTAGAGAGTGCAACAGGTAACAGAAAAAAATGGACATTGTCGGATTTACAAAGAATGCAAAACCTAATTCGTTCACAAAAGGCGTGGCAAGAGGGACAAATGTACGCTCTGTTACCAGCCAACGCCATGGTAGATTTATTCCCTGCCGATAGCCAACTTACAGCAACCTATATGCAGTCAGTAACGGAAGAGGAACGCAGACTGGGAGTAATCTTTAAAGTCCAAGGGTTTAATATTATGCTTCGCTCTTCTGTATTTACAATGTCTAATACTAAAGAGTTTAAGGCGTTCGGCTCTGTGGTAGCAGCTACGGACTCCGAAGCAGGGATTTTCTGGAACAAACAAATGGTAGAGAAAGCCTTTGGAGACTTGGAAACTTTCGAGAGAGAAAGAGACCCGCAGTATTACGGCGATATTTACTCGTTCTTAGTTCGTATGGGCGGTAGAGCCAAGAGAAAGAATTTTGAGGGTGTGGCAGTACTAAAACAAGCAAACGCTTCGTAATAACCAAGTGCAGGGATTATCCCCTTAGTCCCTGCATTAAAAACTAATAACCTATGAGAACTATTAAGTATATCGTTTTGCATTGTACTGCAACGCCTCAAAATACTACAATCGAAAGTATTAAACGCTTTTGGCGGGAAAAAAAGGGCTGGAAAAATGTAGGCTACCACTACATTATTAAGTCCAATGGGGAAATCGTCCAACTTGCTGATGTTAGCAAAATAACCAACGGAGTGAAAGGGCATAACAGCAACAGCATACACATTGCCTATATCGGCGGACTGGAAAAAGGAAAGGCGGTTGATAACCGTACAATCCAACAGAAAGCCTCGCAGGTAAAATTATTAAGAGAACTGCAAACTAAATTTCCAAAAGCGGAAATTTTGGGACATCGGGATTTATCGCCCGATTTGAACGGCGACGGGATTATATCGCCCCACGAGTGGACGAAAGAATGCCCGAGCTTCGATGTAAAGAACTGGCTTAAAGAAATCAATTTTTAAAGATATGAAAAACCTACCGCAACCATTCGACCAAGAAGATATAAGGCGAGACCCCAAGGCGGTTGTGATAGGGCTTTTGATAGGACTGTTATTAATCTTCGGAAGTGTAATCGGCGTGCTGTATTCCCGTAAAGAAGACGGCGACGAAAACTGCCAAGAGCGAATTTCACGGCTATATGATACCATTTTGAAAGAACGCAATAAACGCATTTTCTTTTACGAAGAGATGATTTTTTATAAAAGACAAAATAGGCGTTTGCAACAGAAAGACAGTCTTATAAGAGAAAATACAGAACCGCTAATTAACCAAATTTATAATAATTATGAAAGATAAAATTTCCATTACAATTTTAGCCCTGCTACTTGGATTTAGCGGGTTTATACACATTAGACGAGAATTGGAATTTGATAAAAAAGAGCATCAAATTTCGGAGCTTATAGAACTATCGGGTAAAAACGAAGTCGTTAATAACTACTACCGAGATAGTATTAAACACACGGTCTTTAAAGAAAAAATAGTTGAAACGATTAACGAAAAGCAGTTGGCAATAGGTAAAAGTTACGCAGACAGTTTAGAGAAAGCCTTAAAAATTTCTATTAAGAAAATCGACCAAGTAAGCAAGATTAACGCCGAATTGGTCGCAAGGCTAAAACTTAGAGAGTTTACCCAGTCCAACGGCGATAAGGTTTTAAGTCATAACGATAAATACCTAAATCTAAACTATTATCCGCAAACGGACAGCGTGGACTTTAGATACAATATTAGACTAAACGAAGCACGCCACAAAGACCGAAAATGGTTATTTGGAAAAACTAACTATTACATAGATGTTTTTTCGGACGACCCGAGGGTGCAAATCAACGGACTTAATTCTTACCGCATTAGAGGGCAACCCCAAAAACGCTGGGGAATAGGTTTACATGCTGGCTATGGTGTAGCGGTAAACAACGGAGTACTACAAACCACGCCCGTTATAGGGCTGGGAATAAATTACAACTTAATTAACTTTTAAAATAAAGAAATCGTGAGCAAATTACAATCAATCACAATCGCAGCAAGTATCGCAGAATTAGCAAAAGCAGAGGCAGAAAATATTTTTAAAAATTATCCCGAATTAGAAGAGGTTTATATTACCTCGGATATGCAAGGGTTTAAAGAGCTGGAAAAAGCAGAAAATCAAGCGACCTATTTGAAAGATAAAAAAGTACATCATTTCAATAGAACGGATTTACAGCCATCTGTTTCCGTTTTAGAAAAAACTAACGAACAAGATGAAGACCCAGCGGACGACAACGCACCAGAAGACACGGATTTAGATAATGCCGAAGACCAAGCGGACGAAGACACTAAAACCGAAGAAGACGAAAGAGCGAAACTAATGGCAAAGTACGAACAAAAGCACGGGAAAAAAGCCCCGCATAATATCGGAATGGAAAAATTAAGAGCTTCGGTTGAAGACTAATTTAAAACCTTTTTAAAAACACTTTAAAACTAATAAAAAATGGCAGAAAAAGCATTATATGGTCTTAAGACTATCAAAATCGGCGATGTAGTAAACGAAACTACAATGCCACAAGATAACGCATTAACCGCTTTCAAAACTTACCGAGATAGTTTTGAGATGACGGAAGAAGAAGGCTCTTTGACAGAGGAATTTTGCGACCAATCGGACGACCCTATTGTCGTATTCCAAGAAAAGGGCAAGCGAGATATTAAAGTAAGTACCTACGACTATACGGCTGAATTTATCAAATCCGTAAAAGGTGGTACTGTGTTATCGGGCGAATGGAAAGAGGGCGACAATACGCCAATTTTTAAGGCATTGCAAATCGAATCGGACACGGGACATTTAATTAAATGCCCAAAAGTGCAAGTATTCGCAAGGCTTAACATCAAGTTGAAGAAAAAAGAGCTGGCATTGTTAGAAATTACATTTAGACCGCTTGCGAAAGTAAGCATAAAACAACCTGCGTAATGGAGCAACTAACGGAAATTAAAGCAGCTAAAATATTACTCAAAAGGGGCGTGGAGTTAATGCTCCCCGCCCCTTTTTTTCTTCGCTGGATTGGCAAAAAGCAAACTAAACTAATGCTTAAAACGCCCTGTTTAGAAAGCCAGTTGGCTATATCAGAAGCATTTTTACAGACGGGGATTTTCTTAAAAGAAGACGAAATCACGATGCAGAAAGCGTTAGAGATTTTAACCCAGAACGGCGTACACATAACGGAAATTATTGCAATGGCAGTGCGAAACGAAACCAAAATTAATTGGAAAGTTCGCAGACTGGCTAAGCGATTAAGAAAAAACATCAACACAGAGGAAATGTCCTATTTGTTTAGTTTGTTGGTTGCGTTTAGCGGTGTACAAGATTTTACGAATACTATCAGATTGATACAGGAAACGAGGATAACGAAACCGATGAATCTGAGTCCGACGGAGAAAACGAGTTAATAAGCGAGAGCTTCCATAGCGTTTTTGGGTTTGTAGGCTATTGTTGCCACAAATTGAATATGAGTAAAAAAGAAGTCCTGCAAAGCACTTTTGCCGAATTAAATATGATGCTTACGGACGCCCCAAAAGTCCAATACAAGAAGAAAGCACCGAAAAAATTAAAAAACATTGACGAACTTGCCGACTGGCTTGGTGTCGAAGAAATAGAAACCGAATAAACGATGAGCGATTTAGAGCCTATAAAATTAGATTTTACAGTTAATAGTTCCACCGTCTTTGAAGAATTTGCAAAAATGGTAAAAGCGGCTACGGAACAAACCAAAAGCGTGGATAATGCTCAAAAGAAATTTAAAGAGTATATCAATACGCAATTGTCGGCATCGGGGGCTTTGTCTAAGTCTGCAGAATTAACCGAGGCACAAACCAAGGCACTACAACGCCATGCAGAGCAATTGGATTATCTAAAACAAAAGGTTTCGGAAACGACAGACCCGACACAGCTCGGCGTTTATAATTACCAACTAAACCAAGCCCAGCAGGCGATTGAAAAAATTATCGCATCGGCAAATAATAAAGTTGCCCTAATAGACCCCGCCGAAGCAGAAAAAGCAAAGAAAGAACTACAAGAAGCAGGGCGATTATTAGACCAAATTTCGGATAAAACCTTTAATGCCCACTTTGCCGACCCGCAAGAATTAGAAGTGCTATCGACGGAAATCAACAACGCCAAAGACGAAATGGAACAACTGGGCGTTGTGATAGATTTTATATCGGCGAAAATGGGAACAATGGATGCTGGTTCGCAGGCGTTTAAAGATTTAGAAAAAGACATCGAAACCGCTAACCAAATGCTTGGTAGATTGCCCCAGTCTTACGATGCAACGGGGAACAGCATAGACCAAATGACCGAAGCATTACAGGAGTTTAAAAATCAACTTAATGTCGAAACAGAACCAGAAGCAATCAAAATTCTTAACCAAAATATTGAAGAATTAGAAAACAGCATAAAGAAAATAAAAAATGCGGGAAAAGAGGGGTTTGATGAATTTGGGAATAAGTTAGAGGAAAACAAAGAAAAGTCGGTAAATCTACAAACCGAATTAGAAAACTTAGTGCAGACAATGGCACGCTTACGCATAGCGGGCGAGCAAAACTCACAAGAATATGCGGAACTAAGAGATAGAGCCACAGAGGTACGCTCGGCAATACAAAGTACGAACCAAGAAATTAACGCCTCGGCTTCGTCCACGAGCGGTTTAGATACTTTGGTAAGGGCAACTTCGGCGATAGCGTCGGGTTATTCTTTAGCCCAAGGTGCAGCTGCACTATTCGGAGCGGAAAACGAAGAGGTGGAGCAAAGCATAATGAAAATTACTGCTGCGATGTCGGTTTTACAATCATTACAACAAATACAAACGGAACTAAAACGCAACGATAGCATTGTAACCAAAGCCCAAACCGCATCGCAAGCCCTATATACCACAGTTGTGGGTACAAGCACGGGGGCATTAAAATTATTCCGTATCGCTTTGGCAGGCACGGGTATCGGATTAGTTATTATTTTGTTGGCTTCTCTAATTGCTAATTGGGATAAGGTAACTGCCAGTATTAAAAATTCGTTTCCAGCACTTAAAGGATTTGGCGATAAAGTAGACGAAGTAAAAGCCCATGTTATGGGGTTTTTAAATGCTTATCTATCTCTATATGAAACCGTCTGGAATACCCTAAAAAAGTTATTTACATTAGATATAAAAGGTGCAGTAAATGAAGCCTTAAATGTAATTAGTAATGCAAAAAACGCCTACAACAAAGCAAAACAAGACAGTTTAGATGCTTCAGCACAGGATAAGAGAAACGAGAGGTTAAAGAAAAGTTTAGAGGTCTATAATAGAGAAACAGAAATTATAGAAAAAAAGACGGGCAAAAAACAATATGACAGAAGAGAAAAGGCTCTAAACGCTCAATTAAGATTAGTTGAAAAAGGCTCTAAAGAAGAAACCGACCTTATTCATCAACGAAATATACTTTTAGCTGAGAAAGAAAAAGAGAGAACGGACGAGGCTAAAAAATACGCCGACAAAAGACAGAGAGAAGCTGAAAAAGCAGCGAAAAAAGCAGAGCAACTGGCAACACAGGAAGCTGAAGCAAAAAAGACTGCCCGTGCAAGTATTGCCCAAGCCGAAAGGGAATATCAAAAGTCCCGTATGTCCGCAACAGATAAAGAGTTAGCGGATATACAAGATAAGTACGCCAAACTTCGTGTGGAAGCCCAAAAAGCGAAACTTGGAGCGTTTGATTTAATGCGTATAGATAAACTCGAAAAAGCAGAAACCAAAAGCGTAACCGATAAACAAGCAAACGAGCAATTTTTTAAAGAGCTCGAAGAGCAAAAAGAAATGTACGCTGCATACGAAGTTTTTAAATCTAAAGTAGGCAAAGAAGAAGCAGACCGTCGCTATCAAAATGAACTATCTGTATTTGAAAATTACGGGGCTTTAATAAATGCTGAAATAGAAAAAATAAAAGCCTTAGGCGATACGCTTTCGCCCGAGCAATTACAGAAGTTAGAGAAACTGCAAGGCGAAAAGAAATCGTACGACAAAGACAAAAACAAAGAAACAGAGCAAAAGTACGCCGATGCTTATAATGCCCTTATGTCGTTCGACGACAAACGCCGTGCGATTGAAACGAAATACCAGCAGGATAAAATTTTGTTATCGCAAATAAGCGATGCGAAAATCCGAGAGGCAAAATTAGCCGAGTTGGAATTTCAAAAAAAATCTGCTTTAAACGCTGTAAATACAGAAGCGTACAACAGAGAAATGATAATGCAAAAGATGTCCGACAATCTTTTAGGTATTACTAAAAGAGAGTTAGACACCCGCATTGCTTCTCTCGAAGAGTATTTAAAAACAGCAGGCGACAATATAGACCAATCTCAAAGGTCTTTTATACAAAACGAATTGAACAAAGCGAAAGCGGTTAGAGCGTCCACGGATATAGGTGTAGAAGAAAAAATATTGCTACAACAAAAAGAAGCAATCATCAAACGCATTACTGAACTTCAAAAGAAAGGTATTACTAATGTGTCTGATGAGTTAGCAGAATTAGAGGGTGTCAATATGAAGCTCAAAGATATTTTAGCGAAAAAATTCGCTAAAGTGTCGGAAGTCGCAGGGCAACTCGGCGGGGCATTTTCGGAATTAGGCGGAGCATTAAGAGAATATGACGAGGGGCTTGCAGACACGGTGGAAACAATGGGCGAGTTGCTCAATGTGGCGAGCGATGTTTCGGGGGCTGTGGCTTCGTTTGCTTCGGGCGATATTGTCGGCGGTATTACTAAAACAATAAAGGCGATAGGTTCTATTTTCCGTATGGGGGCAAAGGCAAGGGAAAGCGAACGCAAAGCCCAAGAGGAAATAAAAAAATACCATGCTGAAATTTTCCAGTCGCAATTGAATTATAATGCGGAACTGCGTAAGCGAGTAGCGGAAGAAGTAAAACTAAATGACCTCTACAAATCCCGTGTTACGAACATCCGAGAGGAAATGCAGGCTAATAGAAAGAACTTTGAGCAAGTTAAAAAAGACCAGCAGGAAGTATTTAAACGCCTATTAAAATCTCAAACTATTGTAGGGAAACATACCGAAAAATACGGTGGTTTCTTAGGACTTTGGCGTAAAACCCGAGTGGTAGACGATAAAAAAACTATCGCAGAAATATTAGGTATTGGAAAATGGATTGAAAAGGAAATCAAATTTCCTTTAGGTAAGATTAAGTTAAAAATTTTTGAACCAGGGGAGGTCGAAATGACCGACGAAATTTTTGACAAGTTAGAAAAACTCAATGCCGAAAAACCTTTGACGGGCGATGCCAAAACCGCCTACGAGCAATTGAAAAAACTGCGGGACGAATATGGTTCTTTGGAACAGGCACAGCGAGAATTTGAAAAACAATTGCGAGAAGCAATAACGGGGACGACGGCAGATAGTCTGGCAGAAAGTATAAAACAAGGCATCGCATCGGGGAAAAAGTCTTTTGCGGACTTTGCCGACGATATAGAGGGCTTTTTAAGAAACGCTGTATTGGCAGGGTTGGAAACAGATTTATTTAAGACAAAAACACAAAAACTCCACGAAGCCCTCGCAGAAATGATGCAGGACGGCGTAATAACCGCAGAGGAAAGAGAGCAATTTAACCAGTTGTATATGGCGATTGTCGAAGAGAGCAAACAAAAAATGGAAATGCTAAACCAAGCGGGAATTAATGTAATTAAACAACAAGAGAACGCTAACTCCTTGCAGGGGTCTATAAAAGCGGCTTCGCAGGAAAGTATTGATATTCTTTCGGGGCATATCGCAGGGCTACGACTATATGTGATGGATATTGTGAAACTGATGAAATCAAATGGTGCGAGTGGTTTGGAAAAGTTATCTAAGATTATCGCAATACAATTAAACATAGAAAGAAACACCCGAAAAACCGCAGAAAACACAGAGAAATTGCACGACATCGACGAGGGCATTTCTAAGGTAGCGAAAGCGATAAAAAATAATAACGGCGATGCTAAAGGATTAGGATTTTAAAAGTAATTAAAATGGTTTTTAAAGATAAATTAAACAATGTGTTGTTAATCAATATTGGAACTATTATCCAAACTGGCACAGAGGAATTATTAACATTTCCCGAACGAAAAGAGGTGTACGAAAACGATTGGGCAGAGGAAAACGGCGGGGAATATGTTTTAGACAATCCTAAATTTAAGGATAAAGAAGTGACTTTGAAAATGGTCATATTAGCCGATAACAACACTCAATTTTGGCAATATTACAACGCCTTATTTACCGAGTTAAAAAAGGCAGGGGTATTATCGCTTTATATCTTCGACCACGATAAAACCTATGAGGTATTCTATAAAAAGTCGGGGAATTTTAAAAAAGGTTTAAAACGCCTTAAAAATGTAGAGAAAGTCTTTGTGAAGTTTGATTTAATATTAAAAGTTTTATTCTAATGAGATATACTATTAAAAGAAATAATAATGTTATAGCGACGATAAGAGCCAAAGGTTCACTTACCGAAAAACTATTCGGCGAGGAAACCCTAACGCTGGATTTTACGCTACCTAATTACTTATCGTTTAAAATAGGCGATAGTATAGAGGTGTATGGTAAAACTTACTATATCTCGCAAGAACCCGTTGTAGATAAAAAAAGCACACGGGAGTATATCTATAATTTAGTATTCAACGGGGAAAAATACCGCCTCGCCGAAGTACAATATTTTTTCTACGACGAAAACAACGAACTAACAATGCCTGAATTTTCTATCACAGCCACGGCAGAAAAAATGATAGAATTGTTAGTTGCCAACGCCAACCGAACACAAACGGGCTGGAGTGTTGGCAATATAGATAGTACGGAAACTAAAACAGTAGATTTTAGCGACTATAATTGTCTTGCAGCTCTCACGAGGATAGCGGACGAGTTCGGTGTAGAATTTTGGATAGATTCCGACAAGTCTATACATTTAGAAGAACGAAAGCAAATCTCGGGTTATACGCTTGAATACGGCAAAAATAAAGGTTTAAAAGGTATTACCCGAAACCCTTACAACGAAAGCAGTTTGGTAACAAGATTGTACGCCCGTGGGGCAAATAAAAACTTACCACACAATTACCGAAACGGGCAAAAAAATCTCCGTATGCCCGTGCCATTTTTAGAAAAAAATACAGACAAATACGGCATTATAGAGCATACGCAGAATTTTGAAGATATTTACCCAAAGCGTATCGGTACTGTTACACAAATATATCCAGACGACCCAAGAAAATTTACAGATAATACGCTGGATTTTGATTTGAACGAATATAATGAGTATGGAAACACTATAATACAAAAGGGTATATCGGCAAAAGTTATTTTTCAAACGGGCGATTTGGCGGGTTACACTTTAGAGGTTAAAGAATATGGGTTTGATAGTGCAACCAAAACATTTACTCTATTAAAAAACAAAGACGAAAAGACTTTTGAAATTCCGAGCGACACTTTCCGTCCGCAGGTCGGCGATAAGTATATTATTATAGATATTTCTATGCCGAAAACTTATGTAGATAACGCCGAAGCGGAATTGCAACTCGCTGCACAAGACTATTTAGACAAAAACAGTAAACAACGATTTATCTATGCCGTAGAACCCGACCCTATCTATCTAAAAAAGATAAATTTTAATTTGCAGTTAGGGCATACGGTGCATTTTAAAGATGCAGATTTTAATTTGGACGATAATATTAGAGTAATCAGCATTACCCGAGATATTAACAACCCTTACGATATTCAATTTGAAATTGCAGAAACAGCGACGATTACGCAGATTGTGCGTAATTACATCGAAAAGGAAAAGGCACAAATAGCAATTAAAAAACAGCAAAAATATAATGCCGAAATGGCTCGCCGTTCGTGGTTGTTCGCCGAGGAAATAAAAAATAATGTATTTGATAACGAGGGCTATTTTGATACGCAAAAAATTAAACCACTAAGCATCGAAACAGGTATGCTATCCGTAGGGTCTCGTATGCAACAATTTTCGCTCCCAAATGTGGCTTTGAATATTACAGACGACAATAAACGCCTACATAATACGGCTGGGCAAATGGTGCATTTGACGATAGATGAGAACGATCCACGCACTTGGAATTTAGCGGAAAATACGACGGCTCAGTTTAGCGACAATTTCAATTTTATTTACATCAAAGCCGATAAAATCGGCTCTAATGCGACTATTGTTGTAACCGAGCAAAAAATAATGTTCGACAGCGACCCGATATTTTATTTCTTTTTGGCGGGTTCGGTGTCGTCGGTTATTAACGGCGTTCGTCGCATAAAGACGAATTATGGTTATACGCAAATTACACCCAGCGAAATAACCACGGGACGAATAGCCAGTCCGAACGGAAATAATTATATTGATTTAAAGCAAGACGGTATCGAAATAAACGCTAAAGTTACCTTTGCGAGCGATAGTCCTGCGATACAGCAAGTAGTAAATTCAATAGAGTTTATCGGTCAAAATTTGGTTAAAAACCCGACANAAACAGAAACAACAGAGGGTTGGACAAATACTCCAATCGAGACGGTAAACTTTAACGGAAGTGAAGTAAAAGCCCTGCGGTTGGAAACCGCTTTTAATAGCATAATTTATTCCGATTGGTTTAATGTAGACCCTNCGNGGGCTTATGANGTNTCNGTTTGGTATAAAAAGGATGTCGTCGCAGGACGAAATTACATAGGACTATCCACACAAAGTGGGGCGGTTTATAGAGTAGATGGCAATAATGGTGAAATGGCTCAAGACGGGAACTTCTATTTTACGCATTTTACCAGCGATATTACGGGTGATTGGGTAAAAATAAAAGGATATATTCTGCCTTATTCTTATGCTCCAATGGATACAATAGGATTATCTAACAATATAGGTGGTGTTAATAATCATGCGAGGTTATTACCCACAATGAAGAAAATTCGCCTAAGAATATTGAATTACTATAATAATGGAAATAACTCTAAATTATGGATTGTAAACCCACAATGCCGAGAGGTTTCTCCAGAAGTTTTAGGGGCTTTAAGCAAATCTATTCAAGAAAATACAATGGTAAAAAACCAAGTAAATGCAGTTGCAGGGCAAATAAATAACCTCGGCACTATGGCTTGGCAAAATGCGGTAGAAAAAGCAATGTTGGGTAGTACGATTGTGCAAGGGGGCTATATTAAAACGGAACTTATTAATGCCTCGGCGATTGTATCAAATGGCGGTGGGGCAACATCAGCGGAATTGAACAATGCTATAAACGGGATTGTCCTTGGCGGTAGAAACTATCTTAAAAATTCTAAAAGTGGGTATAGCCTATTTAATAACAATAGTGCAAATTGGAATTTAGTGCAAGGCGAAGACAACGGTGTGCGTTGGGTTTCGGGAACGAGAAAAGATAATGGAAAGTTTTTTATATCAACTTACTGGCATTTATTAAATAACCTCAATGTTTTTACAGAAGATTTAACAGGGCAAGATTCTATCCAGAGTATTGAGGTTAAGCCTACGCACGATATGTGGATAGGTCTTTGGGAGAATAGTAAAATATTCTGTCCTGCGAATGTTTGGACGAAAATACATAATAAACCTTACAACAATAGCCGATTTATGGGAATTTACGCTATTTGGAATGACGACGGAAGCGTACCGTCAAGTGCGAAAATATATCATCGAAACTGGAAGTTGGAAAAAGGCAATAAGCCTACCGACTGGACACCCGCACCAGAGGACTTGGATGCACAATTTGCGAATATCCAGCAGGGCATTGCTAATATGCAAACCTCGCTCTCCGATGTAAAGGGTAAAACGGACAACTTCGCAAGTATCCAAGGCGGTTTGATGATGGCTAACTTGATGTCGGTGGGTAGTAGCCAAGCCAATCAAAATGCTTTTATTTCGGGGGTTACAGATGCAGGGGGAATGAGTGTGCGTTTTGGGGCTGGGGCTAATTATGCGAACAAACATAACGCCCCGTTTAGGGTGCTGGATAACGGGAAAGTCTATGGCTCGGATATGGAAATAGCAGGCGGTAAAATCGCACGATTTAAAATAGACGGCAATACATTATCGGGACAAGGTATAGCCGACCCTTACGACTTTTTAGAATTAAAGTCGTCGGGAAGTTTTAAGTCGTTTAATTTTAGTACAAGCTCACAACGAGAGAGTTTTGTGCTAATAAATAACGGCGATAGTGTATTAAACGGAAACCAAAATAATATGCTTCGCCTTTTAGGGCGAGACCCTAATAATTATACACAATATAACGCACTTTCAATAAAAGCAGAGGGGCAACACGCAACGGCTATCAATATAGAAGCAGGGGAAATTTGTGTGGAAGGGGAAAATGGATATACTGGAGAATATGAACTTAGTAGAACAGAACAGATAATCAAAGATAACTATTTTGAAAGAATAACCA
>NZ_KB894231.1 GCF_000374405.1 Riemerella columbina DSM 16469
CCTAAAGCAAATATCGAGTGATGAATTATGAGTGATGAGTTAATGCATACGGCTTTCTGCTTACTGCCTAAAGCAAATATCGAGTGATGAATTATTAGTGATGAGTAGCATATAGCCTCTTGCTTACTACCTAAAGCAAATCTTATGCGCGTGTCACCCTGAACTTGGTTCAGGGTCTTTTGAGCCAGTAAATAGAGTATTAATCCGTAAAACGCTAAAATTAAAAATTCACGAATCCATAGCTATGTAATAAAACAGAATGAGTAAATAAATTCAACATAACAACATAGAGCCTAAAGCCTTCTGCTTACGGCTTAAAGCCTACTAAACTCTAATTTCTAACATCTCAACTCCACACATCAGTACATTTTACATTATTACATTAATCCATTGCTACATCAGTTAAATTACATCACCACCACATCATCATCACTATAGTTGCTTTGGTCTCTTTTGCGTTTAGGTTGCTCTACCCTTTCGCCTTGTTTAAAACGATAGGAAAACGATAGCGAAATACTACGCGGTTGCAATTGCATATAAGATTCTCTATTAGAGGTTTCAGAAAAGGTTTGTACCGTCATATTCCTTGTGTTGAAAAGGTCTTGAACATTCAGCGTAATGGTACCATCGCCATCGAGTACGGTTTTGCTAGCCCCAAAGTTTAAGGCATACATAGCTTTACGATTTTGGAATGCCGTTTTTTGTCCACCTCTATAAAACCCTTGCAATTGGAAACTCAAAGTTTTATCGACTTTAAAAGTAGAATTCAGCCTCATACGATTAGAAAAGCCACTGCCTTCAAAATTTGCGATACGGGATACCTTAGCCCCATCTTTATCCGTTACCTCATAAGTAGTAGTCCCTGTGGTTTTATAGCCAAATACATCTATACTTGCCATAACCTTCCACCATGAAAACAAATCAAAATTCGCATTAAGGTCTACCCCATATTTAGTATCATCCCCTAGGTTTATCGGGTTGGTATAGAAGACATTCGTGCGTTCATCAGGTCTGTAGACCAGCATTTTATCATCGTCAATTTTATGTTTTAAGTAAAGCGTAGGGTTTATAGTTACCGCTTTCTTTTGATAACTGTACCCCAATTCAAAAGAATGGACATAAGAAGGGTTAAGGTCTAGGTTTCCTAAAAATAAATTCTGGTCATCGGTTAAAGAAAAATACGGCACCATAAAAAACGCTCTTGGACGGTCTATCCTCTTAGAATAATTGAGTAACAATTGGTTATTTTTCCCTAAATCATAACTTAGATAGACACTTGGGAATAGATTATTATAAGACTTTTGCTTTTGGTCTATCAATTTACCATCTTCCAAATTTTTATAATCAATAGTCACTTTAGAATGTTCATCTCTTAGCCCTAATTGGTAGCCTAGATTGCCTATCTTATTTTTGTATTGCACATAGAAGGCATTAAACACCTCATCATAAGTCGTATCATTAGTAAATTTCCCTAAAGTACTAAACGCAGAGGCACTGCCGATACGCTCTTGGGCAACATTATGATAGGCATTATTATTAGCATCGAGTCTGTAGCCGAGTTCCAGCTTAGCCTGATCTCCTAGGTTGATTTCATAATCTACTTTTCCGATAATGGTTTTCTTTTCAGAGTCTTGCGTATTAAATGTGGTAAGGAAACTCATCTGAGGCAGACGGCTATCTGGGACGAATTTCCTATCGAAAACATTATTCGTTTCTTGAGCAATTTCTGTAGCCCCATTATTTTGGTTCGATTGATAACTTAGCGACACCGAAAGATTATCTCGATAACTAAATTTATGGTCTAATCCCAAATCCCCTTGGTAAGATAGATTACTACTATTCCCGCTACTTTTCCTCAACATGTACGGCGACGGCAAGACGCGGCTGTTATATAGATAAGTATAATAAGTATGGGCATCTTCAGTCCCTTTAAAACTTCTTAAGCTCCCCGAAATATTCAGTGAGGTTTGTTTCCCAAAATCGTAGACCATACCTGCTGTGGCATTATAAAAATCCGTGGCACTATTTCTTTCGCCCTCTTGTGAGGATTTTAATAATTGATTGGCACGGTTAAGGTCATTAAAATTGGTATTTGTACGAGTGGTTCCTTTGGACTCTCTATAGCCACCACCACCATTGACAAACCATGTAAGGTTGCCTTTTCGCCAACTCAAATTTGCGTTAAGATTAGTTTGTGGTAAATAGCCTATGGCACCAGAGACATTTCCATTAAACCCCGATTTTTTATTTTTCTTAAGAATAATATTCAATATTCCCGAAGTTCCCGATGCCTCAAATTTTGACGATGGATTGGTAATGACTTCTATTCTATCAATCTGATCTGCGGGAATGGACTGCAAGGCATTGGCACCATCGCCCATCCCAAGCATTGCCGAAGGTTTACCATTAATTAAGAATTTCACATTAGAACTCCCTCGCATAGACACTGTTCCATCAGGATCTACCTCTACCGAAGGTACATTTTGTAATACCTCTTGCAAACTTCCACCTTTACTTACAATATCCGAAGATACATCATAAGTTTTTTTATCCAATTCCACTTTATACGGCTTCTTGGTGACCGTCATTACTACTCCTTCTATGGTTTTGGTAGGAGCATTGGTGATACTGGCTTCTTTTTCTAATTTAAAAGCAGACAGCGTCTTAGCACCCGTTATATTTTGAGTTATCACCTTTCTTTTATAGTCAATAGCCTCTATGGTAATGGTATAGTTTCCTGGTGCTAAAGTAATCTGATAACGACCTTGTTCATCAGTTAAAACCGCATCGCTATATAAAGGGTTGGTAGGATGCTCAAAGGTAACCGACACATAAGGTACTGGATTATTTTGCATATCCACCACACGACCTGAAACCAATTGCTTCTGCTGTGCTGACGCCATACCAATAGCTCCTAAAACACATATTGTACTTAAATTTTTTTTATTTACGGGAAATATATGTTCAATAGGAAAGTTCATAATATAATAAGCTTAATATTTAATTTTAGCTGACAAAAATATCAATTTAAATCAATTATAAATTTATTTTTTCATTTTTAATATTTTTTTAACATTAATGATGCCCTTAGTATTCCTATATTTTTTTGTATGTTTGAAACTTAAAATTCTAAACTTATGCAGAACTATTTAGATTTGCTACAACATATCTTAGACCACGGTACAGATAAAACAGACCGTACAGGAACGGGGACGCGAAGTGTCTTTGGCTACCAACTCAGATACGACTTGGCTAAAGGATTTCCACTCGTTACAACTAAAAAAGTCCATCTCAAGTCCATTATTTATGAACTGCTTTGGTTTCTAAAAGGCGATACCAACATCAAATACCTTAATGACCATGGCGTAAGCATTTGGAACGAATGGGCAGATGAAAAGGGCGACTTAGGACCTGTATATGGAGCACAATGGCGTAGTTGGAAAGGGACAGATGGAAAAATCATTGACCAAATTTCTGAGGTCATCAACCAAATTAAAACCAATCCTGATAGCCGAAGGTTAATCGTTTCCGCTTGGAATGTGGCAGAAATCCCAAACATGGCTTTAGCACCTTGCCATTCATTATTTCAGTTTTATGTGGCAGATGGTAAACTATCGCTTCAGCTTTACCAGCGTAGTGCCGATGTTTTTCTAGGCGTGCCTTTTAATATCGCCAGCTATGCCTTACTGACGATGATGGTGGCTCAGGTCTGTGGCTTGGAAGTGGGCGACTATGTCCATTCTTTTGGCGATGTGCATATTTACAACAACCATTTTGAACAAGTGAAAAAGCAACTTTCAAGAACGCCAAAACCTTTACCCCAAATGAAACTCAATCAAGAAATCAAAGATATTTTTGATTTTAAATATGAGGATTTTAATTTAGAAAATTACGAGCCTTACCCAGGTATCAAAGCCCCTGTAGCCGTTTAAAATTCATTAAAAAATAGACATTCAAAATACATTGCTAATTATGAAAAAAGTTTTAATATCAGCCTTATTACTCGGAAGTTTAGTAACCTATACTACAAGTTTTGCCCAGACCGAAACCTCGGGCGGAGAAAAAATCTACCGTGCCACACACACCAAAACCACAGAACTCAAACACACCAAACTAAAAGTAGCCTTCGATTTCGATAAGGAACAAATGTCGGGTGAAGAATGGCTTACCGCAGCCCCCTACTTCTACCCTACCGATTCCCTAGTGCTAAACGCTAAAGCCATGCTTATCCACGAAGTGGCTTTGGATACCAGCGGTAAATTGAAACCGCTTAAATACACTTATAATAACGATATTCTAAATATCCAGCTGGATAAAACTTACAATAGAAATCAAGATTATACAGTCTATATTAAATACACGGCTCGTCCCAATGAAGTAAAAGCCGAAGGCAGCGCCGCTATTAATGATGCTAAAGGGCTTTATTTCATCAATGCACAAGGTAAAGACCCAGAGAAACCAACTCAAATTTGGACGCAAGGCGAAACTGAATCTAACTCGGTATGGTTTCCAACGATTGATAAACCTAACCAAAAAACCACGCAAGAAATTTATATGACGGTACCCAACCGATTCGTTACCCTATCCAACGGACTATTAAAAAATTCCACTCAAAATGGCGACCTTAGAACCGACCATTGGGTGATGGATAAAAAACACGCTCCTTATTTATTCTTTATGGGCGTAGGCGAGTATGCAGTCATCAAAGATAAATGGCGCAATATTCCCGTAGATTATTATGTAGAAAAAGACTACGCCGACTATGCCAAAGCGATTTTTGGAAATACGCCTGAGATGTTAGAGTTTTTCTCTAAAAAACTCAACTACGATTATCCGTGGGCTAAATATTCTCAGTTGGTTGGTAGAGACTATGTTAGCGGGGCAATGGAAAATACCACAGCGGTAATCCATGCTGAACAAGCCCAACAAAAACCTGGGGATTTAATTGATGATAACCGTTGGGAAAGTACCATTGCCCATGAACTATTCCACCACTGGTTTGGCGATTTGGTAACGGCAGAAAGCTGGAGCAACCTCACCGTGAATGAAAGTTTTGCCAACTATTCCGAATACCTTTGGAACGAATACAAATATGGCAAAGATGCTGCCGACTACCACCTGATGAACAATGCCAATGTCTATATTCACAACCCTTTTGATTATAGCAAAGACTTGGTCCGCTTTGATTATCAATCGCGCGAAGATATGTTCGATATGGTGTCTTATAACAAAGGTGGAAGCATTCTGCATATGCTAAGAAATTACCTTGGCGATGAGGCATTCTTTGCAGGCATCAGTGATTATCTAAAAACAAATGAATATGGTACGGGGGAAGCACATCAGCTTAGATTATCTTTAGAAAAAGTATCGGGGAAAGACCTTAATTGGTTTTTTAACCAATGGTATTTTGGCAATGGTAATCCTAAGTTAGAAGTTTCTTATAGTTATGAACCCGTAAAGAAAGAAACCGTAGTGAGCATTACACAAACTCAACCGCAATATTTTCAATTCCCACTGACTATTGATTTATATAATGGTAAATCGGTAAAAAGAGAGAAAGTTTGGGTAGATGCCAAACAAAAAAATAACTTTACCTTTAAAGTTGATGCCAACCCTGCTCTCATCAACATAGACCCTGATGGTGTACTCCTTGCTGAAGTTAGCGAGACTAAAACGCCAGAGCAGTATTATCTACAATATACCCAATCTAAAGCCTATAAGAGTAGAGCCTTAGCGGTAAAAAATACAAAAGAAAACTTAGACAATCCAACGGCTCAAAAAACCCTTTTAGCCGCGTTAAAAGATCCGTTCTTCCGTATCCGAATTCAAGCCTTAAATGCTTTAGACTTATCTCAAGCGAATTTGGAAAAAACTTTTGCTAAGGAAGTGGAACAGTTGGCTAAAAATGATCCGAAAACTTTAGTCCAAGCCGCTGCTATTAATGCCTTATCCAAAACTAAAAACAATAAATACCTACCAATTTACGAGAAAGGGGTTAATGAGGTATCAAATTCGGTTAAGGGTAATAGTCTTGCTGCTTTAGCCATGGTAGCACCAGAGCGTATCCAATCTTTAGCCAGTAAAATAGACTTATCCAATGCTTCCGAAACTTTGATTACCACACTACTCCCAACGATTGTGAAAAATAAGATTGAGCCTCAGATGCCTTATATTTCAAATATTGTGGCGTTTTATCCGTTCATTAAATTCCAAGATCCTGAATCGGGTGCCGTGTCGGAAGAGGGCTTTAATTGGATTATGAGTAGTAACAACTTAAAAGCAACTAAAAATATTGCCAAGATACTAACACAAGCCAAATCTCAAATGCCTGATAACCCACAGGTAAAAATGATGATTTCTCAAATGCTAAAAGACGGTATCAATAAAAAGATGGAAGTTCTAAAAGCCGATCCTAAAAACGATAGTCTTCATCAACAAGTGGAAGTTTTAAATCAAGTGGCAGAGTTGTATAGGTAAACGAAAAACCTATTTAATATTTTTAAATCCATTTCAAAAATTTTTGAAATGGATTTTTTGTTTTGGTTAATTTGGGATTATTTCTTCTTTTATTATACCATTCTCGAGTATTTTATACATCATAGAACTGGCTTAGAATGGTTATGTTTTGCGACACAAATTTCGTCAATCTTTTTTTACTTTAAATCAGTTAAATTCTAACTTTTCCTGCATTCATAATTATTTCACAATTAATCCCTATTTTTGTGCTTTCAAAATAGACTATGAAGAACTTTCTAAAATTGATAAGGGTAAAACAATGGATTAAAAACTTATTTGTTTTTGTACCATTATTTTTCTCTGGGCAAATCACCAATCTCGATTTATTTTATAAAAGCATATTTGCATTTGTGGTGTTCTCACTTACCGCAAGTACCATTTATATCATCAATGACTATTCCGACATAGAATCTGATAGAAAACACCCTAAGAAAAAGTTCCGACCTCTTGCCAGTGGAGCGATTAGTAAATCTACCGCCAAAGGAATGATCGCTTTATTTATGAGTTTGGTCGTGGGTGGCATTTTGTTCAGTTATTTTTACTTTAACATGGACTTGCTCTGGCAGTTTTCCATTATTATTGGGACTTATTTCATTATGAATCTAGCCTATACTTTTAAATTAAAACATGTCGCCATTATAGACATTACCATTATTGCCATTGGCTTCGTTCTTCGTGTGCTTGCTGGGGGATATATCACAGGCTTAATCATTACACAATGGGCAATATTACTGACTTTTGTATTAGCTTTGGTACTGGCGATTGGCAAGCGTAGAGGGGAATTAATTAACGCTCAGGTAACGGGTAAAACAAGAAAAGCATTAGATGGCTATAATATTCAGTTTGCAGATATTGCACTGGCAATCAGTTGTACTTTGGCTATTGTATGCTACTTGATGTTTACCTTATCCCCAGAAGTTCAAGCAAAATTTCACCCTAGAGTATTTTATACCGTCATTTTCGTTATGTTCGGATTTTTAAGATATCTGCAACAAACTTTAGTTTATAACAAAACCGAATCTCCTACCAGCATTATCTACAAAGACCACTATATCCAAATCACATTATTGCTTTGGATTATTGTATTTTTGTATCAAATTTATGCTAAATAAGCCTTAAATAAGGGTAACAAACACAAATTTCTTATGAAGAAAAATTATACTCAAAAAGTTTCTAACTGGGGCAACTATCCCATAGTGGAAAAAGAAATGGTAAGCGAAGACCAAATAGACCGCATAAAACAATATGTAAAAAACAAATCTGAACTGATTGCTCGAGGCAATGGGCGCTGTTATGGCGATGCATCTTTGGGTAACGCTATTTTTTCTACTAAAAGACTCAATAAATTCATAAGTTTTGACCGTATTAATGGGATTATTGAATGTGAATCAGGAGTTTTGCTTTCGGATATTTTAGAAGTGATAGTGCCACAAGGTTATTTTCTTTATGTTACCCCTGGGACCAAATTTGTGAGTGTTGGTGGCGCTATAGCCTCCGATGTTCATGGCAAAAATCACCATGCCGAAGGTTGCTTTTCAGAATATGTTATCGAGTTTAAACTCCTTAATCATAATGCCGAAATCCTAACTTGCTCTAGAGCCGAAAACGCAGATTTATTCTGGGCGACCATTGGGGGTATGGGCTTAACAGGGATTATTCTTTCGGCTAAGTTTAGACTAAAAAATATTGACAGTGCCTACATCAAACAAGAAAGTATAAAAGCTGAAAATTTAGATGAAATCTTCAAATTGTTTGAGGAAAGTGAAAGCTGGACCTATACCGTAGCGTGGATTGACTGCCTTCAAAAAGGAAAAAATATCGGTCGCTCTATCCTGATGCGTGGCGAACACGCCATGAAGCTAGAACTGCCTGATAAATTTGTAAAAAATCCCTTGAAACTTAAAGATAAATTTAAACCTACCATTCCGTTTTTCTTCCCTAGTTTTGTTTTAAACCAACTCAGTGTTAAGATATTTAATTGGTTGTATTATAAAAAACAATCTAAAAAAATGGTTAAAAACTTCGTAGATTACGAGACTTTTTTCTATCCATTAGATGTGATTAACGACTGGAATAAAATCTATGGCAAAACAGGCTTTATCCAATATCAAATGGTTATACCAAAAGACAAAGGCAAAGAAGGCATGACGAAAATTTTGGAAACCATCGCTAATAGTGGCAATGGCTCTTTCCTTGCGGTACTGAAATTATTTGGAAAAAACAATCCTGAAGCTTATAACTCTTTTCCTTTTGAAGGCTATACTTTGGCTTTAGATTTTAAAGTGAATAAAAAACTTAAGAAGCTCGTAGAGGATTTAGATAAAATTGTAGCAGAGTTTGGAGGTAGAATTTACCTCACCAAAGACAGTATGAGCGACCCTAAACTTACCAATTATCTAAAAAATGTAGAAGGCTATAAGTTTGTGTCTTTACAGCGTAAAAGGATTACAGGTAGAAATATATAAATTACTCAAAGGTAATAATTGTAACGGGAGAGAAGACAATTGTAATAGGGGAAAATATAAATGCAACCATAAAAAAAGCAATTGTAACAGGAGAGAAGACAATTGTAATAGGGGAAAATATAAATGCAACCATAAAAAAAGCAATTGTAACGAGAGAAAAGACAAATGCAACTAGTAAAATAAAATAGGTTCATCAACAACCTACTTTTCATTCAATATTAAGGTAACCATCATGAAATTTCGTACAGAGGTAGAAATAACACCATCCACACAGAAAATCCAAATTGAAGATCAAATATTTTCAATTGGTTCTTGCTTTGCCTCTGAACTTAACCATCGCCTTTCCGATGGTCAGTTACAAACGCTTCATAATCCTTTTGGAGTCATTTTCAACCCCTACTCTATTCGGAATGCTTTTGAGCGTATCGCAACTAAACAATACTATACCGAAGAGGAACTCATTTCCTATAATGGCAAGGCGATTTCTCTAGAACATCACACCGATTTTGATTATCCAAACACTCAAGAAACCCTCTATTACATCAACAAAAATATAGAGGATGCCCATCAGTTTCTTAAAAATACTCAATGGATCATCATCACTTATGGGACGAGTTTTATTTACAACTATTTACCGACAGATCAATTGGTCGCCAATTGTCATAAAATCCCTCATCATCAGTTTAGCAAACGGCTTTTAACCGATGTAGAACTCAAAAATAATATTAATAAAACCATAGAATTACTCCAACAGTTTACAGAAAATAAAGCACAAATTTTATTTAGTATTTCGCCTGTACGCCATACCAAAGACGGCATGGTAGAAAATCAATGGAGCAAAGCCAAACTGATTAACGCACTACATACCGTTTTAGAACAACAATCCAATGTCCACTATCTTCCCATTTATGAACTATTGATGGACGATTTGCGGGATTATCGTTTCTACAAAAACGATATGATTCACCCTTCTATACAAGCCGTAGATTATATTTTTGATAAATTCCAATCGGCTTACTGTACCCCAGAAACTCAAGAATTTATAAAAGAAAATATCAAAATAATGAATGGTTTAAAACACCGCCCAAAATCGACTACCAGTGAAGAATATCGGCAGTTTTTAAACCAACTTCAACAGAAAATTCAACATCAACAAACTAAAGTCAACTTTAGAATTTTTAAATCAACTAATTTATGATAGATACCCATACCCACCTCTACGCGGAAGAATTTGATAACGACAGAACGGAAGTCATAGAGAGAGCTAAAGCCATTGGCATCACTCATTTTTTCCTGCCCGCTATCAATTCTGAATACCACGAGAAAATGTTAGCATTAGAGCAGCAATATTCGGATTGTATGTCTGCGATGATTGGGCTTCACCCCACTTACATAAAACCAGAAACCTATCAACAAGAACTTGATTTGATAAAGCAATATCTCGCCCAGCGTCCCTTTTGTGCAATAGGCGAAATCGGAATTGATTTGTATTGGGACAAAACGCATTTAGAATTACAAAAAGAATGTTTTCGTCAACAAATTGATTGGGCAATAGAATTAGACCGTCCCATTGTAATTCATTCCAGAGATAGCTTTGATGAAACCTTTGAGGTTTTAGAAGAAAAAAGACATCCTAAATTAAGAGGTATTTTCCATTGTTTTACAGGAACTATTGACCATGCTCAACATGTGATAGACCTTAATTTTAAATTAGGAATTGGCGGGGTGGTTACTTTTAAAAATGGAAAAATAGACCAATTTCTAAACGAAATTTCACTAGAACATATCGTATTAGAAACCGATGCGCCTTATCTAGCCCCCGTTCCCTTTAGAGGTAAGCGAAATGAATCCGCCTATCTAGACAAAGTAATGGGAAAACTCGTTGATATTTACCAAAAGCCTTATGCTGAAATAGAGGAAATTACCACTCGGAATGCTAAAGTTGTTTTTGGGATGTAGCTAAATGTTATGTTGAAAAAAGTATAACTTTATTCTTGAAATACAAATTAGACTGAAGTACAAGCAAGTAAATTTCGATAAACTTTAAATAACAATGCCTTATCAAAATTTTGATAAGGCATTGTTAAGATTGTTATCCGTTAAGCTTTTTCCAAATGACATCTTTTAGTTCTGTCAATCCTTTATTAGTCACTCCCGAAATAAACAGCGGTTGTTTATGCTCTGGAAATTTAGCAGCAATTTCAGCTTCTAATTCGTCGTCTAATAAATCAGATTTGGAAATCGCGATGATATAATCTTTATCTAATAATTCAGGATTGTATTCTTTTAATTCGTTTTCTAAAATTTTAAACTCTTGGAAATAATCCTCTGCATCCGCAGGAATCATAAAGAGTAAAATAGAGTTTCTTTCAATATGTCTTAAAAAACGATGTCCTAAACCTTTGCCTTCTGCTGCCCCCTCGATAATTCCTGGAATATCTGCCATTACAAAAGATTGATGGTCTCTATATTCTATAATCCCTAAGTTGGGCGTTAATGTAGTAAAGGCATAGTCTGCAATTTTAGGCTTTGCCGCAGAAAGGGCTGCCAATAGTGTAGATTTACCCGCATTTGGAAACCCTACTAATCCTACATCTGCTAAGATTTTAAGCTCAAAAGTGATGTAGCCTTCTTCTCCTGGCAATCCTGGCTGGGCGTATCTTGGTGTTTGGTTGGTTGAGGATTTAAAATGTTCGTTGCCTAATCCTCCTTTACCACCTTCCATCAGAATGATTTCCTGACCATCTTCCATAATCTCACCCATCACCTCGCCATCTTGATTTTTGGCTATAGTCCCAATCGGTACTTCTATATACACATCTTGTCCATAGCGTCCAGTCAATTGATTTTTTCCACCGGGCTGACCGTTTTCGGCTTTTACATGGCGTGTATAGCGAAGCGGAAGCAGCGTCCATTCATGGGCGTTTCCCTTCATAATGATATGTCCTCCTCTACCACCATCACCGCCATCAGGTCCACCTTTAGGAATATATTTTTCCCTACGAAGATGGGCAGAACCTGCACCACCGTGACCTGATTTACAATGGATTTTTACATAATCTACAAAATTTGACATAACATTTTAATTTTTAGGACCTTTTTAATAGCATAAACGATGCCAGAGTCCATTTTTTATGAAAAGGAAAATTATAACTTTTCGATTTCAGTATAGAGTTTCTCAGAAATTTCATCAATATTGCCTACACCATTTACTTCCACATACTTCCCTTGCTTTTTATAAAGTTCTGCAACTTCAGCTGTTTTTGCGTAGTATTCTTTTATTCTATTTCTAATGATATTTTCATCTGCATCATCAGTTCTACCACTCGTTTTACCACGATTTAATAGTCTTTCTACCAATATTTCATCTTCTACAACTAAAGCTAAACAAATGCTAATCTCATCATTCAATTCATCTTTAACAATAGTTTCTAAAGCCTCCGTTTGTTTTGCTGTTCTAGGGAAACCATCAAAAATAAAGCCTTTGGCATCGGTAGGCTTTCTCAATTCATCTACCAGCATATCAATGGTCACTTGGTCTGGCACTAACTCACCTTTATCGATATAAGATTTTGCTAATTTTCCAAGTTCGGTATCGTTTTTCATATTATATCTAAATAAATCCCCTGTTGAGATTTGCTTTAGATTAAATTTTTTGATTAAGTTTTGAGCCTGCGTACCTTTACCACTCCCTGGAGGGCCAAATAATACAATGTTTATCATTTTATATTATATTTTTAGATGGGTATCCATCATGATTAATTAATGGTTAATTCTACCGTCTTCTAATTGATACAAATCGGGTAAATTTCTTCCTAATTCATCGTAATCTAAGCCGTAGCCTAATACAAATTTGTTAGGAATTTCCTTTGCCACATAGTCGATAGTAAAATCCTTTTTAAAAACTTCTGGTTTCAATAATAGAGAGGCAACTCTAAGGGACTTTGGACGATGCGTATTTTTAAAATATTCAAATAAACTTTCTAAAGTATTCCCAGTATCTACAATATCTTCCATTAAAATAATATGGCGACCTTCTACATCTTTCGTCAGTTCCATTTTGTTGTAAACAATTCCCGTAGAAGTTAAGCCACCATGGTAAGAACTTACTTGTAAAAAAGCCACTTCACATTGCCCTGGATAATGCTTTAGAAAATCTGAGAAAAACATTATTACGCCATTTAAAACACCTATGAAAACGGGGGTTTCATTTTTGTAGTCTTCATAGACTTTCTGTGCAAGTGTTTTAATATAGTTTTGTATTTCTTCATTTTTTAGATAAGGTACAAAAGTCTTATCATGAATTTTTATTTTTTCCATAATTTTTCCAAAAGGCAAATTTAAGAAATTTAAATGTTTTTAGGTAGTAATGTTGAAAAAATATATTTCACCATAATCTCACAAATTCAAAATTGTGTAGCTTCGCGATATAAGATTTTAACAAAACCTTAGTTTTTATTTAAGATAAAAGATTTCTTAAAACAATAAGTTTTCCTTATTTTCGTTGCTTTAAAAGAATTGAGTGTTAGAAAATTCATTATGAAAAAAAATAAATTTGTCCTCGCCGCTTTGGTGTTTTCTTTTGGAATATTCAAAGCACAACAAAGTCAGTTATTTAGAGATAAAAATCAATATCAGCAGGATTTAGCCCAGCAGCTATATCAACAGAATATCTATACGGCATCTCACCAAGCCTATACAGACCTCCATCTTTACAATACCCATATTGCAAAGTCTGAGAAAGTATTTTCGGGGTTTTATATGCATTTAATAGAGGTTTTATTACAATATCCCAATGCTGAGCAAGGGTTAGAATCTTTTATTGTGCAGCATCCTGAAGCTTCATCGTTTAATAATGCTAAAATGCCTTTGGTGGATTATTATTTAATAAAAAAAGATTTTGCTAAGGCTAAAGCATTGCTTAATCAAATTAATCCCAATCAATTATCGCCTTCCGAAACAACGCAATATGCTTTAAAATTAGGTTATGCCGAATTTATGACTGGAAACTCAGCGGTGGCGATAAAAACACTAAGTGATATCTACGATACAGCAGAAGAGCCCTCCAAAAGTGATATCGCCTATATGCTTGGACATTTGTATTATACCAATCAGCAAAATGCGGAAGCCCTTACTTATTTTGATACCATTCGGTATAAAGAAAAATACAATCATTTGGTACAACCTTATTATGTGCAAATGTATTACCAAAATAAGGACTATAACAGAGCCATATCTGAAGGAGAAAACATTCTAAATGAAAACCTTGCCGACGATTATAAGGCAGAAGTTCATAAAATCATTGGGGAAAGTTACTTTATGCAACAGAACTATTCTGCGGCTTATCCTCACCTAAAACAATACTTTGACTATAAAACCCAACCTAGCGAAAGCGATTTATATGAAATGGGATTTGTAGCCGCACAATTAGGTCTATACGAAGAAGCAGTTTCGTATTATAATCAATTGATTAACCAACAGTCTGCTTTGGCTCAAAATGCATACTACCAACTAGGAAACGCTTACCTTCAAACAGGTAAAAAGAAAGAAGCTCTATCGGCATTTCGTTCTGCTTATCAGATGAATTACGATGCGCAAATCAAGCGTTTAGCCCATCTACAATATGCTAAATTGAGTTATGATATTGGTAACCCTTACGAACCATCGCCGAGTGTGATTCAGGAGTACATTAAAAACTATCCAAAGCAATCCAGTGAACTACAACCGATTTTGGTGAAGTCTTACTTATATTCTGGAAACTATCAGGCTACTTTAGAAGCGATAAGACAAATGCCTCAGCAAAATACAGCGACTGAAAAAATAGAACAAGAAGCTGCTTATTTATTAGGAACAGAAGAATATAATAAAGGAAATTTCACACTGGCAGAACGCTATTTTAAACAAAGTTTAAAGTACCAACACAATACAGAATTTAATCTAAAAGCCCAATATTGGCTCGGACAAACTTACTTTCAATTAGGGGATTATCCGCAAGCAATTTCTACATTTGAACAATTAAATAAAACTAAAGGCAATTTCGACGAACGCCAACAGTTACCGTACGATTTAGGTTATGCTTACTTTAAGGCTAAAGATTTTGATAAAGCCAAGGAAATGTTTACTATTTATCTAAAAAATCCTCGCCCAGAATTTAAAGCCGATGCTGAACTAAGACTTGCCGACACACATTATGCCAATAATGAACTTAACGAAGCCATAGACCTCTACAATAAAGCCGATGCTACGGACGACTATACGCTATTCCAAAAAGCGATGGCACTTGGGTTTAAAGGCGATACCGAAGCCAAAATTGCAGAAATGAAACAGCTCGTAGCCCAACATCCACAATCTGACTATGTAGATGATGCCTTATACGAAATTGCAACGGCTTACGCAGCGAATGAACAGTTTAAAGAATCGGATACTTATTTCGATAAAGTGATAGCGACCAGCCAAGATGTACAATTAGTTGCCAATGCCGAAATCTATAAAGTTCAAAATGAAATTTCTAACCAGCAAGAGGCTTCCACTTCTCTTAAACGCTTAAGCGATAAATACCAGCATACGGCATTTGCAGAAAAAATTGCCATTGTTGCGAAACCTTATTTCATTAAAAATGGTGATGTGGTAGGGTATCAGAAATTTGTACAAGATTTAGGTGTTTCCATTAACCCTTCGGAAATGGATGAGCTTAATCTAACGACGGCAAAACAATTTTATACTAAAAAGCAGTTTGATAAAGCGATTCCTTACTACGAAAAGTATTTAAAATCCAATCTCAACTCTAACCAAGCCTATCAAGCAAGGTATGAGCTAGCAGAATCGTACTACCAAAGTGGGCAGGATGATGAGGCTTTGAAACAATTTAAACTGATTTCTACAGCAACCAACGACTATCAGGAAGATGCTAAAGTAAGAACTGCTCAAATTTTACTTCATCAAAATAAAGTGTCTGAAACGGTTACAGAATTAGAAACTCTGGTTAACTCTAACGATGCTAAAATAAAATCTTTTGCCCAAATCGAATTAATGAAATACTATGCCGATATAAAAGATTTTTCTAAAGCGGAACGCTATGCAGACCTAGTTTTAGCCAATACCAAAAACGCTACTGCCATTATAGAACAAGCCCGAGTGATAAAAGCCCGAAGTCTAATGTCTAAAGAAAAAGACAGCGAGGCACAAAAAGCATTTGCTCAGCTTGAAAAATCTGCCAATCCGAGCGTAGCCGCAGAGGCACTCTATGCCAAAGCCTATTATCAGAATAAAGGGAAAGCCTTTAAATCAAGCAACGAAACGATATTTAAACTGGCGAATAATTATGCTTCTGAAGAGTATTGGGGCGCTAAAGCCTTAGTGGTGATGGCAAAAAATTATTTAGCCTTGAAAGATAAATATCAAGCCAGCTATACTTGCGACCAAATTATTGCCAACTACCAAGATTTTCCAGAGGTAGTGGAAGAAGCAAAAGCGGTAAAGAAAACGATAAAATAAGTGAATTACACTTTAATTTTAACCTAAGAACAATGAATAGAAAAAGCCTATTAGCCTTTATATTATTAAGCCTTAGTACCATATCTATGGCACAAATCAAAGAGGAAAAATTAATCCTAGACCGTAAGCGTGTGCCAGAAGTAAAACGCATTGAAAAGAAAAAAACTTCGGTACCTTCGGAAAAAAACTATCCACCAGAAGAAAAATCGAATGAAGTGATAGACTATCAAATCCAAGATGTGCCTGTACTTTCGGATTTTCAGCCGTCTACCATTCAGGGGGAAGATGTATCGCCCAAATTAGGCAATCAGTATCAGCGTAATTATTTCCGTTTGGGCTATGGCAATTACAATCAATTTTTAGCCGATGGGAGTATCTCGGGGAATATTCAAGATAATTTAGAAGTAGGTGCCGATGTCCATTATACTTCCAACGAAGGCTTAAAAAATGAGTATGCATGGAAATCGGGACAAAAAGATACCAAACTAACAGGATTTTTAAATCATTATGGCGATTTGGGCAAAACAAATGTGACCACCAATATTAAACTCCACGATTTTAATTGGTATGGCGTAAATGAGTTTCAACCCGATGCCGATACCGACTTTAGACAAACTTATAGTCAGTTTGATGTCAATGCCCATTACGATTTTTATTCTAAAAATATTCTTAATTCGGTAGACTTTACTTCATCTTTTTTAAAAGACCGTTTTAATGCTAATGAAAGTCAAGTCAATTTTGGACTTAATCTTTCTAAATATGAAATAGAATTTGGACAAGATTTAAAATTAAATTTAGATTTGGGTACGGGTGTCCAACTAGTAAATACCAACTTTAAGGAATTGACACAAAATCAGTCGAAATATTTTAATGGACATCTAACTCCAAAAGTGACTTTCCAGAAAGGGGATTCTTATTTAATGCTAGGTTCAGAGTTTTCATTTTTAAATGGCTCTACGCAATCCAATCTATTGAATGAGAAACAAAACGGCCGTTTCTATTGGTTTCCAAAAGTTGAGGTTTTATTGGGTGTATCGCCCGAAATTCAGTTTTATGGTGGTGTAGATGGTGGTTTAAAAATGAACACTTACGAGTCCTTATTGAACGAAAATCCATACCTTGTTCCTGACCTTAGTTTAAAACCAACCGAAACTAAATATCAATTTTATGTAGGTATAAAGGGAACTTGGGAGGACCAGTTAAAATATGATGTTAATGCCAAGTTTGGGAAGTTAAATAATATGGCATTTTATAAAGCCAACTCGTTATTCGATGATGAACTTTATGCCAATAGAGTTGCTTATGATTTTCTAAACACTTACCATATTGCTTATCACAATGGTTCGCTTAGTGAGGTTGAAGCTAATTTACACTACAATCCCATTTCTAATCTACAAATTGACGGGGGATTAAAATTCCAAAAATTTAATTTAGACCATCAAGCGATTGTGTATAATAAGCCTTTAGTTCAAATGAGCATTGGAGCCAATTATGCTATGTTGGATAAAAAGTTAAATCTCGGTGCTAAAGCCTTTTTTGTAAGCGATAGAACAACCAATGTGTATACGCTACAACCGAATCCACTTATTGCTATTCCTAACTATAACATCTCTGAAGCAGTAGAGCATAAAGTAGGGGGCTATGCAGACATCAATCTGTCCGCAGAGTATAGAATTCATAAAAATTTTAGTATTTTTGCCCTTGCTAACAATTTAGTTGGTGCAAAATATCAAACCTATAACGGTTATAAAGTACTAGGCACCCAGATATTAGGTGGGGTAAAGGTTAGATTTTAAAGTTAAAAATTAGAACTGATTTTCTAAGAATTAAAAATAGAATATCATTTCAATATTGGCCCTATAGTTTAATGGATAGAATTAAAGATTCCGGTTCTTTAGGTTGAGGTTCGATTCCTCATAGGGCTACAAATCGCCTTTAAATAGGGCGATTTTTTAATTATACCCCCAAAAACACCCCCACTTTTTTAAAGAAACAATAAAAAAAACTCTGACTTTTCATAGGTTATGTTTATTGATTTACCGGTTCCCAAATTTTCTTTAAGTTATCAAAATTACTTTTCAAATACTTATAATTGGATTGTATCAGCATTGAAATTAGCGGAGTGTACGGCGAAGCAAGGGCAATAAAATGAAAAATAACCCCCAAAACTTCTACAAATCTCCTACACAATGCGTAGGACTTCAAAGAACTGAAAGTTATTTAAAAACAAAAGTAAGAAATAATTATCTCATATCATCATATTTGGGAGCGGCTTTGCCTATTATCAAAACCATTCAGAATTTGAAACTAAGTGGCGATTCTATCAATCGAATCGATGCGGTAGTTTCAGGAAGTTTGAATTTTATATTTAATAATTACGATGGTAAACGCACTTTTGCCGAAGTAGTAAAACAAGCCCAAGAGGAAGGCTATACCGAACCCAACCCACGCATCGATTTGAGTGGTTTGGATGTGATTCGTAAAATATTGATTTTGGCTCGTGAGGCAGGCTATCGCAAGGATATTGAGGAAGTTCAGTTTGAGAGTTTCTTACCTAAAAAAGCGATGGAAGTGGAAAGCGTAGCCGACTTTTTTGAAGTATTGAAAGAGGAAGAATTATTTTTCCAAGCGATGCTCAAAAAAGCCAAGGATAAAGGAGCGAAACTCAAGGTGGTGGCTCAGTTGTTGGACGGCAACTTAAAAGTTTCATTGCAAGAGGTAACTTCAGAAAGTCCATTTTTCAATTTGGATGGAAAGGATAATATCGTGGCACTTTTCACCGATATGTATCCTACCGAGCCTTTGATTGTGAAAGGAGCAGGAGCTGGAGCGAGAGTAACAGCAAGTGGTGTATTTTCGGATTTGCTATATGTCGCCAATCAAAAATAAAATCAGATGGGAAAAACAGTTTGTGCCTTTGCACCAGCGACCATTGCTAATGTCAATGTCGGATTTGATGTTTTAGGGTTAGCCCTTTCAGGTATTGGAGATACGATAGAAATTACGGAAAATCATCTGAAAGAAAATCGAGTGCTTGAAATCATCAGCGAGACGCCTTTACCTACCGATGCGGATAAGAATTGTTGTACGGTGGTCATTCGCAAAATGCAGGAAGCCTTGAATTCGGATTTATTTGTAGATGTACGAATTCGCAAGGGATTTGCCTCAGGAAGTGGATTGGGTTCAAGTAGTGCGAGTAGTGCCGCAGCGGCGTATGCGTTCAATGAAATCGCAGGAAAACCCTTTACAGAAGAAGAATTGATACATTTTGCAGCCGAAGGTGAACGAGTGGCTTGTGGCTTTGCCCATTTGGATAATGTTTCGCCTGCCCTTTTGGGAGGTTGGGTGTTGATTTATCAAGGTAAAACAGTTCGACTTCCTGTGCCTGAGAATCTGTATGCCGTGTCTTTTTTTCCTAATATCGAAATAAAAACCTCTTCAGCACGGAGTATCGTTTCACAAAAAACTTCTTTATCCATTACCGCGTGGCAGGCAGCAATGGGAGCCTTTGTCGCAAGTTTGTATCAAGGCGATGAGGACTTAATGCGTGCCTCTTTGAAAGATTATATCGTAGAACCCACCCGAAAGATATTGATTCCGTTTTTCGATGAAATGCGAGATAAAGCCTTAGAAAATGGAGCGATTACCTTCGGAATATCAGGCTCTGTACCATCGGTGTTCGCCTTGGAAGGATTTTTACAATCTGATGAACTCGGAATGGTACTTGCCACCGCTCACCCTAACAAATTTGATGAGGTAATGCGTAAAGCCATCGCAGATTTCCAGCCACCAAAAGTAGATTTGAGCCATTGTACTAAAGGACAAATCCGCAACGATTACCAAGAGTATCTGAAAGTGATATTGGGATAAGGCTCATGATTAGTTTAAAAGCCTAGATCTCTTTTCTTATTTTGATAACTGATGGAAGATATAGGCCGTAATACATGATGAGGGTATTATTGCACTACGAAATCCATTAGAAATATCCCGAACTGAGGCGCTTTTTGCGAAATGACAAAAAAGTAGAGAAACCAAATGTGTCGATCAAACCCTTTAGTTGGCAATTTTTTTTGAAAATTCCTCGGTCTACTTTTGAGATGATTTGGAAAAACAGTGTTAATTCTGAGTCCATAAGAAGTTTTTTTGTACAACCTCAATGATACTTTAAGTAACTTTAATACTTATTTTTTTATTTAGGACGTTATCGTAGTTAATCCGAAAATCTCATATTTGATGATCTAAAATCAATCGCTCTCATCTCTATGAAATTCTCTATCTTTGCAATAAATGAAATCCATATGCAAATAGGAAAAATACAATCACTGAAAATTGAAAAACAATCAGACCAGGGGCTTTATCTTAGTGATGAAAATGGCGAACGATGCCTGTTACCAAAAATATTCATTCGTCCAGAAATGGAACTTGAAACAGAAGTGGAAGTCTTAGTTTATCAAGACGATGGCGAACTAAAAGCCACCACAGAAACCCCTTATTGTCAGGTAGGCGAATTCGCGGTGCTCAGTTGTGTAGAGGTTTTTCCTAGCGGCTCCTTTATGGATTGGGGTATTATAAAAGATTTATTTGTGCCTTATAAACAACAAAAAGGTAAAATGGTAGAAGGTAAACGCTATATAATCTATGTTTATATTGATGAAGAAACAGGGCTACTTACGGGAACAACCAAATTTAAAAGAAATCCACAATACGATGGTTTAGAATTAAAAAAAGGCGATAAAGTAAATCTTATCCTAATGAATGAAACCGAGTTGGGCTGGAATGTAGTGATTAACCAAAAATATATTGGGTTGGTTTATGCTTCGGATATTTATGAAAAATTGTATCCGTTATCCGAAACCGAAGGTTATATCAAAAACATCAGAGAAGATGGAAAAATAGATGTATCGCTTCAGCCAGAAGGCTATCAGAATATTGATGAGTTTAAGCAGAAAATATTGAATAAATTAGACGAAAACTACGGACTGCTTTATATCTCGGACAAATCTAGTCCCGAGGAAATAAAAGAAGAAGTCCAGATGAGCAAAAAGAACTTTAAAAAAGCTATTGGTGGACTTTACAAAGACAAAATTATAGATATACTAGACGATAAAATAAAAAAACTATAATGAAAACTGTTTTTTATCTTAAAACTTGTAGTACTTGCAAACGCATCATGTCAGAACTAGACCTAGAGGGTTGGAAACTTCGAGAATTGAAATCTCAAAATATAACCCCTGAAGAACTAGAGCAACTCTATCCATTATCTGGTTCGTACGAAGCCTTATTCAGTAAACGCTCAACACAGATTAAAGCGAGAGGTATTGACACTAAGCAACTAACAGAAGAGGATTATAAAGCACTAATTCTGGACCATTATAGTTTTTTGAAGCGTCCTATATTTTTAAAAGACGATGCAATATTTATCGGGAATAGTCCTAAAACCATTGAGGCACTCAAAAACTCATTAAAATAAATTGATGCATTTGCTTGGGGTAATGTCGGGAACTTCGTTAGACGGTATAGACTTCTGCTATGTCGAAATGAATGCGACGACTTACGCTTTTAACATCATTAGTGCTGAAACCTATCCATATCCCAAGAATTGGAAAAAAATATTAAAGTCAGCTTCTACAAAATCTGCAATAGAAGTTAAGGGAATTAATGTCAACTACACCCAATACCTTAATGAGCAAATTCATCAGTTTATCCGTTCAAAAAATATTAAGACATTAGACTTAGTAGCAAGCCATGGACATACCATTTGGCATAAGCCTTCTGAGGGATTTACCCTTCAAATCGGTAATAAACAAGCTTTATCAAAAGGATTTAACATCCCTGTGGTTTGCGATTTCAGAGTGCAAGATGTTAAATTATGTGGACAAGGGGCACCATTAGTTCCTATCGGGGACCAATTATTATTTTCGGACTTTGATTATTGTTTGAATTTAGGTGGATTTTCCAATATTTCTTATGAAGGTAGCAATCGCAAGCGATTAGCATTCGATATTTGTCCCATTAACACTCTACTCAATCATTATACCGAACTTTATTTTGAAAAACCCTATGACCATCAAGGACATTTAGCCAGAAAAGGTCGGGTTGATGCACAATTATTTAATGCATTAAACCAAATTGAATATTATCAAAAACGACCGCCCAAATCCTTAGGTATAGAACAAGTGCAAGCCATTTATAGACCTTTAATTGAGTCTTTCAATACACAGCCCCACGATATACTTTGTACTTTGGTGGAACATATGGCATACCAAATAGCAAAAGTCTTAACCCTAGCCCACACTCAACCAAGAAAAGTCTTGGTGACAGGTGGCGGAGCATACCATCAATTTCTTATAGAGCGATTACAATATTATGCCCAACCAAATGATATCGTTATCCCAAATACTTACCTTGTAGAATATAAAGAAGCCCTCATATTTGCACTGTTGGGATTATTAAAATGGCAAGGTAAAAATAATGTATTGTCCTCGGTAACAGGCGCAAAACACGACCACTCTTCGGGAGTAATTTATCATTAATAATGTAGATTAATCGAAATGTTGTGTGGAGCTATCATCTTTATTTTTATGCCAAATCCAAAGCCCTACACTAATCCCTACTGCCCCACCTAAAGCGGTTAATAATGCTCTGTATAGGCGATCTGGTGCATCACTACCAATATAATTCATCAAAAATACAATGATAAAAGTGATGATAACAATGATATAAAATTTAGAATTTTTAAAGTTCATATTTTTTATTTTAATTGATAAGAAATCATAATTCCACCTCTATACAACAGCCATTCACCACTTCTGTTCCAATGCTCAGCACTGTCATATCGACTGAGAAAGTAAGGGGGTTTTTCCGATGGCTCATACCCATGATAATACCCTTGAGAATTACCTCCACCTAGAAATAAATCTATGTTCCATCGGCTTTTCCATTGATATTGATAACCGATGGTACCCCCCAACATATAATTAAATCCGCGCTGAAATTTTTGATGATTGATATAGTTCCATTTCGTTAAATCGAACACCCCTAAGCCTCCATGAAGACCTACATACCAACCTCTAAAAGCTTGATCCAGATAATAGCGTCCCTCCAAATGTCCCATATAAACCTGGAAATGATTTCCCTTTACCGATTTCCATGGCGAAGCCGTACCATCCGCTTGCAAAGTATAGTGATCCGATAGTTGATACTCTACTCCAACATTAAAAATCAATACAGGTAAAAATAGTGTATTCCCTTTTAAATAGAGGGAATGCTTATCGTCCAACAATCCTATATTATTTATTGTTTGCTCCTTTTGTCCAAAAACGAATAATGGAATGACTAAGCCTACCAACTTGAATAATTTCATAGTACAAATGTATAAAAAGAAAATAATAATTAAAGTAGTCTCGAAATATATTTAGAAATAATGTAAGAGTTAATAATTGAAAACTTATAAATCTTAAAGTATAAGAATTAATCTATCTGTTATTCTTTGAATTATAAAGCTATAATAAAAAATATACTAATATTTTTATTTTAGTATAATTTTTTACCATATTTGTAAGGTAATTAATTTCTAATATAGTCATAAACAAAACAAAAATATTGTCGAATATGGCAAGTTTATTGTTTTCTAACTAATGTTAAAAGGTTGAAAAATAAAATTTTCTCTTATACACGAAATATCAAAAAATCAAAATTATGACAAATAAAAAATCAAAAAAAAAATGAACGATGAAAAGTTAATGAAACTTTACATAGATGAGGTACTTACCAAAGGTGAACGCCCAAAATCGGTATATCAATTTGCAAAACAACATCAAATGGATGAAGCAGAATTTTATGGTTTCTATTCAAGTTTTGATGCTATCGAACGCTCATTTTTTACCGTATTGATGGTGAAAACCTTAGAAGTGTTACACAAAACCAAAGAGTATAAAGACTACGAAGCCAAGGATAAATTATTAAGTTTTTACTATACCTTTTTCGAAAACCTAAAAGCCAATCGAAGTTTTGTATTGTTTCTATTAAAAGAAAGTACCTTGCCCTTGCAAAACCTTAGCAAATTGAGCGATTTGCGTACCCATTTCTTAGAATATATTGAAGCCATTGGCATTGACACTGTGAATATTCAGCAAAAAGAAGTACAGAAAATCCAACAAAAAGCCCAAAAAGAAGGGGCTTGGTTACAATTTTTGAGCATTCTCAAATTTTGGCTCAATGATGACTCTAAGGATTTCGAAAAAACCGATGTGTTTATCGAAAAATCCATCGATATAGGCTTTGAATTTTTTGATGCCAATCGATTGAACAAATTATTAGATTTCGGAAAGTTTCTTTTTAAGGAAGGAAAACGAAGTTTTTTTGAATAAGGAAACTAATCATATGCTGAAACAAGTTTAGCATGACAAGTAGGATTCAAATCCGAAAAAGTTGTACTTTTTAAGGAATGAAATCCAAAAAAGTCGAAAAACCGAAAACAAAAAATTATGAAAACTGTAAATAAAATACCGAAATCCAAAATAGAACGCACCACAAAGTTTGTAAAAACAGGGGCAAAAGTGGGGCTAAATTACCTCAATTATTACAAAGATAAACTCACAGGAAATGAGGAAAACGCCCGACAGAAACTCAACGAAAACAATGCGGAAGATATTTACGATTCGTTGTCAGAAATGAAAGGCAGTGCTTTGAAAGTCGCCCAAATGCTGAGTATGGAGAAGAATATTTTACCAACGGAATATATGGATAAATTCTCACTCTCGCAATTTTCTGTTCCGCCACTTTCGGCACCGTTGGTACAAAAAACTTTTCGTAAATATTTTGGAAAAGCACCGCAGGAAATTTTTGATTCGTTTTCGCCCGATGCTATCAATGCGGCAAGTATCGGTCAGGTGCATCAGGCGACCAAAGATGGGAAGAAGTTAGCCGTAAAGATTCAGTGCCCAGGGGTGGCAGAAAGTATTTCTTCGGATTTGGCGATGGTTAAGCCCATTGCGATGCGAATGTTCAATCTGAAAGGAAAAGACAAGGAAAAATATTTTAAAGAGGTAGAAGATAAACTTATTGAAGAAACGGATTATATTTTGGAAGTAAAACAGAGTCAAGAAATTGCCAAAGATTGTGCGCATATTCCACATTTGAAGTTTCCGAACTATTATCCCGAATATTCCTCTGAACGGATTATCACAATGGATTGGATGGAAGGTCTGCACTTTTCGGAATATACCCAAACGAATCCAACGGCGGAAGAACGCAATCAAGTGGGACAGGCTTTGTGGAATTTTTATATGTATCAAATTCACAAATTACGTCGCGTACACGCCGACCCACACCCAGGGAATTTCTTGGTGTCAGATAAAGGTAATTTGATTGCTTTGGATTTTGGCTGTATTAAGCACATCCCAGAGGATTTTTATATTCCTTATTTTGAGTTGATTGTCCCAGAAAACCTCAATAATCCCGAGTTTTTCCAATCAAAAATGTATGAATTGGAAATCCTACGAAAAGATGACAGCCCTGAGGAAGTCCAACTTTTTACGCAATTGTTTCACGAGATGATTAGCCTATTTACAAGACCTTTTCATCAAGAAGTTTTTGACTTTTCAGACAAACAATTTTTCGATGAGATTTATGCTTTGGGCGAGCGATTTAGCAAGGACCCACAAATCAAAAAAAGCAATGGAAATCGAGGGTCGCGACATTTTATCTATATGAACCGAACTTTCTTTGGATTGTATAATTTACTAAGTGATTTGAAGCCGAATCGTATTGAAACGAAGAGGTATGGGGTGGAGATTTGATTTTCTACAATTTTAAAATCAGTTGTATTTTTTGTGATTTCCTATTATTTTTTTCGTAAGTTTGTGAGAGTGAGTTGGGTTATTTTATCTACTTAGTTATTAGTTATAGGTTGAACTTAAATGCATAATGATGAAAATTAAGGTATTTAACATCAGGTTGGACAAAGAGAACTTTGAAAGAGATCAAGAAAGTTTAAATACATTTCTTGAGAAAGTAGAGTTTAAAAAATCTTCAACAAAATTAATAGAAGGGAAAGTTAATTATTGGACTATACTAATTCACTATAAGGAAATCGAAAAGAACTATATAGAGGATGTAGAAAAAGAAGATCTAAACGAGGAAAATCTTAGTGAATACGAAAAGCAAATAGTCGCCTATTTCAAGCAATGGCGATTTGACACTGCAAGGAATGAAGGGTTGCCTACTTATATGGTTTTGACAAATAAGTCTATTGTGTCTTTGGCTAAAAATAAACCTAGAACAGTCGAAGAATTGGAGCGTATTTTTGGAATTGGGGAACATAAAAAGGAAAAATATGGGGAGGATATTATTGCTTTACTAAATTCTATTTAACTCTATGATTACTAGCTTTACCACTTCAAATTATACAAATCTAAAAGGATTTATTGCTGAATTGATTTGTGAATATCATTTTTCCAAACTGAATTATAATGTAATCCCTCTTGGAAACGAAAAAATATCTGGATTACTTCCAAGCATTAGTACACTTTTTAGCGTTGATGATGCCATTGTGAAGGATGGAACCTACGATAGTAATACATTTTCGATACTACAAAACTTAACACAACACCTACCTGATTTTGTTATTTGGAAACTAGCCTATATTCAAAATTTTAATTCTAATAGAATCCCAAATAAAAATATTTTAAAAATTTCATTTGTTGAAGTAAAATATAGAAGAAGCATAAAATCAAGAGATTTAAATATTGAAAACTCAGAAGGGAATGATCCTCTAAGTTTGTATAAATATCTAAATTTTATAGAGGAAAAAGCAAAAGAGAATAATTTAGATATCAATTTGATAGACTTTTATGTATATCTGATCACATACGATAATCGTAATAAAAAGCATATCATACTTTTTGGAAAAGTATTGAAAAATCCAGAAAAAGAAGGGAGCTATAAATTAAATTTATACGATAAAGTTAGAGATAATTTTAATCGGAAAACAGGGAATAAATGGGATGATTATAATCGTTTATTAGATTTTCTACAGTTTGAAGATTCAAAAAAACTCAATTATCTCTTCAATCAAAATTTTATTATATCTATAAAGAATAAAAGTGAAAGCGAAATTCGCAGACTTGTATTTGATAAACTTAATGAAATAGATTACTAGCCATACTACAAGATTCTAAAAACCATAATAAAATAAAAACTATGAAAATCGTATTATCAGGAGGGACAGGCTATGCAGGGAAATTGATTCAAAATCATTTCAAAGAGGCAGAATTTTATATTTTGACGCGGGGTGAGAAAATTTCCAAACAACCTAATATCCATTATGTGCAATGGGATGGAAAAACCATTGGCGATTGGAAAAAAGCCTTAGAGGATACCGATGTACTCATCAATCTGGCAGGGAAAAATATTAATTGTCGATTTACTGAAGAAAATAAAGAAGCCATTTTACAATCGAGGATAAAATCTACTGAGCTATTGGGAAAAGCCATTGAGCAATGCCAAAATCCACCCAAAATGTGGCTCAATGCCTCGACAGTGGCAGTCTATAAAGAAAGTTACGAGGAAGTTCGTACGGAAGATTCACCTACCAATGGGGAAGATTTTCTTTCGCAAGTAGGACAACAATGGGAGGCGGCATTTCATCGCTTTGCTGAGGGAAAAACGAAAAAAGTGGCATTTAGAATCTCGCTAATTATGGGCGACCACGAAGGAAGTGCCTATCAAACTCTTAAAAAATTAGTTAAATTTGGCGGAGGAGGCAAGGCAGGCTCAGGAAAACAACGCGTGGCTTGGATTTCTGAACAAGATTTTGTGAATGCGTTGGAATTTATTATTGATGAAGAATTAGAGGGAGCCTTTAATTTTTGTACAACTAATGCACCAACCAATGCCCAACTGATGAAAGCACTCAGAGAAAAATACCATATGCCATTCGGATTACCAGCCCCAGAGTTTCTAATTAAAATCGGTGCTGTTATTATGGGAACGGCCCCCGAATTGGTGTTGCGTAGTCAGAATGTATATCCCAAGCGATTAACGGAAGTGGGATTTGTGTTTGAAGATACGAATGTTAAAACGATTGAATCGCATTAATTTTATCCACAATTTCTAAAGCCACTCTCAATGCTTCTGTACCATCTTGTAGAGAAACTTCTACGGCTTTGTCTGCATTGATGGCATCGGCAAAGGCATTCAATTCGTCTAAAATGGCATTATTAGGTTGGATATTAGGATATTCAAAAATAATTTGGGACTTCTCCCCTTCTGCATTTTCAATAATCATATCAAAGTCGGAAGGTTGTTCTGGAGCGTTTTTCATTCTGATGACTTCTGCTTTCTTTTCTAGAAAATCTACGGAAATGTAGGCGTCTTTTTGGAAAAATCGGCTTTTACGCATAGCTTTCATAGAAATTCTAGAGGTCGTTAAATTGGCAACACAACCATTCTCAAACTCTATTCTGGCACTGGCGATATCTGGTGCTTTAGACACCACGCAAACGCCTGAAGCTTGTACATTTTTAACTTTAGATGGAACTAAACTCAACAAAATATCCAAATCGTGAATCATCAAATCTAAAACTACGGAAACATCTGTTCCCCTAGGATTAAATTCTGCCAATCGATGAATTTCGATGAACATGGGATGGTTAATATAGGGTTTAGTTGCGATAAATGCAGGGTTGTAGCGTTCCACATGCCCTACTTGGGCTTTAATATTTTTAGCTTGACACTGCTGAATGATGCTTTCTGCCTGTTCCAAAGTTTGGGTTACGGGCTTTTCTATAAAGAAATGTTTGTTATGATTAATGGCTTTTTGCGCGTAATCGTAATGGTATAGCGTAGGGGTTACAATATCTAGCATTTCGATTTGAGACATCAATTCTTCAAAACTATCAAAATATTGATAGCCAAATTCTTGCTCCAATTTTTTACCATTATTTCGGTCTTCATCATAGAACCCTACCAAATCGTATTTATCCGATTGTTGTAATAATTTTAAGTGAATTTTACCCAAGTGTCCTGCACCTACTAAACCTGCTTTAATCATGTTATTTTAAAATTTACTACCGATTAATGCAGACAAAGTTAATCATTTTTATATTTCTAAATTCATTAAACCTTAAAAATTTAGATTTAAAGGGAATTTAATAGTTCTTGATAATAAAATTAGGATTTAATAATTTGTGTACCATACCAAGAAAACGCCTCACCTACTTCAAAATCGAATAAGGTTTCCATAATGGAAGGCACAAGTGAGACGATTCTCATAATCACTAAGACGATGTATTGATTTTATGGCGTCTTAGTTCTTTATTCATTTTTTTTAACACACCTTTAGCCCCAATTTTCACAGAGTTTTCTGCGCTACCTAATAGCCTTGCATTGCCTTTGTAAGTGTCGTAGGTCGTTTCAATGATAAAATTACCCTCAGCGTCGTAGAGTTTAGCACTAACTAAAACTTGATTAGAAAATACATATTTCCCAAAACCTACTTTAAAATATTTAACTTTAGGAATAAGTGCCACCTGAGCGCCGTTATTTGTGCAAATTTCCTTTACATAGTCTACATCCACACTATCGTAAGGCATTAGGGTATTAATTTTAGTCAATTTTACCTCTTCGGCGTCTTTCAAAAAATCACTAAAAGCATTATAAAATGCTTGGTCGGTTGGTTGGATAATTTCGGGCAAATAAGGCTCTACCTCGGGTTTAAAGTAAACGATTCTATTAACTTTCTTAATTTTAATGCCTTTATTAACATACTCGAGGCTATCCCCCAAAGCCGCACACCGAATGGTAAGCATTCCAACAGCTAAAAGACTTAAAAAGATAATAGGTTTTCTCATGATGTTTTTAATATAAAGAATATTTGTATCCCTTATTATATGCAAAGATACTGCCTAAAGAGCTATTAAACAAAAGAATTGCATTAATTTTTTAGGATAAGATTTTGTATATCAAAAAAATGCTTTATATTTGCATCCTCATACATAATAATCATTAAAATAATATTGGAATGTATTTAACAAAAGAAAAAAAAGCGGAAATTTTCGCAAAACACGGAAAGTCTGCACAAGACACAGGTAGTACAGAAGGGCAAGTGGCTCTTTTTACTTACAGAATCAACCACCTATCTAAGCACCTTAAGGCTAACCACAAGGACTTTGCTACGGAAAAATCTCTAGTAAAATTAGTAGGTAAAAGAAAAAGATTATTAGATTATCTTAAAAATAAAGATATTGAAAGATATAGAGCGATTATCGCTGAATTAGGATTAAGAAAATAATCAACTTTAAAGCAACTCCACAACGGGTTGCTTTTTTATTTATCAATAGTCCTGCTATTGATATTTTATTATGCTCAAAAAAATCCTTATTTTTGCAACATTCAAATAAAACATTATGTTCAATAGTTTACAAGATAAATTAGATAAAGCACTACACAATCTCTCGGGGCGTGGTAAAATTACGGAAATCAATGTTGCGGAAACGGTAAAAGAAATCCGCCGTGCCTTAGTAGATGCCGATGTTAATTATAAAATAGCGAAAGACCTTACCAAAAGAGTACAAGAAAAGGCACTCGGTCAAGATGTACTCACAAGTTTGACGCCTGGTCAATTAATGACCAAAATCGTCCACGATGAATTGGTAGAACTTATGGGTGGAACTCAAGAAGGCATTAATCTTTCTGAAAAGCCAACCATTATCCTTATCGCAGGTTTACAAGGTTCGGGTAAAACCACTTTCTCTGGTAAACTCGCCAATTATCTAAAAAAGAAAAAGGCTAAAAATCCATTATTGGTGGCTTGTGATGTGTATAGACCTGCGGCTATCGACCAGCTGAAAGTATTAGGAAATCAAACTAATATTCCTGTTTATACCGAAATAGAAAATAAAAACCCTTCTACCATTGCGGAAAATGCCATTAAGTTTGCTAAAGAAAACAAACACGATGTTGTGATTGTGGATACCGCTGGTCGATTGGCTATTGATGAGCAAATGATGAACGAAATTAAATCGGTTCATTATTTCATTAAGCCTACCGAAACCCTTTTCGTGGTAGATTCCATGACGGGGCAAGATGCTGTCAATACAGCTAAAGCCTTTAATGACGCCTTAAATTTTGACGGTGTAGTACTCACCAAACTCGACGGGGATACGCGCGGTGGTGCAGCATTGACGATTCGTTCGGTAGTAGATAAACCCATTAAGTTTATTTCTACTGGCGAGAAAATGGAAGCGCTAGACCTCTTCTACCCTGAAAGAATGGCAGACAGAATTTTAGGAATGGGAGATGTGGTGTCCTTAGTGGAAAGAGCGCAGGAGCAATTTGATGAAGAAGAAGCAAGAAAACTTCAAAAGAAAATCGCTAAAAATGAATTTGGTTTCGACGATTTCTTAAAGCAAATCCAACAAATCAAAAAAATGGGTAATATGAAAGACCTATTAGGTATGCTCCCAGGTGTTGGAAAAGCGATAAAAGATGTAGATATAGACGATAATTCATTTAAACATATAGAGGCAATTATCCAATCGATGACGCCAGAGGAAAGACGCCGACCAAGTATCATTGATATGAGCCGTAAAAAGAGAATTGCTAAAGGTTGTGGTAGAAAACTAGAAGAAGTCAACCAATTAATGAAGCAATTTGAACAAATGGGTAAAATGATGAAAATGATGCAAGGTCCACAAGGTAAACAACTCATGGCAATGATGGGGAAAATGGGCGGCGGAATGCCAGGTATGGGTGGACTATTCGGAAGATAAAAATTAAAAGCGAAGTGATTTAAGGTAGTATCTCATAAACTGTGTAAGTTAAAAAGAGGTTTTGAAAACTAGTTTTCAAAACCTCTTTTTAACTTAATTTGCAATTTTAAACATGATTTAGATATGATTGACAAAAATGAACTTCTAAACAGTAAGGAATTTTATAAGTCCTTCAAGAATGGAGAAGACCTAAACTCTTTCTTCAAAGAACTACACAAGAAAGCCATAGAGCATATGCTTTCGGCAGAACTTGACGCTCATTTAGACAATGAAAAACACGAGAAAACCAAAGATGGTAACTACCGCAACGGGTATG
>NZ_KB894232.1 GCF_000374405.1 Riemerella columbina DSM 16469
CGTATTTTTCGACTTTCCTTTAGAAATCCGTAAAATTATTTATACCACTAATTTAATCGAAAATCTTAATGGAAAAATCCGTAAATACACCAAAAACAAGATGTCTTTTCCTACCGATGAGGCGGTTATGAAGTCAGTATATCTCTCTATAAGAGAAGCCACTAAGAAATGGTCGATGCCTATTAGAAATTGGGGGTTGGTTTTAAACCAATTTATGCTTATATTTGACCAAAGACTAAGACTCTAAAAACCTAAGCATCTCTTTTTAACTTACACACTTTAAGGGATAGTGTCTCTGAGGGTAAACTACCTTATTACACAATCTCTGGAAAAATTTACTATAAATTATCGGATGTATATCAATTTATTAGAGAACACTTTAGCGTCCCTGTAAAAGCCAAAAAAGGACAATCGAAGCCAAAATAACACTGCTGTATTAGATTCTTATTTACAACTTCTATTTTCGTTCTACGATTTAAAGTTTAACGATTTAAACCATCAAAACTAATATACTATGGCTAACGAATCCACGGAAACAAATCCACAAGAAAATACACCTATTGTCGATGAACAATGGACGGATTTATTGCTTGTGTATGACCAAGAGGAACAACAGATTCGTGCAGTAAAAGGATTGGATAAAGACGGTCAGTTAGAAACCGTTCCTCCAGACCCAGCACACGAACAAGATTTTATGAGAGTAGATCCTCACGGAAATGTACTCTCAAACTTCTTTAGTAATTTTTTAAGGCAAGTGAAAAATCCAAGTAATTTTTCTTTTTTCAAAATACCCATTCCTAATTTACTAAAAGTTCAACTTACCCCCGAGGATTTACAATCCTATAAAGTTCAACCACAAGAATATCAATCTTTAAATAAAAATACAATGGAACAAACAAATGAAACCCAAGAAGTAAAAGATACTCAGGAAGTAAAAGAAACTACCCAAGAGGTCAATGAAACTACATCGCAAGATACAACCGATGAGGCAACCCAAGAACAAAATTATCGCTATGAACTAGATGATATTGATTGGGATACAATGAATAGCTTAGGACTTTCAAAAGAGTACCTAGAAAAACGAAACTTATTAGACCCACTACTAAAAGGTTATAAAACGGATCGATTGGTTCCAATTAGTATGAACTTAGGGAGTGCCGTTACTCGTTTTGATGCACGTTTATCTTTGAGAAAAGATAACGAAGGTAAAGTAAGCGTCGCTATCCACGGAATTCGTAAAGAACCTCAATTAGATTATCCATTTTTTGGGCATGAGTTTACCCAAGAAGACAAAGAAAATCTATTGAAGACAGGAAATATGGGGCGTGTCGTAGAACTTACTAATGTAAAAACGGGTGAAAAAATACCATCGATTATTAGTATCGATGAATTGACGAATGAAATTGTTGCTTTGCGTCAAGAATACATCAGAATACCCGATGAAATCAAGGGTATTAAGCTTAACGAGGAACAAAAACAAACACTTAAGGAAGGAAAATCTTTGTTTTTAGAAGGAATGACCTCAAATAAGGGAGAACCCTTTAATGCAAATGTTCAATTTAATGCAGAAAAGCGTTATGTAGAATTTTTGTTTGATGACAATCTTACACAAAAAATCAATACCCAACCTACTTTCGAAGAAGCCCCCAAAGAATTAAGAGGCAGACAACTTACCGAAGAACAATATAAAGATTTTTCACAAGGAAAACCTATCTTTTTAAAAGGTCTAGAGAGTCAGAGTACTGGGAAAATTTATAGTGGGTATTTTGTTTATAACAAAGACAAAGGAACGGTAGATTTCACTTTCCAAAATCCTAATAAGCAACAGAAAGAGGATAAAGTGACTCGTCAGGCTAAAGAAATCAATAAAAAAGCCAAAGAAAATAAAACGACGGATGCGACCACTCAAACCACTACAGAAACCAAAAAAGAAGCGACAGATAAGGGAGTAAAAACTACTACGACAAAGAAAACTACAAAGCGTACGGCAAAACCTAAAATTCCTGCTAAAAAAGCTTCAAGTGGACGTAAAATGTAGAGATTAATCGTAATTCATTTCATTCATTCAAAAAACAAAAAGCCATGAAAGTAATCCTAGCGGAAAAACCCAGTGTAGGCAGAGAAATTGCTCATTTATTAGGGGCTAATAGTAAAAAAGATGGTTATATAGAAGGTAATGGTTATGCCGTTACTTGGGCATTTGGACATTTAGTACAATTGGCAATGCCTGAAGCCTATGGTTGTGTAGGGTTTCAAAAAGAACATCTCAAATTTAATAGCCTTTCCACTCTAAAAACGGAAAAAGAAGAAGAAGTACAAGAATGGAAAAAATCCGTAGAACGCCATCCAAATGCAGAAGTACTCTCCGTAGAAAAGAAAACAGTAAAAGAACAACCGCCTTTACTTTATGATTTAACCGCACTCCAAAAAGATGCGAATAAAAAGTATAGTTTTTCAGCGGACGAAACTTTAAACATCGCTCAAAGTTTGTATGAAAAGAAATACATCACTTATCCTCGTACAGGAAGTAAATATATTTCAGAAGATGTATGGGCAGAAATTCCTTTATTGATTAAACAATTAGAGCATTATGAGGACTATGCAAAATATGCACAACAACTCAGACGCTCCTCTCTTACCAAGCGTATCGTCAATGATGTAAAAGTAACCGACCATCACGGACTGCTAATTACTGACAAAATACCGACCGAACTTCCTAAGAAAGAAGCCCTCATTTACAAAATGATTGCCGGGCGCTTATTAGAAGCGGTATCGGAAGTTTGTATCAAGGAAACGCAGAAGATAACCGTGGAAGCAGGTCATAAAAATTACGAAATCAAAGGTTGTACGATACAATCCGTAGGTTGGAGAGCGGTCAATGGCTCTTTTTCAGAAATAGAAAAAGAAGAGGAAATCCCACAAGAACTTCCTGAACTACAAAAAGGAGATACCTTAAAAGTAATGGACAGTAAAATTCTATCCAAAACTACACGCCCACCAGCATTATATACGGAAGCAACTTTGCTATCGGCTATAGAATCGGCAGGAAAGGATTTGGAAGACGAAAATCAACGACAATTACTCAAAGGTACTGGTATTGGAACTCCTGCTACTAGAGCGGCAACAATAGAAACTTTGTTGAAACGAAACTATATCAAACGCCAAAAGAAAAGCATAGTTCCTACCGAAAAAGGTTTGAAAGTATTTGAATGGGTCAAAGACCGAAAAATCGCTGATGTAGCATTAACGGGTGAATGGGAAGCCTCTCTCAATGAGATTGAGGAAGGGCAACTCCCTCCAAAAGAATTCTTACAAGCGATGAAAGATTATACCCAAAAAATTACGGAAGATTTTTTAGCGATGGAAATCGAAGGGGTTGCTTCACCAACATTGGTTTGCCCTGTCTGTAAAAAGCAAAGTGTTCGTTTATACGAGAAAGTTGCTAAATGTACGGAAGATGATTGTCAGTGGTTGTTTTTTAGAAATGTCTGCGGAAAACAGGTAAGTGATCAAGCCGTAATGGCATTATTAGAAAATGGAAAAACAACGCTTTTAAAAGGATTAAAGAACAAAGCAGGAAAAAGTTTTGATGCTTATTTAGCACTACAAGAAGATGGTTCTACTGCTTTTGAGTTTCCGCCTCACTCTAAAAATAAAAAAGGAAGACGAAAACGAAAGTAATCTAAAAAATGGTTTAAACAATAAGTATTTAACGGCGATAAATGCCGTCAATAGATAATTATCTAAACTTATTATTTGAAATGTTTGCTTTAATACTCAAAAAGTGGGTATCAATGCAAATACATAGATAAAATTTAATAAATATAAAAATTATGGCAACACAAGAAAAAGAAATTTCGTATTACGAATTACGATTAAAAGAATTATTAAATACCAGTTTTCCTAATCTGGCATCTGATGAGGAATTTATCCAAGCAAGAGGTGATTTAGCAGCACAGGCATATCAAAATGCTTTTGAGGCAGGAAATGATGTGCTGGAGTGTCGGCGAATTGCAAATGAAGTTTTATTTGAAGGCTTGTACTTTTCACCATTTGATATGGTATATCGCGTAGTCAGCAATGAGTTTGATAGAGAAATACCCGACAATGAATTACGCTCATTTGCTTTAAAAATGTTTCCGTACTGTGTAGAAGTTTTTGAAGACTACAACATACACAAAGATTTTGAGGACAGTCCCGAATACGATCAACTTTACACAGAATTGACAGGACAAATTCAAATATGGATTGAGGAAAATGGCGTTCAATAAGAAACTACATTTAGAGAATAATATTAAAGCATTGCAAGTCGCTTTTGAGCTAGACCTCGAAAAGCGACTTGCTACTAATGCTGAAAAAGAAATCTTAAAACAATATTCAGGTTTTGGAGGACTAAAATTCATTCTAAATCCTGCCAATGACTATAGAGATATTCAGAGTTGGACAAAATCCAACCAAATGTATTTTGAAGCTACCCAAAGGCTTTATGAACTCATTCGTAGTCATTCACCCGATGATGCAACTTATCGCAAACTAACCAATAGTTTAAAGAGTTCAATATTAACCGCCTATTATACACCTCCGCAAATTCCTCAAACATTAGCAAAGGTAATTCAAAATCAAGGAGTATCTTATAATAATTTTCTCGATCCTTCCGCAGGAACTGGTAATTTTATTGAACATTTTAAATCAAATCAAAATGTATCTGTAACGGCTTTTGAAAAGGATTTGCTAACGGGAAAAGTACTCAAACATTTATACCCTTCTGCCCAAATAAAAATTAATGGCTTTGAAGATATAGAGGAACGACAAAATAATTCCTTTGATATAGTAAGCAGTAATATTCCCTTTGGGGATATTTCTGTATTTGATTTATCCTTTTCACGAAGTAAGGATACTGCAAAACAACAAGCAGTAAAAAATATTCATAACTACTTTTTTTTAAAGGGTATGGACACTTTAAAAGAAGGTGGCTTATTGGCTTTTATTACTTCACAAGGCGTATTGGATAGTCCCCAAAACCGTCCTATCCGAGAGGCGATGATACGCCAAGCACATTTAGTTTCCGCTATACGATTGCCTAACAATCTATTTACAGATTACGCAGGAACGGAAGCTGGGAGTGATTTAATAATCCTACAAAAAGATTCACAAAAACAAGCGCTTTCTACCGAAGATTTACTTTTTTATGATACCATCGAACGCACTGAGGGCTATACAATCAATGCTTTATTTGAAAACAACCCACAACAAATTATTCATACAGCCTCACAATTAGATACTGACTTATATGGAAGACCATCAAAAATTTATATACACGAAAATGGTGTGTCTGGAATAGCCAGCGATCTTGAAGAAAAATTAAATCTTGATTTTGGTAATTATAAAAAACGAATGCCTTTATATCTTGCGGATTCTTTTTCAAACCAATCAACCACAATATCAGAAAAAAGCGAGAAAGCCCAAACTAATACAGTTCCAACTCCTAAAACGCCCGAACCATCAACATCAAAAGAGTTTATTGGTAAAGAAACGAAAAAAACAAGTCCTATTTCTGAAAACAAACCATCAATTTTCAAAACGGCAAATGATGGTGGGGTACAATTAAGTTTATTTGACACGCTTTTTGAAGAGCCTCCAAGCATTCCAAAACCTCAAAATAATACAAAAAGTAAGACCAACAGAAAGACGAAAAAAGCAACACAAAAAAGCTTTTCCAAAGATCTTTTTTCTTTTTCTTACCCCAGTGATAACAATTCAACTAAGGATATAGAAAGAGCATCTGTAACTCCTGTTAGTTTCGAGCCTGTACCATTTGAAGGGGATATTCTAAGTCATTACAGAGAAGACGCTTTAGTGATTCAAAATGAACAACCAGGGTATTTAAGAAATGTAAGTAAATATGATGGAACTGCTACTTTTGTTCCGCTTGAAGTGGGACACCTTCAGCGTACAAAAGCAATGGCTTATATTGAACTTCGAGAAGCCTATATTGATTTATACGCATCCGAAGCAGAGGATAGAGGGCCTTATCCACAAAAAAGAGAAAAACTTAACCAAGTCTATGATTCTTTTGTAAATCAATATGGTTATATTAACGCAAAAGATAATATCAAATTAATACAACTTGATGCTTCTGGCAATGAAATTCCATATTTAGAGCGCAGAATAAATAATGTTTATCATAAAGCAGATATTTTTGATAAACCTGTCAGTTTTTCAATTGCTTCTTTGGAAAGTAGTAATCCAAAAGAGGCTCTTGCTGCTTCACTTAACTTGTATGGTAAGGTCGATTTAGACTATATGAGTGAGTTAAGTGGAAAAACTTCAGATGAGATTAAAACAGAACTGGAGGGACAACTATTCTATAACCCAATGGAAGACCAATATGAAATTGGTGAAACTTGGCTTTCGGGTAATATAGTTGAAAAAATTGATACCGTTCAAGAATATTTAAATGAAAATCCTAATGACAAGGATATTCAGCAATCTTTAGAAGCACTAAAAAAGGTCGTTCCTCGTCCTATACCATTTGAAGATTTAGATTTCAACTTAGGCGAGCGTTGGATACCTGATAAAATCTATAGTTATTTTGCTTCGCATTTGTTTGATACCGAAGTAACGGTATTATACAGTAAAGTAATCGATGATTTTAAGATTGAGTGTAAAAACCTTAACGCTCAAATAACGGGTAACTATGCGGTTGAATCTCAAAGTAGAACCTATAACGGATTATCACTTTTAAAGTATGCCTTATTCAACACGGTACCCGATATTACTAAAAAAGTAAAAATTGGCGACAAAGAAACTACGGTAAGAGATATGGAGGCTATACAAATGGCCAATAGTAAAATTGAGGAAATCCGTACGGCTTTTTCCAATTGGTTGCTAGAACAGAACGCTGAATTTAAAGACCGTTTGACCGATAGGTATAATCGAATGTTTAATTGCTTTGTGCGTCCAAATTATGATGGTACTCATCAAGACTTCCCTGGATTAGACCGCAAGGGGTTAGGGATTGAAGATTTGTATGATAGCCAAAAAGACTCTGTATGGATGATTAAGCTCAATGGAGGGGCTATTTGTGATCACGAAGTCGGTGCAGGAAAAACCTTAGTGATGTGTTGTGCTGCACAAGAAATGAAACGATTGGGATTGGCTCATAAACCGATGATCATCGGATTGAAAGCCAATGTGCACGAAATTGCTGAAACCTATAGAAAAGCCTATCCTTTTGCCAAAATACTATACCCTGGCAAGGGAGATTTTAGCGCAGAAAAACGCTTACGAATTTTTGGAGATATTAAAAATAATGATTGGGATTGTGTAATTTTAACTCACGAGCAATTTGGTAAAATACCACAATCGGATGAGATACAAGAGGAAATTCTTCAAAAAGAATTAGACGAAGTAGAAGAAAATCTGAATGTACTTAAAGAGCAAGGGAATAAGATTTCTGGTAGAATGTTGGCGGGAATTGAGAAACGAAAAGAAAACTTAGAGGTTAAATTAAAAACTATACGACACGACATCGAAAATCGTAAGGATGATATTGTAGATTTTAAAACGATGGGTATCGATCATATTTTTGTCGATGAGAGCCATAAGTATAAAAACTTAATGTTTAATACTCGTCATAATCGAGTGGCTGGATTGGGAAATATGCAAGGAAGTCAAAGAGCTTTGAACTTGCTTTTTGCTATTCGAACCATTCAACAGCGTACAGGAAAAGATTTGGGGGCTACATTTTTATCAGGTACCACCATATCCAATTCTTTAACTGAACTTTATTTACTATTCAAATATTTACGCCCGCAGGCTATGGAGAAACAAGGCATCACTTGCTTTGATGCTTGGGCAGCTATATATGCACGAAAAACTACCGATTATGAATTTTCAGTGGCGAATAATATTGTACAGAAAGAACGCTTTCGCTATTTTATCAAAGTACCAGAATTAGCACAATTTTATTCGGAGATTACGGACTATCGAACGGCAAAAGACATCGGTATTGATCGTCCAGAAAAGAATGAGGTTTTATACCATATTCCACCTACACCCGAGCAAGAAGTCTTTATCAATAAACTAATGGAGTTTGCTAAAAACGGAGATGCTACCTTACTCGGAAGACCTAAACTTTCTGAGAAAGAAGAAAAAGCAAAAATGTTGATTGCAACAGATTATGCTCGAAAAATGTCATTAGATATGCGGTTAATTAGTGATAAGTACGAAGATCATCCCGATAATAAAGCCTCTCATTGTGCTAAGAAAATCTATGAGTATTACGAAAAATATAATGCACAGAAAGGAACACAGTTTGTGTTTTCAGATTTAGGGACTTACAAACCTAAAGAATGGAATGTTTACGCAGAGATAAAGCGAAAATTGGTAGAAGATTATGGGATTCCTGCCGATGAGATACGCTTTATACAAGAGGTAAGCAATAAAAAAAGAGAGAAACTTATATCCGACACTAATGAGGGAAAAATACGAATACTATTCGGTTCTACCGATATGCTCGGTACAGGTGTGAATGCACAAAAAAGAGCTGTTGCCATTCATCATCTCGATACGCCTTGGCGACCTAGTGATTTACAACAAAGAGATGGCCGAGCGATTCGAAAAGGTAATGAAATTGCTAAGTTCTTTGCAGGGAATAAAGTAGATGTTATAATTTATGCCACAGAGAAAACTTTGGATTCTTATAAGTTTAACTTATTATTTAATAAGCAATTGTTTATTAGTCAATTAAAATCTAATAAATTAGGGAAACGAACCATTGATGAAGGGGTTTTAGACGAACAATCAGGTATGAATTATCAAGAATATGTGGCGATCCTTTCAGGAAATACAGACCTCTTGGAAAAAGCAAAAATAGAAAAGAAAATAACCGCTTTGGAAAGCGAAAAGTATGCATTTAAACGCTCACAATCTACTTCTAAGTACAAACTGGAAAGATTTACTGAAGATATAGGCAAAGTCAAAAAACAATTAGAAGCCTTGCAACAAGATTGGAATGATTTGAATGAAAATGCACAAAAGAAACCCGATGGTACGATTGTAAATGCAATAGAACTTAATGAAATGCCTGAAAATAGTACCACAGAACAATTAGGTCAAAAACTCAACCGAATTGCAAAAATAGCCAGAACGAATGGAGAGTATGAGGATATCGGTTGGCTATACAATTTTAAATTGTTAGTCAAAACCGTAGAAACGCAAAAAGAAGGGATCGATATTCTACAAAACCGATTTTTTGTAAGAGGTAAAGGCTGGATTTATTATACGCATAATAATGGTATTATGGCAAAAGACCCTAAACTCGCTGCTATGAACTTTTTAAATGCCCTTGAAAAAATCCCTAACCTTATACAAGAAAGAAAAAAAGAGTTAGCAAAATATGAAAAAGACCTATCTATACTACAAAATGTAGCATCTAATCCTTGGAATAAAGAAAAGGAACTTTCTGAACTTAAAAAGGAATTAGAAACTATTGAGAGGAAAATTCATTTGTCAATAGGGGATAAAGATACAAATGAAGAAAATGAATTAGTTGAGAAAAATCAAGAAGTGACAGAAGTTAAGAATAAAACTACTCAACCCTTAAAAAATGATGGAGTCCCTCCAAGTAGAAAGTTTAAGATGTAAAAGAAATCCGACTTTACAAGATGCAAGCAAAGTCGGATTTTAATATTTATTGTTTGATAAGTTTTATTAGCTTATCTATTTGATTTAGCATTAATTATGATATTACTCTAAAAAACACACATTTCATTAACAACTATTTATTTTTTGAAAAATAAAACTCTAAGATTATTTCCATTGCATTTAAAATACGATTTTTTCCTTCTTCTGTATTTAAATCAATACCGCAGAACAAACTACCGTTAGTTTTAGCATGTAAATTAAGATAGTAAGTACCTCCCAATAGTATTGCTACAATAGCCCTAATATCAATTCCTAATTTAGAAAATTTATTATCTATAAGTGAAAAAATTTGTTCTCCAAGTTCCTCTCTTCTATCAGCTATTTTTCTTAGCATCTCATTTTCTTCACTAATTTCCCAAGTGATTAATTTTTGTAATGCTAAATCATTGCTGAATTTTTCAAAATGATTTTTGAGAAGAAAAAATGCTTTATCCTTATCTAAATCCTCTTCTTTCGTGATTAAATTATTGAAAGTATTGTTAGTAAGACCACTTTGCCAGAATTCATTTTTTTTAACATATTCTTCTACTAAATTTTCCGCTCCGTCAAAGTAAGTCCATATAAGCCTTTTATCTACACCGGCTGCATCTGCAATATTCTTAGCATTTTTCAGTCCAACATAACCTTGGTTTTCAAGAACTTCACCAACTGCATTAATAAGTCTATTTTTAGTTCTGGATTTATCTCTTATTGAGCCTGAATATCTTTTCCTTGTATTTTTCTCTCCCATCTAACTTGTGAAATTTTGTATCATAAAAAACTCATCAAAAATAGCAATTTTTATTTACAATTACAATGTTTATTTGATTGTTATTTTATCCTTATTTAAGGATAAAATAATTTTTAGTACCTTTATACAAAATTAATGATTAAAAATAAAAGTACTATTATGGATTTTACGAAAAAAACTTTGAAAGATTTTGAGAATGTGGAAGATTTAAACATTTTCGAACGGGCTAAATTAAATAATGAATACCTGAAATTCTTAGACGACAGAGGAGTATTAAACTATAAAATTCTTGCAACTTCAGGTTGTAATTCTGAAATCAAATTAGCAAAACAGAAGCAGTTATCGGAAGGTAATTATATAAGTTTTGTTTGTAATGATTATCTAGGTTTTACACAACACCCTAAAGTGAAAGAAACTGTAATTAACGCGATTAATAAATATGGTACTGGTGCTGGAGCATCTCCTCTAATTGGAGGTTATTTTAATTTTCACAAGGAGGTTGAAGATAAAATTTCTCATTTTTTTGGGAAGCCCCAAGGCTCTACCTTAATCTATACCACAGGATATACAGCCAATAGTGCGTCTCTTCTTTGCTTACTTAAAAAAGAAGATATTGCCATTGTAGATATGGCAGTACATTCTAGTGTATATGAAGGAATTATGGGAACGACTGTAAAACGTTTTTTGCATAACGATTTAGATCATCTTGAAAGAGTATTAAAAGGAGTCAAAGATAAATATAGAACTAAAATGGTAATCGTTGATGGAGTTTATTCACAAGATGGTGATATAGCACCTCTAAGAGATATTGTTAGTCTTTGTAAACAATATAATGCTGTTTTAATGGTCGATGATGCACATGGTATAGGGGTAATAGGAAAAACAGGAAGAGGTGCTATGGAGTATTTTGATGTTCTAAACGATGTTGATATTATCACAGGTACTTTTAGCAAAACATTTGGTAATGTTGGTGGGTATATTGTTGCTGACCCCAGTTTAATTACCTATTTAAGCTATCAATCAAGACAATATGCTTTTTCAGCATCCGCTACTCCCGCAGTTTTAGGAGTATCTAAAGCAATTGAACTTATAGACGAAGAACCTTTTTGGCAGCATAAACTATGGGAAAATGTAAAATATTACAAATCGGGATTACAAGCTTTAGGGTTTGATTTGGGCACCACGGAATCTGCTATTATTCCTGTGAAAACTGGGGACACTGAAAAAACATTCCAAGCAAGTAAAATTTTATTAGAAAATAAAATTTACACTAATCCAATAACTTATCCAGCTGTGTCTGCTAAAAATTCTCGAATAAGAATGAGTATAATGGCCACTCATACAAAGGATCAACTGGACAAAGCACTAAATGTTTTTGAATACGTTGATAAAAAAGTTAAAATATCAAACAAATAAAAGATTTTTTAGAATTAGGTAGTTAACTACCTAATTCTAATTGATTTTTAACCAAATTGTAATAGCTTCCTCTTTTTTCTACGAGTTCTTGATGAGTACCTTGTTCTGAAATCTCACCTTTATCTAAGACTACAATTTGATCAGCATTTTTCACAGTTGATAATCGATGAGCAATGATAACCACTGTTTTTCCTTTAAAGAAAGATTGTAAATTATCATGAATTATCTTTTCATTTTCGGCATCTAAAGCAGAAGTTGCTTCGTCAAAGAATATGTAATGTGGATTTTTATACACCGCTCTTGCAATTAGAATACGCTGTCTTTGTCCCCCTGAGATACCATTTCCAGCTGCACCTATCTTAGTTTTTAAACCTAGTGGTAATGAATGAATGAAATCTTCTATATTAGCGACTTTAATAGCTTTCTGTAACTTATGATAGTCAATATCTTCATCTCCTGTGGCAATATTTCGCTCTATAGTGTCAGAAAAAATATAGCCGTCTTGCATTACGATACCACAATTTTTTCTAATATTTTGTGGAGAAAGTTCTAAGATATTTGTTCCGTTATATTCTATACTACCCGTTACAGGTTCGTAAAATCGAAGTAATAATTTTATGAGCGATGTTTTGCCGCTTCCGCTCGCTCCAACAATTGCTGTGATTTTTCCCTCTGGAATGACTAGATCTATATCTTTTAGCACAAATGGTGATCTAGGTCCTTCATACTGAAAACTTACTTTTTTGAGTTGAACACATTTTTTTGGTGTTTCAAGGCTAATATTTTTTAGTTTACTAAAACCCTTTGGAATTATCTGCTCTTCATTTGGTTTATTCTGAACCTCATTTAGCCTTTCCAAACTTAACTTTGCATCTTGTAAAGAACGGAAGAAATTAACTAATTGATTAACTGGGGAATTCATTTGACCAATTATATAGGATATAGAAAGTAACATTCCCAAAGTCATATCTCCTTTTACAACATAATTAGCAGCTAAAAAAGTTACCAATATATTTTTCAGTTGATTAAGAAACTCAAAGCCTGATAGTTGAACTTGGTTTAATTTAAGTATTCTTATATTTAGTTTAAATAATTTCTTTTGAATATTTTCCCATTCCTTTCTTTTAAAATCTTCAAACTGATTAAGCTTCATTTCAGTCACTCCATTAAGCATTTCATAAATGGATTCTTGATTCTCTGAGCGTTGTTGAAAGCTATAATAATCCAATATCTTCCTTTTTTTTAGCCAAAAGAAAGACCACCCTACTGAAAGTACTGTGAGAGCTAAATAGACTAAGAGTATTTTAAAGTCATAATACCATAATACACCAAAAAAAACTGAAAAAGTAATTATAGAAAAAAAAGTTGTTAAACTCTGTGAAGTTAGAAAATGCTCTATTCTTTCATTGTCTTGTATCCGTTGATTAAAATCTCCCATCGTTTTGGTATCAAAAAACTTGATGGGAAGTTGAAGCATTTTTTTCAGAAAGTCTGAAATAATTTTTATGCTCAAATGTGTGCCCACATAAAGCATCAACCAGTTTCTTATAATTTCAATAGTTACAGCCCCTAGAAAAACACCTAACTGAGCTAATAAAATAATAAAAATAAAATTTAAGTCTTTGACATTAACTCCCTTATCAATAAGAGCTTCTGTTAGAAATGGAAAAATAAGAGTAAGACCACTCCCAAGCAACAAAAGCAAGAACATAACACTCAATTGTTTTCGATACGGTGCTAGGTAACTTAGTAGATATTTTATGGATACCTTTTCTTGTTTTGGTGGAATTCTCTTTTCAAACTCTTCTGTAGGATTCAGAAACATAGCGACACCTTTATCTCTACTTGAAAGCCAAGATTTTTCAAATATTTCTTGGGTGAGTTTTATTTTGCCATGGGCGGGATCTGCAATATGAAAAATAGGTTGTTTGCTAAATATCGATTTTTTTATAGCAAACAAAAGAACAAAGTGGTTTTGATTCCAATATAATACACAAGGCAATAACTTTTTTTGTTCTATTATACATTGTATATCAATTTTGACAGATTGTGTCTCCAAACCTATTTTTTTTGCAGCTTCACTAATACCTAAAAGGGAAACTCCCTCACGAGTGATAAATGCTTTTTCTCTGAGGTATTCTACTGGATATTTCTTACCATAATATCTTGCTATCATAGCAAGACAAGCTGGACCACAATCCATCTGGTCTTTTTGGGGGAGGAAATATAACTTGTATAAATCTTCCTTAAAACTATTGAAATTTATATTTAACAATTATAAAACGATTTTTTCTAGAAACTTACTGCCTCTGACGTACGATTGTTAAGTTTCTTTTGATTTTTTAATTTCTTTCCTAATGAAAAATCATACGATAATCCTATGACAAACATATTTTCATTATCAAATATTTGGGTGTGAGAAGTATTATTTACTAAACTTATTTCCATTGTTTTAGATTTATACTCCGATGGCATCCCCATCCAATACATCCCTACCATGAGAGACCAGTTATTGTGTTGATATTGTGCAAATAAATGGTTTTTGTTTTCATCTGCACTTAAGAAAGCCCCATCAATTTGATAAACGGGAAATAAAAATTGGTAATACAACCCAAAGTTTTTATACTGAGAGTATATTGTGAAATTATTTTGTATAAAATTATTTTCAACCTTTTTTCCATTATTCAATTTTAAATTCATAGATACTGGTTGCACCCAAAACTTCAGCCCTAAGAATTGATTACCCAATGGTTTTATGGCACCACTTATAGAAATTCCTTTTTCTGAAAAGTCAGCATTTTCATAAGTTAGAGCATAACCCGCTGTTTGATAATTTTTAACGAAATTTTGAGCAAAATATTTATCTACAATATTATAGAATACATTTGCGTTAATATCAACGTATTTAGAATTAAAAGAGTAAATGAAATTATTTCTAAATAAATGCTGTGTTTCTAGACTAGGGTTTCCTTTTTTCACAATGTTTGGTGCTAACTGTATTATATTGCTACTCAATGCAGAAGCCCAAGGACTATTTGCCTTGTAAGTACTTGTGAATCTTAAACTTTGATTATTAGCTAGTTCATAGCTTAATATCACTATTGGTGTAGGTGACCAGTCTCTATCTGTGGTTTCCTTGCTTTTATTGTAAACATTCGTTAACCCTATACCTAAACGATAACCAAGTTTTTCCCATTTTCCAGAGTATTCTGTATAAAGGTATTGTTCTAAATAATTTACATCATAGTGAGATTTACCTAACAAATTTTTTAAATCATTGGACACTGTCGTATTTTCTATTCGATACCCTGAGCGTAGTGTTCCATTATTAAATGTATGATTATATGCAACTTCTCCTACTAAACCAGTTTGTGTAGCCTCTAAATTCATATCGTTGTTAAATATATCCTCATTATTCGCAACATTCCACTCGTGATTAAATTGATTTGAGTATGTTTTAAAGTGAGAGCCTACTACATTAAAAATCAACTCATTTTTATCTCCAATATTCTTAGAAAAATAAATATCTAAGGTAGGATTGGTATATTTAGAATCAAGATTTTGTACCGATTCGTGGTTTTTATCTTTTTGGTCTATGGAAAAAATACTCTTCCCAGTACCATTAGAAAAACTGGTAAAAGGAGAAATGGTAAATTTCGTTTGAAAAGTATAATTTTCTGGCAGGTACCTTGTGTATCTAAGTGAAATATCCTGATCAGTATAACCAAAATGGTCTTTATTAGTACTTTTTATCTTATACTTTTCCTCATTAAGCTCATAGGCGTAGGTCTTTTCAGATAATCGATTATTATAATCTCGATAACTTATATTGTACTCTAGTCCAAAATCATTATTTCCTTTGGTATAATTGGCATAGGTAGAACCATTAATAAATCCTGTAGTAAAAGCCGAATAAACTTCAGCTCCGTAAGAATATCCGATTTCTGGGTTTCTTGTAATAATATCTACTACTATATCTGCTCTGTTTGCCCATCGACTAGGTGGAATATCGTAATATATTACTCTTTTTACATAAGTAGGTGCAATACTTTTGATTTGATTATCTGTAGCTTCTATTCCATTAATAAGAAATAAAACTTTACCTCCTTTAATACTATTCACCGTACGAGACGTAGGGTCTAATTGTAATTCAGGTAATGATATTAATAAGTCTTTTGCATAACGAGCTTTATCTAGGGTTTCTTTGTCAAAAGAATAAACCGCTCTATCCGCGTACTGTTTTTTTAATGATGCTTCTATGATAAGCTCTTCCAAAGCTATAGATTGTTCTATAGATACTATTCCTAAATCTAAATCTTTATCAAGAGAAATATTTTGACTCAAAAAAACTTCCCCAAATTGTTCCAATTTCAAGATATAAATTCCTTTTTCTGATGAGATAATGAATTCCCCGGAACTTTCTGTTATGGCTCTGTTATAAATGCTATCGTTTTTTATTAAAATTACATTTATAGACTCAACCGGATCATTCGATAGGTTATCAACAACTTTACCTTTTATTTGGTATTGTTGTGCAAAAGAGTTTACAAAGGAAATTATGAATAAAAGATTAATTATTTTTTTCATAAACAACTTCTAATATATGTTGAGAAAATAAATTAGCTAGTAAATAATTTTTAACTTCTTCTCCCCATTGAGAACTTAATAAGTTATGAACTTCATTTTTACTTACCCAATCTCCACTATTAATTTTATCCAATAATCTAGTGATACTTAAATCATTAAGCATTCTCATTTTATTCCCCCTAATAAATAAATTTAATTTATCATCTGTATAATAATATATCTTGAAAGGTGAAATAATCCTTACTCTATAATTCTTAGATGTATCTAGGGTTTCGAGCTTCGGAAATGGAGGCTCCCAAAAACCACAATTACTATATAAGGCTATTTTATAATCTTTGTATGTATTTTTTAATAAGTCATAAAAATTATTATTCTTAATATTATCAATGTTTTTAAATGTTACATCTATATCCTGGAAGTTACTAATATCATTTTCAGAAGAAGTATCTAAATCTAAAATTTCACTAATATCAGTAAAATTTTCATTGTAAAAAGTATTAAAAATTTTTCTAGATAACATCCCTTTAGTATGGTTATTAAACCAAAGTGTAAGCCCTATAGATAAATCATCAGATTTTCCAACATGATACTCTCCGCTTGGCATATAATAAATATCCCCCTCTTCAAATGAATATAGTTTAGCTTTATCTAAAATTTGTTCTATATTCTTATTGTTATATCTATATTCTTCGGCAACATTACTTTCATAAGTGTTTTTATCCCATGTGTACATTTTTTTTCCACCTTGCCCCAAGTGAAAATGCATTACATTTTCACCTATACCATCTGTATGTATACCAATAGGTGTCCAGCCATAATTCCCAATGAATATAGTAAATGTAACTCCTAATCTAGGAATACCTATTTTTTCCATTAAAATATTAATCTTACTTGCTACTTTCTCAACAAGTTTAGGACTAAACTTTTCACCTCTATTAATTATTATACCATACTTTTTCCCATTAAAACATCTAGAAGACCAATCTTCAAAAGATTCTTCAGAATAAGGTTTTGAATTATATAAAAAATCATTTAATTCTTCTTTGTTTAATAATTTTCCTTCAACAAAGATCCTAATACCATACTCTAAAACTCTATTTTCAATGATGACTTTTAAAATTTGAAATACCAAACACCTCATTTCGTATGTCTCAGATTTATTAATACAATCATTAATTACAGTAGTTTTGCTTAATCTTTCACTTTTTGAAAGAAACTCATCCCACCATGCCAAATTAAATGTTTTTTGTTCCATGCTCTTTTATTTTTTTTAAAATGGTTTCGAACTTTTTCTTATTTTCAAAAAAATCCTCTCCTCTTCCTTCTAATTCTAATTTAAGTCCTCTATTTTTTAATTCAACTTTTACAAATAACTTTTGTAAATTAATTAATAGAACTTCTTCAGTAGATTTGATATTTAGAAAACTTTGCTTAACAATATCATATATATATGGATATAAGTGACAATTATAAGAAAAAGAAATTGCTAAAGAATTTTCAGTACTGGCAAGAGAGTACACTATCCCATTTTCAAATGTCCCAGCTTCAGGTGGACGAGGTGTCGCGGGTGGTTCCGATTGAAAATATAACTTCATATTAAGTAGTATAAAATAATTTACTTCATAAATTTAGGTAAGGTCTTGATTATTAATCAAGACCTTTTACCATTATTCTGTTAAACAAGAATAGTTCTTCGAGGGCGACCTGGAGCTAGTATAAGTTGTTGCTGTTGCTGCTGTTGCTCTAACCTATTTCCACCTACAATTTCGGCCTCCTCAAGAGGTGTTAAAACTTCAATACCTAAAAAGTTTTTGATTTCTTTTGATTCCATAAAAAATTGAATTAAATTATATCTACTCTCTTATTAATAGGATTTTCGACTTCCTCCTAAAATTGAAAACTACACATGTGAATTATTCTCTCCAGCAAAGGAAATAAAAAATATTTAAACACACAAATTATTTTCTTATTTTTTTATATCATTCCTCTTTCTCAATCAAATGCTGTAAATTCGGGTCATTGGCAATTCGTTCCATTTCACTTTCTACAAGGTTTACAATATCAGTTTTAATTTGTTTGTAGTTTGCCTCTACCTGTTGTTTCATTTCTTCATCACTTAGGGATAAAATGTCAGGTATTTTTTTATAGGCTTTGGTTTCTTTAGAAACCTTTTCGTTATCTACTACAATTTGAGCGTGGAATATCTTTTGGTCAATACGCTGGTCGAAGTTATCCGATACCGAACCAACAAACATCCCTTGTGTTAGGTTCGATATTTTACTCGGTGGTATCAAACTATCCATTTGTGTACTAATTGAGGTTGATTTATCACTTCGATTGATGGTCATACTCTGGCGTTTTTGTAATACCTTTCCGAAACGCTCGGACAATGTTTTCGCGGTTTCGCCAACGACCTGTCCGCTAAAAATATTACCTACCGTATTTTGGATTACCTTACTCTCTTTATCCCCATAATCACGAGTAAGCTGTGAAAAATCTTGAAAACCTAAACAAACCGCTACTTTGTTACTCCTTGCTGTAGCAATCAAGTTATCCAATCCACGAAAATAAATCGTAGGTAACTCATCAATGATTACAGACGATTTTAACTGTCCCTTTTTATTGATGAGTTTTACAATTCTGGAATTGTATAAACCTAATGCAGCTGAATAGATATTTTGCCGATCAGGATTATTACCAACACAAAGAATTTTAGGCTCTTTCGGGTTGTTAATGTCTAATGAAAAATCATCGCCCGTCATTACCCAATACAATTGTGGTGAAATCATTCTTGAAAGCGGAATTTTTGCACTCGCTATCTGTCCTTGTAATTGGTCTTGGGCTCCGCCTTGCCAAGCGTCCATAAAAGGTGATAAATAGTTTTCCAATTCGGTATAGGAAGTCAATATTGTAAAGATGTCTGCATACGGCTTATTTAGTAATTCAATGGCGTGTGGAAAGGTGCAATACTTGCCATTCTCATAGATTTTCAAAAACCAAATGATAGCCGCTAATAAGATGATAGGCGATTCTACAAAGAAATCCCCCTGTTTCTGTATCCAAGTTCGGTTAAGGTTGAGCATAATCGTATAAGCACTCTCGTACGCATCGGATATATCCGTCATAAATTGAGGATTGATGGGATTACAACGGTGGCTCTTACGAGGGTCATCGAAGTTTATTACATAGAACTGGGGCTTAACTTCGTATTTATCTAAATGCTTTAATAAGTGATTATAGGCAATGGTAGAAAGGTCATCAAACTTAAAATCGTAGATATACATTGAAAAACCTTTTTCGATTTGTTGCTTGATATAATTGTTTACAATGGCATAGGATTTACCCGAACCAGGCGTACCCAAAACAATAGTTGCACGAAAAGGGTTGATTACATTGATCCAACCCTCGTTCCATTGCTGATTATAATAGAAAAGTGTAGGCAGGTTTACCGAAAACTCATTTTCCATGAGCTGTGTTTCCTGCATAAAAGATTCGTTTTCAATATTGAAAACATCTTCCATAAGATTACTTTTCAATAATCGGCTCATCCAAGCCCCTGCCATAAGTAACGATATAAAACCTGCGGAAGTAGTCAATATATAGAATATGGCTCGAACGCTAAAAGACAGGTGCAAATTCAAAATCCAAAAGTTACCAAAGAATAGCAATATACCACACGCCAAAGCAATATGAATTTGTCGCCAAGTGATTTTTTCATCTTTTACACCTTTGGTACCCAAGCAACTCAATGCTAATAATACAACCGAAAATATTTTCGTGTACAGCTGATGATTAAATAAGCCTGGATGTTTTTGAAAGTTTTGCAATATTTTATCAACAATACTCAATGTCCAGCCCTGTTGTTCAAAAAAGCCATAACAATACCAATAGAGGTGTATCAGCACTACAATCACACTAACGGCACGCATAAACTGCATAATCTTTGCCAGTCCTCTTAAATCGTCTTCGTTTTGCATAACTAATATTTTTTATGGTTAATTCTTACTACTATTTCTTTCTTTTTTTAATTTTCTTTTTCTTACGCCTCATTCGATTGATAAAGGCTTCTTCTTCGTAATCAACTCCTTGATCTTCGGGTAAAAGACTAAACAAAGCCTTTATCGTTGGGTAATCGTATTCATACTCGTAATAGGTGGTTTCTTGATAATCGTTATCATTTGAATTTACCTCTGTATCTGTGCCATTTGGATTGAATTGTTGCGAATAGTTTTCTGGTGTGGTCTGTTCTTGTTCTTGGGTAAAATGTTCATGAAAGAAATTAGCGGAAAAGTCTTTCCCCAATCGTGAACCATTCCATACACAACGGGAATTATGATCGATAAAGGTTGCACCATATAGTCTGCCTTGGTCGTTCTCACGGAAAACCACCGATATTTTATGTGGTACCAAAGCCTTCATAAATTCTGCCTTGCTTTGGGTTGTTTTTAAAGCGTTTTTAATATGCTGTTTAAGCGTTGATTTATCCTGCTTTTTTAAGTGAGGCTTATGCTTTTCCATTTGTTTTTCCAATGATGGAAGTCCCGCCTTTTTACCGAATAAAGAAGACTTAAAGGGATTACTTGCTTTTTCTCCGTTTTCATCCAAAGCAAAATACACCAACCCTCTCCGATGTTCTCCGTGTAATTCGCCCTCCACTTTTTCTGTACCAATATTCAACAGTTTAAGCAAAGCGGTATATTCTCCCAGACTTTGAAATTGATAATATTGATGTATGTAACGAACAATAGAAGCCAACTGACTTTTGATATCCGCCTTGCGATAATCCACAGGCTGAAATAAAGCTTTGTTTTCTCCTTCCTTTTTATTTAATGCGGATTGCAACCCAAATTTTTCTTCTAATGCACGACAAACTCGCATGGATTTCCGCTTTTCAAAAGCATCATTGATTTTCTTGCCTTTTTCATCTACACAGACTGATACTATGTGAATATGTGTTCGCTCAATATCCGTATGTTTAAATACCACAAAAGGTTGATTGCCATATCCCATTTCCTGCATATATTCGGTGGCAATTTTTTTGAAATCTTGATCTGAAACTTCATCTTTTGGGTCAGGGTTGATAGAAATATGCAGGATTGGTTTTTCGGTTCTTTGATTGGCTATCAAATAAGGTTCAAACGAACGAGCCAAAACAGAAGTGTTCCATTGTCCATCCAAAGGATGTATCATATGATGCGTGTGTAAGATGTTGCCGTTATCATCTTTCACCTTTTCATAATTGTACAAAAGCACTCCTAAAAGATTACTTCCTCGTCCAATTTTTGCCACCATATCACTTAGTTTTTTAAGTGTTTTTGTTCAAAGTTTTGTGTAATCTGTTTGATTTCTTCACTTAAAGCCACCAACTTTTTAGTCTGTTCTTCGAGTTTAAAAAGGTATGCCCCTGCCTTTTTTTCTGAAAAATGGCGGTAAAGTATCTTGACAATCTGGTTATAATTGACGCCTATTTTCCTAAATTGAGCGTTTAATTCGGTAAGTTTGGTATAAAAATCAATGGCAGTTTTATCAATTTTTACCGTTTTAATTTCTCTATTGAATAGAACTGATGTAATAAAATGGGCTTTATACTTCATTCCCGATTGTTCAAATAGAGATAGAAACTTCTCGTGTTCTTCTGAATTAAAGCTAATGGTGTATCTATGAATAGCTTTATCTATCTTAGGCTTACGACCTCCCTTATGTTTATTATCCATATACAATCCAGTTTTAATATTAAAAAATCCTGACTTCGAAGGGATTTTAGCCTCCTGCAAGGACAAGTTGGTTTTGAGATGCTCAGAAGGTTTCGAGCATCTCAAAACACAACTTGCTCTGTTCGGGTGAACAGAAAACACTCACTGCCGTTCGTGTTGTGAATAGCTTTTATTTTTGGTAAAAAGACCCTGTCTTTTTTAAAGGCTACCTATTATTCTGTTTCCATGGCAAAACAACGGATAAACAATGGGCTGACAATGATTTTTTAAGTGCCATAAAACGCCATAGAATGCCAATAAATACCGCCTATTTCAGCCATGTTCCTATTTGGTGTTCTTTTGTGCGTATAGATGTATGTACATACCTATGTAGCTACCTACTTACGCAAGTAAGTATATGAGTAAATAAGTACATAAGTGAGTATGTCTATCTATAAATAGGTATATATGTATTCAATTATATAGATACGAATGTATAGATGTATGTAAATAGGTAGGTGTGTATATAAGTACGGATTTACTTAAAAACATATGTATATGAGTAAGTAAATATACAGGTACATAGATAGATATGTACTGTATGTGAATAAGTATATAAATAAGTACATAAATATTCATTAAAAATTAGAAGTATGAAAAAAGAACCCAAATTTGTCAGCTTTGCTACCCAAAAGGGCGGTGTAGGAAAAACCACTTTTACGATTTTAGTCGCCAGCTTGCTCCATTATCGAATGGGCTATAATGTAGTGGTATTCGATTGTGATTACCCACAGCATAGTATCAGCAATTTAAGAGAGCAAGATTTGAAAATTGTGATGCAGAATGAACATTTTAAACAGAAAGCACACGAGCAATTCAGCACCATTAACAAAAAAGCCTATCCGATTATCACTTGCAAATCCAATGAGGCAATTCAAAAAGCGGAAAAATTTATCAGAGAAACCCCTTATGATATTGATATAGTGTTATTCGATATGCCAGGAACGGTTAATACCGCAGGTATTTTGACCGTTCTATCACATATCAACCATATTTTCGCACCCATCACTGCCGATAGGGTAGTCATTGAAAGTACCCTCAGTTTTACAGAGGTACTTTCTAACATTATCGCCAAAAATATGGAGAGTGAAATAAAATCGGTTCATTTATTTTGGAACCAAGTGGACGGAAGAGAAAAGTCGCCATTGTATAAAATCTACGAAAATGTTATTGCAGAACTCCAACTGACAATGATGAAGAGTTATATATCAGATAGTAAGCGCTTTCGTAAAGACGGAAGTGGCAATCAGAAGTATGTATTTCGTTCCACCTTAATGCCTGCGGACGAGCGACTCATGAGTGGTTGTCATTTAGACGACTTTATTAAGGAATTTGTAAAAATAATTGAAGTATGAGAAAGAAAAGAAATCCTATCAACGAAAACGAGTTAATGGAACTAATGGCAGGGAAGAAAGATGAACCATCAGTTGTTAAAAGTCCTGTGAGGACATCAGAGCCAAGTAGTGAGAAAGTTATGGTAGAAAAAGAACCCCAAGAGTCAGAACCTACAAATACACCCGAACCTGAACAAGTACCAACAAAGGTTAAAAAAACAGATGTAGTAACCTATGAAAGTTTGTTTTTTAGTTCTGGAGAAACGTCAGCAAGAAATGGAAAGTCAGTGTATATCCGTCCCGAGTTTCATCGCAGAATTGTACAAATCGTACAGGTAATTGGAGAGGATAAAATATCCATTTACAATTATCTCGATAACCTCTTAGAAGACCATTTTAATCGCTATGAAAAAGAAATAAAAAAAGCATTTAAAGACAAATACAAACCAATATTTTAAGTTATGGAAAAGATTATAATTATCCTGTTGTTTATTATCATATTTTTTCTGTTATGGGAAAGAAACTTTTTAAGACCAAAAAATAAAACTTCCAATCCAAGAAGTGAGAGTCCTCCAAGACCTAAAAAGGAACAGCCTTATACAGTAGTAGGTAAGAGTAAATTTGTTGCTCCCAAAGTTGATGAACCAGCACAAGAAACTACGAATCCATCACCTTCAAACGAAATACCTACGAAGGTACAGCCAGAGCCTAAAAAAACTTCTATTCCAGCACAAATTCCTGAAGAGGAACTAGAAGCGATATTTAGCAAGGAACTCAATGAAGACGAGGAAGAGGAACTCCGAGCCATGCGTACCCCCGAAGAAGACGATGATTTTGCCACAGGATTATCCTTTGAAGAATTGGCACAGGTAGAGCCTTTATTAACAAAGAAAGAATTGGATAAAGAGGAAGAACGACAGGCTACCTCAATAGCCAAAAAACTCAGTGATACCGAATTACTAAGCGAAATTGAAAAAGTATTACCACAAGCCAAAAAACGAGTTTCTGAATTGTTAGATAGGGATTTAAAAAGTCCTCCTACGAAAAGTAAAGAGGACTTTGATATTGGGGATTTTGTGTGAGTATCATATCTATTTGTCTAAATTATTCATTCTTTTTTTTATCATATGTGCGTCAATTACGGGAACTAATGAATGAAGAATAAAGTATATACAAAGCATAAAATAGATGTAATAGACAATAAATGAAATAATTAACTTATCACTTAATTTTATTTCTAAATTTGAGACATATAAAAGCATTATAATAGAAGCAAATAGAATTATAAAAGCTATACCAAGGGATATATTTTTTAATAGAATTAATGCCTTAGGTAGATTAACAAAAATATTATTATCATTATCAAATCTTAAATAGGGTTTAGCATTTTTAATTTGTTTCCATGTAAAATTGTTTCCTAATTTATTTTTTAATTCGTAATAGCTACTAATTGATTGTTGATTAGTAGATATACCTGTAAGGTGTTGAAATGTAGATTCTTCAGCAATTTGAGCGATGATTTTTTCTCTAAAATCTTTAGACGCATATTTACTCATTACATCTACATCTTTAATTTGAATTTTACTTTTTCTTGCAAAGAAATTAGAAATTATAGGGCTACTTATAATAGCTACTAATAGTGGTATAATAATAGCTGAAATTACATTAATGATATCTTTATCTATCATGTTTTTTGAATTTTATATATTTTTCTTTTTAAATTTCCTCATCTATTTTTTCATTAATATTACTTAGATACTTATTCATATCAATTGCGGGGACAGTTCCAATTGCTTGTTGTAAATATCTAGTTAGTTGCATGAAAAAAAATACTAGAGAATTCTCTTTTCTGCTAAACTCCATTTCTCTAAATTCTCTTTTTAAATAGTATTCATTTATTCTTTTTTCAAAGTTTTCTATTTCTGTGTTCTCTGTTCCTTCATAATCAATATAAAAACTACCATAGTTTACAGCACAACCAAAATCAATACTCTTTAGTCCTATATTTTTCTTCATATGCTTTTCAATTGTAGAAAATCTTTTTATAGAACATTCACTCGCTAGTATGCCCCCTACAATTTTTGTAAGGGGTCTTGCGTCCATAGTCTTACCTGAGTTTATCATGTCCACCGAAGTTCGTTTTAATTTCCTCACACTTTCTATTTTTTCACCAGCATATTCAATATAAGTTTTCTGTCCTACATTTCCTTCTAAATCGGGTTTAACCTCAAATACCGCATATACACCTTCTGCTGGGATATAATGGAATCCATTTTGAGTAAATATAAATGGTGTGAACCAATTATCATAAATTACAATGTCAATCTGTTGACTTGTATTACCTTCATAATCTATAATAATAGCTTTATCCACACTATATCTGCTAGGCAAATATTTTCTTAACCATTCAATCCAAGCATTTTCTAAAGAGTCCCCTTTAGAGCCTGGATGAGTTATATTATTTCTATTGGTATTGAGTTGTGCAGACATTTGGTACTGCATATTCTCGAACAACTCTTTTAAATTAATTTTATTCATATTCTATAAGTTTTTCATTATCATATAAGTAAAAAGTATAATCTAAGATTTTTTCATTATCTATACTTACTATGAGCAACACAGGATTGTTTATGCGGATAGACTCACTTTTTGCTATTTCCTTCATTGCATTTAAATCAGTTCTACTATATCGAGAAGATACATTTGGATGAGAATGCCATTCTCCCACATAATATAGCTTTTCTTTAAGTTTAAACATCTTAATCAACTTCTGCTGAATTCCTTTTGTACCTCTTGTAAATAGCGTTCGATGATTTGTATATTCTTCAGGGATGAGTATATCGGTTAAGATAAGTGATTTTAAATCATCTGAGTATTTACCAATCAAAAGCCCACCAAATTCTTTTGGATAATGTTTTACAACGTGATTCTGAATTTTCAGTAATAATTCGTCTGAAAATTCTATATATAAATTCTTATGTTTATTGATAAGTATCAATACCGTGTTAGTTTTATTTCTAAATTATTTTCAAATGTCGTTGAAAGGGTAAAATTATTCTTAGTTTTGTTCTCTTGATAAATAAAATTTATTTGTTTCAAAGCATATTGAACAAGTAAATTAATGTCATTATAAGAAGCCTTAAAAGTAGGACTCCAACAACCTGTTGGATTATATAAATCATCTACATCGTTATCCAAAATAGATATAAATTGAGTTTGAACAAATCTATAAATATTAGGATAAAATGCACATACTAAATCTTTCGCATGGTTTGTTATAGAGAGGTTTATTAAATCAGTATTAAGTTCTAAATCATCCAAAACATACATTAAATCACTATCAGCAGAACAGTTAAATACAATATCATAATTATTTAGGAAGTTTTCATAATTGCTTTTTACTTTTCTTAGTTTATATAACGCTTTGATATATGAGAAATATTCCTCATTGGCATATTTAACTTTCACAAAAGGTGAGGTTTCATTTAGGATTTTAACTAATTCATCTGTTTTATCACAGAACCCATTTATAAATTCATATTCTGCTCTACATATATTTTCAGGTTCTTTTACATCGTAATCTACCAAATCTATATTTTTAGCACCACATCTTACAAGTGTCTTAGCTACAATGCTACCTATCGCTCCAACCCCTATAATTAAAATTTTTGCATTTGTAATCTTATCACAAAATGTACCCCTTCCAAATAAATATTCATAAGATGAATTTCTTGTTATTGCCCAAGTTATTTTTTTATTAAGTAGTTGACCTTCCCATTTTCCCTTAATCTTAGTACCTTTGTCATTTTTTACAGGAACAGCTTTTATAGGCATATCATTAAGATCAACTATTGCTGAAATCCAGTGAATTTTACCGTTAGGGATATTATATCCAAAGAATATAGGTAAAAGAGTTGATTTATTCTTCTTACTTTTTAATCTGTGCTTATTTAGAAGATTAAGGAACTCCTTCGGAATATAATTTTCAAACTCTAACCAATTAGAAAAAGCAAATCGGTTATATAGAGCAGGAATATCTCCTAAAAATAAAAAAAGCCCATAATGTTTAACTTCTAAATTCATGTAGAAATTATTCCACTTACTACCTATACTTATTGTTTTTGTATAGGGTAGAAAAGATTTTACTAATGAATTTAAAATGCCTTTCCCTTTATAAATTCCTGTGCTAAAAGGGATTAAGTTAACCACCCCGAACTCTCCTTTGGTGAAAAAATATTCTACATCAGTAAACTGATATGAATAATAGACTCCTTTAAAAGGTTGCTCCTCTATTACAATATGTTCATAATGACTATCATTTTCTTTGTTTATATAATATTTCTCCACCCATGCCCGTAACGATTCAAAGTCAGCAATCAATTTTTGTTTTAACTTTGAGCTATGTAATGTATGAATACATATTTCGCCATTTTGCATTACATGATTATAATGAACTAAATCTTTATTAATAAATTTTATTGTTTCTGACTCATGATGTTTAAAGGGATATTGAGGATATATTAAGACTTCAAACTCTAAATTGTTATTTAAACCTTCTATATTTTGTAGTAAAATTTTTCCTCTCACAATATCCCCATCTTTACTAAACCCATCTATTATTTTCACAAAATGAATTTTATTAATAACACGATTTATATCCTCTATATTATGAAAACTCATCATTTATCCGAACTGTTGACTTTTACTAGGTATTGAGGGCGCTATTTTAAAGTCTTTTAAACCGTATTTATCCTCTTCAAAATCTTTATTAATAGGAAAATATATCTTTATAGCTTCCGTGTTATCTTCAATATTAGATATCATTAACTCCATTTTGTTTTTTAGAGCTTCTTTTTCCCAAGATTTTAAGGTATCAGCAACATTATTACCACTATTTCCTGGGTCTTTTAGAGTAAAGCCATCATTAGCCACATTATCTCTGATGTATTCTATCACAGACCTCAATTTTTCCCATAAATTCCCTGTAATGTTTTTTTTGTTAAAAGCTTTGATTGTTATTAACTCTAGGAAAAACGATTTGTACGGCTCATTATTACTATTTTTCCAAATTTTTAATAAGCGTATGATACTCCTTTCATTATTTTTCCCCTTTATATGGTCAATTTGAGCTTGTATATTGGTTTGAATATATTTAGTCTTTTCTATCTGTCCATATTCTGAATTTACATATAGATTGAGTTTTTTGTCTTCAATATATTGATTATCATTAAACTCTCTACCCGGAACAACATCTATATTTACAACATCACCATCTTTATCTTTATCAAATACAATCCCTATAGAAACTTTTTGTTTTCTAATAGTAGCAATATCAGAGTATGTTTCACTAAGGAAATTATATATGTTTTCAAACATTTCTTCTAATGTCGCAAACGAATTTCTTTTGAACGGAATAACTATATCCAAATCAAACTTAGTATTTATAGCTGTGTGTTTAGCATAAGACCCTGAATTCATAGGATTATATATATTTTTGCCATATTCTTGCTCTAGACATTCCTTTATCTTCTGTCTTTTTTCCATGTATTTTTTCAATAGGTCATTTACATGAGACATTTTATGTGTTTTTAGTACTTTTTGCAGATATTCTTCTTTATTCATTATTTTATTTAGTTAATATTAAATCCATTTAAAGTACTCAATGATAGTGCCTAGTATTAATTTACGTCACATTGACATCCAGCATTACATTAATTAATCATATTTTTCCTTTCATAGTGACAAAAATTCATTAAATACTGCCATTTCCTGCCACAAAATTCCAAAATAAGCCAATAGTTTACTTCGTTGAGAGTGTGCCTATACATTTGCCTTATAACTTTAAAAAAGTATAGACATGGCAAAACAAAATGTATTTAAAACAGTCTTATTAGTGGCTTGTATCCTTGTGTCAACCGCTTTATTTGCCCAAGGTAACGGCGTAAACGGAATTAACGAAGCCACACAAATGGTAACCTCTTATTTCGACCCTGCTACCAAGTTAATCTATGCCATTGGTGCAGTCGTAGGATTGATAGGAGG
>NZ_KB894233.1 GCF_000374405.1 Riemerella columbina DSM 16469
TGTGTGTGTGTGTGTGTGTGTGTGTGTGTGTGTGTGTGTGTGTGTGTGTGTGTGTTTACACTTTTTTCTGAAACTACCAAATTATTTAGTAGTTTTTTTTGAGAAATTTTTAATATGCTGGTTTCTTGTAACATAATGGCAACAAAGGTACAATAATTTTTTTATTGTGCAAGAGATAATTTAAAAATGTATTATTGTATTATGTATTGCTGGTGTATAAATGTACAAGTGTAGTAAGAATATCTGTACTTTTTACATCAATACATCAAAGTTTAATATCTAATCTTTATCAATTTATTTTAATTCTAAATAGACAACCACAGCGTATGATTTAAGTCAAGTGTCCTTATATTTAATTTTTCATCCTTATTTTTGCAGATTAAAGGTGTAATCCTTACAAAATCAAGTCTATGAAAAAATTACAAGATATTCTTATTTCTACTCGAACCATGGCGGTTTTGCTGTTGCTCTATGCCCTCTCTATGGCATACGCTACTTTCCTAGAAAACGACTACGGCACCCCTGCGGCAAAAGCCTTTATCTACGAATCCAAATGGTTTGAATTGCTGATGTTTTTGCTTATCCTTAATTTTATAGGCAACATCGGACGGTATAGACTTTGGAAAAGAGAAAAATGGCCTTTATTGGTCTTCCACTTATCCTTTGTTTTACTTTTTATAGGCGGTGCGATTACAAGGTACATCAGCTATGAAGGACAAATGCACATCCGCGAAGGGGCATCTTCTAATGAAATTACCTCACTTAAGAATTTCTTTAAAGTTCAAATCGAAGAAAATGGCGACCGATTGGGCTACCAAGATATTCCTTACCAAATGACACCAGAAATTCCATTTTGGAGTAAGGTGACCAATCATTATTTCAAGGCAACTTATGATTTCCATGGGAAAAAGATTAAAGTTAGACAATTGGCTTATATCCCAAGGAAAAAAGATAGTATTCAACCCATCCCTAATGGAAAGGAATACCTTCATTTTGTAACCACAGACGATACGGGAAGGCTAGAATATTACCTTGCAGAAGGCGATGTAAAGAATATTGATGGGATGCTGATTTCTTACAACCGACCTATTGAAGGGGCTGTGGAATTTAAAAAACAAGACAATCAATTATTAATAAAAACTCCCGTAGATGCCAACTATATGACCATGGCAACCCAAGCCACAGGGACGACCAAACAAGGCGAATATCAGCCATTGGTTTTACGAAGCCTTTACACCATCAATCAATTAAAAATTGTAGTACCAGAAGGACTTAAAAAAGGAAAACTCATTTCTTATTCTGGGGACAAAAACAAAGAAAAACACATTCCCGATGAACTTTTAGTAGAAGTAGAAGGACCAAAAACTAAACAAAAAGTAGCATTGCAAGTTCAGGAATTTAACCCGAATTTAGTAAAACAAATTTCGGTAGATGGAATGAATATAATGCTGGGCTATGGGGCTAAAGTTTATAATACACCTTTCTCATTAAAATTAGACAAGTTTGTAATGGAAACTTACCCTGGGAGTTCTTCGCCGTCTTCATTTGAAAGCCATGTGAAAATTTTAGACGAAGGCAAAGAAACGCCATACAACATCTATATGAACCATATATTAAACTACAAAGGATTCCGTTTTTTCCAGTCTAGTTTTGACCCTGACAGACGCGGCACCTTACTTTCTGTAAACCACGATTATTGGGGGACACTCATCACTTATATTGGCTATATATTAATGTTTTTATCTATGTTTATTACCTTATTTTGGAAAGGTACACGATTCTGGACACTTAATAAAATGCTGAAAGACATTGGTAAGAAAAAATCTCTCGGCATCGCATTATTATTCTTAGGTTTTGGATGGACACAAGCACAAATCCCTCAAAACCAAAAGGTGCTTTCTGCCGATGATATGGTGGAACATATCAATATAGACAAAGACCATGCGGAGCAATTTGGTTCTTTACTCGTCCAAAGTTATGATGGTAGAATACAGCCCATCAATACCCAAGCCATAGAGATTTTGTCAAAATTAACGGGAAAAACACATTTTAGACAACTGAACGCCAACCAATGGTTTTTAGCGGCAACGATAGACCCTATGTTTTGGGCTCAGGTGGACATCATTAAAGTTGAAAACAAAGGTAAGGTAGGCGAAGAGCTTAAGAAAAAAACCAAAGCCAATGAAGACGGCTATACCAGTTTAGTAAAATTATTCCCTGCGGATGGCAAAGGAAGTTTAAGGTTTATTTTGGAAGACGATTACAACATCGCATTCAACAAAAAACCTGCGGAGCAATCTAGATATGACCAAGCTGTCATTAAACTTAACGATAAAGTGCAGGTGATGAATGGACTTATGGCATGGCAATATTTCCGTGTGATTCCAGTTCAAAATGACCCTAACCATAAGTGGAATTCTGTAATGGACACCAATTTTGAAGTGGACAGTACTGCTCAAAATATCCTCGGTCCTTATCTTTCTTCTGTATTGTTATCAACCCAAAGTAACAATTGGAACAAAGCTAATGCAGAACTAGAAAAAGTAAAACAATACCAACAAAAATGGGGTAAAAATGTATTGCCCTCCCCTACTAAAGTCAAGTTAGAATTGATGATGAACAAAATCGACATCAATTTTAAACTGATGATATACTATACAGTAATTGCAGCACTTTTGCTCATCTTAGGATTTATAGAATTATTCAAGCCTAACCGAATATTGCACAAGGTCATTAAAGTGATTATTGCTTTAGGCGTTGTAGGCTATATTATCCATTTTATTGGCTTAGGTATTCGTTGGTACATTTCTGGTCACGCCCCTTGGAGTAACGGCTACGAAGCCATTATGTTCATCTCTTGGATTGGGATTACCGCAGGACTTCTATTGTATAGAAATAGTAATGCCCTAATTCCAGCAGCAGGTTTTTCAGTGGCGGTATTATTGATGGGATTTGCTCATGGTGCGTTAAGCCTGGACCCACAAATTACACCATTAGTTCCAGTTTTAAAATCCTACTGGCTGACCATACATGTCGCCATTATTACCTCTAGTTACGGATTTTTTGGACTATCTTTTATTATTGGGATTATTGTATTGTTATTTTATATCATTGCCAACCAACCTTTATTTAAGAAACACCACGACACCACCATTAAAGAACTAACGGCCGTATCTGAAATGTCTATGACGATAGGTTTATTTGCATTAACGATAGGGACATTCCTCGGTGGGGTTTGGGCTAATGAATCTTGGGGACGCTACTGGTCTTGGGATCCTAAAGAAACTTGGGCATTTATTTCAGTCATGGTCTATGCCTTTGTACTGCATATGCGACTGGTGCCAGGATTAAGGGGACGCCAAACCTTCCACATGGTAGCAATGCTTGCGTACAGCAGTGTAATTATGACTTATTTTGGGGTAAACTATTACCTTTCAGGTTTACACTCTTATGCTGCGGGCGACCCTATTCCAATTCCACTTTGGGTATATCTAGTGACTGCCATTATGATTATCCTTTCGGTTTGGTCTTGGATTAAACATAAAGCTCTTATAAAAAAATAGATACTAAAAAACCTCTACTTCTTATGAAATAGAGGTTTTTATTTATCGTGACCAATATATTATTTTACAATTTTCATTTCATCGAGTAGCCATTTAGCATTGGCATACTTATCAATGATGAATAGGATATACTTCGTATCTACCATGATATTTCTACAAAGTTTTGGGTCGAAATTGATATCACTCATCGTTCCTTCCCATTGGCGGTCGAAGTTTAGTCCGATTAAGTTTCCATAAGCATCCAACGCAGGACTACCTGAGTTCCCACCCGTAGTATGATTAGTTGCCGTAAAGTTAACAGGTACTTCCCCCGTCTGGTCTTTATAAATGCCATAGTCTTTAGCATTATAAAGCTGAATCAACTTTTGAGGTACATCAAACTCATAATCCCCTGGTACATATTTTTCCATAATACCATCGGTATGCGTTTGGTATTCGTACTTAACAGCATCTCTAGGGTTAGACCCTTGGACTTTTCCATAAGTTACCCTAAGAGTAGAATTGGCATCTGGGAAAAATTTTCGGTCTTTATCTGTTGCCATTTGCTCTGCCATAAACTGCTTCAACTGAGCATCAATTTTATTTTGAAGACTATTGTATTGATTGTAAGTTGTCTCACCATAAGTTTTTCTTAATATCGCCATCAAACTAATTAATGAATCGCCATTTAAGTCTTGTTTCAATGCCTCTGGATTGGCTAGCAACTGGTCTAGATTATCTACGGTATTCATCCCATTTAAAGATTTACGCCCCGTAATCACTGAATTTTCACTCCATTCGTCTACCTTATTGATATTTTTGGCTTCTTCATTTTCTTTAAATTCTGGCACACCATGAGGGTAAAATTGATGAGGCGTTTTCTGGGTGTAAAGTGCTAATAATTTTGCCGTAACTTTAGCATCTAACTCAGCATCATAGTTTTTGTATACTCTTTTGATGGCATTAACTAAACTTTCTGGTACGGACTTCCCACTTTCTACAAATGCCAAATACTCTAAATAATAATTGGCAAGTTTTAGCGTTTCAGAATTTCTTAAAAGCTCGTTATAATAAGCACTATTCAGTGCATAAGGGGCTTGTTCATTATACAAACGATTAAGTTCATCTATCGTCGTTTTGATAGACGGATTCATTTTGATTAATTTCGCTTCATAGGCTTTTTTCTTCTCTACGGCTCTAGATTTTTTAAGCCCTTCTACCTCGCCAATCCATTTTTTCCAATAGTTGGCAATAGAGGCATATTTTGCAGCATATTTAATACGCGTAGCATCATCGGTACGCATTTTTTGATCTAAAGTTTTTAGTGCTACTTCCCTTACAGAAATCATCGCAGGGTCTACCTCGTTCATAATTTTTTCTACTGCAATGGCTGGAAGATATTCCTGCGTACGACCAGGGAAACCAAAAACAAAAGTGAAATCGTCTTTTTTCTTATCTTTAATAGAAACGGGTAAAAAGTGTTTTGGTTGATAAGGTACATTATCTTTAGAGTATTCCGCAGGTTTATTATTTTTATCGGCATAAATTCTAAACATTGAGAAATCCCCCGTGTGTCTTGGCCAAACCCAGTTGTCTGTATCGCTACCAAACTTACCAATAGACGATGGCGGCGCTCCCACCAAACGAATATCTTTAAAGGTTTCTATCACATACGCATAGTATTGGTTGCCATAGTAAACAGGTTTTATCACCACATGCTGATAATCCTCTTGTTGCAACGATTGTTTAACCGCTTCAATATTTTTCTTGATTTCCACTTCTGGTAAATTAGGATTACCTTTTAAAACTTCTTTTGTTACATTTTTTATATCGACAATAAAGTCTACCGTTACGCCTGGATTCGGAAGCTCTTCCGACATATTATTTGCCCAAAAGCCATCTTTTAAATAATCGTGATCTACGGTAGAATGTGCCTGGATTTTACTATACCCACAGTGGTGATTGGTCAATAACAATCCTTTAGGCGAGATAATTTCCGCTGTACAGCCACCATCAAACTGAACCACCGCATCTTTAATACTCGGTTTGTTTGGGTTAAAAATATCCTTAGCAGAAATTTTCATCCCCAAATCTTTCATTTCCTTTTCATTCACTTCCGTTGGAATCCACATACCGCCATACTGCTGAGCAAAAGTCATTACCGCTGGTAATAGCAATGTAGATAATAATACGCGTTTCTTTATCATAATTTCTTGTTAAATTTAATTTTGGCTAAAGGTAAGCATTTTCTATGAAATTTTCTCTAAAGTAAAATAGAACCCACTACAAAAATACCCGAAGGTATATCCCTCGGGTATTATATTTATACGTTATAAAAACAGACTATTTAGTAAATCGAACTGCCATTTTTCTATCTGAAGCTCTTTCTTCATTAGAAGCATCTGCAGAAACTTCTGCATACTGACTTCCATACCCCTCAGCAGAAATAACTTGATTTCCTACGCCAGCTTTTTCAAGCTGAGATTTAATATATTCTGCTCTTTGCTGAGATATTTTTTTATTAGTAGCTTCGTTACCAGTTTTATCTGTATAACCTCCAATTTTAATTTTTACATCTGGATAGACTTTCAAAATTTTAGCTAAATTATCAATCTGAGATTCACCAGAAATTAACTCTGTAGAAGAACCCATTTTAAAGTTAACATTATCAAAATCATACCATACTGATTTTAAACCCTCTTCTGTTTCAGTATCATATTTTCCAGATTTTAAAAATGCCACCATACGCTCCTCAAGACCATTTTTAAAGCCGTGTAGCGTAACACCATCAATTACGGTAACTTCAACTGCGTCTTTATGTGCCGCAGTAGTCGCATGGTGCCCTTCTTCTCCATGAGCTTCACCACTACCTCTGTGGTCATCATAATAAGTTTCAGTGTCTTCACCCTGTTTAAGAATACTTTTATTTCCTCCCGGTTGAATTTTCTGACAAGAAACTACAAACGAAAGTGTCGCGATTGCGAAGATATATTTTTTCATAATTCTAAATTTTGCCCAAAAATACTAAATATATGCCTTACACCCCAAATTTATTGCCTTATTTATATGGATTTTAAAATAATTTTTCCATCGATACTTTGGGTGAAAATAAGATAATCTGTACCGCCATCTTTTAGTTTGTATTTCTTTTTGATTTGCTGCGGACTTAATGGATGATTTTTGGAAATGATATTATAGATATCATTTTTCTTTAGCCTTTTAGATTCTATCGGCTCTACCTCAAGGATTCGTCCGGGGAAGCCTTCAACAATATCATCCGAAGTAAAGAAATGGGTATTGGGATGAAGTTTTTTTAACCCAAACCGAGAAGCCAATACACCAAACGCCCCTGATTTAAGCACCGCATGATTCGGAATATACAAATAACGCAAGGGTGCAGCATACGCTATGGACTGGGTATGGATATCGTCTATACTAAAATCAAAATCAGGTTCGTGGGATTCTAAATTAACCGCTTTACAAGAAATCTTATCTTGGGTGTAGCAGATATTTTGCAATACTAGGACTTCCTTTACTTCATTTTTTACTGCTACAATATGTATCCATTCGATAGATTTCAGGACAGTGGTTAGATATTTTAAATCAATTAATGGTGAAAGTTTAATTAAGATTTTAGTACTTTTTTCTAATAATTGATTTTGGATATCCAATAGATTAGGCGATAAGTCTTCTAATAAAAATACTTTTTTCTGTTGCTGATTTCTTCGTGCAGGGTCTAGATAAATTAAATCGTAGGTTTGGTTGTCTTGTGCCAAAAAAGCTTCTAAATCTTCATTAATGAAAGTCGCTTTTTTGGATAAGGCATCCCAATTGTGCATCACCATTTCCATTAAAGCTGTGTTGCGTTCCACCAATGTGGTTTCTTCAAAATGAGCTGATAGAAAATAGGCATCAATCCCGAAACCACAAGTTAAATCCAAAAAACGCGTTCCCGAAACCTGCTGTGCCTTGTATGCTGCCGTTGTTTGCGATGAAGTTTGTTCTAAATTAAGCTTTGGGGGAAACAAAATATCTGTTCTATCTAGAAAAGGCAGTTTTTTAGCCGCAATAGCCCGACCTTCTATTTGCTGTACCAATTGTTGATTAGTAACCTCAGGAAATAATGGCTTTTTCAGCAACACCGACAAGGCTTCTCGCGGGTTAAAAGTCGCTACAAATTCAGAAATTTCTTTTGACAATAATGGATGCGTAGTCATAGATTAGGAAAACTCTAGCGTTAATGATGATTTTTCTTTAACTGATTAAAAGTGGCTTCTATCATTTCTATACGCTTGCTCACTTTTTCGGCAGAAGCATCTAGCGTGTAACCCTCATCTAGCAATTCTTTTATCAATAGTATTTTCTTAATATTTTTATAATCGTATCTTCTATTTTTTCCATTTTCGCTAAGACTTTTTATAATGCCTTTGTCCTCCCAATAGCGAATTTGTCGCGTAGGAATATCCGTAATTTCTGATACTTCGCCGATACCCACAACCAACTTTTCCAAAAAATCGAAGTCAAAGGCTGTTTCTTTTTCCTGATGTTTCATATATGTTTATAAATAATAATGAACAACTAAAATTGCTCTTTTTTATCAATTCAGTATTTAAATGAGTAGAGCATTTTCAAATCTACAACAATTTAGCAAGAATATATTTTGTAAATAATCTACAACGATTGTTGCAAATATAAAATAAATCCCTTTACTTTGCAATTGTAAATTATTTACAATTATTGAAAATAATCATTAAATCATATTAATATGTCTACATTCCAATCCCAAACCTCAGCACTAGTTCTCATTGAAACTCAAAACGAATGGATGCATCCAGACGGCAAACTCAACCGTCTACTAATAGAAGATAGAACCCTAATGCAAACTTCTATCCTTAATATCGAAAAAACCGTACATCACGCCAGACAAATTAAAATGCCCATCATCCATGTAGGATTAAGATTTGAAAAAGGCTATCCCGAACTAGCCCATGGACAATACGGACTAAGAAAAGCCATTCCCAATGCTGGCACATTCCCAAAAGATGGTTTCGGTTCTCAATTTTACAATTCCGTAGCACCTACAAATGGGGAATTTGTTGTAACAGGCAGAATAGGAGCTAGCGGATTTACAGGGTCTAATCTAGATGCTTACCTAAGAAATAATAAAATAGAAACACTATATTTAGCGGGCTACGCTACACATGTTTGTGTAGAAAGCACTTTGAGAGAAGCCCATGACAAAGGTTATCACGCCGTCCTTATCTCGGATGCTAGTGCCGCATTTAATCGCCAGCAACAAGATTATATGCTTCGAGAAATTGTACATCACTTTGGAACTCATATCACAACCTCAGAATTTTTAAGTTATGAATCCACGCTTTAAGCAAACGCTAAGGTTTGTAATACTTATTGCCACGCCACTGTGTTTGGTAAATGCGGCTTCTTTAGTTAGGATTCGGAAGATTTTTATAGTATTTGGATGCATCGTTTTTTCATAAATTTCTTAATATCCTTTCCTCAAGCGGTGCTTTATGTATCAATTATTAAATGGTATGATAAAAAAAGAACTAAAACATTAAGTGGATAATTGGTGGGGCTAGCAGTGCGGTATAAACACCATTTAGTATAAGCCCTACACTAGCAAATCCCGCGTGTTTTTCACTTAAAGACATCGACATCATAATGCCCATTCCATGCGACGAAGCCCCTAGTGAAATACCTTGCCCCATAGGACTTTTTATACCCGTCCATCTTAAAATATGAAATCCTATCACACTGCCTACCAATCCCGTAATAATTACCGCCGACACAGTAAGCGGCACCAGACCATCTAAAGTTTTCGATACTTCAATTGCAATAGGAGTAGTAACAGATTTTGGAGCTAAAGACACAATAATCTCTCGATGGGCTCCAAAAAGTTTGGCAATACCACAAACACTTATAATACCGACTAAACTTCCCAAAAGATGGGCAACTAAAACGGAAATCAATTGTTTTCTTATTTTTTCTAATTGAAGATACAATGGCACAGCCAAAGCCACTACCGAAGGCTTTAAAAAAAAGTCTATAAACTGTCCTGCCTTTTCATAAGTTTCAAAACTGATATTAAAAATACTCAAATAACCAATAATGATAAGCGCCGCCATTAAAATAGGATTTAAAAAAGGCGTAGGAAATTGCTTTTGTAAAAGTAACGCGGCATAATAACATATAAAAGTGACCGCCAAAAGCCATATTGGATTCTCTAACATCTCTTGCATTACTTCAACTTTTTTCTAATGAATTGATAAACTTTTCCCGTTACTAAAATCACCAATGCAGTACTGATAATAATAGATAGCATAATCGCTACTAAATTTTTACCAATAATATCAAAGTACAACATAATGCCCACACAAGACGGGATAAAAAACAGCCCTAAATTATTCAATAAAAAATCGGCAATGCCTTTTACCCACTCCACCTTTATCCATTTAAAATGAAGGGCAATCGTCAGCAAAAACATCCCTATAAGACTAGAAGGAAACTTGATATGCGTAAAATACACAATCAACTCCCCTAAAGCCAGAAATCCAAAAATGATAGCACAATATCGGGCTATTTTCATAACTTAGGTTTTATTTGTTTTAATAATTCTTCTACTGCTTTTTTCAACTGGTTATCCTCCCCATGGGTTGCACTTTTAGGGTCTAATGTTACCAATACATCGGGCTGAAGTTCAAAATTTTCTAGATAACTCCCATCTGCTTTTTGATAACCCACCACGGGAATTCCAAAATATAATGATGGGTCTTGTAGCGTTACCCAATTAACCGAAGTCATTGTCCCTGGCACGGGTGCACCTACCAATTTACCAATTTTCGTATGCTGATAAACCCAAGGGGTTCCGTGAGCGTTGGAATAGTCCGCCTCATTCACCACCATAATAGAGGGTTTATTCCATCTTCGGCTAGGCATATCGGCATAGCGTTGTCCTCTAATCATTTGGGTAAGATATTTTTTACCGCTAAAGAATACTTCTACATCTTCGTGTAATCGTCCGCCACCATTATTTCTAATGTCAATCACCATCCCCAACTTATCATTATATTTCCCCAACGCATCGGAATAGACTTCTCTAAAACTACCATCGCCCATAGAGCGGATATGGACATAGCCTAATTGACCATTAGACCAGCGTTCTACATCGGCAGCTCTTTGTTTTATCCAACGCTGATACAATAATTCATTCCAATCTGAACTACTAATACCTTTAATTTCTTCGTCCCAGCGTTTGCCATTTTTCGGACTATATAAAGACACCAGTATTTTTTGTCCAATTTTTCCTTGAAGATATGCATAAAAGTCTTGGTCTAGAGTAATGGATTTACCATCTATTTTTTCAATAATATCGCCAGCCTTCACTTTAGAACGGGCATTATCAAATGGTCCATTAATCAATACTTCATCAATTTTTAAACCATTATCAACTGCGGTGTATAGTAATCCCAACTCTGCGGTGGATTGGAATGCGTTCCCAGAAGTACGATAACCAGACCCCGTGTGCGATACATTAAGTTCCCCCAACAACTCGCTCAACATTTCGGAAAAATCATAGTTGTTGTTTATATAAGGTAAAAACTTTTGATATTGAGTGGTTAATTGCTCCCAATCTACACCATGCATATCTTTAACATAAAAACGCTCCTGCTCCTCACGCTTTACCATATCGAACATAAAAGCTCGCTCTTTTGGCAAATCCAACTTCATCGAGGCTTTATATTTAATATCTTTGACTTTTTTATCCTTGTCTAATTTCTTCATTTGACTAGACCCTAGCAGGAAAATTTCCTTGCCACTTTTATCGGTGTCAAAATGCATAGAGCGACCATTAAGTTTAGAAAGCAGTTTTGTAGATTTATCTCTTAAATCGTGTTCCCATAAATCGTAGCCACTTTCAAAAGAGGCTAAATAATATAATTTTTTACCATCTTCAGTAATAATAGCATCGCCTAAATTAGAAGCATTCGGGGTTAATCTTACAATCCGTTCTTGAATATTTTCAAAATCTATTTTAATGGGTTTTATTTTAGATTTTTTATCTTCTTTTTTCTTATTTTTAGCCGTTTTATCGCCGTCCTCTTTATCTTTAGGTTCTTCATTAGGATTATCTTTTTTAAAGAGTTCGTATTCCTCTTTATTCATTTTATACTCATCGTAGGCTTCTTTGTTAAGAAACACCATCATTTCATCTCGCATAGAACCCCAAGACGCGTGATTTCTCATACCATACCTTTCGGAACTCCAAATAATAGCATCGCCGCCCAACGCCCAGCGCGGGTTGGTATCAAAATAGCCACTATCCGTTAAATTAAATACGGGCTGCGTACCATCTGCCTTAATGATGCCAATGTCATAATACGGAGCATGATGTCTCGCCACATATTCTACCACAAACCATTTAGAATCAGGCGACCATTGAAAGGTAATATCGCCATTGCGCTCTACTTGATAGCGGTCATCGGTAATTTTTCTAATGGTTTTATCTTGTAGATTATAGACTGCCAATCGGTTGCGGTCTTGGACAAACGCAATTTCTTTTCCATCAGGTGAAAATTGAGGATACATTTTTTCCGAAGTATCATTAGGAATCAATTTTTCTTCCTTTACTAAAGTGGCGTTTGGAAAATTAGCATCTTCAGAGCGTTGAATCTCTGCTTTATACAAATCCCAATAGCCCTCTCGGTAACTGGCATAGACTAAAATTCTACCATCTGCTCCGAAGGTTACCCCAGCTTCTGCCGCAGGCGTTTCGGTAATTTGTTTAGTGGTATTGTAATCAGTCGCCGTTACAAATACTTCCCCTCTTACCACAAATGCCACTTGCTTTCCATCTGGCGACACCGCAGAAGAGGTAGCCCCAGAAGTAAATGTTTTATACTCCGACTGATGCTCTGGCACATCTGTGGTAATACTGATATTCAATTTTTTAGGCGATTCCCCTTCTTTTAAAGTATAAAGTTCCCCCGCATAGCCATAGGAAATTAAACCATTATCCGATACAGACAAAAACCGTACAGGAAAATCTTTGTGAAAAGTTAACTGCTGTACTTGATTAGATTGAGAAATATTAGATTTATAAATATTAAACTGTCCATCTCGTTCACTTAAAAAGTAAAGGGTTTGCCCATCTTTAGACACTACGGGGTTTCTATCTTCCCCCTTCCAATCAATTATTCTTTTGTAAGATTGGCTTTTAGGCTGGTAAGTCCATATATCTCTTGTCACCGAGGAGCGGTGATGCTTTCGCCATTTGTTTTCGCCTCCTTTTAAATCCTCAAAATAAATAACATCATCGGAAAAAGAAAGGGCTTGTGTAGGCCAATCTAGCAATCTTTTAGGCTGACCGCCATCAATAGGAATTTGGTAAACTTGTTCGTATTTTGGAAACCTTACATTTTGATAGTCGTTTTGTAAATTAGCAGCGTATACGATATTGTTACCATCAGGGGTAAAAGCCAATGGATTCGCTTTTTGGGAATGAAAAGTCAGTTGCTTGGCAGTCCCGCCATTAGCAGACATGATAAATAAACGCTGATACCCCCCTTCCCTATCACTCATAAAGGCAATGCGTTGGCTGTCTGGCGACCAAATAGGTTCGGAATCAAACGCTGGATGGGTGGTGAGCCTTATTGCTTGTCCACCATTAGTTGACACTTTGTATATATCACCTTTATACGAAAACACAATTGATTTCCCATCTGGTGAAATTTGGGAATGTCTTAACCATAAGGGCGATTGAGCACTAAATAAACTCGCAACTAATAAAGTAATCGAAATATATATTTTGTTAATCATGATAGATGAGTTTCTAGGTAAAATAGATTAGTGTTTCAAAAATACGATTTTTTAATGAGATACCTCAACGCTAAAGCCTAAGATTAAATTAAACATAAAAAGCCTTCCGAAATATTAACGGAAGACTTTGATAATTATATTGTTATGCAAATTACATATGAATAGCTCGTTTACCCGTAGCATCTAAAGCGGCTTCCTTAATTGCTTCAGTATAAGTAGGGTGTGCATGAGAAATTCTTGCAATATCTTCAGCACTCGCACGGAATTCCATTGCTACTACGGCTTCTGCAATCATATCTGCTGCTCTAGCACCTACCATGTGTACCCCTAAGATTTCATCCGTTTTCTCGTCGGTTAATACTTTGATTAATCCATCGATATCACCACTTGCACGGCTTCTACCAAGCGCACGCATTGGGAAACTTCCAGACTTATAGGCAACGCCTTCTTCTTTCAATTGCTCTTCCGTTTTACCTACGCCTGCCACTTCTGGCCAAGTGTAAACTACGCCTGGAATTAAGTTATAGTTAATATGTGGTTTCTGTCCTGCCAAAGTTTCAGCAACAAAAACACCTTCTTCTTCTGCCTTGTGAGCCAACATCGCTCCTTTTACCACATCACCAATAGCGTAGATATTAGAGACATTAGTTTGAAGATGGTCGTTAACTTTTACGCGTCCTCTTTCGTCTAACTCTACACCAGCATTTTCTAAACCTAAACCATCGGTATAAGGTCTTCTACCCACAGCTACTAAACAATAATCGCCTTCTAGGCTAATGTCTTTACCTTTTTTATCTTGCGCTGTAACTTTTACAGTATCCCCTTCTCTTGACACCGCAGATACCGCCGTAGAAAGTTGGAATTTCACGCCTTGTTTTTTAAGCACTTTTTGTAATTCTTTAGACAGCGCCCCATCCATTCCTGGGATAATTTTATCTAGATATTCTACTACCGTTACTTCAGAGCCTAATCTCTTGTATACAGAACCTAATTCTAGACCAATGACACCACCACCAATGACGATAAGGTGTTTAGGAATTTCTTTAAGGTTAAGCGCTTCCGTAGAAGTAATTACACGCTCTTTATCTAAAGTAATAAATGGTAACGATGAAGGCTTAGACCCTGTCGCGATAATCGTATATTTTGACTCTATACTTTCTGATGAACCATCATTTTTGGTAATTTTAATTTTAGTCGCCGACTCAAAACTTCCCAATCCTTCAAAAACAGTAATTTTGTTTTTGTCCATTAAGAAATTAATCCCTTTAGTCGTTTGCTCTACCACCTCATTTTTTCTTTCCACCATTCTGGCAAGGTCTGCCTTTGGCTCGTTGATGAGGATTCCATGGTTTGCAAAGTTATGCTTAGCATTTTCAAAATGTTCTGAACTATCCAATAGTGCCTTAGAAGGAATACAGCCGACATTAAGACAAGTACCACCTAAAGTAGAATATTTTTCGATAATTGCAGTTTTAAATCCTAATTGTGCACAACGGATCGCTGCCACATAACCACCTGGACCTGAACCGATAACGGTAACATCAAATTGACTCATTATTTTTATTTTTTTATTTTCAATTAATTTGGACAAAGTTAATAAATTCTATACGAACCAGCAACCGAATTTAAGATTAGAGCCATATCCACTTTATTTAGTGATTATACAAAGATGATGCTCCCTAAAACGATGGTCTAAAGTTTCCTATTTCTAAAGAAAATTCTATATTTGCCCTCATTGAAAAAAAACTCAACAATGAACTACGACGAAAAAATAAAACAATCTGAAACTCATATCTTTAAGGTAGTATTTCCTAATATCACTAATCATCACAACACCATGTTTGGAGGTACAGTTATGGAAATGATGGACGAAGTTGCCTTTATCACCGCAACCCGATTTGCTAGAAAGTCTTTTGTTACCGTCAGTTGTGATAGTATTGATTTTAAAAAGCCTATTCCTGCCGATACTTTGGTAGAATTAATTGGAAGAGTAAAATATGTAGGTAATACAAGCGTAAAAGTGAATGTAGAAGTCTTTATTGAAGAAATGTATGCCGATAACAGACAGAAAGCCGTAGGAGGAGATTTCACCCTAGTTGCCATCGGTGAGGACAAGCGTCCGCAGAAAATATTTGAGGATTAATTTACCTTAATTAACTATTGTTTAATAATTTGTGTGACTTTCTGGGTATTATCACTAAGTAAATATCTCATCAAGTACTTCCCTGGCTTTAAACGATCCAATCTTACTTCTGCATAGTTGGAATCAAGGCTAACATTAGCCACCTCTACTCCTATAATGGAATAAAATGTTACATTTTTAACCTTAACCTTAGGATTTTTAGTTTTAAGAATAATAAAATCCTTAGCAGGATTAGGATAAGCCACCAATACCCCATCGTCTGACTTCTGCTGAAGTGACAACGGCTCTCTAAAAGATTGGGCGTTCAATACAGCGCTAGGTACCATCAGAAATGCAAAAAGTATAGAATATAAAAATTGTTTCATAGGCTTATTAATTCTTAGTTTACAAAACTATTAAAAATAAAATCAATATACAACATTGAATTCTATTAAAGTCTTGTTAAATTTGCAAAACAAAAATAATTCCAAAACTATAAGTTCATGCTAATATATTCTAGAAACCGAAGATTAAGAGGCAACGAAAACCTAAGAAGATTGGTTAGAGAAAGCCATCTAACCACCGCCGACTTCGTAATGCCTATGTTCGTAATGGAAGGCGAAAATAAACAAGAGCCCATTCCCTCTATGCCAGGTATCTACCGTAGAAGTATCGATTTAACGGTAAAAGAATGCCAAGAACTCTACGACTTAGGAGTAACAGCCGTTAATCTCTACATGAAAGTTTCTGAAAACTTAAAAGATAACAAAGGGACAGAAGCATGGAATCCCAACGGATTGATGCAACAAACCATTAGAGCCATTAAATCTGCACTACCTAATATGGTAGTATTGCCCGATGTTGCGCTAGACCCCTACTCCATCTACGGTCACGATGGTATCATTACCAATGGTGTTGTAGATAACGATGCGACAGTAGAAGCTTTGGTAAAAATGTCTATTTCTCAAGCGGAAGCGGGTGCCGATATTATAGCCCCAAGTGATATGATGGACGGTCGTGTACAAGCAATCAGAGAAGGGTTAGAAGAAAGCGGTTACCACCATGTTGGTATTTTATCTTATGCGGCTAAATACGCCAGTTCTTTTTATGGTCCTTTTAGAAGTGCTTTAGATAGTGCTCCAAAAGAATCCAACGATATTCCAAAAGATAAAAAAACTTATCAAATGGATTTTCATAACTCTAGAGAGGCCATTAATGAAGTTTTAAAAGATGTAGACGAAGGCGCAGATATCATTATGATAAAACCTGGGATGCCTTATCTGGATATTGTTTCTAAAGTACGCGACATCATTGATATTCCCATTGCGGTTTATCAAGTAAGTGGTGAATATGCCACGCTAAAAGCGGCAGCACAAAATGGTTGGTTAGACAACGATAAAGTGATTTTAGAAAGTTTAACCTGCTTTAAACGCGCAGGTGCCGATATGATTTTCACTTATGCCGCTAAGGAGGCCGCAATGCTTCTTAATAAATAAAAAGACAAGTATAGGGTTAATTTGCCCTATACTTATCTCTAAAGTTAATATTTTTAACTCTCGTTTTATCGATACCAAAATTATAGGTTATCGCTAAAGTGATGCTTCTACTATCGTAATAGTTGCTATAAAATTGGTTGAAAGAATCGTAATATAAATAACCTTCACTTACTGTCCCTTTTAATACATCATTGACGCGAAGATTAAAATTCAATTTTTTATCCATCAAATTAAAACGCGTTCCGAAACTTAGATTCGATAGGCTTTTGGTTTCGGTATTAGACTCTTTGCCTGGTAGAGCATTCCAAAAATTAACATACACCATCCAATTATTATCGGAGTTTAAAGTAAACGCATTATTAATAGAATAACTCAACGAATACCCATCTAAAGATTTTACTAAAGCATTATCCGTTTCAGATTTTGAGTAAAAACCTGTGGCATTGGCAGAGACATTCCAAAATGAAAACCAACGCTGTTCCAAAGACAGATTCATTCCAATATTTCGGATTGAATACATATTCTCTGTAATCGTCTTTTTAATACCATTTTCCACTTGGATTAATGCTCCATAGGCATCGGTTTGCTGTGTACCAAATATCCCTACTAAAAAAGCATTATCATATACATAATTGAGTTCTAAATTGTGTGTAATAGAAGGCTGCAATAATGGATTTCCCACATTATACATATAAGGATTAGAGTACCATTTAAAAGGGTTCAACTGTCCCAAAGATGGTCGATTGATACGCTTGTTGTAGTTCAAAGACCAAGAGTGATTAGGTAAGCGATACATTACATTCAAATTAGGAAAGAAATTCCCATACGATTTTCCAAAACTTGTGGCATTGGAAGGGTCATGGGCTTTCATATCTGTATATTCGTATCGAGCACCGACTTTCATTGTCCATTGGTCTGAAAACGATTTTTTAAGAGATAGGTAAGCCGCATAATTATCTTCTGTCAGCTGAAATTGATTAAAGCGTGTAGGGTCTGCCACCCATTGGTTATTATTTTGAGTATAATATTGAATGATGGATTCATTATCGAAACGTGTCCATTTGACACCCGTTTCGTAGTTCAACAATGAAGTATTCTTATTCAAATCTACCTGACCCGAAATCACCTTATAATTAAGGTCGCTGGTATTCCAAGTCGCCGAAGATTGCTGTTGATTTTTGGTATAGAACTCCAAAGAAGAATTGGAACGATTATCAAAATAATTTGCCACAAAACTCAATTGAGAACCCAGCGAATCTAATTGATAATCATTATATAAACTTAAGGTATGGGCGGTTGCAGGTTTGCTATAATTAGAAGTGGTATAAAGCGTAGAATCCACCTGTGTTGCTGATAAATAAGCGGTTGTATTTTTATTATCGTATTGATTTTTGTAATGACTGAAATCATACACCAATCCCAATTGATTTTTATCGGAAGTTTGATAGGAAATGTCCGCGTTAACGCCCCAATTTTGGGAATGGTCTTCTCTATCCGCGTGGTTATTCAATCGGTTTTTATTAGTAAAAAGAATATTCTGATTTTCATAAACCTTTTGATTTCTATCCGATTGTCGCACTCGAACTAAGGCTTGAAAATCGTTTTTTCGATAGTTCAATCCTAAATTATTGGCATACGAAAATTGAGTACTCTTCGTTGCCGAAGTTGAATAATTTCCACTAAATAAATCCCGTGTTCGCTGTTTTGTGATGATATTGATTAATCCTCCATTGTCCTCAGCATCATATTTGGCGGGTGGCGAAGTAATGACTTCTACTTTTACCACATCGTTGGATTGCATTCCTTTTAGATACGAAGCCAGTTCACTACCCGAAAGTTGGACGATACGACCGTTTAACATTACCTTTACTGAGCCTTTCCCCACAATATTGATACCTTGCTCATTGGCAGTCTTGCGTATCGTTTTTTTTTACTTTCGCACCAATCATTGCAAAGCACTAATAATAAGAGGTTTATGTTTTATTATAAACAACTTAAAAACTATCTATTCGGCTAGTGTATAGGAAATGAATTTACTTTATTTTTGTCTTGATGAATGTGAGTGATGTCTCACCGTAATCTAATACCCATCAACTTATGAAAAAACTTATTGCCATTATTTGCCTTTTTGGTTTTACAATATTGAATGCTCAAAAAGATAAGAAAGATAGCCTCAGTCAACTGATTGAAAAAGAAATAAAAACGGTTGAACTGAAATCGAAAAAGAAATTGGTTGAACGCAAAGTAGATCGATTGGTTTTCAATGTTAAAAACTCTATTTATAATACCAATACAGACTTGGTGGAGGTGCTGAACAATACGCCAATGGTGACTATACTTTATTATTTTGAAAAAATTAGTGTCATTATCTTATTACAAAAGTAATATCCCATCCTAAAAACTTATCATTTATGTTTTAGAATGGGATACACATTTTATACTTATAGCCGCACTACTTATGCTCCCCCATTGCTCTATTCAAACTTTTTAGAATAGACAGACCAATTAATGTCGCAATAAGAAGTAGCCCAAAATTAACTAAGAAGAAGTTGGCTTTGTTATCGTAATCAAACCATAGGCTGGACAATACTCCTGAAAGTTTATTGCCAATAGCCGTAGATAGGAAAAATCCACCCATCATTAAAGCAGTTAATCTCGGTGGCGAAAGTTTGGATACCAAAGAAAGCCCCATTGGCGATAAACAAAGTTCCCCAACCGTAATCACCCCATAAGCCGCAACTAGCCACCATGGCGATACTTTAACCATACCATTGTCCCCTGCATAAACCGCACCCACCATGACCAAACAACTGAGTGCAGAAATAAATAAGCCTAATACAATCTTAGCCGGTGTAGAAGGTTCTTTCCCTTTTCGCCTTAGCATCATAAAGAAGCCTACCACTACAGGCGTTAATACAATGACCCAAAATGGATTGATAGATTGAAATAACTCGGTGTTGTATAAAAATACTTTTTGGTCTGGATTAACTTCTAAATAAGCGCGTTGCTCAGAACTTATATTTCTAAAATAAACATCTTGCCCCTGCTCTACCACATTATCGCCATTATTATCTTTTACCGCTTGATACTGTGCATCATATTTTGGAACTTCGTGGGTTCTAAAATCTTTATCATCTACTAAATAAATACTTTCCAAAGGTTTTTCTGCAATGGTAGGAACACTTCTATCGGTATAATATTTCGCCCATCGTGTCAGTGCTGTACCATTTTGCTTAAACACTGCCCAGAACATTAAACTCACTGCAAAGATTGCCAATAAAGCCCCAATTGGTCGTTTATCTTGGGCATTGGCTTTAACATATAATGATATATAAAACACAATGACTGGAATACAAGCAAAAATAAACGCATCGGTAGTGTTAGAACCAAAAATAATTCCTGGTATAAACCAACCTAAAGCACCAAAAGCCATTGCGGGTGCAAATACTTTTAATAATACAGAAGTAATTGTAGTATCTCCTTCTTGAATGGGTTTTAGAATATTAGCTCTAAGGATATGTTTCCTGCCTATGGTAAAGATAATCAATCCAAGAAACATTCCAACTCCTGCGGTAATGAACGCCTCGCCCCAGCCAAATTTATTACGCATAAATGCTGCAATAATATTACAAATGAATGCCCCAATATTAATCCCCATATAGAAGATATTATATCCCGCATCTTTATTGACTTTATAAGGCTCTTCTGAATATAAGTTCCCTAATAATGTGGAAATACTCGGTTTAAAGAAACCATTCCCCACAATAATTAACCCTAAAGAGGCATAAAACATTGGTAATTCCTTGAAGACACCTAAACCAATATAGCCAAGCCCCATCAATACACCACCAATATAAACCGCTTTAATATATCCTAACACTCTATCTGCTAAAAAACCGCCTAAAAATGGCGTCAGATAAGTGAGTGCAATAAAGGTTCCGAAAATATCATCAGCGTTCTTATCATCAAAGGCTAATCCACCATTATCAGACGGGTCTATCATATATAATACGAAGATTCCCAATATAAGATAATAGCCAAAACGCTCCCACATTTCGGTAAAAAATAGGTAAGGTAATCCCTTAGGATGTTTACTTTTCATAACAATTATATTTAGTTTGGCTCAAATATAAGTATTTTTTACCAATCTAAAATGGCTATATCGCCCCACCGTTCTCTATCCTAAATCTGCACAATGGGCAGCATTAAACTCTTTAATCAATCGCGAGAATACCTTTTCTACAGGAATAATGTCGTCAATTAATGCGGAAACTTGACCAATTTCTAGTTCGCCTTCGTCCAAATCCCCTTCAAACATTCCTTTTTTGGCTCTGGCTCTACCAAGTGTGGCTTTTAAAGTTTCGGGATTTCTACCTTGGTCGTAGAGGGCTTCTAAATCATAAAAGAATTTATTTTTAAGTAAACGAACTGGGGCGAGTTCTTTTAAGGTTAAAAGTGTATCGCCTTCTTTGGCCTCTACTATTTTTTGTTTAAAATTATCATGAGCGCTTGCCTCAGTAGTCGCGGCAAAACGAGAGCCTATCTGAACGCCATCTGCACCTAAAACCATAGCGGCTTTCATTTGAGCACCCGTTGCAATACCGCCAGCAGCAATTAATGGAATAGACACATGTCGCCTTACATTGGGGATTAAACAAAAGGTGGTCGTTTCGTCTCTACCATTGTGTCCCCCTGCTTCAAAACCTTCTGCTACTACCGCATCAACTCCTGCCGCCTCGCATTTCTGTGCGAATTTAAGGGAAGAGACGACATGTGCAATTTTCAAGCCTTCTTTTTGAAGCGTTTCTGTGTAAGTTTTTGGATTTCCTGCTGAAGTAAACACCACTTTTACCCCTTCTTCCAAAATAATTTCTATAATTTCATCAAGGTTAGGATAGAGCATCGGTACATTAACCCCGAAAGGTTTGGTCGTAGCTTTTTTGCATTTTTGAATATGCTCTCTTAAAACATCCGGGTACATACTGCCTGCACCTAGAAGTCCTAGACCACCGCTATTGGACACCGCAGATGCCAATCGCCAGCCACTATGCCATACCATACCGCCTTGGATGATAGGATATTTTATATTAAATAATGTTGTGATTTTATTCATGGTTATTGTCGTTTTTTACTTGAAGTTAATGGGATATTTTACATTTTTATATTGATATAAACTGGCTTTTAGAGATCCGACTACCAATTCTGCTTTTAGTTCTACGGGAATATGGTTGGCGTCATTAGTCACCCACATGGTAACACCTTCTTTATCCTTGAACACACGCCCACTCATAACCGAAGGAATTATTTTAAGACATTCTACATCGCCAAATTTTGTCTTTTTCGTTTCTACGCCCGCTACTCTTAATTGGAATGGAAACATCTCATCATCAATCCAAATATTTACCCTTAAAACGCTTCCGACTTTCAAATCAGAAGGATTTTGACTTCTTAAATAATAAAATGCAGAAAGCATATCCTGAATTCCTCTTACTGATTTTAAAGTCTTAGGGCGTTCCGATGGTTTTTCTTTATTGGTAAGAATGAGTGTATTATTATTGTGATTAAACACCGTTTGTAAATGTTGCGTATAGCTACCCTCACGAACATTTCTCACATAGAAACTTGGCAATCCCGTATTGATATTAATAAAACTTTCGTAGGTGTCTTCTACTTTAAAAAACGCTTTTACTGCTCCCGTAGTATAGCCATAGCCTTTTACATAAAAATGTGGTGCGCCTTGGTAATTGGTTTGGTTAGCATTTAAAGTCGCAAATCCCGCATTGAGAATACCATAATGGATTCTATATTTCAAAAATTCCCCTGATTTTATATTATTGACCTGAGAGAATAAACTAATGGTCCAAACTATTAAGAATAATTGTATTGCTTTTTTCATTTTAAAAATAATTAAAATTCTATGGTTAGTTTTGCAAAAACATTGCCAACTTAATTTTGAGCGGTTATATGATAAAACTCAACCTAAAATTAGTCAAAAATTACTACTTTTGCAAAGATATAGAATTCATTACAAAATAATTAAAAAATGATTACTACTGATTTACTCATCATAGGGGCAGGGCCTACAGGACTCTTCGCCGTATTCGAAGCTGGATTATTAAAATTGAAATGCCATATTATAGATGCGCTACCTCAGCCAGGTGGACAGTTAGCAGAATTGTATCCTAAAAAACCCATATTCGATATCCCTGGGTATCCTTCGGTAAATGCGGGGGAACTGGTAGATAATCTAATGGAACAAATTAAACAATTTCAACCAGGGTTCACTTTAGCAGAAACGGCAGTAACATTAGATAAGGTGGATGACGAATGGTTTGAAGTCGTTACTAATAAAGGTACAGTACACAGAGCGAAAGCAGTAGCCATAGCGGGTGGGCTTGGAACTTTTGAACCAAGAAAGCCACCTATTGAAAATATTGCAGATTATGAAGAAAAAGGGGTTGAATATTTTGTAAAAAATCCTGAGCAGTTTAGAGATAAAAGAATTGTTATTGCAGGTGGTGGCGACTCGGCTTTGGATTGGAGTATCTTTTTAGCCAATGTGGCAAAGGAAGTCACTTTAATCCATAGAAGAAACGAATTTAGAGGTGCACTAGATTCAGTAGAAAAAGTACAGGCTTTAAAAGACCAAGGAAAAATCAATTTGATAACGCCTGCAGAGGTAGTAGAACTTCATGGTGATGGGCATATTGAAGGTATTACAGTGAAAAAAGAGGAAGAAACTTTTAGAATTGATACCGATTATTTTATTCCATTATTTGGTTTAACGCCAAAATTAGGACCGATTGCCGATTGGGGATTGGAAATTGAAAAAAATGCGATTAAAGTTAATAATTCACTAGACTATCAAACCAATAGAGAAGGGATTTATGCCATCGGTGATGTGAATATCTACCCTGGAAAGTTAAAATTAATTCTTTGTGGTTTTCACGAGGCAACCCTGATGTGCCAAAGCGTTTATAACCGATTAAATCCTGGTAAAAAATATGTACTAAAATATACTACCGTGAGTGGTGTAGATGGTTTTGATGGCACCCGTAAAGAAGCGGAAAAAGCAGTAGTAAAAAAGATTGATTAATGGCTGATATTCATTTAAAAATAACCGATAGAGAAGGCGTACAGCACGATATTGTAGCACCTACCGATATGTCTATGAACCTTATGGAAGTGGTTCGCGCTTACGAACTTGCTGAAGAAGGTACCGTAGGGGTTTGTGGTGGTATGGCGATGTGTGCGTCTTGTCAAGTTTATGTGCTCAATGATATAGCACTACCCGAAATGTCCGCAGAGGAAGATGCGATGCTTGCAGAAGCCTTTCATGTAGAAGACAATTCAAGATTGGGCTGTCAACTTCATATTACGGAAGAATTGGACGGGTTAGAGGTAGAATTAGCCCCTTATCCTTAAACTTAAAACAAAATATAAATAAGAATCCTTACTTTTGAATTAGAGTGAGGATTTTTATTTTTTAGTCTTGCAGTCTATTTTTCTTTATAAGGTTTTATCACTAAAAAAGCCAAAGGCACTCCTAAAGCTACAATAGCAGATCTAAACACCAACTTTAAACTATACGCCTCCCCTTCTATTAAAGGATAGAAAACGATAAAAATTGCCAAACTAAGCAAATAAATTCCTAGTAGTTTCTTCATTAGTATAAAAATTTTGTTTCAAAAACACTAAAATATTAATCTAAATCAAAATACAATAAAAATCACCTCATTTTTGAGGTGATTTATCATAAAGTAACTAATTAATGTTTAATCAATTTTTGTGTATGTACTAAACTACCATTTTTAAAAATTTTTAAGTAGTAAGTACCAGTCATTACAGATTTTAGACTAAATTTTAAATTATTAGTTGATAATATTGGTTCTCCTAATGAATTGTATATAACAGCATTTAAATTATTAATTTTAGAGTTTTGACTTTTAAGCAAACTCATAGAATTAGTGTAATCAGAACAAGGATTAACAATATTGTAATTATCTCCTCCTTCTTTTGTTGCAAAATAACCACAATCAGTTGAATCAGGCATAAAAATTTCTGTTTTACTTTGAACTCCACATTTATTTGAAGTCGTTATTTGAATAGGGTATTCAATTACCATATTTGGAACAGAAAAAGAATAATTAAACCCACCATTTCTAGTTATATTTTGTGTTGGTCTATACCAAATTACATCATTTTCAATAACTCCCTGCTCAGTTACACTTATACCTTCTATAGTACTTTTTAATGATAAACTTAGCCTATTATTTAAATTAGTAAAATTCTGGTTAATAGTAACATTAGGTTTACCTACCCATATTTTTTGAGAAACTTTTTGACCATTAGTAAAATTTAAATGTATATAACCTAATCCATCTCCAAGTGCTTTTACTTGTATAGAAGTTCCCATATTATTACCAATAATTTTGAGGTTAGGCGTAGTGCTCCACGTAAAATTACTAGGCATACTACATAAGTCAGTCGTATTCGTAGATATATTCATTGTTTCATTTATACATAGAACTGATTTAAACTTTTTTTTGGAAAACAAAAAAGGGTTGACGAAATTTGTATTGCAAAACATAATCATTTCAAAGTCAACCCTATGATGTATAAAATACTCGACAAAGATACAATAAAAGATGAAATAATCCCACATTTGCCACGAGCAAAAAGAGGATTTCAAGTAACAGTTCCTTTAGAAGAAGTGGTAGATGCTATTATTTTCAAATTAAAAACAGGAATTCAGTGGCATTTATTACCCGTAGAATCTTTTTTCAAAGAAAAAACACTTTCGTGGCAATCGGTATATTATCATTATCGAAAATGGTGTAAAACCGACACCTTGAAGGATTTATGGTGTAAAATATTAGAAAAATACAAGTC